>NZ_JBIUYE010000003.1:0-622871 GCF_044744365.1 Kitasatospora sp. NPDC087314
GCCGCCTGCTGCGCGACATCGCCGAGGGCCGCGAGGTCGGTGACACCACCACCCTCGCCGACAGCACGGTGATGAGCCAGATCCAGGCCCAGCTGCCGCCGTCGGGCAGCAACGGCTGAGCCTGCCGAAGCGATGAACCCGTGCCCCGGGCGGTGACCACCGCCCGGGGCACGGCTGTCGGTCCTCCGCCCTCCCCCGGTCGGCCGCCGGGGTGCGCAGGGTGTCGTACGCGCTCCGGACGAAACCGCGGCTTCGCGGTGAGCGCGCGCCGGCCTGCGACCGACGACAGGGACGCGTTCACCCGTCCGCATGCGGCTGGGGCCGTTCGAGTGCCGTACCGCTGCTCCGCCGGGATGCAGAACCGGCTCGCAGGGCTTAAGTCCTTGAATAGGACAATCCGGATGTCACCCGAACGATCCCGTTAGACTGTTAATGACGCATCAAGATCCTTGAGCAGGAGTCCGGGCGTCACAGGGCGCGCCGGGAAGTCTGGTCGGCAACTGCACCACAGGTGTATCCGTTGCCGCTCCCAGCCCCTCAGGAGGTCCCGCGTGACCGACCAGCCGCCCGTCCACGAGCCGACGACCCGCCGTCGGCAGCTTCTCGGCCGGCTTTCCCTGCCCGAGCGGACCTTCGTCACCGACGCCCTGCGCACCGAGACGGTCGGCGGCGTGCTGCTGCTGATCGCCGCCGTGGTCGCGCTGATCTGGGCCAACGCCTGGCCGCACGCGTACGAGAGCGTCCTCGACTACACCATCGGGCCGTCCGCCCCGCTGCACCTGGACCTCACCCTGGGCACCTGGGCCAAGGACGGCCTGCTGACGATCTTCTTCTTCGTCGCCGGGATCGAGCTCAAGCGCGAGTTCGTCGCGGGCGAGCTGCGCTCCCCGAGCGCCGCGGTGCTGCCGGTGATAGCCGCCGTCTGCGGCGTCGCGCTGCCGGCGATCCTGTTCGCCCTCGTCAACTCGGGCAGCGGCGGCCACCCCGCCGGCTGGGCCATCCCGACCGCCACCGACATCGCCTTCGCACTCGGCGTGCTGGCCGTGGTCGGCAGCCACCTGCCGTCCGCCCTGCGCGCCTTCCTGCTCACTCTCGCCGTGGTGGACGACCTGATCGCGATCCTGATCATCGCGATCTTCTACAGCTCCGGCATCAAGTTCTGGGCGCTCGGCCTGGCCTTCGCCGGCCTGGTGCTGTTCTGGTTCCTGCACCGGCGCGGGGTGCACGGCTGGTACCTCTTCGTGCCGCTGGCCGTCGTGAACTGGGCGCTGATGCACGAGAGCGGCATCCACGCCACGGTCGCGGGCGTCGCGATGGGCCTGATGCTGCGCTGCCACAAGGAGGGCGACGAGCAGCACTCCCCCGGCGAGCACATCGAGCACCTGGTCCGCCCGCTCTCGGCCGGCCTGGCCGTCCCGGTGTTCGCGCTGTTCGCCGCCGGGGTGACGATCTCCGTCCCGGCGCTGCGCGAGGTGTTCACCCAGGCCACGCCGATGGGCATCGTCATCGGGCTGCTGGTCGGCAAGACCGTGGGCATATTCGGCGGCACCTGGCTGGCCGCCCGGTTCACCCGGGCCGAACTGAACCCGCAGCTCAAGTGGGCCGACATGTTCGCGGTCTCGGTGCTCGCGGGCATCGGCTTCACCGTCTCGCTGCTGATCAGCGAGCTGGCCTTCCCCGGCGACCTGGCCCTCGCCGACCGCTCCAAGACGGCCGTCCTGGTCGGCTCGCTGCTCTGCGCGGCGGTCGCCACCGTCCTGCTCAAGCTGCGCAACCGGCACTACCGCGCGCTGTGCGAGGAGGAGGACCGGGACCTGGACGACGACGGCGTTCCGGACGTCTACCAGCAGGACGACCCGGCCTGGCGGGCCCGGGTCGCCGAACCGACCCGGCACCCGACCGGCGAGGGGTCCGGAACGGACCGCTGAGGCCTGCCAGGAGCCGCCCGCAGTCGGGACACATCCCTCCGGCGGGGCCCCGGAGTGGTGTGCGACTGACCGGTAGGGGCATGATTCTGAGCTGTCGACAGTCCACTGACGCCTCCGGGCCCCACCGGCCCCCGGAACCGCACCACACGGCGGCGTCACGCCGCACAGCCGCAGAGGAGAACCGCTGATGCCCGCAGGAGCCGCAGACCCGTCCAGCAACGGCCGGGCGCCCTACGAGGGCGAGCGTTCGGTGGGGCAGCTGTTCGCGGCGGCCACCGCCGACCTGTCCGCGCTGGTCCACGACGAGATCGCGCTCGCCAAGGCCGAGATCCGGGCGGACGTCAAGCGCGGCGTCTCCGGGGGCGTCTCGCTGGCCGTCGCCGGCGTGGTGGCGCTGGCCGCCGTCCCGATGCTGAGCGCCGCGGCGGCGTTCGGCATCCACGCGCTGGGCCTGTCGCTCGGCTGGTCGTTCCTCATCGTGGCCGGCGCCTACCTGCTGCTCGCGGTGCTGCTCGGGCTGATGGCCTGGCGTTCGTTCAAGCGGATCGAGAAGCCGCACCGCACCATCGAGGGCGCCCAGAAGACCGCCGACGTGCTGAAGAACGCCCGGCCGCGCCCGGCCACCAAGGAGGAGATCGACCGGGCCCTGGGCCGCATCCCGTAACGGTCCCTCCGGGGGCGGCGCGCCGCCTGCCCGGACCCCGCCGGGAGTGAGTGCCGGACACCTGTCCGAGCCGCGGATGTGACACGCTCTCGGTATGCCGCTTGACCAGAAGCCCGAACCCGCGCAGCCGTCCGCCGACTCCGGCCCCGATCCGGCCCCCGGACGGGAGCCCGCCGAGGAGGGCCCCGGCACCGCCCCCGACGGCGGGGCCGGCGGCGGCTCCGACGGCGAGGCCGAGGCCTGGAGCGTCCGGCAGGCCGGCCCGTGGACGCACCGGGACCTCGCGGCCAACGGCGCCCGGTTCCACATCGCCGAGCTGGGCACGGGCCCGCTGGTGCTGCTGGTGCACGGCTGGCCCGAGTACTGGTGGGCCTGGCGCCACCAGCTGACCGCGCTCGCCGAGGCCGGCTACCGGGCGGTGGCCCTCGACCTGCGGGGCATCGGTGGCAGCGACCGCACCCCGCGCGGGTACGACCCGGGCAACCTCGCCCTGGACATCACCGGGGTGATCCGCTCGCTCGGCGAACGCCGGGCGCACCTGGTCGGGCACGCCTCCGGCGGCACGCTGGCCTGGGTGGCCGCCGTGATGCGCCCGTCGGTGATCCAGAGCCTCACCGTGGTCTCCGCCGCGCACCCCCGGGACCTGCGCCGGGCCCTGCTGACCGACCGCCGCCAGGCGGCCGCCTTCGAGCACGTGCTGGGCTTCCAGCCGCCGTGGATACCGGAACGCCGCCTGGTCGCCGACGACGCCGCGCAGATCGGCCGCTACCTGGAGGCCTGGACCGGCCCGAACCAGCTGGACGAGGCGACGGTGCACGCGTACCGGCAGGCGATCCGGATCCCCAGCACGGCGCACTGCTCGATCGAGCCGTACCGCTGGCTGCTGCGCTCGATGGCGCGCCCGGACGGCATCCAGTTCGCCCGACGGATGAAGAAGCCGATCACGGCGCCGACCCTGCACGTCCAGGGCGCGGCGGACCCGGTGCTGCTGTCGCACACCGCGCTCGGCGGCGGGGAGTACGTGGCGGCGCCGTACCGCTGGCGGCTGCTGCCGGGGGTCGGGCACTTCCCGCACGAGGAGGCCCCGGAGGAGTTCACCGCGGAGCTGCTGGACTGGGTCGGCCGCCACAAGGAGTGACGGCCGGGGAGCGGCGGGAGGGGCACGCGGGCGGGGTGCGCGGGAAGGGACGCGGGGGAAGGGCCCTTGGCCCCAACTCCCCTATCGTTAAGCTCATATGACAACCGCATAGGCCAACTTCGGCGTACGCCGGGCGGTTACCCCCACCGCCCCAAGGGCATCCATTCCGGTATGACCTGGATGCCCGATCGCGGCGGCGCCCCGCGCGCCCGACGCCACAACAGCTCCCAGCGCTCCGCCCATCGCCCCGACCGGGCGGACGACCTCGGCCACGACGGCCTCGACCGCCGTCAGCGCCCGGCGCAGCGCCAGCTCGGCATCCCCCGCATCCTCGGTCGGCGCGCCCGCTGGGTCGGCGCACGACTGCGGCGCGAGACCTGAGGCCTCGCGCCGCGTCACCCGGCCGGTTCCCGGCGGGTCAGTGCACGATCGTTCCCTACGGGTCAGCGCACGACCGTTCCCGACGGGTCAGTTCACGATCGTCGGCGACAGCGCGGTGAACCAGAGCAGGACGAAGGTCGCCACCGACATGATCGGCACCAGCACCTTCGTCTCGACGCTGTTCCCGCTGCGCTTGATCAGCACCACCTCGTAGCGCTCCTTGTGCGGCCAGAGCAGCGGCGCGCCCTTCTTGGTCAGGCAGTCGCCCAGCAGGTGCGCCAGGGTGCCCAGCGCCACCGCGTACGGCAGCCAGCCCGGCGAGCTCGGCATCCAGGTGTTCATCCCGAAGGTGCCGAGCGCGGACAGCCCGATGATGGTGATCCAGGCCTCCGGGCCGTCGCCCGGCGGGCAGAGCCGCAGTGCCCGGATCGCGAGCGCGAGCAGGAAGAAGGTCAGCGCGAGCGTGAAGTTGCGGCCCAGGAAGGTGACGCCCGCCCAGGTGCCGGCGCCCATCAGCGCGACGAACAGCAGCGAGTGGGTGGCGTGCCGGTGACCGCCGGAGGCCCAGGCCACGAAGCGACAGAGCGCCTTGGAGAGCGGCCCGAGGAAGTTGGCGATCGAGCCGTCGTGGTGGTCGAGGTCCGGCAGCAGGGCCGCACCCGCGCACAGCACCGTGCCCATCAGTATGTCCGCCGGCTGCAGCGTGGTGTGCAGCAGCAGCGGGGGCAGGAACGGCGCCGAGGCGGCGTACAGCATCGCCCCACTGACCGCGTGCGAGTGACCCATCATCGGACTACCACGACCTCCCGTAAGACTCACTCCGGGACGGCGCCCGGTTGAGCCGAACGGGTGAGCGCGGCAGAGGCTACCAGGGCGGACTGACGGTGCGACGGATATCGGATGGTAGGACCCGGCGCGTCGGACCGCCGCCGGGCCCGGTCAGAGCGCGCAGCCCTGGGTGTCCACCCGGGTGTTCGCGGTGCTGCCCTTCTCCGCGTCGTCCCGCACCTCGGCCGCGGTCAGCACGTACCCGGTGTCGGCGCTGTCCAGCGACTTGGCGAACACCACGCCGAAGACCTGGCCGTCCGGGGTGAGCAGCGGGCCGCCGCTGTTGCCCTGACGGACCAGCGAGCGGACCGAGTAGACGTCGCGGACCACCTGGCCGCGGTGGTAGATGTCCGGGCCATTGGCCTGGATCCGGCCGCGGATACGGGCCGGCTGGACGTTGAAGGCGCCGTTCTCCGGGAAGCCCGCCACGATCGCGCTGTCGTTGGTCTTCGCCTCGCCCGCGAAGGACAGCGCCGGCGCGTTCAGCTTGGGCACGTCCAGGACGGCGATGTCGCGCTGCCAGTCGTAGCGGACCACCGTCGCGTCGTACAGCTGCCCGGCCCCGCCGATCTGCACGGTGGGCTCGTCGACCCCGCCGACCACGTGGGCGTTGGTCATCACCCGGTGCGGGGCGAAGACGAAGCCGCTGCCCTCCAGGGTCTTTCCGCAGGAGGTGGCGGTGCCGACCACCTTGACCAGACTCTGTTTGGCCCGCGCCACCGCCGGGCTGCCGGCCAGCGCCGGGTCGGGGGTGTCGACCTGGGTGATCGGCTCGTGCTCGAAGGGGTTGAAGACCTGCGGGAAGCCGTTGCGGGCGAGCACCTTGGAGAAGTCCGAGAACCAGTTCGGCGCGTCGTCGGGCAGCGCGTTCTGCACGCCGCCGAGGATCGCCGAGGAGCGGACCTGCTTGGACACCGTCGGCAGCGACGCCCCGGCCAGCGCCGAGCCGATCAGCCAGGCCACCAGCAGCATCGAGACCACGTTCACGGCCGCCCCGCCGGTCGCGTCCAGCACCCGCGCCGGGCGGCGGTCGATGTGGCCGCGGAGCTTCCAGCCGAAGTGCGCGGTGATCGCCTGGCCGATCGCGGCACACACGATCACCACCACCACGGCCACCACCGAGGCGGTGGTGCCCGGGCTGAGGTGGTCGAGCAGCAACGGCAGCAGCTGGACGGCCAGCAGGCCGCCGCCCAGGAAGCCGACCAGGGACAGGACGCCCACCACAAAGCCCTGCCGGTAACCCGACACGGCGAATCCCACGGCAGCGGCGATCAGCAGCACATCCAGGACGTTCACCCCGATACCCTCCCACGGCCCGCGACCCGGCCGCGCGGACGGGCCCTCACGAGGTACCGGCGTCGCCGCCCAGCAGCGCCCGGGAGTGGTCGAGGTCGCCCTGCACCAGGGCCAGCGCCTCGTCCGAGAGGTCGACGATCCGGGACGGGTCCCAGGGCAGCTCCAGTCCGCTGTGGTGCAGCACCCGGTCGATCACCCCGGCCGTGAACCCCCAGACCAGCCGCCCGGCCACCGCGAAGGCCGGCCCCACGTGTCCGGACGGGTGCCGCAGCCGGACCCGGTTCGCCGGGTCGACCAGGTCCGCGATCGACACCCGGAACACCGCGCCGGTCTCGCCCTGGTCCACCGGCCGCACCGGCGACTCCTCGCGCCACCAGCCCAGCACCGGGGTCACCACGAACCGGCTGACCGGGATGTACAGCGCGGGCAGCGCCGCGAACACCTGCACCCCGGCCGGGTCCAGCCCGGTCTCCTCCCAGGCCTCGCGCAACGCCGCCGCGATCGGGCCCGGACCGTCCGGATCACCGTCCTCCGGATCCAGCGCGCCGCCCGGGAAGGACGGCTGCCCGGCGTGCGAGCGCAGCGAACGGGCCCGCTCGATCAGCAGCAGGTCCGGCCCGTCCGGGCCCTCGCCGAACAGCATCAGCACCGCCGCCGCCCGGCCGCCCTCCACCGGCGGCAGGAAGCGGCTCAGCTGCTCCGGCAGCACCCGCTCGGCGGCGTCCCGCACCGGGTCCAGCCAGACCGGCAGGCCGTCCCGCTCGATCACCGGGGCCGCCGACGGCTCCGGCGTCCGCCGCGTCACTCGCCCACCGCCAGGTCCGCGACCCGCCCCTGGTGCGCGGCGGCGTCGGCCCGGGCGGCGGCCTCCCCCGGGAAGTCCCCCGGCGGCCGCAGCCGCTGCCCGGGCTGCCCGCCCAGCTCGTACTTGAGCAGCTTGCGCGCCTTCTCCGGGTCGGTCTCGCCCTCCCCGTACGACGGGCAGAGCGGCGCGATCGGGCAGGCACCGCAGGCGGGGGTGCGGGAGTGGCAGATCCGGCGGCCGTGGAAGACCACCCGGTGCGACAGCATCGTCCACTCCGACTTCGGGAAGATCTCGGCGACGGCCGCCTCGACCTTCACCGGGTCCTCCTCGGCGGTCCAGCCGAACCGCCGGGCCAGCCGCCCGAAGTGCGTGTCCACGGTGATCCCGGGCACCCCGAAGGCGTTGCCGAGGACCACGTTGGCGGTCTTGCGGCCCACGCCCGGCAGCGTCACCAGGTCGTCGAGGCGGCCCGGGACCTCGCCGCCGAACTCGTCGCGCAGGGCGACCGAGAGGCCGATCAACGACTTCGCCTTGTTCCGGAAGAACCCGGTCGGGCGGATGACCTCCTCCAGTTCCTCCGGGTTCGCCGCCGCCATGTCCTCCGGCGTCGGGTACTTCGCGAACAGCGCCGGCGTCGTCTGGTTCACCCGCAGGTCCGTCGTCTGCGCCGACAGCACCGTCGCCACCAGCAGCTGGAACGGGTTCTCGAAGTCCAGCTCCGGATGCGCGTACGGGTACAACTCCGCCAACTCGCGGTTGATCCGCCGTGCCCGCCGCACCATCGCCAGATGCGACTCCGGCTTCCCCGGCTTCACCGCCGCCTTCTTCACGGTCGGCTTCGGCGCCGCCGCCTTCCGGGCCTTGCTCTCTGCCATGCACGAAGGCTACGCCGCCCGGCGGACCCCCCGGGGCCGATCAGCGCGACCGGCGCCTGCCGCTCGCCCCGGGGCCTCCTGCCCATCCCACCATGACCCGTTCCGGTGCCTCCGACAAAAGTGGCGGAGCGCCGGCATACGTCCCTGCCCGCGGTGGAGGAAATCCTCGGCCGGAGCGATGAGTTCTGCGGCGGCGGACGGTCTACCCCTGTGACCGATCCATACGAGCGAAGGACCCACCCCATGAACACCGTTGTCTCCGCCGACGGCACCGGCATCGCCTGCTCCGTGACCGGCTCCGGGCCGGCCGTCGTCCTCGTGGACGGCGCGCTCTGCCACCGGGGCTTCGGCCCGGCTCCCGCCCTGGCCGAGCAGCTCGCGGCGCACCACACCGTCTGGACCTACGACCGGCGCGGCCGCGGTGACAGCGGCGACACCGCGCCCTTCGCGGTGGAGCGCGAGATCGAGGACCTGGCGGCCGTCATCACGGCCGCCGGCGGCTCGGCCGCCGTCCTCGGGGTGTCCTCCGGTGCCGCGCTCGCCCTGCGGGCCGCCGCGCAGGGCGTCGGCATCAGCCGACTCGCCGTCTACGAGCCGCCGTTCAGCGCCGAGGACGGGCAGCGCGCCCGGTTCGCCCAGTACGTGGCCGAGCTGGACGCGGCGCTCGCGGACGGTCGGCGCGGTGACGCCGTCGCGGCCCTCATGATCTTCGCCGGCATGCCGGCGGAGCTGCTGGACGGGCTGCGCGCGGCCCCGATGTGGCCGGCCTTCGAGGCGGTGGCGCCGACCCTGCCCTACGACGCCGCGGCGCTCGGGGTGCACGGCGGCGCGGCCGTCCCGGGCGATGTCCTGGGCCGGGTCGCGGTGCCGACGCTCGTCGTCGACGGCGGCGCCAGCCCGGAGTCGCTGCGGGCGCCGGCGCGCGCGGTCGCGGCGGCCGTGCCGGGCGCCGAGTACCGGACACTGGCCGGCCAGACCCACGAGGTGGCGGCCGAGGTGCTGGCGCCGGAGCTGGTGACGTTCTTCGCCTGACCGGCGGGTCCGGACGAACGACGGAACGCGGCCGCGGGCTCAGACCCCGGCGAGGAAGGACCGCCAGGCGGCGGCCACCCGCGGCGCGTTCCGATCGTCGGCGAGCAGGTCGAGCAACAGCCCCCGGATCACCGCCAGGGCGAGCGCGGGGTCGACGGGCGAGTCGGCCATCAGGGTGCGCAGCGGGGGCAGCCACTCGTCGAGCGAGGCGGTGGCGAAGCCGCGCCAGGGGCCGTCCGGTCCGGGGCCGAGGGCGCGGACGTACCCCTCGAAGAACAGCCGCAGGACGCTTCGGCGTTCGGGGGCGGTGAGCCAGTCCCAGAGCCGGTCGAGGGTCTCGCGCGGAGTGCCGGGCTCCTGCTCGCAGCGGGCCAGCAGGGCCAGTTGCTCCTCGCGGCCGGCGGCGAGCACGGCGCGGATCAGGCCCTCCTTGGAGCCGAAGAGGTAGAGCAGCACCCGGGGGCTGCTGCCGATCGACTCGGCGAGCGGCCGCAGCGAGAGGTCGGAGAGGCTGTTCTCGGCCAGGTAGCGTCTGGTGGCCGCGAGCAGCTCGGTCCGGCGGGCGGAGGGCTGCGAGGTGTCGACAGCGTCAGGCATGCGCCCTAGTCTTCACTGAAACGACTGTTTCAGTGAAGACTGCTGCGGTGGAGGAGGCGGGTGCCGTGCCGGTGGAGATCCGGGAGGCCGACCGGCCGGGCGACCTGGGGGCGGTGGCCGCGCTGCACGGGGTGCTGTACGCCCGTGAGTTCGGGATGGACGCCACGATGGAGGCCCACGTCGCCCTCGGCATGGCCGAACTCGCGCTGGCCCGCGCCGCCGAGGGCGGTGCCGCGCCCGGCCGGCTCTGGGTGGCCGAGCTCGACGGACGGGTGGTCGGCGCGACCGGGCTGACCCGGGTCGCGGACCGGCCCGGCTGGTGGCAGCTGCGCTGGGTGATCGCCGACCCGGCCGTCCGGGGCCAGGGGCTGGGCCACCGGCTCCTGGACACCGCCCTCGCCGAGGCGCGGGAGCGAGCGGCGCACGGCGTGCTGCTGTGGACCATCGCCGGCCTGGGCGCCGCCCACCACCTCTACGAACAGGCCGGTTTCCGGCTCACGGTCTCCCGACCGGCCCGCAAGTGGGGCGTCGAGACCACCGAGCAGGCCATGGAACTGGCGCTGGCCTGACGCCGCACCGCCGCACCGCTGCACCGCCGCACCGCTGCACCGCCGCACCGCCGCACCGCCGCACCGCCGCACCGCCGCACGAAGCACCCGACCCGGATGACGAGGAAGCATGGACCAGCACTTCAAGGACATCCCCACCACCACGCTGGCCGACGTGCTCGGGCGCGCCCAGGTGATGGACATCGGCATTCGTCCACTCTGGCCCGGGGCGCTCCGGGTGGCCGGCCCGGCGTTCACCGTGCAGTGCCCGCCCGGCGACAACCTGATGCTGCACGCGGCGATCTACCGGGCCGAGCCGGGCGCCGTGATCGTCGTCGAGTCGGGCGACCTGGACTACGCGCTGGCCGGCGGCAACGTGTGCGCCGTCGCGCAGCGCCGGGGCGTCGCGGCCTTCGTGGCCGACGGCCTGATCCGGGATCTGGGCGAGGTCCGGGAGCTGGGCTTCCCGGTGTTCGCCCGTGGCGTGATCCCGATCCCGGGGGCCAAGCGGGCCCTCGGCACGCACGGCGCCCAGGTGCGCTGCGGCGGCGTGTCGGTGGCGGCCGGCGACATCGTGGTGGCCGACGCGGAAGGGGTCGTGGTGGTGCCCGCGGCCCGGCGCGCGGAGGCCCTGGCGGCGGCCCGCGCCAAGCTGGCCAAGGAGGCCGCCGAGACGCTGGACGACTGGGAGGCCGCGCACCACGCCCGGATCGAGAAGACCCTCGGCGAGCTGGGCTTCACCGACTGACCCGACTGACCCGGCTGACCCAGGCCAGCCCCCGGGAACGCGGTCAGCCCCCGTACAGCCCGTTGAGCTCGCCGAAGCCGAGCGCGCCGTCCAGCTCCGCCAGCGTCCCGGGCCCGAGCAGTTCGGCCGCGGCGCGGCGGGCCGCCGTGTACGCGAGCTGGGCGAGACCGGTGCCGACGCTGACTCGCCGCACCCCCGCGGCGGCGAGTTCGGCGACGGTCGGCCCGCCCGCGACGGCCATGGCGTTCACCGGCAGCGGGGAGCGCCGGCACAGCTCGGCGAGGGCGTCGAGGTCGAGCAGCCCGGGCACGAACAGGCCGTCGGCGCCCGCCCCGGCGTAGGCCTCGGCCCGGGCCAGGACGTCGTCGAGCCCGCCCAGCCCGAACAGGAACACGTCCGTACGGGCGTTGACCACCAGCTCGGGCAGGCCGGCCCCGGCCGCCGCCGCCCGGGCCGCCCGCAGCCGGTCGGCCTGCTCGGCCACCGGGAACAGCGGGCCGCCGACGGCCGCCGAGTCCTCCAGGTTGACGCCGACGGCGCCGGCCTCGACCAGCGCCGCCACGGTCGCGGCCACGTCGGCGGGCAGCGGCCCGTAGCCGCCCTCGGCGTCGACGGTGACCGGCACGTCCACGGCCGCGACGATCCGGCGGGCCGCCTCGACGGCCTGGGCCCGCTCCAGCCGGTGGCCGTCGCCGCGGCCGAGCGACCAGGAGACGCCGCCGCTGGTGGTGGCGATCGCCCGGGCTCCGGCCGAGGCGATGACGGCGGCGCTGCCCGCGTCCCAGGCGTTGGGCAGGACGAGCGGGCCGTCCGCGACGAGCTCCCGCAGCCGCAGCGCCCGCTCGCGCAGGGTGGGGGTGAAGGTGGGGGTGGGGGACATGCGGGGTCACCGTCTTCCGTGCCGTCGGGTGCTGCCTCGGTTCCCCCGCATCGTGCGGCCCGCCCCGCAGCGGCCACCACTGATTAAGCTGAGCCCGAATCTTCTGGGAGGGGCCCGGCATGCGGACGGCACTGCACTTCTCCGCGAACGACCTGGCGCTGACCCGCTTCGCCGTCTCCCCCATGCAGGAGGTGGTGACCAGCCTCCGCGCCCTCGCCCACTCCCCCGTCCCCGCGCTGCACCGCCGCTGGGCCGACCAGGTCCGCGCCCGGCCGACCGCCACCGGGCTGGACCGCAGCCGACTGGCCGTCATGGTCCCGCCCACCGGCCACCTGCCCGACTTCCTCAACCCCGCGCCGACGGGCTTCGCCCCCGCCCTCGCCGACGAGCTGGCCGCGATCACCGCCACCGGCGCCGGGCAGGTCCGGGCCGACCTCGACATCCTCGCCGCCGAGGCCGGCGGCCGCCTGCCGCCCGTCCTGGAGTCGCTGTACCGCGACCCGGCCGGGCAGCTGCCCCGGCTCGCCGCCGAGATCGGGGCGTACTGGCAACTCGCGCTCGCCCCGTACTGGGCCCGGATCCGCGCCCTGCTGGAGGCGGACGTGTTCCACCGCTCCCGGCAGGCCGCCGAGCACGGCACCGCGCGGATGCTGGACGAGCTGCACGAGACGGTCCGCTGGGACGGCACCGCGCTGCGCCTGGAGCGACGGCACTGCGCGGTCACCCGGCTGACCGCCGGGGCCGGGCTGCTCCTCCTGCCCTCCGCCTTCGCCTGGCCACGGGTGCTGACCCGGGTGCTGCCGCCGGACCCGCCGCAGCTGAGCTACCCGGCGCGCGGCGCGGCCACCCTCTGGGAGCCCCGCCCGGGCGGGACTCGGGACGCGCTGGCCACCGTCCTCGGCCGGTCCCGGGCCCGGCTGCTGGCCGAACTGGACTCCCCGGCCTCGACCACCGAGCTGGCCCGCCGCACCGGCCTGTCCGCCGCCGGCGTCTCGCAGCACCTGACCGCCCTGCGCGCGGCGGGTCTGACCAGTGCCCACCGCGCGGGCCACAGCGTCCTCTACGCCCGCACGGCGGTGGGCGATTCGCTGTTCGAGCCATCCGAGCAGGCGTTCGATCCAACACCTCCCCCGCGGCGCCCCGGCCGGTGATCCGCCGGTACGAATGGCCCCGCGCAGCACACCTCGGCGCACCCCCTCCTCATATGATCGGAGCGACATGCGCCATGCTTGGTGATGCAGAGCACGGTACGGAACTTGCGCCGGACGGCCCACCCGCCGGACGGCCGAGAAGGAGGAAGCACGTGGACGACGTTCTGCGGCGCGCCGCACTCTTCGCGGCACTCGACGACGAACAGGCCGGCGAGCTGCGCGCTTCCATGACCGAGGTGACCCTCGCACGTGGTGAGTCGCTGTTCCACGAGGGCGACCCGGGCGACCGGCTGTACGTCGTCGCCGAGGGCAAGGTCAAGCTGCACCGCGCCTCGCCGGACGGACGCGAGAACATGCTCGCCGTCCTCGGCCCCAGCGAGATGATCGGCGAACTGTCGCTGTTCGACCCGGGCCCGCGCACCGCGACCGCCAGCGCGCTGACCGAGGTCAAGCTGCTCGGTCTGGGCCACGGCGACCTGCAGCCCTGGCTGCACGCCCGCCCCGAGGTCTCCATCGCGCTGCTGCGGGCCATCGCCCGCCGTCTGCGCCGGACCAACGACGTGATGTCCGACCTGGTCTTCTCCGACGTGCCCGGTCGCGTCGCCAAGGCCCTGCTGGACCTCTCCCGCCGCTTCGGCGTGCAGTCCGAGGAGGGCATCCACGTCGCCCACGACCTCACCCAGGAGGAACTGGCCCAGCTGGTCGGCGCCTCCCGCGAGACGGTCAACAAGGCGCTCGCCGACTTCGCCGGCCGCGGCTGGCTGAAGCTGGAGGCGCGCGCGGTGGTGCTGATGGACGTCGAGCGGCTGTCGCGCCGCTCGCGCTGACACCGCCCCGTCCACGCCGAAGGGCCCGTCCGAGCGGACGGGCCCTTCGGCGTTCTCCCCGGGTTGCAGGGGGCCTGCACCCCGGTCAGTCGAGGCCCGGGATCAGCCCGTGCTCCTCCAGGTACTCCAGCTGCGCCCGGACCGAGAGCTCGGCGGCCGGCCAGAGCGTCCGGTCGACGTCGGCGTAGACCCGGGCCACCACCTCCTCCGCGGTCCGGCAGCCGGCCTCGACCGCGGTCTCCACCTGCGCGAGCCGGGTGGCCCGGTGGGCGAGGTAGTAGTCGACGGCGCCGAGCGCGTCCGCGAGCACCGGGCCGTGGCCGGGCAGCACCGTCCGCACGCCGTGCGCGGAGGCCATCGTGTGCAGGTGGCGCAGCGAGTCCAGGTAGTCGCCGAGCCGGCCGTCGGGGTGGGCGACCATCGTGGTGCCGCGGCCGAGGACGGTGTCGCCGGTGAGGATCGCACCGTCGGCGGGCAGGTGGAAGGTCAGCGAGTCCGAGGTGTGGCCGGGGGTGGCGACCACCCGCAGGTCGAGGCCGCCGACGTCCAGCCGCTGGCCGTTGACCAGGCCCTCGGAGCCCAGCCGGTGCGCCGGGTCCAGGGCGCGCACCTCGGTGCCGGTGAGCTCGGCGAAGCGGGCCGCGCCCTCGGAGTGGTCGGCGTGGCCGTGGGTGAGCAGGGTCAGCGCGACGCGCTTGCCCTGCTGTTCCGCGAGGTCGACCACCCGGCGCAGGTGGCCCTCGTGCAGCGGCCCCGGGTCGATCACCACGGCGAGGTCCGAGCCGGGCTCGGAGAGCAGCCAGGTGTTGGTGCCGTCCAGCGTCATCGGCGACGGGTTCGGCGCCAGCACGCACAGCGCCCGAGGGGTGGCCTCGCCGTCGATGGCGGCGGCGGGGTCGCCCGGCAGGAGTCCGCTCACCGGCCGCCCTCGCCGTCGCGGTACAGGGCCCTCGGCGGCAGCGGCCGGACGAGGGACCGCTGGGTCGCCTCGACGAACGGGACCGGGCCCTCGCAGGCCGGGGTACGGGGGATCAGGCGGCGGGCGGGCAGCGCGGGTGCCGTCCGGCGAGCCACGTCGTTGTGGGTCATCGGGCGTCGGTCCTTTCTGTTCGGCGTCTCCGGGTCAGGAGTCCTCGGGGAAGTCCCCGTCGATGGTCAGTTCGTCGTACCCGGGCCAGCGGACCGTCATCCGGTCCCCCCGGACCTCGGCCCGGCCCAGCACCGGCTCCAGCGACCGCCCGGCGGCCGCGGCCAGGGCCTCGGCGGCGGTGCGCACCGGCGACAGCTCGCGCAGCACCGTCACGGTCGGCGGCAGCATCCCGAACCGGCCCTCCTGGTAGCCCCGGACGGCCTCGGCGGGCGTCAGCCAGGCCACTCGGTCGGCCTCGCCGACCTCCAGGGCCGCGCGCTGCCCGGTCGGCAGCGCGGCGACGAAGAACCAGGTGTCGTAGCGGCGCTCCTCGAACTCCGGGGTGACCCAGCGGGCCCAGCCGCCCAGCAGGTCGCTGCGCAGCACCAGGCCGTGGTCGCGGAGGAACTCGGCGAAGGACAGCTCGTGCGCCTCCAGCGCGGCCCGCTCGGCGCTCCAGTCGCGCGGCGCGGCGACGCTGTCCGCGTCCGGCCCGGCCAGCAGGACCCCGGCCTCCTCGAAGGTCTCGCGGACGGCCGCGCAGACCACCGCCCGCGCCGTCCGGGCGTCCACCCCGAGCCGCCGCGCCCACTCCTCGGGCGTCGGCCCGGCCCAGCCCGTCTCCACCTCGGCGTCGCGCGGATCCACCCCGCCGCCCGGGTAGGCGTACATGCCGGCCGCGAAGGCCATCGAGGTGCGCCGGCGCAGCAGGTACGCCTGCGGCCCGTCGGCCGCGTCGCGCAGCAGCACGACCGTCGCGGCGGGCCTGGGCACCGCCGGGGTCAGCGCGCCGGAGTCGACCGCCCGGATCCGGGCGGGCCAACCGGGCGGCATCGGGAGCGTCGTCGCTCGATGGTCCATGCCCGGATGCTAAGCGTACGAAGGCGGGGTTGGACAGGCCCAACCCCGCCTTTCGCGATCACGGTCAGCTGGTCTTGACCCGCACCTGCAGCTCGACCTCGACCGGGGCGTCCAGCGGCAGCACCGCGACGCCGACCGCGCTACGGGCGTGCACGCCGGCCTCGCCCAGCACCTTGCCGAGCAGCTCGCTGGCGCCGTTGATCACGGCCGGCTGGCCGGTGAAGTCGGGGGCCGAGGCGACGAAGCCGACGACCTTCACGACCCGCTCGATCTGGTCCAGGTCGCCGATCACCGACTTGATCGCGGCCAGCGCGTTCAGCGCGCAGGTCTGCGCGAGTTCCTTGGCCTCCTCCGGGGACACCTCGGCACCGACCTTGCCGGTGCTCGGCAGCTTGCCGCCGACGACCGGCAGCTGGCCGGAGGTGAACACGAACTCGCCCGAGCGCAGGGCCGGCACGTACGCGGCGACCGGAGCGGCCACCGGCGGCAGGGTCAGACCCAGGTCCGCGAGCTTCGCCTCGACCTTGCTCATGCGTTCTTCTCCCGCTTGAAGTAGGCCACCAGCTGCTCCGGGTTCGGGCCCGGCACGACCTGGACGAGCTCCCAGCCGTCCTCGCCGAAGTTGTCCAGGATCTGCTTGGTGGCGTGCACGAGCAGAGGCGCCGTCATGTATTCCCACTTGGTCATGGCCAGACTCTAGACGAGCCGCCGCGGCGATCGGCGCCGCCCACGGACCGGCGTGTGAGGTGGCCCACAAAGGGGGCATGATTCAGGCCCGGCCCCCCTGGTGCTCCGGGCATCCGGCGCGCTCCCTGGTTACCCTCGCGAGAGGGCACCGGAGATCGGGCCGGCCGACGGAGCGGCCCCCGGCCCACGAGACGGACGGAGACGGAGCGTGGCACGCACCCCCGGCCAGGCGGCCCGGCGCGACCCCGACTGGGAGGGCGTCCGGCTGCACGTGGTCAGCGGCAAGGGCGGCACCGGGAAGACCACGCTGGCCGCCGCGCTGGCGCTGGCGCTCGCCGCCGACGGCGGGCGGGTCCTGCTCATCGAGGTCGAGGGGCGGCAGGGCATCGCCGAACTGTTCGGCATCGCCGCCCTCCCGTACGAGGAGCGCCGGATCGCCTCGGTCTCCCGCGCCCAGCTGGGCCTGCCGCCCGACGAGGGGGGCGGCGGTGGCGGCGGCGAGGTGTTCGCGCTGGCCATCGACACCGAGCTGGCGCTGCTCGAGTACCTGGAGATGTTCTACAAGCTCGGCCGGGCCGGCAAGGCGCTGCAGAAGGTCGGCTTCGTCGACTTCGCGACCACCATCGCGCCCGGCGTACGGGACGTCCTGCTCACCGGCAAGGCCTGCGAGGCGGCCCGGCGCAAGGGCCCGGACGGCCGCCGCCGCTACGACGCGGTCGTGATGGACGCGCCACCGACCGGACGGCTCACCCGGTTCCTGAACGTGAACGCCGAGGTCGCCGGGCTGGCCCGGATCGGGCCGATACACACGCAGGCGCAGGCCGTGATGCGGGTGCTGAAGTCGCCGGAGACCGCGGTGCACCTGGTCACCCTGCTGGAGGAGATGCCGGTTCAGGAGACGGTCGACGGCTTCGCCGAGCTGCGCGAGGCCAGGCTCCCGGTCGGCGGGGTGATGGTCAACATGGTCCGGCCGCCGGTGCTGGACGCCGCGGCGGTGGCCGCAGTGGACGGGGACCACCGCGAAGAGGTCGCCCTGGCCCTCGGCGAGGCCGGGCTCGGCGGGCGCTCGCGCAAGGCGGAGACCGTCCGGGCGGCGGTGGAGCCGCTGCTCGACCCGCTGCTGGAGCAGGCCCGGGAACACGCCGAGCGGGTCGAGCTGGAGCGTGAGCAGCGCGCCGATCTGCAGCAGCTGCGGCTCCCCACCTACGAACTTCCGCTGCTGGGCGAGGGCGTGGACCTCGGCGGGCTGTACCGGCTGGCGGGCCAACTGAAACGGCAGGGGGCGGCGTGACCAGCAGCGGAACCAGCGGCGGCAACGGCGGGGTCGGCCGGACCAGCGACCACGGCGGCGGCGTACGCGCCACCGGCAGCCGACTCGCCGTCGACGGGCTGATCGACGACCCGAAGACCAGGATCATCGTCTGCTGCGGCTCCGGCGGCGTCGGCAAGACCACCACCGCCGCGGCGATCGGCCTGCGGGCCGCCGAACGCGGCCGCAAGGTCGTGGTGCTGACCATCGACCCGGCCCGGCGGCTCGCCCAGTCGATGGGCCTGACCGAGCTGGACAACACCCCCCGGGTCGTCAAGGGGGTCACCGGCGACGGCGAGCTGCAGGCCATGATGCTCGACATGAAGCGGACCTTCGACGAGGTCGTGCTCGCCCACGCCGAACCCGAACGGGCCAAGGCGATCATGGAGAACCCGTTCTACCAGTCCCTGTCGGCCGGCTTCGCGGGCACGCAGGAGTACATGGCGATGGAGAAGCTCGGGCAGCTGCGCGCCGCCGAGGAGTGGGACCTGATCGTCGTCGACACCCCGCCGTCCCGCTCGGCGCTGGACTTCCTGGACGCGCCCAACCGGCTCGGATCCTTCCTCGACGGCCGGGTGATCCGGATCCTGACCGCCCCGGCCAAGGTCGGCGGCCGCAGCGCGATGAGGTTCCTCAACGCCGGGATGGGCCTGCTCACCGGCACCCTGGGCAAGATCTTCGGCGCCCAGCTGCTCACCGACGTGCAGACCTTCGTCAGCGCGATGGACTCGATGTTCGGCGGCTTCCGCGAGCGCGCCGACCGCACGTACCAGCTGCTCAAGGCGCCGGGCACGGCGTTCCTGGTGGTGGCCGCGCCGGAGCGGGACGCGCTGCGCGAGGCGGCGTACTTCGTCGACCGGCTCGCCGCGGACCGGATGCCGCTGGCCGGGCTGGTGCTCAACCGGGTGCACGGCTCGGGCGCGCCGCAGCTCACCGCGGAACGGGCGCTGGCGGCCGCCGAGACGTTGGAGGAGAACGGCTCTGAGCACGCCTCGCCCGAGGCCGAACTGCTCGCGGCCGGTTTGCTGCGGCTGCACGCCGAGCGGATGCAGATCATGGGGCGGGAGCGCCGCACCCGGGACCGCTTCGTGTCGGTGTACCCGGACGTGCCGATCGTGGAGGTCGCCGCGCTGCCTGGCGACGTGCACGACCTGGACGGGCTGCGGGCCATCGGGGACCGGCTCAGCGGCACCGCGTAGGCGCCGACCCGCGCCGGACGCCCGGCACCGACGTATCCGGCGCGGGTGCGCCTGTGCCCCCAGCACAGGTGTGCCCGTCGCCGGTTTGCTCGGCGCCGTCATGTTCCTCGCCGATGTGCCCAGCGCCGGTATGCCCGGCGCCGTCGTGCTCAGCCCGCCTGGGCGTAGTCCGTCAGTATCACACCGGTGGCGAGGGACTCCTCGTACTCGGTGCGGGCCGTCTCCAGCAGTCTTCGCCACGACATGACCGTCGGGCGGCGGCGCAGCAGCGCCCGGCGCTCGCGCTCCGTCATCCCGCCCCAGACCCCGAACTCGACCCGGTTGTCCAGTGCGTCTGCCAGACATTCCGTGCGGACGGGGCACCCGCTGCACACCGCCTTGGCGCGGTTCTGCGCCGCCCCCTGGACGAACAACTCGTCCGGATCACTCGTGCGGCAGGCGGCCTGCGCACTCCAGTCGTCAACCCAGCCCATCCCGGCGCCGTCCTCTCCCGTATCGAGGCTCCCCCACGGCGGCAACGGCATACTCACCGTTGCCAGTTGAGGACGTTACGGAAGAACGGCAGCTTGCAACAGCCCCTCCGGGCTCAATCTCGAATGACCCGATTGGACTATGGGTACCGGTCAGCTCACTCGTTGGAGTGATCGCAGGTCGCAAGCCTTGCCAAGTGTGCGATAGCAACTCTCGCCACGCGCGTCGTCACTGAGCGCTACGGTTCACACGGGCACAGCAGGCCACAGCTGCCTCAATAACCGCCCAAGGATGGGCAATTCGGGCAAGTCTCCGCACTCACAAGAGTGAATAATGCTGACGCACCGAAGCTGTCGCAAGCTTGTGACAAGCGTAGGCGAACACCTGCCCTTATGTGCGGGATTCGGCGACGTAGGGTTCTCCCCATGGCACCGAAGCGCCCCCAGGCACCCCAGCCCCCAGGCAACACCGGAGCTCCGCGCGGCAAACGCCGCGAGTCACCGCTGGACTTCGCGGGACACGGAGTGAAGTTCCTGGGCGTCAGCGTGCTCTCCGGAGTCCTGCTGGCAGGCCTCGCCCTGCCCGCCGTCGGGGCCATAGGGCTGACCGCCAAGGACACGGCGGAGAGCTTCTCCAACATCTCCGACGACTTCAAGACCCCGCCGCTCACCCAGGCGACGCAGATCTTCGACGCCAAGGGCGGCCTGATCGCCAAGGTCTACGAGCGCGACCGCACCGTCCTGACCGCCGACCAGATGTCCACGTACATGCGGCAGGCCCAGGTCGACATCGAGGACGCCCGCTTCTACGAGCACGGCGCCGTCGACCTCAAGGGCGTGCTCCGCGCGATCGGCAAGAACGCCGAGAGCGGCACCGCCTCGCAGGGCGCCTCGACGCTGACCCAGCAGTACGTGAAGAACGTCAACGTCGAGAAGGCCGGCGACGACCAGGCCGCGGTACTGGAGGCGCAGCGCAAGACCCTGGGCCGCAAGATCCAGGAGCTCAAGGTCGCGATCAAGCTGGAGGAGGACCTGTCGAAGGACCAGATCCTCACCAACTACCTGAACATCACCTTCTACGGCCACCAGGCCTACGGGGTCGAGGCCGCCTCCCAGCGCTACTTCAGCAAGAGCAACAAGGACCTGACCATCGCCGAGGCCGCCACCCTGGCCGGCATGGTGCAGAACCCGTCGTCCTTCGACCCGGTGCGCTACCCCGAGAACACGGTCAAGCGCCGCAACGTCGTGATCGACAAGATGCTCGAGAACAAGCACATCACCGCGGACCAGGCCAAGGAGGCGAAGGCCGCCCCGCTGGGCCTGAAGTACAAGGACCCGCAGAACGGCTGCATCACCGCCCAGGCCGGCATGGGCTTCTTCTGCGACTACGTGCGCCACGTGGTCAAGCAGGACCCGGTGTTCGGCAAGAGCGCCGCCGACCGCAAGAAGCTGTGGGACACCGGCGGCCTGAACATCTACACCACGCTGGACCCGGACAAGCAGGCCGCCGCCCAGAACGCCGTCACCAAGAAGGTCAACGTGACCGACTCGGTGTCGGCCGCCGCGACCATGATGGAGCCCGGCAGCGGCAAGATCCTGGCGATGGCCCAGACCCGCCCGTACGGCCTGGACCCGAACAAGAACCAGACCGTCGTCAACCTGAACGTCGACGCCGCGATGGGCGGCGGCAACGGCTTCCAGACCGGTTCGACCTTCAAGCCGATCCTGGCCGCGGCGGCCCTGGAGTCGGGCATGTCGGCCACCCAGGCGTTCCCCTCCCAGAACAAGATCGACTACCCGCAGATGTCCACCTGCTCGGGCACCTGGAAGAACACCGACAAGCCGAAGGCCACGGTCAAGAACGAGCAGGACAGCGAGGTCGGCCCGTACGAGCTCAAGGAGGCGATGGCCCGCTCGGTCAACACCTACTTCGTGCAGATGGAGCAGCAGGTCGGCCTCTGCTCGATGAAGCAGATGGCCAACAAGCTGGGCATCACCCAGTCCGCCAAGGGCGACGCCTTCCAGGAGGTCCCCTCGATGGTCCTGGGCACCATGGAGCTCAGCCCGCTGACCATGGCGAACGTCTACGCGACCTTCGCGGCCCGCGGCAAGTACTGCACCCCGATCGCGATCAACAAGATCAGCACGGTCGACGGCAAGGACGTCGCCGTCCCGCAGTCCACCTGCAGCCAGGCGTTCTCCGAGAACACCGCGGACAACCTCAACACCGTCCTCCTCAACGTGACCGAGAAGGGCACCGCCGCCTCCCTCACCCTGGACGACGGTCGGCAGATCGCCGGTAAGACCGGTACCACCGACGAGAAGAAGGCCGCCTGGTTCAGCGGCTACACCCCGTCCCTCGCCACCTCGGTCTGGCTCGGCGGCCCGGCCGGCGGCGTGAAGATGAAGAACATCACCATCGGCGGCCACTACTTCAGTGAGGTGTTCGGTGCCGACGGCCCCGGCCCGATCTGGCAGATGGCGATGAACCAGGCGCTCAAGGGCACGGCCAAGGAGCAGCTCCAGACCGTCAACATCCCGGACCCGGTCAAGACCGACCCCAACACCAACCCGAGCGGCGGGGCCACCCCGCCGGCCGACCCGAACGCCCAGCAGCCCGGCGGCAACCCGCCGCCGGCCCAGGGCGGGAACCCGCCGCCGGCCCAGGGCGGCAACCCCGGCGGCAACCCGGCCGGGGGCGCCAACAACGCCGGCGGGATGATCGGCGGCGGGTTCACCTTCCCGCCGGGAATCATCGGCGGCAACGGCAACGGCGGGAACGGCAACGGCGGCAAGCACGGCGGCAACAACGGCTGAGCGGCCTCCGGCGCGGCACGTTGAAGGGGCGCCCCCGAGAGTGATCTCGGGGGCGCCCCTTCGGGCTTTGCGGGTCGGGCTCCGTGACCCCGGCGGGCGAACCTTCGTCGGTGCCTTCGTCGATACCTTCGTCGGTGCCTTCGCGGGTGCGGTCCTAGTGGGTGCGGTCCTAGTGGGTGCGGTCCTAGTGGGTGCGGTCCTAGTGGGTGCGGTCCTAGTGGGTGCGGCCCTGGTGGGTGCGGCCCTGGCGGGTGCGGCCCTGGCGGGTGGCTCAGCCCGTCAGCGCCGCCTTCACCGCGGCGGCGACCCGGCCACCCTCCGCCAGGCCGTCCACCTTCGGCTTCACCAGCTTCATCACGGCGCCCATCGCCTGCGGGCCGGTCGCCCCGCTCTCGGCCACGGCGGCCGCCACGATCGCGGTCAGCTCCTCGTCGGAGAGCTGCTTGGGCAGGTACTCCGCCAGCACCTCGCCCTCCGCCCGCTCCCGGGCCGCCTGGTCGGTCCGGCCCGCGGTGTCGAACGCCTCGGCGGCCTCCCGGCGCTTCTTCGCCTCGCGGGCGATCACCTTCAGCACGTCGGCGTCGGACAGCTCGCGCTTCGCCTTGCCCGCCACCTCCTCGCTGGTGACGGCAGCCAGCGTGAGCCGGATGGTGGACGAGCGCAGCTCGTCCCGGTTCCTGATGGCAGCCGTGAGGTCCTCCTGCAGCTGCGCCTTGAGCGTCGTCATGGCCCCGAGTCTTTCACCTGCGGCGTTCGGTCGCTTGCCATTAAGACCGACCGGCACATGGTGGGCGGTCGGTCTAAGCGGTCTGCGGGGTCCTCCCGAGGGTCCGCCGGGTTCTCCCCGCCGCAGTAACCTCTTATCCTGGTTACATGATGGACGGAGACCGAGGCGCCGCCGCCGGGCTGACCCTGACCACCCCCCGAGGCGCCAGCTTCCACTTCGACCCCGGCGCCCTCTGCCTCGAACTGCTCACCACCGGCGGCCCCGGCCCCTACGCCCACTACGAGGTTCTGCACCAGCCGTCCGACCTCGCCCACTGGCTACCCCGCTCCCGGCTGCGGCTGCCCGCCGACGCCGTCCGCATCGACCCCGCCCAGCTCACCGCCACCCGCACCCTGCGCGACGCGCTCTGGCGGCTCGCCGCCGACCGTGCCCACGGCCGCCCCGGCACCGCCGCGGACTACGCCGTCCTCAACCAGGCCGCCGCACACCCGCCGATCGTCCCCCGGATCGCTCCCGACGGCACCGCCGCCGCCCCGCTGCCCGCCGACGGCCACCAGATCGCCTCCACCCTCGCCCGTGACGCCATCGCCCTGTTCACCGGCCCGTACGCGGACCGGGTGCGCGAGTGCGGCGCGCACAACTGCCGGCTGATCTTCGTCGACACCTCGCGGCCCGGGCGGCGGCGCTGGTGCTCCATGGAACGCTGCGGCAACCGGCACAAGGTCCAGGCCCTGCGGGCCCGGCGCGCCGACGACCACCCCGGAGCGGAGTAGTCCGCCGTATCCGCACCCGGACACCGGACGTTCACCAGCTGATCCCCCGTCTGAGAGCATGGACCGATGCGACCGCTGTACTCCGTTCCCCTCGGCTTCGCCGCCGCCGGCGCCGCCTGCCTCGCCTACTCCGTCGGGTACGAGGTCCGTTCCTTCCGGCTCCGCCGGGTCGAGGTCCCCGTCCTGCCCCACGGCGCCCGGCCCATCCGGGTACTGCAGGTCTCCGACATCCACATGGTGAGCGGGCAGGGCAAGAAGCAGCGCTGGTTGCAGAGCCTCGCCGGCCTGCGCCCCGACCTCGTCGTCAACACCGGCGACAACCTCTCCGACCCGCTCGGCGTCCCCGCCGCCCTCGACGCGCTCGGTCCGCTCATGGACTTCCCCGGCGTCTACGTCTTCGGGTCCAACGACTACTACGGCCCGGCCCGCAGGAATCCGGCCCGCTACCTCCAGGCGATGCGCAGCGGCTCCCACGGCCTGAACAACGCCGACGGGACCGGCCGCCGCGGCATCACCGGCGCCGTCCACAACCCGTGGGAGAAGCTCCGCGACGGCTTCGACGCGGCCGGCTGGCTCGACCTCACCAACACCCGCGGCCGGCTCACCATCGGCGGTCTCGACCTCGAATTCACCGGCCTCGACGACCCGCACATCCGCCGCGACCGCTACTCCGAGGTCGCCGGCGGCCCCTCCGCCGACGCCGACCTCTCCCTCGCCGTCGTCCACGCCCCCTACCTGCGTGTCCTCGACGCCTTCACCGCCGACCGCTACCCGCTGATCCTGGCCGGCCACACCCACGGTGGCCAGCTCTGCATCCCCTTCTACGGCGCCCTGGTCACCAACTGCGACCTCGACACCCGACGGGTCAAGGGCCTCTCCACCCACCAGGCCGGCGGCCGCCGCTCCTACCTCCACGTCTCCGCCGGCTGCGGCACCAACCGCTACACCCCCGTCCGCTTCGCCTGCCCCCCCGAGGCCACCCTCCTCACCCTCACCCCGGCCCCCCGCTGACCTGCACCGGACGCCCGCCGGGAACCGGATTTCGCGTCTCGGCGAGCGTCCGGTAGAGTTCTACTCGTTGCGACGGAGACAGAGCAACAAACCGCAGGACCGGGGTGTGGCGCAGCTTGGTAGCGCGCTTCGTTCGGGACGAAGAGGCCGTGGGTTCAAATCCCGCCACCCCGACCCAGGTCAGAGGCCCTATCGGAGAGATCCGATAGGGCCTCTGACGTTTCCGCAAGCACGAAAGTGCAGCAACCGCTCCGACCCTCCCCGACCGCCAGCAACGCCTGCTGAGGAAGCGTCGGCAGAGCGGGTGGCTCCGCCGACGCCGCCGAGTGGTTCAGGACACAGTGGGGCTGCGGCGTTCGACGAGGGTGACGTCGCGCCAGGTGCCGTGGTGTTTGCCGATCCGTTCGCGGGTGCCGATGACGCGGAAGCCAGCGCGAGCGTGGAGGGCGAGGCTCGCCGTGTTCTCAGGGAAGATGCCGGACTGGATGGTCCAGATGCCTGCCGTCTCGGTCGAGGCAATCAGGGTGTCCAGGAGGGCGGCGCCGACGCCTCGGCCCCGTGCCTCCGGGTGGACGTAGACGGAGTGCTCGACGACGCCCGCGTACGCGCACCGGTCGGAGACGGAGACGGCGGCGGCCCAGCCGAGGACCCGGCCGTCAGCGTCGAGGGCAACCAGGCGGTGGCCCGGGAGCTTGGCCGCGTCGAAGGCGGCCCAAGTCGGGGCGGTGGTCTCGAAGGTCGCGGTGCCCTCGTCGATGCCGAGCTGATAGATCGCCAAGACCTGATCAGCGTGCTCGGGCATCATGGTGCCGATGCGCACGGCGGGGCTCATGCGGCGGCCTCGACGCCAAGGTCGGCGAGCAGGCCGCGGATCTGCTCCTCGATCTCGTCGCGGATCGGGCGGACGGCGTCGACGCCCTGGCCAGCCGGGTCGTCCAGCTTCCAGTCCAGGTACCGCTTGCCGGGGAAGTAGGGGCAGGCGTCGCCGCAGCCCATGGTGATCACCACGTCGGACGCCTGCACCGCCTCGACGGTCAGCACCTTCGGGGTTTCGGCGGAGATGTCGATGCCGACCTCGACCATGGCCTCGACAACGGCCGGGTTCACGGTGTCGGCCGGGGCGGAGCCGGCCGAGCGGACCTCGACCCGGTCGGCGCCGAGGCGGGTGAGGAAGGCGGCGGCCATCTGGGAGCGGCCGGCGTTGTGCACGCAGACGAACAGCACGGACGGGACGGCGGGAGCAGTCACGGGTCTCTTCCTTCGGGCGGGTACGGGGCGGGGGTTCAGCGGCCGGAGGCGGCCGGGTGATGCTCGCCGTGCGGGAGGACGACGTCCTCGGCGGCGGGCGCGGCGCGGCCGAAGAGCACGACGACCAAGGCGAGGCCGACGGCCAGGCCGACGAGCTGGGCGGCGACGAAGGCCGGAGCGGAGGCTGGGGTGATGCCGGCGAAGGTGTCGGTGAACGCCCGGCCGACGGTCACCGCCGGGTTGGCGAAGCTGGTCGAGGACGTGAACCAGTAGGCGGCGCCGATGTAGGAGGCGACCGCGACCGGGGCGAAGTGCTCGCGGCCGGTCCGGGCCAGGCCGGAGATCAGCAGGATGAGCCCGGCGGTCGCCACCACCTCGCCCAGCCACAGGTGCGGGGCGGAGCGGTCGTGGGTCGACCAGGCGACGAGCGGCTCGGCGAACATCGCATCCGCCAGCACTGCCCCGCCGACCGCCCCGGCGATTTGCGCCGGGACGTAGGCGGCAGCCTCGCGCAGGTTCGGCCCTTCTCCGCTGCGGCGGCCGGTCCACCACGCGGCCAGGGTGACCACCGGGTTGAAGTGCGCGCCGGAGACCGGGCCGAGCAAGGCGATCAGCACCCCGAGGCCGAACACCGTGGCCAGGGAGTTGGCCAGCAGCTGCACACCGACGTCCTGGGACAACTTGGCGGCCTGGATGCCCGAGCCGACCACCACCGCGACCAGCGCACCGGTCCCAACGAACTCCACCGCCGCCCGGCGGCCGAGCGGAGCCATCTCCGTCATCCCGCACCCCCGGCAGCCGCGCCAGCCGGGGCCTGCAGCAGGGAGGAGAGCTTGGCCAGGGCAGCGGGCAGCACCCAGTAGTAAACCCAGGTGCCGCGCCGCTCGGAGCCGACCAGGCCGGCCTCGCGCAGCACCTTGAGGTGGTGGGAGATGGTCGGCCGGGAGACGTCGAACGGGCCCGTCAGGTCGCAGACGCATGCCTCGCCGCCCTCGTACGAGGCGATCAGGGACAGCAGCCGCAGACGGACGGGGTCGGAGAGCGCCTTGAACATCCGCGCCAGGTCGACGGCCGCCTCCTCGCCCAGCGGCTCGCGGACCATCGGCGAGCAGCACACCGCGGCATCGTCCCGCCCGAGGACGACCAGTTCTGAATTCGACATATGTCTATGTTGACAGTCATCTAATCAGTGAGCCAAGCTCGCCGCATCGACAGGTGTCGATACAGGACCTCGGACCGGGGAGGACCACCATGTCCCGTGTCTCCGGCAGCGGGAGCATGGACTCCGAGGCGTCGGTACTGACCTCGGACTGCAGCAGTCGGCGGCGCACGCGCTGGAGCTGCTGCTGGACGAGGAGCTCGGCCCGGTCCAGCATGACGTCCAGAGCGGTCAGGGCGTCCCTTGCGCTGTCGTCACCTGGCGTTGGCCTCGGCGTTCCGGGGGGTGGCGGCGGAGAGGGTGAAGGCGAGCAGGGCCGTGGCGGTGAAGTCGTCTGCGGATTCGACCGTCTGCCAGGCTCCTACGTGGTCCATGTAGCCGCCGCCGCGTCCGTCGAACGCCGCGAAGGGGTTGCCCTGGTTCGTCGGGCACTTGCGCATGGTGGGGAAGGAGTTGAGGTCCTTGAGCTTGTCAGCGGCGTTGGGGCCGTTGACGACACCGCCCAGCAGGATGTCACCTTCGCCGTCGAGGTCACCGGCGAGGTTGGCGGCCTGGTGCTCGGGGCAGTGCGGGAAGGTGGTGCCTGCCCCGATGACGAAGGAGGAACCCCAGGCGTTGGCGCCCAGCGTCCAGTTGCGCTGCTGGGTGGCGAAGGCGTCGTAGCGGGAGTCTCCGGTCACGCGGTGGTACAGCTGGGCGGTGGCGGCCAGACCGAAGGTGTGGGGCACGGAGTCGAAGTCGGTGTAGACGGCGCCGGCTCGGAACGGGTCGCGGGCCGCGCGGGAGCTGCCGTCGTCGAGCTGTCGCTTGAGGTCGGCGACAAGCTGGCTGCTGGTCACCTCTGTGCTCGGGGCACCGTAGTTGAGGAGCTTGGCGAGGTCGGCGTGTGCGAGTGCACTGACGTCGCCGAGCCCCAGGGTGCCCTTGGTGTCGGAGTCGATGTACTGCTTGGCCCAGTGGCCGGCTTGCTTGATCCAGCCGGCTGCCCGGTTGTCGCCGAGGGCCTGGCCGGCGAGGGCCAGCTCGCTGGCGCCGAATTCCATGTCGTCCTGCCAGGACGCCTCGGGATAGAACCCGTGGGGGAAAGCGGTGACCAGCTGGTCACCGGGTGCCGTATCGGCGAGTTCGTAGACGTGTGCGGCCTTCTCCAGCTCCGCGTGTGCCCGGTCCGGGTTGTCCGCCGCGTCCAGCTGGGCGGCCAGGGCGAAGGTCGCGGCGACGCGCCCGGCGAGGTTGGGGCTGATCGGCTTGCCGGGGGGTGCCGCGCGGAAGACCGGCCGGTGCTTGATCAGGTAGTTCGGGTCGCCGGGCTTGACCTGGAGGGCGTCGTCGGCCTCGGGCAGGCGCCAGATGTCGTGGTCGGAGCGGATCTTGCCGCTGCCGTCGTCCGTGTCGCCCTTGCCGAGACCGACCTGCACGTAGAGGGTGCGGGACTCGTCGTCCCACATCTTGTCGAGCCAGTCCAGCCCGTGGCGGCTCTCGGTAGCCAGCTCCTTCCCGCCGACGGGAGTGGTCCGCTGCGCGAGCAGCAGACTCGCGGTGGAGTAGGAGGCGGTGTGCGTGAACTTGAGGAAGTCACCGGCATCGTTCCAGCCGCCGGAGACGTCGACCGGGCCGTCGACCGGCTTGAGGGGCGCCAGCAGAACCTTCTCGTCCGCGTCGTAGGCGGGGGTGTCGTACACGGTGGCCTGGCGGTCCGCCAGGTGCGAGGGCTTGCGTCGCAGCTCGGTGGGAACGACGTCGGCTCCGTCGCGCTGGGCCTGGAAGAAGCGGACGTTGTCCTGGACGAGCTTGCCGAACAGTTCGTCCGCAGGCGCGATGTGGAACTGCGGGGAGGTCGCGCTCACGGGCCCGGACACCTCCACCCGGTAGTCACCGGGCTCGGTGAGGCGGGACAGGTCCAGGGTGTGAACGGCCTTGTAGGTGCTGTTCCACCCGCCGGTGGAGGCCCCGACCTTGCCACTCAGTACTTCCGTCCCGGAGGCGTCCCGCACCCGGAAGGACGCCGTGGACGCGGAGGCGGAGGTCATGAGGTAGGCCTGTTTGGCCTCACCGGGCGTGTAGCCGACCTGGTCGACGCGCACTACGGCGCGAGGCGCTGCGGACGCGGAGGCCGCTGCGGTCGCTCCCTGGGCGGACTGGATGCAGCAGACCGCGAGCACGGTGGTTGCCACGCCGACAGCGGTCATGCCGATGACGCCGGTACGTATCTTTGCCATGCCCGCAGGCTGCCAGCGGCTTCATGAGGCGATCATGAGGAAGGCGACGGCACCTGGAGCTCCCATGCCGAGTCGACGCTCGTGAAGCCGTCTTCGACGGCATCCTGGTGCTTCAATACCGGTCGAGCGAGGCCGTCCGTCGGCTCGCGTCCCCGCACCTCGCCCAGCTCCGGTGATCGGCGCCGCTCTGCGGGGCCTCGACGGCCTCCCGAGTGCGCACCGGCAACCACCGGTCCACCTCGGGGATACCCAGGTCCATCAAAGCCGCATAATCTACTCTCATCGCCATGACCCAGGCCTTCGCGATCTTTCCGACCACGTAGGCTCCCCGGTCATGCGCGTACTGGTCCTTGAGGACGACCCAGAGCTTGGCCCGGCGATCACCAGAGGCCTGCGCGAAGCCGGCTTCGCCGTCGACTTTGCCGGCGATCTCGCCGAGGCCGACTTCAAACTCGCCGTCAACGACTACGACTGCCTGATCGCCGACCGCACTCTGCCCGACGGGGACGCGCTCACCCTCCTCTCCGCTCAGCGCAAGGCGGGCTCCACCCTGCCGATCCTCCTGCTCACCGCACTGGACGCGGTCACCGACCGGGTGGCCGGCTTCGAGCACGGCGCCGACGACTACCTCGTCAAGCCGTTCGCGTTCGCCGAGCTCAACGCCCGGGTGCGCACCCTGTGCCGCCGCGGCCAGCCCGCACGGCTGCCCGAGCTGCGCGTCGGCGACCTGGAACTCGACCTTCCCCGCCGCCGGGTGCGGCGAGACGGCGTGCTGCTCACACTGACCGCGAAGGAGTTCGCGGTCCTGGAGGTCCTGATGCTGCGTGCCGGCGAGGTGGTCACCCGCAGTGAACTCATCGAACGTTGCTGGGACGAGCAGGCCGAACCGCTCTCGAATGTCGTCGACGTCCTCATAGGCCAGTTGCGCCGGCGGCTGGGACCACCTGAACTCATCCTGACGGTACGCGGCGCCGGGTACCGCCTCGCCGACCCGGCCACGGGCCTGTGATGTCACGTACTCCAGCCGCCGCGCGCCTGCATCGCGTCCGGTGGGTGATGACTCTGCTCTTCGCAGCGACGACCGCCGTCTGCCTGCTGGTGCTCGCCACCATCGCCGTCCGCACCGACAGCCACTCCCGCACGAACGATCTCGACAACGCCGTCAGCCACCGCGCCGACGGCCTCGCCCGCACCCTCTACTACGACGCGGGCGGCACCCTGCACCTCGACTCGCTGCAGGAGGACGAACTCGCCCGCAGCGCCGAGGCACTCGCGGTCGTCCAGGCGGCCCCGAACGCCGGACCACGGATCCGCTACGCGTACCCCTCCCAGGCCGCCCTGCCCGGACAAGCAGAACTCGACGAGATCTGGCAGGAAGTCCAACACGACCAGGAAACCACCCTGGTCACCACCACCGCCGCCAACGGGCGCCGGTACCACTGGGCCGCAGCCCCGGTCTGGGACGGTGACCGGATCGGCGCCACCGTGCTGGTCGGAGCCGACCCCGCACGCAGCCAGGCGGACCACAAGCGGCTGATCCAGTGGCTCGCCCTGGGCTGCGTCGCACTCGTGCTGGCGGCCGCCGCAGTGGGCCACCTGCTGACCGGACGCTCCATGCGCCCCGCCCTCCAAGGACTTGAGCAGCAGGAGCAGTTCCTCGCGGAAGCCGCCCACGAACTGCGCACACCACTGGCCACCCTGCGCCTGGTGGTGGAGAACGGCAGCGCCTCACCGCACCGGGCCCCCGCAGCCCTGGACGAGGCGGTGCGGCTGGTCGACCGGCTGGGCCGACTCGTCACCGGGCTGCTGGCCCGAGCCCGCGTGGAAGCCGGCACCCAGGAAGTCGAACTCACCCCGCTACGCCTCGACCAGCTGGTCGAACAGACCATCGAGGAACTGCCGGACCCCACCGGCGTCACCGTCACCACCGAGGCCGTCATCGTCGACGGGGATCCCGAGCTGCTGGCCCAAGCGGTCCGCAACCTCGTGGAGAACGCCCTACGACACGGCGGCGGCACTCCGGTCGACGTGACGGTCGCCGCCACCCGGGTCGCGGTCCGGGACCACGGCCCCGGCGTGCCGGCCGAGGACCGTACCCGGGTCTTCGAGCGACGCGTCACCGGGGCCGCCAGCACCGGCACCGGCACCGGCCTCGCCATCGTCCGCTGGGTGGCCGAGCTTCACGGCGGCACCGCCCAGCTCTCCCAGGCCCCCGGCGGCGGGACACTGGCAGAGCTGCTGCTGCCAGAGCGCAAGAGCGGCTGACGCGACCTGGCGACGCCCGGCCGTCATCGCCAGGCCACCTCATCCTCATCTCATGCAGCACCGGGCAGGGTGGAGCCGTGTCCACCTTCCCAGCCGGCCCCAAGTGGAGCCTGCGCTCCACCGCACTCCTCGCAACCACCGCGCTCGGTGTCGGCGCAGTCTTCTACGCCCTGCCCGCGGGCGGAACAACTCCCGCCGGGAACCCCGGCCCCGCGGCCCTCACCAGCATCACCCGCGCCATCGACAAGGCCCACCTCCACCATCTGACGCTCACTCAGGGCAGCCGACTGGTGCGAAAACTCCGCTCGTAAGGCAGTTCTCGCCGGCCGGGACCACGACCCTGACGTACCGCCCGAGGACCGGACCCGGGTCGTCGACCAGCGCGTCACCGTAGGCACCAGCGCCGGCACCGGCACCGCCATCGTCCGCTGGGTGGCCGAGCTCCGTGGCGGCACCGCCCGGCTCTCCCAGGCCACCGTCGGTGGGCACTGGCAGAGCTGCTGCTACCGGAGCGCAAGAGCAGCTGACGGCATCACCCCGGCGAGGCCAGGCCGTCCCCGCCAAGCCCCTCATCTTCGCCTCATGCACAACCGAGCAAAGTGAATCCATGCCCACCTTCCCAGCTGGCCTCAGATGGAGCCTGCGCTCCACCGCACTCCTCGCAACCACCGCGCTCGGCATCGGCGCAGTCTTCTACGCCCTGCCCGAGAGCGGGACAACCACCGACGGGGACCCGTCCCAGGCCGGCCCGGCCGCGATCCGGGTCGACCAGGTCGGCTACGCCGTCGGGGAAGCCAAGCAGGCCTTTGTGATGGGGACGGAAGCCGGACTGAGCCGGGCCGGCTACCGGCTGGTGGACGAACACGGCACCACCGTGGCCACCGGCCAGGTCGGCAGCCGCACCGGCACCTGGAACAGCAAGTACCCGGACGTCCACACCGTGGACCTGTCGGCCGTCGACGTCCCGGGCAGCTACCGCCTCGAGCTCACCGGCACGGCCTCCGGAAGCTCCCCGAAGTTCCGCATCGCGCCCGCCAAGGACCTGCTCACCCCGCTCATCGAGGACAACGTCCGCTTCTTCCAGGTCCAGCGCGACGGCGCGGACCTCCTGCCCGATGTCATGCGCCGCCGGCCCTCGCACCTCGCGGACCGCCAGGCAACGGTCTACGCCACCCCGCACTACAACGAGGACGGCACCCAGCTGCTCGACACGAAGCTGACCCCGGTGGGCGGCCCCATCGACGTCTCGGGCGGCTGGTCCGACGCAGGCGACTTCCTCAAGTTCACGCACACCACCGCCTACAGCACCGCCGATCTGCTGCTGGCCCTGCGCACCGCACCGCACGCCGCAGGCCTGACCGACGAGGCCAAGCAAGGCCTGGCCTGGCTGGACAGGATGTGGGACGGCAAGACCAGCACCCTCTACGCCCAGGTCGGCATCGGCGCGGGCAACGACGACATCCGGACCGACCACGACGTCTGGCGGCTGCCCGAGGCCGACGACAAACTGAACGTGGCACCAGGCGACCCGAACTACCTGATCAAGAACCGGCCGGTCTTCCGGGCCAACGAGCCCGGCGCACCGATCAGCCCCAACCTGGCCGGCCGCGTGGCCGCGGTCTTCGCGCTCGCCGCGCAGAACAGTGCCAAGAGCGATCCAGCCGCCGCCAAGTCCTGGTTGAACAAGGCCGCCGCCGTCTACGCCAAGGCGAACACCAAGCCCGGCGACGAACTGATCACCGCGTTCCCGCACAACTTCTACCCCGAAGACTCCTGGCAGGACGACATGGAGTTCGGCGCCACCGAAATGAGCCTGGCAGCCAAGACACTGGGCGACGGCCGGGCCGCCGGCTGGCAGCAGCAGGCGGGGCACTGGGCCAAGCAGTACATCGACTCCGACACCAAGGGCACCCTCGGCGTCGCCGACGTCAGCGCCCTCGCCCACGCCGACCTGCTCACCGCCCTGACGGCGGACAGCGGGAGCGGCACGGACAGCGTGACCCCTGCCGACCTGCAGGGCGACCTGCGCCGACAGTTGGACGACGGCGTGAACCGGGCCGCCAAGGACCCCTTCAGGGCAGGCGCGGTGTACACCGACTTCGACTCGGTGCCGCACACCTTCGGCCTGGTCGCCACCGCACAGCTGTACGGCAAGGCCACCGGCGACCACCGCTACGACGCCTTCGGCGCACAACAGCGCGGCTGGGCCCTGGGCGCCAACTCCTGGGGCAGCACCTTCATGATCGGCGCAGGCGAGGTGTACCCCCACTGCCCGGAACACCAACTGGCCAACCTCGGCGGCAGCCTCGACGGCACGGGCGAGATCCTGCGAGGCGCGGTGGTCAACGGGCCGAACGCCGCGGAGAAGCTCGCCGAACTCAACACCTTCCCCACCATGAAGCGCTGCTCCTCCAACCCCGGTACTGCCTGGACCGACTTCGACGGGGCCAAGGCCCGCTTCCTCGACGACGCGGGCGCCTGGCAGACCGTGGAACCCTCGGTCGACTTCACCTCCACCGCGATGCTGGCCTTCGCCCTGTCGCAGAACTGAACGGCTGACCAGCGCCCGACCGAAGCGGATGAGGGGTGACGGAGTGGGGCCCTGCCAGGGGATTCGGTGGGGCCCTTCGTGCTGGGTGGGGTGGGTGGGGGTCAGAGGGTGGTGGGGAGGTCGGTGCGGGAGGTGATGTCGAGCTTGGGGTAGGCCTTGTAGAGGTGGTGGGCGACGGTGCGGGGGCTGAGGAAGAGTTGGGCGGCGATCTCGCGGTTGGTGAGGCCCTGGGCGGCCAGGCGGGCGATCTGGAGTTCCTGAGGGGTGAGCGGGGAGTGCGGGGTGTCGGTGGGGGCCGGGGCGGGGGTGCCGGTGGCGGTGAGTTCGGCGCGGGCGCGGGCGGCCCAGGGGTGGGCGGCGAGGCGTTCGAAGGTTTCGAGGGCGGCGCGCAGGTGGGGGCGGGCGTCGGTTCGGCGGCGGGAGCGGCGTAGCCACTCGCCGTAGAGGAGGGCGGTACGGGCCTGCTCGAAGGGACGGTGGGCGTTCTCGTGCAGGTCGAGGGCGGCGCGGTAGGCGGATTCCGCGAGTTCGTCGGGGCCGAGCAGGGCCTGGCAGCGTAGCCGGAGGGCCTCGGTCCAGGGGCGGTCGGCGGCGGCGGTCCAGCGGGCGAAGCGTTCGTACGGTTCGGCGGCGCGTTCGGGGGTGCCGAGACGTACGGCGGCCTCGACCAGGTCGGGGACGGCCCGGGTGGCGCTCACGTGGTGCCGGTGGGGGCCGGTGGTGAGGGTGTGCAGGCGGTCGGCGGCGTCGCCGGCGCGGCCGTGGCCGAGGTCGAGCAGGGCGAGCGCCCAGTGCACCCAGGGGCGACCGGCGGCCGGGGCGGCGGTCTGCGGGCCGGTGGCGGCGAGGGCTTCGGCGGCGAGGCGGGTGCAGCGGTCGGTGGCGCCGTCGAGGGCGGCCAGGTAGGCGAGGAGCGCGGTGAGTTGGCTGACCCACTGGTGCTGGCCGGTGTCGCGGGCGAGGGCGAGGGCCTCGGTGGCGGTGACCTCGGCGTCGCGGTGGCGGCCGTGGAAGAGTTCGGCCTCGGCGAGGAAGAACTGCAGGGTGGGCATCACGCCGATGGTGCCCTTGGCCCGGGCCTCGGCGACGAGTTCGCCGCCGAGTTCGGCGGTCTCGTCGTCCCGGCCGAGGATGAGGGTGGCACCGCATAGTTGGACGAGGTCGACCGGGGTCTCGGCGCCGGCCTTGCGGGCGGCCGCGGCGGTGTCCCCGGCGGCCGGCGGTCGGGCCGCGAGCCGGCCGAGGGCCGGGAGGACGGCGGCGGGCAAGTGGCGGGCGAGCGGGGTGAGCGGGTCGTCGTCGGCGAGCGGTAGCGCGGCCAGCCGGTCGAGGACGGCGACCACCGGCTCCTCCCCCACGTACCAGGCGGTGTGGAAGGCCTGGAACAGCATCCGGGCGGCGTACGGCGCCTCGATGGCGGTGCCGGCGGCGTCGAGCAGCAGCCGGTACGCGGTCGGGTGGGAGCCGCGCCAGAAGTGCGCGGTGGCCCGGACCTGGTCGAGCAGGGCGTGCGCCAGGGCGTCGTCGGTCCGGGCCCCGGCCTCGTCGGCGAGCGCCTCGGCCTGTGCCAACCTGCCTTCCTCGGTGGCGGCTTCGGCGGCCAGGACGAGGCGGCGGGTGGCGGCGTCGCGGTCCGGGGTGAGCCGGGCGGCGCGCTCGTACGCGGCGGCGGCGCCACCGTGGGCTCCGCGGGCCTCGGCGCGGACGGCGGTGCGTTCCAGCGCTTCGGCGAGGGCGGCGTCGGGCGCGGTGGCGGCGAGGGCCTGGTGCCAGGTGCGGCGGTCGCCGTCCGGCAGTACACCGGCGATGGCCTGATGGATCGCCAGCCGCTGGTGGTGCGGGGCGCGTTGCAGGATGGCGGCGCGCAGGAGCGGATGGCGGAAGGCGATCCGGCGCTCGGGCGTGACGGCCGCCAGGCCCGACTCCTCGGCGGGGCCCAGGTGTTCGGCGGGAATGCCGAGGGCGGCCGCGGCAGGCAGTACGACGTCGAGTTCACCGCTCTCCTCGGCGGCGGCGACCAGCAGGAGGGTCTGGGTGGCCGGGGGCAGGCCGGTGACCTGGCCGTGGAAGGCGATCAGCAGCCGGCTGGTGAGCGGCAGACCGCCCGGGGCCGGCGCCGACGAGCCGGTGGCGGGCGGCTGCGCACCGGCGGTGACGGGGAGTTCGGTGAGGGCGAGCGGGTTGCCGGCCGCCTCGGCGAGCAGCCGGTCGCGGACGGCGGCGGGCAGGTCGGGGCCGGCCCGGTGCTCCAGCAGCCGGGCGGCGTCGGGCTCGGACAGGCCGGTCAGCCGGAGTTCGGGGAAGCCCGTGTTCGGGAGTTCCGGAGCGGCGCTGCCGGTGCGGGTGGCGAACAGCAGGGCCACTCCCTCGGCCTGGAGTCGGCGGGCGGCCAGCAGCAGCGCGTCCAGGGAGGCGTCGTCCAGCCACTGCGCGTCGTCGATGATGCACAACAGCGGTTGCTCGGTGGCGAGTTCGGCGAGCAGCCCGAGGGTCGCGAGCCCGACCAGTAACCGGTCGGCCGGGGTGCGGTCCTCGGCGAGCCCGAACGCCGCCTCCAGGGCGCGTCGCTGCGGCCCGGGCAGGACGTGCAGCCGGTCGAGGCCGGGCGCGAGCAGCAGACTCAGCCCGGCGAAGGGCAGTTCGGCCTCGTACTCGACGCCGGCGGCCCGGATCACCCGGAACGTCTCCCCCGCCAACGCGACCGCGTGGTCCAGCAGCGCGGTCTTGCCGATCCCGGGCTCGCCCCGGAGCAGCAGGACCCCGCTGCGGCCTTCGCGTGCCGCCTCCAACAGCGCCGCCACGACGGACTGTTCGTCTTCCCTCCCGTACAGCATGCCCCGACCCTACCGAGCGCGGGGACGGGCGGAGCCACCGAGGCCGAGCGCACCTGCGTACCCCGTCGCCGAACGCTACGTACCCCCGTACCGATACGTGACCGATTCGCCCGCGCCGCCCCGTCCCTACCTTGGTGAGCAGCGGGAACGAGCCGCCAACCACCCACCAGGACACGGGAGAAGACCATGACCGAGATCACCGCCACCACCCTCCAGCAGCTCGCCGAGCGCTACCTCGCGGTCTGGAACGAGACCGACCCGGCCGCCCGCCGCAAGCTGGTCGACGAGGTGTGGGTCGAGGACGGCAGCTACACCGACCCGCTGGCCGCCGTCACCGGCCGGGAGGCGATCGACGCGCTGATCGGCGCCGCCCAGGCCCAGTTCCCCGGACTGGAGTTCACCCTCGGCCCGGTGGACGCGCACCACGACATCGCCCGGTTCACCTGGAACCTCGGGCCGGCCGGCGCCGAGCCGATGGTGATCGGCTTCGACGTGCTGGTGGCCTCGCCGGACGGCCGGATCGGCTCGGTGTACGGCTTCCTGGACCGCGTCCCGGGCGCCTGACGACAGGCCGGACGGGTCAGGGGCTCCCCCCACGGCCCCTGACCGCTGCCCCCAACCCCCTTGAGGAGAAGCCGAGATGAGCACCGCCCTGACCAACCGCCCGGAGACCGCGAACGAGGCCGCGACCGCGACGACCACCGCGGCGACCACCGAGGCGCCGGCCGAAGCGACGCCCGAAGCCCCGCGCGGCCTGCTGGCGGTCGTCCTGACCGCCACCTTCATGACCGCCCTCGACTTCTTCGTCGTCAACGTCGCCGTCCCGTCCGTCCAGGCCGACCTGGGCGCCGGACCGGCCGCCGTCCAGTGGGTGATCGCCGGATTCAGCCTGGCCCTCGCGGCCGGCCTGGTCACCGCCGGCCGCCTCGGCGACCGGTACGGCCGCCGCCGGGTGTTCGGGCTCGGCCTGGCCCTGTTCACCCTCGCCTCTGCGGGCTGCGGCCTCGCCCCCACCGCCGCCGCGCTGGTCGGCGCCCGGGTGGTGCAGGGCCTGGCGGCGGCGCTGATGGGCCCGCAGGTGCTGGCGATCCTGCGGACGGCGTTCAGCGGCGCGGCGCAGGCGCGGGCCTTCGCCCGGTACGCGCTGACCATGGGCGTCGGCTCGGTGTTCGGCCAGTTGATCGGCGGGCTGCTGATCCGGGCGGACCTCTTCGGCCTCGGCTGGCGCAGCTGCTTCCTGATCAACCTGCCGATCGGCCTGGCCGCCCTGGCCCTGGTCCGCCGCTGCCTGCCGGAGTCGCGCGCCCCGCAGCGGCCGGGCCTGGACCCGGTGGGCGTGCTGCTGGTCACCGCCGCGCTGACCGGCCTGGTGCTGCCGCTGATCCAGGGCTCCCAGCAGGGCTGGCCGCTGTGGACCTGGCTCTGCCTGGGCGGCTCGGCCGCCCTGCTGGCCGGCTTCGCGGTGCACCAGCACCGCGCCCGGGACACCGGTTCCCCGCTGGTCGACACCCGGCTGTTCCGGACCAGGTCCTTCGGTGCCGGTCTGCTCGCCCAGCTCGCCTTCTGGCTCGGCCAGGCCTCCTTCTTCCTGGTCCTCGCCCTGTACCTGCAGCTGGGCCGCGGCCTGGACGCGCTCGGCGCCGGACTGGTGTTCACCGCGATCGGCCTCGGCTACCTGCTCACCTCCAACGCCGCCCACCGCGTCGCCGCCCGGCTCGGCGGACGGCGGACGATCACCGTCGGCGGGCTGCTGATGGCCGCCGGACTGGGCCTGCTCGCGCTCGCGGTGTACGGCGCGCCGGGCGGGAGCGTCTGGTGGCTGGCGCCGGGGCTGTTCGTGGACGGCCTCGGGATGGGCCTGGTGATCGCCCCGGTGACCTCCGTCGTGCTGGCCGGGGTCGAACCGCGGCTGGCCGGTTCGGCGGCCGGGGTGCTGGCCACCGTGCAGCAGGTCGGCGGGGCGCTCGGCATCGCGCTGATCGGCCTGCTGTACTACGGCGCCGGCGACCCGGTGGCCGCGTTCGGCCGCAGCGTGACGGCGCTGGCGGTGCTGGAGCTGGTGCTGGTGGGCCTGGTCCGGCTGCTGCCCCGCAGGGGTTAGCCCGCAGCGGACGGGGCACGGTCCGGCCGCCCCGCGGGGGGACAGAACGGAACGGGTGGTGGGCTACGGCCCCCGCCCGTTCCGTTCTGTCCCCCCGATCGGGTTGGATGGTCGGATGAGCGAGGAGAAGAGCGCCGTACCGGCATGGGAGCAGCGGTTCAGGGCGGCCCGGGTGTCACTGCCCGACTGGGCCGAGGACGCCCCCGACCGGGCGCTGTACGTGTCCAACGCGACCGGTACCTACGAGGTCTACGCCTGGGACCGCGCCACCGGCACCCACCGCCGGGTCACCGACCGACCGAACGGCACCACCGACGCCGAGCTGTCCCCCGACGGCGCCTGGGTCTGGTGGTTCGACGACCACGACGGCGACGAGTTCGGCATCTGGCGCCGCCAGCCCTTCGCCGGCGGGCCCGAGGGTCGCGAGGCCGACGCCCGCGACGAGGAGGCCGTGCCCGGCCTCGCCGCCTCCTACTCGGCCGGGCTGGCGCTCGGCCGCGACGGCACGGTGGTCGTCGGCCGGTCCACCGACGAGGACGGCACCACCCTGCACCTGCGCCGCCCCGGCGCGGCCGAGGCCGTCGAGATCTACCGGCACGAGGAGTACGGCGGCGTCGGCGACCTGAGCTACGACAGCACGCTGCTCGCCATCGACCACACCGAGCACGGCGACGCGATGCACTCCGCGATCCGCGTCGTCCACCTCTCCGACGGCTCGACCGTCGCCGAACTCGACGAGGTGACCGGCCGGGACGAACCGCGCGGCGTCGCCTGCCTCGGCTTCGCCCCGGTCGAGGGCGACACCCGGCTGCTGGTGGCCCATCAGCGCACCGGCCGCTGGGAGCCGATGATCTGGGACGTCGCCACCGGCGCCGAGACCGCGCTGCCGCTGCGCGACGAGCAGGGGCGCGAACTGCCCGGCGACGTCTCCGCCCAGTGGCGCCCCGGCGCCGAGGCGCTGCTCGTCGAGCACGAGTACGAGGCGCGCAGCGAGCTGTTCTCGTACACGCTCGCCGACGGCCGGCTGACCCGGCTGGACACCCCGCGCGGCACCGTCGGCGGCGCCACCGCCCGTCCGGACGGCACCGTCGAGTACCTGTGGTCCTCCGCCGCCGAGCCCTCCGCCGTCCGCTCCACCACCGGGACGGTCGTGCTGCGGGCGCCCGGCGCGGTGCCGCCCGGCTCCGTCCCGGTCGAGGACGCCTGGGTGGACGGGCCCGGCGGGCGGGTGCACGCCCTCGTGCAGCGGCCGGCCGGAGCGGGCGAAGGTCCCTTCCCGACCGTGTTCGAGATCCACGGCGGCCCCACCCACCACGACAGCGACTCCTTCACCGCCGGACCGGCCGCCTGGCTGGACCACGGCTTCGCGGTGGTCCGGGTCAACTACCGCGGCTCCACCGGCTACGGCCAGGCCTGGACGGACGCCCTGCACGGGCGGGTCGGCCTGATCGAGCTGGAGGACATCGCGGCCGTCCGGGAGTGGGCGGTCACCAGCGGCCTCGCCGACCCGCGCCGGCTGGTGCTCAGCGGCGGCAGCTGGGGCGGCTACCTGACCCTGCTCGGCCTCGGCGTCCAGCCGGACAGCTGGGCGCTGGGCATCGCCGCCGTGCCCGTCGCGGACTACCACGCCGCCTACGCCGACGAGATGGAGGCGCTCAAGTCGCTCGACCGCACCCTCTTCGGGGGCACCCCGGAGGAGGTCCCGGAGCGCTTCACCGCCTCCTCGCCGCTCAGCTACGTCGAGCAGGTGCGGGTGCCGGTCTACATCAGCGCCGGGGTCAACGACCCGCGCTGCCCGATCCGGCAGATCGAGAACTACGTCGAGCGGCTGGAGCAGCTGGGCAAGCCGCACGAGGTCTACCGGTACGACGCCGGGCACGGGTCGCTGGTGGTGGAGGAGCGGATCAAGCAGCTGCGGCTGGAGATCGACTTCGCCCGACGTCACCTCGACGCGGCGGCGGACGCCGGGAGCGGCAACAAGGCCGGGGCCGGCGACGGGGGGTCGGTGTGAGGCGTCGGCTGACGCTCGCGGGGGTGGCGGTGGCCGGGGCCCTGGTGCTCACCGGCTGCTCGGGCGGGCACGGCAACGAGGCCTCCTGCCCGCCCCCGGCGGGGCCCGCGGTGCCCACTCCGACGCCGACGGCGGCCGCACCGACCACACCGGCGGCTCCGGCCGCTCCGGCCGCGACCCCGGCCGCCACGGCGACGCGTGCAAGCGCGCCGGGGGCGGGACCGGGACCGGCCGTCGTACGGGCGGCCTACGCGCCGGCGGAGGGCGAGGACGTGGTCCAGCTCGCCAAGGGATCCGGCGGGTCGAAGGGGTCGAGCGGCTCCAAGGGCTCGTCCGGTTCGAAGGGCTCCGGGTCCAAGGGGTCGAAGACCGGGCGCACCGTGCACCACCACATCGACCACTACGACTCGGCCGACACCGTGAACGGCGGCCACGGCCGCTGCCACGACGAGCCGGTGTTCACCGGGTCGCCGACGCCGGTGCCGACCACCCCGACGGCGCCGGGTAAGCCGACGCCCGTACCGCCCGTACCGGCGGTCCCGACGGCTCCGACCTCACCGGGAAAACCGGCGCGCTGACGCGAGGCGCCGAGGCACCGAGGCACCGAGGCACCGAGGCGGCACCGACGGCCGGAGGGTCAGTCCAGGACCGGGTCCAGACCGAGGGCCCGGTCCTGCTCCGCCTCCCCCTCGCGGCGCACCAGGCGGAACCACATGAAGACGACGAAGCCCCCGAAGACGAACCACTCCAGGGTGTAGCCCAGGTTCTGGAAGGCCCGCAGGGTGAGCCCGTCCCCGCCCTGCGGCTGGACGGTCGGCACCGGGGTCAGCCCGGCCGGCACCGCGTCGGCGGCCACCCAGCCGTCGTACCAGCCGTCGTACGCCAGCACGTTGAGCAGCGCCGCCCGGTTGATCGTGCCGAGCTGGCCGGCCGGCAGACCGCCCGCCACCGCGCCGTTGCTGCCGCTGCTCTCCCCGGCCTGTAGCCGACCGGTGACGGTCACCTGCCCGGTCGGCGGCGGCACGGCCGCGGACGCGCCCTCGGCGGGCGCACCGGGCTCCCAGCCGCGGACCACGGCGGCGACGTGACCGTCCGCGGTGCGCAGCGGGGTCAGCACGTAGTAGCCCTGCTTGCCGTCCACCACCCGGTTCGGGACGAGGAGCTGGTGCTCCGCGTCGTAGCTGCCGGTGACCGTGACGGGCTTGCCGACGGTCTCGGTGTTCACCTGCGGGGCGGCCGGGTTGAGCAGGTCGTCGATCGGCCGGACATCACTCGAAGCGGTGATGGACTGCTTGGTCTCCCGATGCGACGAGAACCGGTCCTCGAACCGGCCGAGCTGCCAGGAGCCCAGCCAGACGCACACCGCCACGGCCGCCACGGCCAGCGCGGTGCCGCCGAGCCAGCGGGGGGTCAGGAGGAACCGGTACACACCCCCCACGGTAACCACTCCTCACACCCGTCCCGACCCCCGGGGTGCGCCGCCGGCCCGGCCGGCCGGGCCGGTCACCGTCACGGGCTGAAGCCCCGCCGGGGCCGGCGCCCCCGTCAGCCCGCCGAGGGCGAGCCCGACGGCTGCGGCGCCGCTGCCCCCACCGGCTGGACGCCGCCGCGGTACAGGGTGCCGGCGCAGGTGATGGGCAGCGTGGCGGTGGCGACGGCGGGACTGCCGGGGGCGGGGGTGTGGGCGATGGTGGCGGTGGCGGGCCGGGTGCTGGGGTTGGCGGTCGGGGTGGCGGTGGGGCTGGTGCCGGTGGTGGGCCCGGCGCTGGGGGACGAGCTGGACTGGGGGTTGGCGCTGGGGGCCGCCGAGGCGTCCGTCGCCGGGGCGGCGCCGCTGGCGGGGGGTGCCTGGGAGCCGGCGGCGGCCGACTTGGCGCCGCCCTGGCCGGTGGGCGCGGCGGTGGTGGCGGTGCCACCACCGCCGGAGGTGGGGCAGGTCCGGTCGGGGATCCAGGCGAACGGCACCCGGTAGCCGGCCTGTGGGGCGAGGACGGGGGGGTCCGCGTCCATCGCGGGCAGGGCGTCGGCCGGGTCGCCGGCGGTGTGGTCGGCGGTGCGGACGAGGCTGCGGTCGGTGCCGCTCACCGCCGTGACGGCGACGGCGCCGGGGCCGCCGAGCCGGCAGCCGTGTCCGGAGACGTTGACCACGGTGAACGAGCCGTAGATCCGGCCGTCGACGTCGGCCGGGCCGACCTGCGCGCCGCCCTGGCCGAGGTCGGCACGGGTGCAGAGCGGGACGATCACGCTGTCACCGGTGCTGGCGGCGGGGACGGGCGCGGCGGGGGTGCCGTCGGGGCGGGTGGTGCTGGCGCCGGGGCTGGGCGAGGCGGTGGCGGGGGCGGAGGGCGAGGCGCTGTCGCCGGTGCCGCTGGGGCCGGGGCGCGAGGGTGTGCCGGTGCCGGTGCTGCCGCCGGTCCTGGTGCCGGTCGGGGGGGCGACGGACGGGCTGGTGGCGTCGGCCGAGCCGGGGCCGCCGGACAGGCCGAGGTGCTCCCCGTCGTGCAGCGCGGGCAGGGCGACGGCGACCGCGAGGGCGAGGGCGGCGGCGCCGGTCCAGGCCCCGCGCCGGACGGCCCGGCGGCGGGGTACGGCGTGCCGGATCCGCGGCAGGCCGCCGGGGACGGGCTGGATGCCGGCGACGGCGTGCCGCATGAGCTCGCGGACGGCCCGTTCCTCGGCGGAGAACCCGTCGTTCTCGCCGCCCGAGGGCCGCTGCCCGGCGCCGTCAGCCATGTCCGGCCTCCATCTGGGTGCGCAGGGCGGCGAGTCCGCGCGAACCGTAGGCCTTCACCGATCCGAGCGAGATGCCGAGGGTCTCGGCGACCTGCGCCTCCGTCATGTCCACGAAGTAACGCAGCACCAGAACCTCCCGCTGACGGCGTTGCAGACCACGCAGCGCGGCCTTCAACTGGTCGCGCTCCAGCGCATCGTAGGCGCCTTCTTCTGCACTGGCCATGTCAGGCATGGGCTTGGGCAGCAGCCGCAGACCGAGGATCCGTCGGCGCAGCGTGGAGCGGGACAGGTTGACCACGGTCTGCCGCAGGTAGGCCAGGGTCTTCTCGGGCTCGCGGACCCGGCGCCGGGCGGCGTGCACCCGGATGAACGCCTCCTGGACGACGTCCTCGCAGGTCGAGAGGTCGTCCAGGAGCAGCGCGGCGAGCCGCAGCAGGGAGCGGTAGTGGGCCTGGTAGGTCTCGGTGAGCAGGTCCTCGCTGGTACCCGCGTCGGTACCGGCACCGGAGTCCGCCGCACCGGGTGCGACCGAGGTCATCTGGTCGTCTTCCGGCCTACTCGCCGGCCACGGGGCGCGCGAGAGGAAGGCCACCGCGGCTCTCGCCGGGATGCCCGCCCCTGCCCCCACCATCACGTTCGCCACGCCCGTTGGACACTCGATCCCCTGTCATGGTTGCCCAGCCCGGGGGCCATTCTTCCGCATCGGCGGAAGCGGCCTCCAGGGGATTCCATCGGGATTCCGGACAGATTGTGTCGAGGAGCGGACACTCCCTCCCCCGAGGTGTGCCCCTTCCTGCCCTAGGGCGCGTCCCCCTCCTGCTCCAGTGTCAGCTCGCCGGCCACCAGTTCCGCGATCTGCAGCAGGTTGAGCGCCGCGCCCTTGCGCAGGTTGTCGCCGCAGAGGAAGAGGTCGAGCGCGGCCGGCTCGTCCAGCGCCCGGCGCACCCTCCCGACCCAGACCGGATCCGTCCCGACCACGTCGTTCGGGGTGGGGAACTCGCCGGCCGCCGGGTCGTCGTAGAGCACGACGCCGGGGGCGTCGCGGAGGATCTGCTGCGCGTGCTCCTGGGTGACCTCGCGTTCGAACACCGCGTGCACGGCCAGCGCGTGGGTGCGGACGACCGGGATGCGGACGCAGGTCGCGGAGACCTTCAGGGCGGGCAGGCCGAGGACCTTGCGGGCCTCGTCGCGGATGCCGACCTCCTCGGAGGACCAGCCGCCGTCCATCAGTAAGCCCGTCCAGGGCACCGCGTTGAGGGCGAGCGGGGCGGCGAACGGCCCGTGCTCGGCGATCACCGCGCGCAGGTCGCCGGTCTGCCGGCCGACCTCGGTGCCGGCCACCAGGGCGGTCTGCTCGCGCAGCGCCGCCTCGCCGATCCGGCCCTCGCCGGAGGCGGCCTGGTAGGAGGCGACGACGAGTTGCGCGAGCCCGTACTCGGCGTGCAGGGCACCGACGGCCGCGATCATCGCGAGGGTGGTGCTGGCCGGGCTGGCGACGATGCCGCGGGCGCGCAGCCGCAGCGCGGCCGCGTTGACCTCGGGGACGACCAGCGGCACGTCCCCGGCGGTGCGGAAGGCGGCGGAGTCGTCGACCACCACGACGCCCTTGGCGGCCGCGATCGGCGCCCACTGGGCGGAGACCTCGTCGGGGACGGCGAACACGGCGACGTCGATCCCCTCGAAGGCCTCCTCCGCCAGCGGGACGACCTCGACCGACTCCCCCCGCACGACCGGCTTGCGGCCGGCCGAGCGCGGGGAGGCGATGAGTCGGACCTCGCCCCAGACGTCCTGGCGGAGGGAGAGCAGGCCGAGCAGCACCTCGCCGACCGCGCCGGTGGCGCCGACGACGGCGAGGTTCGCCCGCCGGGTCATCGCCCGGTGCCTCCGTAGACGACGGCTTCGTCCGTCTCGCTGTCCAGTCCGAAGGCGCTGTGCACGGCGCGGACGGCCTCCGGCACGTCCTCGGCGCGGGTGACGACCGAGATGCGGATCTCCGAGGTGGAGATCAGCTCGATGTTGACGCCCGCGGCGGACAGCGCCTCGAAGAAGGCCGCGGTGACGCCCGGGTTGGAACGCATGCCCGCGCCGACCAGGGAGATCTTGCCGATCGCGTCGTCGTAGCGCAGCGACTCGTAGCCGATGCCCTCCTTGACCCGACCGAGCGCGTCGATGGCCTTCTGGCCCTCGGCCTTGGGCAGGGTGAAGGAGATGTCCGTCAGCCCGGTCGACGCGGCGGAGACGTTCTGCACCACCATGTCGATGTTGACCTCGGCGTCCGCGATGGCGCGGAAGATCCGGGCCGCCTCGCCCGGCTTGTCGGGCACGCCGACGACCGTGACCTTGGCCTCGGAAGTGTCGTGGGCGACTCCGGAGATGATGGCCTGCTCCATCTCGCCCCCTTCGGGCTGGTTCGGGTTCTCGTTGCTGACGATCGTCCCGGGAAGACCCGAGAAGGACGAGCGTACGTGAATCGGGATGTTGTAGCGCCGGGCGTACTCCACGCAGCGGTCGAGCAGCACCTTGGAACCGGACGACGCCAGCTCCAGCATGTCCTCGTACGCGATCCAGTCGATCTTGCGGGCCTTCGACACCACGCGCGGGTCGGCGGTGAACACGCCGTCCACGTCGGTGTAGATCTCGCAGACCTCGGCCCTGAGCGCGGCGGCGAGGGCGACGGCGGTGGTGTCCGAGCCGCCCCGGCCCAGCGTGGTGATGTCCTTGCTGGTCTGCGACACGCCCTGGAAGCCGGCCACGATCGCGATGTTGCCCTCGTCCAGGGCGGTGCGGATGCGACCCGGCGTCACGTCGATGATGCGCGCCTTGTTGTGGACGGAGTCGGTGATGACACCGGCCTGGCTGCCCGTGAAGGACTGGGCCTCGTGACCCAGGGATTTGATCGCCATGGCCAGCAGCGCCATGGAGATGCGCTCTCCAGCGGTCAGCAGCATGTCGAACTCACGGCCGGCAGGGAGCGGTGACACCTGCTCCGCGAGTTCGATGAGCTCGTCCGTCGTGTCGCCCATCGCGGACACCACGACGACGACCTCATGGCCGGCCTTCTTGGCGTCAACGATTCGGCGGGCTACGCGCTTGATGCCTTCGGCATCCGCAACGGATGAGCCGCCGTACTTCTGCACGACAAGGCCCACGTGCGCTCCTCGACTTGTGTCGTCTTCCGGGGGCGCCAGGCCCCCGCACCCTCCGGGGTAAGGGGGGTGTGCGGTCGGCGCCAGTCTACCGAGCAGGGGTGCCGCAACCGGCGCTTTCCATATGATGAGACGCCCGTTTCAGCAGGTGGTCGGCAAAACGGGCGGCCCACCGGCAGGTCTGCGGGTAATTCGCCGCCGCTCCGAAGAATCGGCGGACGAACGGACGGCGATCCGGCGGGATTTCTTTTCCGCGCGGAATGCTGAGGTATTCGTCACAATCAGCCGCCGGGGGGCCGGACGCCAGAGCGCCGGAGCACTCAGCGAAAACCGGGGGCTCGCGGCGAAAGCCGAGGGGCACACCGAAACACGACGCGCCGCCCACGACACCCCGGAAACCACGGGTGCACCGGAAACCGGTGCTACCGCCCGAGGCCCAGCTCGGCCGCCATCAGGTCACCGGCCTGCTGCTCCAGCTGCTCGTCGGTGAGGCCGTCGTCGTCGGTGTCGGCGCCGTCCGGCACCGCGCCGATCGGACTGTCCAGCCTGACGTGCGCGATCAGCGACTGCAGCGCCCGCAGCACCGCCGTGCAGGTCGTGCCCCAGTTGGAGAGGTACGAGAACTGCCACCACCACAGCGCCTCGCTGACCCGGCCCTCGCGGTAGTGGGTCAGCCCGTGCTGCAGCTCGCCGACCACGCCGGCCAGGTCGTCCGAGATCCGGAAGGCGTTCGGCTTCTCCGGCGGGCCGTACGGGTCGAAGACCTCGTGGTAGACGTCGATCGGCGCGAGCAGCGCGGCCAGGCGCTCGCGCAGCTGCTCGCCGTCCGGCTCCGGTCCGGTGTCGGGCTCGAAGCGGTCCTCCGGGACGACGTCCTCGATGGCGCCCAGCCGGCCACCGGCCAGCAGCAGCTGCGAGACCTCCAGGAGCAACAGCGAGACCGCGCTGCCCGGCTCGTCGCCCTTGGCGACCTCGGTGACGGCGAGCACGAAGCTCTCCACCGAGTCGGCGATCTGCACGGCGAAGTCGTCCGGCTCCGAACCGTGCGCGTGGATGTGCGGGGTGTGGCTCTGCGGCTCCCCGTGCGGCTGCCCCGGCGGCGGCTGGTGGGCCTGCCCGTGGGACGGCTGGTGGGGCGTGTGGGGCTGCTGGTTGATCGTCCGGTCAGACATCGAGCAGTCGTCTCCCTTCGAAGGCGCGGCCGAGGGTGACCTCGTCCGCGTACTCCAGATCCCCGCCGACGGGCAGTCCGCTCGCCAGCCGGGTCACCTTCAGGCCCATCGGCTTGCAGAGCCGGGCCAGATAGGTGGCGGTCGCCTCCCCCTCCAGGTTGGGGTCGGTGGCCAGGATCAGCTCGGTGACCGTGCCGTCCGCGAGGCGCGCCAGCAGCTCGCGGATCCGCAGGTCGTCCGGGCCGACGCCCTCGATGGGGCTGATCGCGCCGCCCAGCACGTGGTAGCGGCCGCGGAACTCGCGGGTGCGCTCGATGGCGACGACGTCCTTGGACTCCTCGACCACGCAGATGACGCCGAGGTCGCGGCGCGGGTCCAGGCAGACCCGGCACTGCTCGGCCTCCGCGACGTTGCCGCAGACCGCGCAGAAGCGGACCTTGTCCTTGACCTCCAGCAGCGCGTGCGCGAGGCGGCGCACGTCGGTCGGGTCGGACTGCAGGATGTGGAAGGCGATCCGCTGGGCGCTCTTGGGCCCGACGCCGGGCAGCCTGCCCAGTTCGTCGATCAGGTCCTGAACCACGCCCTCGTACAACGTCGCGCCTTCCCTCGGATGGTCGGTGGTGCTCCGGTGCCATCATCCAACGAATCGGGCGCCGGACACACCGCCCGACGCCCGACTCCCACATAAATCACATGGGACCGTTGTCTGAACTTCAGAACTTCAGGCCCGCCTGGTCTGCCCCTTGGGCGGGTCGGGCACGGGCCCGTGGGCCGGTCCGGGTCGGACCGGCCTGCCGGCTCGCAGCTGAACCCCTACGAGGTCAGAACGGCAGGCCGGGGATGCCGCCGCCCAGGCCCTGGGTCAGCGGGCCCATGCGCTCGGCCTGCATCTTCTGCGCCGACTGGTTGGCGTCCCGCACGGCCGCCAGGACCAGATCGGCCAGGGTCTCGGTGTCCTCCGGGTCGACGGCGGCCGGGGCGATGGTCAGCGCCACCAGCTCACCGGCACCGGTCACCGTGGCCTCGACCAGGCCACCGCCCGCCGAACCGCTCACCTTCGTCTCCGCCAGCTCCTGCTGCGCCTGCGCGAGATCCTGCTGCATCTTCTGCGCCTGCTTCAGCAGCTGCTGCATGTTGGGCTGGCCACCACCGGGGAACACGGCTCACTCCTCGCTGTCGTGCTCGCGGTCCTGCATTGCTGTCCTGCGCGCAGTCCGCTCGCGTCGTCACGGCCGAGCCTACGTGCTGCCGGGGCGGGCCGTCGCTCAGTTGCCGCGGTGGTGGATCTCCTCCAGGACCGTCGCTCCCAGCTCGCGGATGATCAGCTCCTGACCGGAGAACGCCTCCTCGTTGAGGTCCGGGTCGTCCTCCTCCGGGATGTCGTCCTCCGGCGCCACCGCCTGCACCGGGCGGGCGGGCGGCGCGGCCACCGGCGACGGGGCCTGGACCGGCGCGGGCGCCACCGGGGCGGCCTGCACCTGCGGCGAGGGTTGCGGCTGGACCGGCGCGGGCACCGGGGCCGGCGGCGCGGCGGCCGCCGGACGGGCCGGGGCTCCCCAGCCGCCACCGGCCGGGGTGGCGGCAGGGGAGCCACCACCGGAAACGCCACCGGAGCTGCCACCCGACGGGTCGACGATGCACTCGATCCGCCAGTCCACACCCAGCGCGTCGGCCAGCGCCTGGCGCAACACGTCGTCGCTGTTGCTGCCGACGAAGCTGTCCCGGGCGCCCGCGTTGATGAAGGACACCTGGAGCACGCTGCCGTCGAACCCGGCCACCTGGCCGTTCTGGCTGAGCAGGATCCAGGTGAAGCGGCGGCGGTTCTTCACCGCCTCCAGGATCTGCGGCCACAGCTGCCGGACCTGCGCCGCGCCCTGCTGCGCGGCGCCCGACGGCTGCCCGGCAGGGGCGGCCACGGGCGCCGGGGCAGGTGCCGGCGCGGGCGCTACGGGGGCGGGAGCGGGCGCCGGGGCGGCCTCGGCCACCGGGGCCGGCGACTGCGGCGCGGGAGCGGCGGCCGGGGCCCCGCCCGCCGGCGGGAAGCTGCGCGGGATCGGCCAGGCGCCCGGCGCGGGCCCGGCGGGCGCCGCCGGGGCGGCCGGCGCGGGGGCTACCGGGGCCGACGGTGCGACCAGTGCCGTCGGTACGGGCTGGGCCTGCGCCGGGGCGGCCTCGGCCACCGGGGCCGGCGCCGGAACAGGCGCGGCGGCGGGCGGCGCCACCTGCGCACCCAGGCCCATCGGCGCGGACAGGCCCACCGGCGCGGCCAGTCCGCCAGCCGCCGCCCGGCGCTCCAGCTTGTCCAGCCGGGCCTGCAGCGACAGCTCGTCGCTGTACGCGCCCGGCAGCATCACCCGGGCGCAGATCAGCTCCAGCTGCAGCCGGGGCGCCGCGTTGCCGCGCATCTCGGTCAGCCCGGTGTTGACGATGTCCGCCGCCCGGCTGAGCTCCGCCGCACCGAACGCGTCCGCCTGCGCCTGCATGATCGCGACCCGGTCCGCCGGGGCGTCGATCAGCCCCTTCTCCCCCGCGTCCGGCACGGTGGCCAGGATCACCAGGTCGCGCAGCCGCTCCAGCAGATCGGTGACGAAGCGGCGCGGGTCGTGCCCGCCCTCGACCACCCGGTCGATCACCTGGAACACCGTCGCCCCGTCCTGCGCGGCGAAGGCGTCCACCACCTCGTCCAGCAGCGCCGAGTCGGTGTACCCGAGCAGCGCGGTCGCCATCTGGTACGTCACGCCGCCCTCGGCGGCACCGGCCAGCAGCTGGTCCATGACCGACATCGAGTCCCGCACCGACCCGGCCCCGGCCCGGACCACCAGCGGAAACACCGAGTCCTCGACCTGGATGCCCTCCCGGCCGCAGACCTCCGTCAGGTAGTCGCGCAGCGTGCCCGGCGGGACCAGCCGGAACGGGTAGTGGTGCGTCCGGGACCGGATCGTCCCGATCACCTTCTCCGGCTCGGTGGTCGCGAAGATGAACTTGAGGTGCTCCGGCGGCTCCTCGACCACCTTGAGCAGAGCGTTGAACCCGGCCGAGGTCACCATGTGCGCCTCGTCCAGGATGAAGATCTTGTAGCGGCTGTGCACCGGCGCGAAGAACGCCCGCTCCCGCAGCTCACGCGCGTCGTCCACACCACCGTGCGAGGCGGCGTCGATCTCGATCACGTCGATCGAACCGGGCCCGCCGGTCGCGAGGTCGCGACAGGACTGGCACTCCCCGCAGGGCGTCGGCGTCGGCCCCTGTTCGCAGTTCAGACAGCGGGCCAGGATGCGCGCACTCGTCGTCTTCCCGCAGCCGCGCGGCCCGCTGAACAGGTACGCGTGGTTGACCCTGTTGTTACGCAGGGCCTGCTGGAGCGGAGCGGTCACGTGCTCCTGCCCGATGACCTCCGCGAAGGTCTCGGGGCGGTAGCGGCGGTACAGGGCTAGGGACACACCCCCGACGATATCGGGACGCACCGACAAACGCGTCGCCCCTCGCCTCGCCACCGTCCCCGCCCCCGGTCCGGGAACGCAAAGACCCCCCGTGCACCCGCCAGAGCCCTCTTACCCTTGCTGCCTTCCGGCCCTGGGGGGGTTCAGAGAGATGACGCCACACGAGGGGCTGACCCCCACACTACCGGATCCGGGCCCCGACGATCCACAGGCCACCCCCACCCTCCCGCCTACGGGATAGCTGGTCGCGACCACCCCCGAACATGTACTAAGCTCTCCCACGGAGGATTCGCCTAGAGGCCTAGGGCGCACGCTTGGAAAGCGTGTTGGGGGCAACCCCTCACGAGTTCGAATCTCGTATCCTCCGCCTTTGAAGGCCCCGACCGGGTTCCGGTCGGGGCCTTCCTCGTTCCCTGGTTGCAGTTTTGGTTGCAGTTGCCCGATCGAGCGCTGTCATCGGCGTCGATCAGGAGCCCCGCACACCCATACGGCTCGCGAGAGCAGTCGCGGTCTCCTGCAACACCACCTCCGCCGTACGCCGAAGCGCGCCCTTGACCACGAAGAAGCGGGCACCATCGCGGTCGCCACTACGCACCCGCCACTCGTACAGGCCGTTGCCCGGGACTATCCACCCCCAGGGCGGGCCGGAGCGACGCAAGAAGTCACGGGCGAGCTCGTACCTCGGATGTGTGCCACGGATCCGGGCGAGCATGCCAACGCTGCTCTCGTCCGCGACGAACTTGGGTGTGACCATGACGCCGGGAGCAATCTCTATGGGGTCCACGGCAAGACCATAGATGGGAGAAAGGCCTCATCGTGTGCAGTTGCAGACTCGTATCCACGGGCCGGCACGTGTTTCGCCCCTGTGTCTTCGTCACCAAGACCGGCGCGGACAAGGAACCCCTGTGGGGCACCCGCGAACAGACCGCCTGGGCTTCCGGCGAAAGCCTGATGATCGTCGGCGCACCCGGCGTCGGCAAGACCACCATCGCCCACCAGGTCGTCCTCGCCCGCCTCGGCCTGCAAGCCTCCGTCCTCGACCTGCCTGTCGCCGAGGGAGAGCGGGTCCTCTACCTCGCCATGGACCGCCCCCAGCAGATCGCCCGAGCCATGGCCCGCCGTATCACCCCCGCCGACGAGGCCCACCTGCGCAATCGGCTCGCCGTGTGGCAGGGACCGCTCCCCGCCGCCCTCAACAAGGAACCCGACCTCCTCGCCGAACTCGCCGCCGCCCACCGCGCCGACACCATCGTCATCGACAGCCTCAAGGACGCGGCCAGCACCCTCGTGGACGACTCCCTCGCCGTCGCCTTCAACAACGCCCGCATGCGCGCCCTGCGCGCAGGTGTCCAGATCACGGAGCTCCACCACCAGCGCAAGGCCGCCGCTGACGCCCCACGCGGGATGCGACCGACCCTGGACCGGGTGTACGGGTCGACGTGGCTGACCGCCGGAGCGGGCAGCGGCCTGTTCATCGCCGGAGAGGCTGGCGACCCGGCGGTCACCATCCACCACCTCAAGACCGTGACCGGCGAGATCGGCCCCCTGCCGGTCGTCCACGACCACCAGCGCGGCACCACCTACGTCGAGCCCACCCTCGACCCGGTCACCCTCCTGCGCGCCGCCCCGGACGGCCTGACCACCCGTGACCTGGCGACCGCCCTGACCGGCGAGGCCAACCCCGACCGCGCCGACATCGAGAAGGCCCGCCGCCACCTCGACCGACTCGTCAAGACCGGACTCGCGGTCAAAACCGAAGGCACCGCCGGAGGCGCCGGAGGCGGCCAGCAGGCCCGTTACCGCCCCTCCGCCCGGCACATCACCGCCGTCTCATAACCGCCACCACGGTGACCGGACTGACCGGGGGCAACGCAGTGACCGCGCTCCCGGTCAGTCCGTCGTACTGACCGACCCCAGTGACCGAGGCTCCGGTCAGCCGGTCACTCCGACCGACCTGACCGGAGTGCCACGCAGGCCAGCAGCCCGCCGACCTTCTGACCGGCCCGTCGAACGACCAACGGACGGCACCCACCAAGACCACCGAGCGGCCGGTCAGTCAGTGGATCACCAGGCCAACCGGGCACCGACAACCAGGCGCGGATCGTTCACGGGACCGTACACGCACCCCTCCCGCGAAGGGGCCGGTGGAAGCCGTTCACATCATCCACGCCGAGCGTAGAAACCGCAGGTAGAGCGATCACGGAGGCGTACATGCCGTCCACGCGACCCAGCGTTCACGCGCGAGCCCCCCTTTAGAAGGGGGCTCGCGTGTACGCCCCACCGTGAACGACCCGCCTTCGAGGAGACTTCAAGCCGCCGCCCGCTGTAACCAGGCAGACCTAGCAACAAGAGATCACCGTGATCCGAATCCTGATCAGACCGCCGGAAGCCGGGTCGGGTAGGCGGAGCGCATTGCTGCGCCCCGCCCCCCTCAGAACCGGACTTGCGACTTTCATCGCATCCGGCTCAAGCAAGCCGCGAGGGCTTCGCTGGTGGATCTCCGTCGGTCCGGCTGCCGTCCCCAGCGTGATGCTGGCGGTGGCAGTCCGCGTGGACGAGCCGGAGGTTGCTTCGATCGTCCGATCCGCCGTGTCGCCGGTAGACGAAGTGATGCTTGTTCAGCATCTTCTTCGACGCCGCGAACCACTCGATCCACTCGCGTGGACTGTCGGGCTCGTACTCGGCTCCGGCGATGAGCGCCTGCTTGCACAGCGGGCACCGGCCCTTCTGGGCTGCGGCCAGGGCAAGACTCGTCTTGTCCATCGGCGGCGGCACCTTCCGGCGGCGGCGCTTGTGCCAATAGGCGGTCAGGGACGGATCGTCAGGCGACGCGGTCCCGAACACGATCTCGTGTCGAACGATCTTGGTCCAGGAGAACTTCGGGAGATAGGCCCCACTTTCGTGGTCACCCAGCACCCACATGTCCTGCCTGGACTTGTTGAAGCGGCCGAAGTACCGGTGCTTGATCCACAGCCCCGACTTGTTCGGGTGCTGGCGTCTCGCCCACCGGTAGGCCAGCGTGAACATGTAGCTGTCCAGCGCATGGAACGCGTCGCTGGACACCACGCTCCGGTAGTAGGCACTCCACCCACGGACGATGGGCACCATCTTCCTCAGCACTGCGCCGATATTGCTGCCCTGGAGGGCGCGCATCTCGTCGCGCATGCGTTTCCGGAGCCTCGCGCAGGCCGTCTTACTCGGCTTGATCAGCAGCTTGTCCCCGTGCCTGCGCACGGAGAACCCGAGGAAGTCGAGTCCTTCCGCGAGGTGGGCCACTCTGGTCTTCTCCTCGTTGAAGTGCAGACCCCTCGGTTCCAACCAGCTGATCAACTCATCCCTGACACGGTGAACTTGGGCTTCGTCGTGACCGAGCACGATGAAGTCGTCGGCGTACCGCACCAGAATGGGCGTGCCGGCCACCGCGCGCATCAGGTCGCCCTTTGCGCGCTGGTAGCGGCACCCCGCTGCCTCCTCCATCCCGTGCAAGGCGATGTTCAGCAACAACGGGCTGATCACCCCGCCTTGTGGGGTGCCCTCTGCCGTGGGCGCCCAGCGTCCGCGCTCCAGCACGCCCGCCTTCAGCCAGCCCCGGAGCAGATCCCTGGCAGGGAACTGTCCGATCGTGACCATCAGATGGTCGTGACTGATGCGATCGAACGCCGCCTTCAGGTCCGCGTCCAGCGCCCACAGGCGCCTGGCGCCCTTCCCCTTCGAGGTGAGGAAGACCGCCCGGATCGCGTCCTGGCAGCTGCGGCCGGGGCGGAACCCGTACGACCTGGGTTCGAACCTGGCCTCCCACTCGGGCTCCAGCGCGTTCTTCACGCGGCTTTGCATCACCCTGTCACGGATGACCGGGATGCCGAGCGGGCGTTGCTGTCCATTCGCCTTCGGGATGTACACGCGCTTGACCGGACGGGCCTGCCAAGGAGTCTGCGACCGGTGGAGCTCGGCCGCCAGTCGGCCCCTCGCCTGCGGTGTCAGGGCCACCTCCTTGTCCACACCCGCCGTCGCACGCCCGGTGCTCTGCTGGGTTACCCGCCGCACGCTGACCAGCGTGTTGCTGTAGCTCCGCAGCATGAGCTTCTGGAGATTGCGGACCCTCTTCAGGTCCCCTTCCTGCGAAGCCTTGAAGATCCTCTGCCTCAGCCGCCGTACGTGCGCCTCGTGCTCGGCCCAGTCGATGCCGTGCCAGTCGAGGCCCTCGCCCTCCGGTCCGTTCACCGGGGCGGCCGGAGCGGCAGGCTCGTTGGTCTGCTCGCTCATCACCACCCCCAGCGCCCAACTTGTCCTTCGGTTCCGGCGCCCTTGCGTTGGTGCCTCAAAGGCTCACCTGGCCCACGTCAGCTCCCTTTCGGGCCGGGCACGAGCCCGTATCCGGCGAGTTATGGCGGACGGCGGGTGAAGAGTCCGCTGCCCGGTTTCCCCTGGCCTTTCGGCCTACCGGCCTTCGCTTCTTGGGTCATCCTGTGCCTGCTGAGGGCTTCCGCTTCCCTTGCGGTCGGCCTACCAGGAGCGAACTCCTGGACCTCATCAGGGTTTTCGTGTTCCGCATGCCGAAGATACGGCTGGGGTGGGCGCCCTCTCTCCCCGGGACCAGCGGTGTCCGGCTCCCTGAACTTGCTCGATCCAGGGGCCGCTTGACGCCTCGCAGCGTCCGGGTCCTGCCCGCCGACTACCGACCATCAGCGCGGGTCCTACATCACGAGGATTCCTCAAGGGTTCACCTTCGTTCGCCCGTCCAGCCTTCCCCTCGCCTGTCGCTCCTCGATGGCCAAGGTGCGCTTGGGCTTGAACGCTCAGCTTCACACCCCGCCGTTGCCAGCGACGCATGTGAGCGCGGGGACGGATTCGGACACAAATCCGGAGACATCTCGCTATGACTACCTCTTCACACGATCAGCCTCACTTCGAACAAGCGACCTCACGCCGCGCAGCAAGTTGTGGGGTAAGGACTCCTTACCCGGCCCCGCTCCTGGCGGAGCAAGTTGTCGCATTGGACGGTCCTATGGTCCGCCGCCGCACTTGCCCTCGCCCAGGGGTGCGAGAGCAAGTCCAGAACCAGCGGCAGCGGGGGGCATGGAGCCACTGATGCTCGCGATCTGACAATTACGGTCTGCCGTCAGTCATTGGCTACGGGCGCGAAGTAGTCACGGAGCATGACGGTGGTCCACTCGGCCTGGTGCTGCTCTCCGCGAGGTCCCATCTCACCGAACCACGGCTTCACGTCCAGGACCGGCGTGCCGTCGACAGCGTCGAGGTCCTCGACGTGAAGGTCCAGACCGTCGACCTTGATCAGACGGCAGCGTGAGACCCCGAGCCAGTTCAGGCGCCGCATGTTGCGGTGGCCGAAGATCCCGACCTCAGGCCAGTCCGGGTTGTCCCGGGGCCGGCGGGCTCCGAGGTTCAGGTCGGTCGGGTCGGTGAGGTGGAACCGGAAGACGATCTCCAGGTGCGAGAAGTCCTCCAGGCCTTTGGTCGCGTCGGCGGTGAAGAGGGATCCGTTCAGCCGGATGATTGCCCGGGTGCCGCCCCAGAAGTCGTCTGTCGGTTCGATCCGTCCACCGACCACGTGGCCGAGGGCCTCGACCTCAAACGTCTCACGGTCTGCCATCAGTGACTCCTCATCAGGCTGTTTCGGACAAGTACGCGGCGGCGCGGGCGTCGATCTCGCTGATCGCCGCGGTACTGCGCCGCCGGTAGGGGGAGAGCAGGGTACGCATATCGGCGGCGGCCTGGCGGGTGCGGCCGGACCGTACGCCGTCCATGGCGTCGAGCGCCTGCGACCAAGTGCCGCAGGCCCGGTCGATGTTGTTCATCTGCGCGTACACGGAGCCGAGGTATCCCAGCGTCACCGCGTGGGTGCGGGTGAACTTCGTCGCCTTGCGGGTGCGGACGCTGTGGTGGAACTCGCGCACCGAGCCGTCGAGGTCTCCTATGTCGCGCAGGGCGCACGCGGTCTCGTGGGCCAGGCTCGCCTCACCGAAGAAGAACACCCGGTCCGGCTCAGCGATGTCGTCGCTCGCGGCGGACAGGTCGTCTTCGGCTCGCAGCAGCGCCTTGGCGGCGGCGTTCTTGCGGCCGGCGGAGGCCAGGCTCCGGGCGTGAACGACGCCGAGGAGAGCCCGCTCCCTTGGGGAGGCGAGCGCGTACCGGTCGCCGTCGACGGATGCGGCGGCGAGGTTGAGAGCCTGCTGGTGGTGTCCTAGGTCGATGGCCTGGTGCGCCATCGCCCGCAGTACGTGAGCGGCCATCGGCGGATCGCCGGCCTCGGCCGCGAGTTTCACCGCCTCGGCGAAGTACCGCTGCGCCGTCGCGTGTTGGCCATCATCGAATGCCATCCAACCTGCCAAGTAGGCGAGTTCACTGGCTGCGGAGAACAGATCACGGCGAACACGCTCGTCCGTGAACTTCCCCCGCAGGTAAGCGGTGACGTCGGTCGCCAGGTACTGCACCACGGACGTCCAGGCGTGACCACCGCCCCGCCGCTGATCTACCTGCGAGAACAGGGTGGTCATGTCGCGGACGGCTGCCAGGTCGCCAGGGCCAACCCGCCGCGTTGCGGCAGAGCTGCGCGCACTGCCCCGCTCGGCCATGTGCTGCCACCAGTCTTCGCCGGGCAGGGAGAGTGCGGCCACCGAGTAGACCGCCACCCCCAGGGCCCGCCTGCGTTCCACGTCCACGTCGGCTCTCCCGAGTTCGGCCAGCGCGCTCAGCGTATCGGCGTCCCAGTCGGGTTTTTGGGGTGCGGGCGCGATCAGGCCGATCTGCTCCAGCGTCACGACCCGTCCGCTGAGCGCGCGGCCCAACGCCTCGGCCAGGAAAGCACCGACGTTCCCAGCCGGCTGACCACCGTTCTTCCAGTGCGTGATGCTCGACTTGTTGGTCTCCAAGAGCTCGTCATGCTCGGCAGCCACCCGCCTGACCAGGCGCGCGATGGCATCGCCGGAGAGCTTCGTCTCGTCGATGACCTTCCGCAGCCGCTCGTTCGGTTCCCTCGTCGGCGCCAAAGCGCACCTCCCTGACGGGCCGTTAAACCGCTTAAACCGCATAGCGTGCCCAACACCGTACTCCCAGTAGCGATTAGGCGGTTCACTAACTGCATGCCGCTCCGCAGGGTGGAGCCGATTCGGGTCCTGGACCCCTGCGGAGCGGCGGCCTGCGGCGGCTCCAGCTATGCATCCGGCATCGAGAGTAGCCCCGCCAACTCGCAACCCCGGAGGGGCTGATGACGACTGCCGACCGCACACCGCACCCGTGGAGCCTCAACATCGCCTCCGCACTCGCGGCCCCCACCTGGCCGATCTCGCGCCGATCCACGAGTCCGACGCGGGAGGGCGCCGCTGCGACCAGCAATCGCATGCTGCTGGACGAGCACCGCAGCAAGGACGGGCTGTGCGTCCGGTGCGAGAGCCCCTGGCCCTGCGACGTGACCAGGAGCATCCGCTTCGGGAGCGCCGCGTGAACAGCGCCGAGATCCACATTCAGGCCGGCGACCGGATCGTCATCTTCGTCCCGAACCGGGAACGCGCCCGCCGACGCGCCCTGGTCCTGCGTCAGCTCGCTGCCGGCCGTCGCCGCCGCAAGCGGCACCGGGAGTCGGCGGCGTGAACACCGAGAACTCCGCGGACTTCAAACTCCCCGAGGAGCGCCACCAGGGCCTGTACATCCGCACGTTCAAGATCGCGAAAGACGGCACCCGGTACGACGACTCCGGCGTCATCACCGTGGAGTCGGAACCCGACGCCCACGCCTACCACCCCTCGGCGACCTGGCCCGCCTGCCGCTGCCCGCAGCACCGAGGCGGCTAACCCGCGCGTCCCTGCGGCACCACATCCATCCCACGTGTGAGAGGAAGAGCCTCCCTTGTCCCTCGAACAGCTCTCAGGAAAGACCGTGTTGGTCACTGGTGCTGGTGGCCTCATCGGCAGCCGCATCACGTCCCAGCTCCGGCGGCTCGGCGCCCGCCCTATCTCCGTGTGCAAGCTCGACGCCTACCCGCACGAGGTGTACCGCGAGCGGTTCGGCATCGACGCCTCCGACCCGGACTTTATCGTCGGCGACATCGCCGAGCCGGACCTGATGCGCAAGGTGATCTCCGGCTGCGACTACGTGATCCACGCCGCTGCCCTGGCCGACGTTGCGGCCTGCACGCGTCGGCCGCTGGACGCCATCGACACCAACATCACCGGCACCCAGCGCGTCCTGGACGCCGTCGCAGCCTCGGACCGGGTGCGCAGGATGGTGTTCGTCTCCTCCGCCAGCGTCTATGGCAACGGCAGCCCGCAGTTTGTAGAGGGTGCGGCGGTCCAGCCGGTGTCGGTGTACGGCAACAGCAAGGCATGGGGCGAGTACCAGACCGCCGCGGTGATCGGCGGCGCCGGCATCTCCTACGCCGTCGTGCGGTACTTCTCGGTCTATGGCGAACCACAGGTCGTCAAGGAGAGGAGCCACTCCTGGGTGGTCGCCTGGTTCGCCATGCGGGCCGCGCTCGGCCTGCCGCTGCACCTCAACGGCGGCGGCCACCAGATCCGCGACATGGTCCACGTGGACGACATCGCCACTGGCACGCTGCGCACGCTGGTCGCGCCTCGCGCCCACAACGAGACCATCAACATCGGTACCGGAAGCGGCACTTCGATCCGGCAGGTCGCCGAACTCGTCCGCAGCCACTACCCGGACATTCAGCTGATCGAGACGCCCATGCCTCCCGGCGATCCCGAGGGCGGTTACGCCTCCGTCCAGCGGATGGAGGAGCTGCTGGGCTGGAGGCCGAGCATCACGATGGCGGAAGGCGTCGCCCGCTACGTGACCTGGCTGAAGGCCACCCCTGCCGCCATCCCCGACTGGATGCGCCAGGCGACAGCGGCCTAGATGATCGGCGGCCGACCCAGCCGGGTCATGGTCCCCACCGTGCGCCAGCGCATCGGCTTGCGCCGGCCGCACGGTGTGCGCCAGCCCTCGGCGAAGCCCCCGAACCACGCCTTCAGCCCGGCCACATCCCGGGTCCGGGCGACGGTGAGCGCCATCCATACCCCGAGGTAGACCGGTACCAGCACCGCGGGGAGGTGGCGGCGCGCCAGGTAGACCCGGTTGCGGGCGTTCACCCGGTAGAAGAAGGAGTGCCGGGTCGGGCTGGTTCGCGGGTGCTGGAGCAGCAGCTCGGGGACGTACAGCACCCGCCACCCCGCATCCAGCGCCCGCCAGGCCATGTCGGTCTCCTCGTGCGCGAAGAAGAAGGCGTCCGGCCAGTCGCCGACCTGCTCCAGCATCTTCGAGGACAGCGCGTGACCACCGCCAAGGAAGCTGGTCACCTCACCGCCGCGCATCGGGTCGCCGACCCGCAGCCGGGGGACGTGGCGCCGCTGGGTGACGCCGGTCTCGTCTGCGATCCGGAAGCTCACGATGCCCAGCCCGGGGTCGCCTTCGTACAGGGCGGCGATCCGGGCGAGGACGTCGTCGGCGACCAGCAGGCCGTCGTCGTCGAGGTCGATCACCACGTCCACGTCCCGCAGGTGCTCCAGCGCGACGTTCCGGCCTCCGGTCACTCCGAGGTTGTCCGCCAGATCCACGCCCTCGACCCACGACGGCAGTTCCGGCAGCGCGCACCCGTTGCCGACCACCACGACCTTCGCGGCCTTGACCGTCTGCATCTCCACCGAGGCCAGCAGCTCGGCCAGCTCCTTCGGCCGCGTGCCCATGGTCAGGATCGCCACACCCAGCTTGACGCCCACCGAACCTCTTCCCTTCGAGGAACCAGAGATGACCTCACGAACGCCGGATCACAGCACCGCGTCGCTCAGAGAACTTGCCGAAAACCGGAGCCTTCCAGCCCATCAGGTCATGGACCAGGACACACTCGCCTGGATCGCCAGAAACCGGCCCGAAGCCTCAGCCGCGCCGCCCACCCTGCCACATCCGCCGCTCATGCTGGTACCGGACGCCACCTGGTTCGCGCAGCCCCAGCTCGTCGACTCCATCCACGGCATCCGCCACAACGCCCGCGTCTCCCTGCTCGCCGGTCTGCTCGCCCAGGAGTACGGGCTCGACCGCGATCACACCGCAGCCCTGTGTGCCGCCGCAGCGGTCCACGACTGCCGGCGGCGCGACGACAGCGACGATCCCGGACACGGCCAACGGGCAGCTCTCTGGTTCACCCGCAACCAGCACGCCGTGTCCACCATGCTCGGCCGAGAACTTCCGCCCGACCTCTCCCAGCAGGCAGCCAGCGCCATCGGCCTGCACGACGTCCCGTACGCGGACTTCACCCCAGAGCAGAACCTCGCGTACCAGCAAGCGCCCCACCTGATCGACCTGCTCAAGACGGCCGACTGCCTGGACCGCTACCGGCTGCCCCTCACCCGCTGGTGGCCCGACCCCTCACACCTGCGCATCGTCATCCCCGCCTGGCTCCACCCCGTCGCCTTCGACCTGGTCGTCCGAAGCGAACAGGCCCGGCTCGACGGCGCAACCAACCACGGAGCACTCATCCACGCCAGCCAGCTCCTCAACCCCCGGCAGTAGGAGGCCATCCATGCACCACGAGTGGGACGACGCCCACACCGACCACACCAGCAGCGCCACCCGACCCGGCCCGTCCGGACTCGCCGAGACCGAAGCCGACTGGCGCCGACACCTCGAGCACGAGACGCCCAACGGCTGGCTGCTGAGCGGCAACTCTATGACCCAGGCGCTGACCTCCGGGCGCCCCATCCACCTGATGCACATCACCGTCGCCCTGGACGCGATCCGCGCCAGCGGGCACCTCTACGCCTCCACCGGCTGCCTCGTCGCAGCTCTCTATTGCGCTCCCCTCACCCCCGAGCCCGCCGGCCTACGCCCGCACAACCTGGGCACCTACCTGCTCGAGACCAAGACGCACACCCGCACCCTGGTCTTCGAGATCACCCCCGACGCCCCCGTACCGCCCAAGGGCATCGACTACCTCCGGCTGGGAGCCATCCACCTGCGAACGTACCTCACCCACCGCAGCTTCCTCACCGAGCCAGAGGACGCCCAGCTCCGCCGGGCGGTGCTGGACCGGCTCCGCGCAGCGGCGCCCTTCCTCGACGCCCTCCTCGCCAACGCCACCGGGAAGCCGACACCGGAAGCCGAGTTCATCGACCAGCTCGCCGCCACCGTGCCGGCCTTCCCGTTCCTCGGCTACCTCTACTTCGAGGTGCTGTCCGAGTACCTGATGCTCAACTCCACGACCCTCGAGACCAAGGCGTACGCCCAGCTGGGAGAGATGAACAACCGCCTCTACAAGCGGCTGGCGTTCTCCGCGGTCCAGGGCATGGACCAGCTCTTCGACCTGTCCCGATTCAACCCGGGGCACGAGCACCTCCTCCAGCTCGTCGGACAGATCGAGGCCGGCCTGGCGTCCCAGGTGGCCCGCTTCACCAGGCGGCGCCTGTCGCACCTGTTCGCCAGCGTGGCGCTCGCGCCTGGCCAGGACGCTGCGTCCTTCACCTTCCGCGACGCGGACTTCGAAACCCTCGCCGTGACCGCACCGCACCTGCTCGGGCAACTCATCTTCCGCGAGATGCGGATGATCGACCGTTACCCGCAGCTCTACCTCGCCTTCGAGCAGACCAAGGCATTTGAGGCCTGGGACTACTGGAACACAGAGGGCATCCCGACGCCATTTAATGGAGCGATCCCGAAAGGAGAGATCGGGATCAACCCCGCCTTCCCACGGTCTACCTGCACGGTGTGGGAGGCGGAGACCTGCGAGCGGGGCCTGCTGCACCCAACCGAACAGCTCGACGTGGCCTTCGTCCCCCGCCTCACCGAGCTGTCCATGACCGCCATGCGAAGGGATGGGACAGGGAGGGCCGCAGGGCACCTTCAGCGGACCGCTTCGTACTGACGCCTGCGAGGGGTTGCTCCGCACGGCCGAGCTGGCGGCTGTCTCGATCATGGTCTGAATCTTCCTAGCGGCGTTAGTCGGTAGTGGCAGGTAGCGTTTAGCTCCCGGGTGGTTGGGCTCGGATGTCACGGTGCTGTGCGGGGTGCTGAATGGCGATGGCAGGCGGGGCCGCGGACAAGCTCCCTAACAGGTATGAGCACTGGTGGACAGCCCTCCAGATCGGCCAGCTGTTGCGGGGCGAGGCGTCGAGCATGCGATTGGAGCCGCCGGGCGATGCGGGGGAGGGCATCGAGTTCGAGATCCAGTTCCCGGATGGGCCGTGCTGTGACCAGGTCAAGGACAGCGGCACGCGCTGGACGCTGCTACGGCTGGCCCCGGTGCTGGAAAAGGTGGCGAGGCATCTTGCTGGGGGCAAGACCGTCCGCCTGATTCTGTCAACGGATGCTGGGGAACTGGAATCGCTCTGTGAACGAGCGGTCGCTGCCCAAACGTTCGCCGAGTTCGAAGAGATCCGAACGAAGGACCAGGCCACCGAGTTCGCAGCGGTGCGTTCGAACTGGCCAGAGGCGACGGAAGAGAACGCATGGCGGTACCTGCGGCAGATCAAGGTGTGGCACCAGCCAGGTGAGAGCCTGCGCCGCGAGGTGGCCTTGAGCTACTCGTTCCTTGTGCAGGACGACGCGGAGACCGTGGTCTCCCTCCTGCGGGCCTTCTGCGACGATCACCTCCACCAAGTGGTGACCGCACCTCAAATCTGGTCTTACCTAGCCGAGAAGAAGGTCAAGCGCCGCTACCTCATTGGCGACGAGACCACCGCGCTCGCGCTTTCCGACTCGGTCGGCCGCTTCACCCGGCATGCAGGCGAGAATCGTCCCGCGCTCGGGCTAGCGGTTCGGCCCTATACAGAGGAGCTGATGGAGCGGCTCCTGCAGCCGGACGGTCCTCAGATCGTGCTCTGCGAAGGCCGCGCCGGGATGGGAAAATCGACGGTTGTCAGCGATGTGGTGCAGCAGCTGCAAGAGCGCGGCTGGTACGCGGCTGCGGTCAGAATGAGCGCAGCCAGCCCTAACGTGCAGAGCGCTGCTGCCCTTGGCCGAGTAATGGAACTCTCCGACTCCCCGGCCGTCGTGCTGGCAAACGCCGCTGGTGGCCAGCCCTCGCTGCTGGTGATCGACCAGTTGGACGCAGTTAGCACCTACAGCGGTCGAATGTCCGAGGTGTACGGCGCCGTGGCCGACGTGATCGAGCAACTGCGATACGAGCCCTCAGTCAAAGTGGTGCTGGTTGCCCGCAAGGTCGATGTCGAGGAGGACTCCCGACTGCGGGCACTGGCCACCAGCGACCGTGTCGCGAGGCTGGTTTTGGACGATCTCACCGACGAATCGCTTCGGACAGCCTTGGCGGAGTACGGCACCGACCCCTCTGCCCTCAGCCCTGAGACGCTGCGCTTGCTGAAGGTCCCTCTACACCTGTCGGTTTTCAGCCGCCTCTCCGTCGACGCCCGCACAGGCACCTACCGCACCCTCCAGCAGCTGTACACGCAGTTCACGAAGGAACGCCGCAGTGCGGTGGAGCGCAAACTCACCCCCGAGGCATGGCACCGGATCACCACGGCCCTTGTTCAACATCTGAGCGACCACGAGACCCTGAGCGCACCCCGCCCGGTCCTCGACCGCTTCGACCAGGCCGATGTCCAGGTCCTCGAATCCGAGGGCATCCTCGCGATGGAGACCGGCGACCGCATCGGATTCTTCCACGAGTCGTATTTCGACTACCTCTTCGCCCGCGCTTTCACGGCCGGCACCACAACGCTCCACGACTTCCTCGCCGGTTCCGGACAGGCCCTATTCCGCCGCGCCCAGACCCGGCAGATCCTGGAATACACAGAGGCGATCGACCCCAGCCGTTTCCGCGCCGATGTCCGTGATCTACTCGAATCGCATGCTATCCGCCCGCACATCAACGACGTAGTCATCACCGTACTGCGCCAACTCAAGGCCACCTCCGCCGACTGGCAGCTGCTGGAGGATCTAGCCTGGAGCTCCTCGCCCCTGGCACCCAAGATCCGGTCCCTGCTGGGGCACCCCGTGTGGTTCGATGCCGCCGACCACGATGGTTTCTGGGAGCGCCTGCTGGCGGATCCTGCCACGGCGGCAGAGGCATTCAACTCTCTTGTCAGTGTTGTCAGCTATCGACCACAGCGGGTTTCCGCCTTAGTGCACCCCTATGCCGGTGTATCAGATGTCTGGCGTGAACGGCTGCAGCGCCTGGTCTTCTGGGCAATGAGCGCTGACATCGAGTCGCTCGTGACCGAACTCATCGACCGGGGGGAACTCGATGACCCCCACGGGCGTGAGGCGGGTGGCATCGCTCTTCTCAGCAACCTGCAATCCCTTACAAGCCGAGATCCGCAGAGCGCTACTCGCATTCTGGGCGCATACCTGCGCCGGACGGCAGTGCGCGCTGCTCAAGACGGGCACGAGGACCCGTTCAAGGCCGGCCTCCTCACCGACTACACGCCCTCTGCCCGCGATGCGATCACTCCATGCGCCGCCGGAGCACCCGCAGCGTTCGTCAGCGAGGTGCTCCCCTTCGTCCTCAAGATCGCCGCCGCTAAGGAAGCTCGCGGAAAAGACACTGGCCAGAGCCCCTGGGCTCACATGTATCTGGGCGCATACGACGTAGGATCCCTCCTCATCCGAGGCCTCGAACAGGCGCTCGGCGCACTTGCTGCAAGTCAACCCGGCATCGTTGATGACGCCCTGCGACAGCTCATGGCGATCAATGGGCCCGAGACCAACTACATCGTGGCCCGGGTGCACACAACCGTCGACCGGACGGATGAGGCCGTGAGATGGCTGCTTGCTGACGACGCCCTCCGGCAGGGAATCTGGGATGCCGTCCTGTGGGCCACCCGGGACATGATCAAATTCGTATCCCGCCGGTGCTCAAGCGCCACGTTCAATTGCCTTCTCACGGCGCTCCTGCAGCTCTACCCCTCCTGGGAACGCCGTCGCCCCGATCACCGAGGCTTTGGCTTGGGCTTGCTCGGGATTACCCAGTACCGGCTCCTGTCAGCGGTAGACCCGACCCGCCTCACGGATCTGGCGCGTCGGCGACTTGGAGAATGGGAGAGGAAGTTCGAGACCCCGGGTGTTCTGGCTCCCGCGCCAGCGTCGGAGGTGCGCGCTGTCGCACCGCCGATCAGCGATGAGGCTGGTGCGCGAATGAAGGACAGCCACTGGCTGAACGCCTTGGCCATCTACGCCAAGCCTGAGCACAACGAGCAATGGAGCACGCAAGGAGGGGCGTTCGAACTCTCGCAGACGCTGGGCCGCCGAGCAGAGCGCGAGCCTCAGCGCTTCGCTCGCATAGCCCTGACGCTCGACAGCGCCTCGCCCCTGATCTATTTCGCTGCCATCCTCCGCGCTGTCGCGCCGTCCCTGGACGCAGATCACTTCACCGACCTATGCGTGCACGTCTACCAATGCGTTGGTCCTTCCAGCATCCCGGACATCTGCCGCACCATTGACTCGAACCGCACCAACACCAACCAGGCCCTTGTTGAACTCCTCGACAGGTTCTCCCAAGACCAGACGGCCGCCCACGGCTACAGCGCGACTGACGACCTGGTCACTGCGGGAATCAACACCAGTCGAGGGCACGCCGTCTGGACGGCCGGAGCACTACTGTCACAGAGCGACCAGCACCTGTCAGCGCTCACCCAGATTGTGCAGCGCCTTTCCAGCGACCCGTCGCCTGCCGTACGGGCCTGCGCGGCATTGGCGGTGCACGTCCTCCACAAGCATGACCCCAACACGGCCCTGGACCTCGCTGACGAATTGCTGGCCGACCCCACTGCGAACCTCTACAGCGCTTACACTGTGCGCGACCTTCTGGTCTTGGCCCTGCAACAGGACGTGGCGCGCTTCAGCCACTACCTCTCCGAAGCCCTGCAGCTGCCAGCGGATGCCGGCAGCAACGCCGGCCAGATCTGGGCCATCCTTGCGATCTGGGAAGTCCTCACACCAGAACTCCCCCAGACTGTCCAAGAATTGAGCGAGCCCGCACGAAGCGGAGCCGCACAGATCTTTGCCCAGTACCCGGGGCGCTCTCTCCCATGGCTTCCCTGCCTCTTCGATGACGCCGACGCTACCGTCCGCGAAAGCGCGTCAAGAGCCACAGCCAACATCGACCAACTGAACGGAACCGCTCTAAACGACTTCGTCAAGGCATTCACCCACAGCACGGCCTTCCCGAAGAACAGCAAGAACCTCCTCATCACCCTCAACCGGCAGACCACTCGACTGCCCCAGAGCGCTCTCGAAGCATGTGAGCGAGCGGCGACACTAGACACTGACCGAGCGCTAGCCGGCCACTACGTCATCCCGCTCGTGCTGCGCCTGTACCGGCAAACCAGTCGAGGTGACCGCGAACGCTGCCTGGACATCATCGACCGCTTGGCACTCACCGCAGACCTCTCGACTGTGGACGCGGCTGGCCGGTAGGCCTCCGACCCGATCGAGCATGGTCTCAGTTTTGGTCTCATTCATTGCCGTCCGCGCGGGTTCAACCTCCGTTCCAACAAGCAGAGACCAGCAGGTCAGAACCTGTGCGGACCCCATCGAACACCCCCGCGCAGAATTGGAAAGCGTGTTGGGGGCAACCCCTCACGAGTTCGAATCTCGTATCCTCCGCCACGGCTGACCAGCCGAAACGAAGACCCCGATCGCGATGCGGTCGGGGTCTTCGCCGTTTCCTGGTCTCAGTAGTCCGCAGGCTTGCTCCCCGCACTCAGGATGCGGACTACGGGACGGGGGCGGGCTCCTCCGGCGCTCGGGTGTCGGTGGGTGTTTCGTCGGGGCCGACGGTGATGCTGCGGCGTTTGGAGATCCACACTGCGGTGATGACGACGGCCAGGGCCACCAGGGCGATAGTCAGCCGGAGGCCGAGGTTGGCGTGCGAGCCGAAGCCGAGTTCGACGATGGCTGGGGCGACCAGAAGGGAGACCAGGTTCATCACCTTCAGCAGCGGGTTGATGGCGGGTCCTGCGGTGTCTTTGAAGGGATCCCCTACGGTGTCACCGATGACGGTGGCGGCGTGGGCGGGGCTGCCCTTGCCTCCGTGGTGGCCGTCCTCGACCAGTTTCTTGGCGTTGTCCCAGGCGCCACCGGAGGTGGCCAGGAAGACGGCCATCAGGGTGCCGGTGCCGATGGCGCCGGCCAGGTAGGAGCCAAGCGAGCCGACGCCGAGGAGGAAGCCCACGGCGATCGGGGCCAGCACGGCGAGCAGACCCGGGGTGGCCAGTTCGCGCAGTGCATCGCGGGTGCAGATGTCCACCACCCGGCCGTACTCGGGCCGCTCGGTGCCGTCCATGATGCCGGGGCGGGTGCGGAACTGTCGACGGACCTCATAGACCACTGCACCGGCGGAGCGTGAGACGGCGTTGATGGCCAGGCCGGAGAAGAGGAAGACGACGGCAGCGCCGAGCAGCAGGCCGACCAGGTCGTTGGGCTGGTCGATGGCCAGGCTCAGGCTCGAGCCGTGGGCGGCCGGGCCGATCTGCGCCTCGGTGGTGTTGATGGCGTCGGTGTAGGAGCCGAACAGCGCGGTGGCGGCAAGCACTGCCGTGGCAATGGCGATGCCCTTGGTGATCGCCTTGGTGGTGTTGCCGACCGCGTCCAGCTCGGTAAGCACCTGCGCGCCGGCGCCGGTGACGTCGCCGGACATCTCGGCGATGCCCTGGGCGTTGTCGGAGACGGGGCCGAACGTGTCCATGGCCACAATCACGCCCACGGTGGTCAGCAGCCCGGTGCCGGCCAGCGCGACCGCGAACAGGGACAGGATCAGGGAGCCGCCGCCGAGGAGGTAGGCGCCGTAGACCGCGGCGCCGATGGCCACGGCGGAGTACACGGCCGCTTCCAGGCCGAGCGCGATACCGGAGAGCACCACGGTGGCCGGCCCGGTGAGTGAGGTCTTGGCCACGTCCCGCACCGGCCGGCGGGTGGTCTCGGTGAAGTAGCCGGTCAGTTGCTGGATGGCGGAGGCCAGCACGATCCCGATGGCCACCGCGGCCAGGGCGAAAAGTCGTGGGCTGCCCGCGTGCCGGGTGATCTCGGCCGGTACCCCGTGCAGACCGGAGAAGTGGGCCGGTAGGAACGCGAAAACCGCGCCGGCCACCAAGGCGAGCGAGACCAGCGCGGAGGCGAAGAACCCACGGTTGATGGCGGTCATACCGCTGCGGTCCCCGGGCCGTGGGGAGACCGCCACGATGCCCAGCACTGCGGTGAGCACCCCGATCCCGGGTACTACCAGCGGGAAGGCCAGCCCGAGGTCACCGAAGGCGGCCCTGCCCAGGATCAGCGCGGCGACCAGGGTCACCGCGTAGGACTCGAACAGGTCGGCCGCCATCCCCGCGCAGTCCCCCACGTTGTCGCCCACGTTGTCGGCGATCGTCGCCGCGTTGCGCGGATCGTCCTCCGGGATTCCCTGCTCCACCTTGCCCACCAGGTCCGCGCCGACGTCTGCGGCCTTGGTGAAGATCCCTCCGCCCACCCGCATGAACATCGCCAGCAACGCCGCACCGAAACCGAACCCCTCCAGCACCTTCGGCGCGTTCGTCTGGTAAATCAGCACCACCGCGGCCGCCCCCAGCAATCCCAGCCCCACGGTGAACATGCCCACCACCCCGCCGGTGCGGAAGCCGATCCGCATCGCGCGCTGCGAGACCGTACGCACCAGCGGTGCTGCCGTCGGCCCCTCCCGATCGCCTGCCGCAGGAACCGGCGGTGTTGCCGCCCGCGCCGCTGCCGCTACCCGCACATTGCTGCGTACGGCCAACTGCATCCCCACGTACCCGGTCGTCGCCGAGAACGCCGCCCCGACCAGGAAGAACACCGAACGCCCCACCCGCTGCCCCCAGTTGTCCGCCGGGAGCAGCAGCAGCACGAAAGGCACCACCCCGGCGAACACCCCCAGGGTGCGGAACTGGCGCGCCAGATACGCGTTCGCGCCCTCCTGGATCGCTGCGGCGATCCGCCGCATCGCCGGCGTGCCCTCGTCCGCGGCCAGCACCTGCCTCACAAACACCCAGGCCACCACCAGTGCACCGGCCGCGATCAGCGCGACCACCACCACCAGGGTTCGGCCCGACCCGGTCAGCACAGGTGCCACTGCGGCTGGAGCACCGAGCCGGCTCCGCCCAGGGACAAGCGCGGCGGTGTACTGCACAGCGGATGCGCCGGCGAGAACGAACCCAGCCATTCCGTCCTCCTCGACGTCGTGCTGGTGCGCCGGGCGCACTGAACCGCTCGGCTGCGCGGGCGAGTCGCGCGATCTGCGAATAGCCTGGCTTACTTCGACCGGATCGCTGCCGGAGAATCCCTCTTTGTCGACTCCTGCGGAGTGGCTCTGTCGAACGCGCCGCCCGGGGACAAAGCGGACGAAGCCCTGTTCAGACAGAGGCTAACCCGGGGCGTTGAAGGTCCGCAGAGCTAGAGAGTGCAACCGGGTGGCCGCGATGCGGCCTCGGCTGATCCGCCGGAGAATGAAGACCTGGAGTCGTCGCGGCACCGGACGCCCGGGATCGCGGAAGGAGGCCGACATGGACTTCGAGGTGATCGTCGAGATCCCCCAGGGCTCGCGCAACAAGTACGAGATGGACCATGCAGCCGGGCGGATCCGCCTGGACCGGATGCTGTTCACGGCCACCCGCTACCCAGCGGACTACGGGTTCATCGAAGACACCCTCGGTGGGGATGGCGACCCTCTCGACGCCCTCGTCCTCGTCGGCGAGCCCACCTTTCCGGGATGCGGCATCACATGTCGCGCCATCGGCATGTTCGTCATGACCGACGAGAAAGGGCCGGACGAGAAAGTGCTCTGCGTGCCCGCTCACGACCCGCGCTTCGCACGGCTGCAGGACATCGACGACATGCCTCCGTTCGACCTGCAGGAGATCACCCACTTCTTCGAGGTCTACAAGGACCTCGAACCCGGAAAGTCCGTCGAGGGCTCCCACTGGGAGAACAAGGCCGGCGCCTACGCCGAGATCGAAGCCTCTCGTTCCCGAGCCGCCGCCGCGTAGCGGGTGATCTCCGCCGGTGTCACGGGGAAGCTCTCTGGGTCCTCGGTTCAGCAACCCGGCGGGCTTGTGCACGGCCGGCCCCGAGCGGCGATCGCGCTCGGGCAGCAAGAGCGCCCAATCGCAGGTCGGGACGCCCGCACCCGCCCCTGAACAGCCGGACGAACAGTTGGAAAGCGCGTTGGGGGGCAACCCCTCACGAGTTCGAATCTCGTATCCTCCGCAGTGCCTGAGCAGGCAAGACGAAGGCCCGGACCGCTCACAGCGCTTCTTTCACGGCCTCTGCGGCGCCGGCCACTGTCAAGTGGCGGTGAGAACCAGTACGGCCTGGTCGTCGATGGTGGAATCAGCTGCGAAGGCGGCGACTGCGGCGGTGACGGTCTCGATGAGGGCGGTGGCGGTGGGGGACATGGTCCCAAGCGTGACGAGGGCCTCAGCCAAGCGGTCCTCACCGAAGAACTCGCCGTCCGCTGAGCGTGCCTCGGTGATGCCGTCGGTGACCAGGATCAGAGCGTCGCCCGGATACAGGTCGATACTGCAAGCAGAACCGTCGGGGTGGGGGCCGATACCCAGGAGTATGCCCGGTTGGGCGAGTTCTTCGACCGTGCCGTCGGCGCGGCGTACGAGTGGGGGTACGTGGCCGGCGCGAATCAGGTTCAGTGCGAGGTGGGATACGTTCTGCCGCAGTTCGGCGTAGACGAGTGAAACGAAGCGGTCCTCGTCGGCGGTGCTCTCCGCCAGAGCGTCGTTGATGGCGGCGACCACCGCCGCCGGGTCGTTCAGGAGACGGGCGGCGGCGCGTGCGGTGTGGCGGACCATGCCGGTGGTGGCGGCGGCCAGCGCACCGCGCCCGCACACGTCACCTATCATGAGCGCCCAGCAGTCGTCGGACAGCGGGAAGACATCGTAGAAGTCTCCACCGACGTCGAGTCCTTCGCCGGCGGGATGGTACGAGGCCGCCAGAGTGGTGCCGGGAATCCTGGGCAACTCGGGAGGCAGCAGGCCTGCCTGCAGGTCGCGGGCCAGTTGGACGCGGTCGGAAAACTGGTGGGCGTTGTCAGCACTGGATGCGGCCCGGCGGGCGAGCTCCTCGGCTAGGGCGACGATGTGGCTGTCCATCGGCCGGTCAGTAGCCAGCAGGGTCAGTACGCCGAAGGTGCCGCCGCGAGTGGCCAGCGGCGCGCACACGTAACCGGTGACGCCGAGCTGCGCAAAGGGACCGCCCGTACGGGCGCCGAAGTGGTCGGTCTCGGTGGTGCCGGAGGCCAGTACACGAGCAACCGCGTTGTCGACCTCGTCGCTCAGTTCGGGGGAGGCGAGGAGGCCTTCCTCGGCGCGGGTGGAGGCGGCCACGGCGATCCGCCGGGTCTGGCCACCCTCGACCACGTGGACGGCACACAGTGGCGCCAAGGTCGGCACGGTCAGCCGGGCCAGGCACTGCAGGCAGTCGAAATAGTGCAGCTCGCGCGTGATGGCGGTGCTGGCGTCCAACACGAAAGCCAAGTCCTCACGGGCCGCTTTCTCACGCTGCTGGGCGGCATGGCCTGCCTCCACCGCGCGGTGGCGTTCGATGGCCAGGGCGGCAATGCGGGTGAACGCGGCGCTGAGCGCCACGTCCTTGTCCTCGGGGGCCTTGGGAATGCGGTGGTATATCGCGAAGGTGCCCAGCAGCCGACCGTCCAGTCCTTCGATCGGGGTGGACCAGCATGCCGCGACCTCAGCCCGCTTTGCCAGGTCGCGATAGCCCTCCCACCGGGGATCGGTGGCGATGTCGGTGACGATCACTGGCGCGCGCAGGAAGGCGGCCGTGCCGCACGAGCCGACGCCGTCGCCGATGGCGATCCCGTCGATCGCCTCGTTGTAGAAGGCGGGCAGGGTCGGGCCGGTGCCGTGCCGCAGGTGTCGGCCGTCGGCATCGACAAGCAACACCGAGACGATCATTTCCGGGGACAGGTCCTCGATGGCCCTGGCCATGCCGCTCAGGATCTCGTCCAACGGGGCGTCGCGCGCGATCTGCTCCAGCAGGATGCGCTGCTCGGCGGCCAGGAGCTGGGCATGGTGGTACGCGGTGGTCTCCACCGCGATCACCACCACTCCGTCGACCTGGCCGACCAGGTCTCGGCGGGGCTCGTAGGTGAAGTCGAAGAACCCCTCCCGCTCCGCCCCCGGCTCACCGAGCACGAGCCGCCTGCCTTGGGCCCGGTACGCGGTGCCGGTGTGGTACACCGCATCGAGCCGGTCGAGGACGCCCTGCGAAGCCAGTTCCGGGATCAGTTCTCCGATCGGCACGCCGGTGCGCCTGCGGTCGCCTCCACAGGCCTCGAAGAACGCCGAATTCGCTGCCTCCAGCACATGCCTCGGGCCGCTCAGCGCAGCGAAAATCACCGGAGCCTGCCCGAACAGGTCCGCGTACTCCCTGCTCCGCCACTGCGGGGACCTGAGATGTGTCGCGGCAGGGCCAAGGTGATCAGGCTGTAGGGACATGACAGCTGCCCTCTCCTGCATTAGCCGACCGCGCCGTCGCGCCCTACCCCCACGATGACACACCGCTACGCGGATTCCAGGCCCCGGATTCGACCCGCCCTGAAGATGGGGATCCCTGCGGCTCCGACGGCGAGAAGATCCCGTCGGCTCCGCGAGTCCAGCCGGCCGGCCCGTTGGCGCAACCGTCCCCACACTGCCCCTGCCGACCCGCCTCGCCAAGGCACTGGACGCATCACTGAACATCGGCCTGGACGGCGACACCTCCACCGTCGCCTTCGGACCACACGTGGCCTGACCCCATCCCGGCCTCGGTTTCGGTCTCGGTTTTGGGCTCATTCATCAACGTTCAGCGGCGTCCACAGGCCCCTCCACCGACCTCTCCGCCGCAGGTCAGGACAGTTCCGGACCCACCCGTACACCCGCGTGCAGAATTGGAAAGCGTGTTGGGGGCAACCCCTCACGAGTTCGAATCTCGTATCCTCCGCCTTGATCGAAGGCCCCGACCGCTCAGCGGTCGGGGCCTTCGTCATTCCCGCGATTTCACCGGCACGAGCCGCCGGGGCGGCTCAGCGCGGAGTGTCCTCACCAGGGAGTCGGTGGCGGAGGGCGTCCTGGGAGTCGACGTACTTGAGCATGAGGCGGGCGAACTCCAGGCGCTCCCGCTCGGTCCAGTCGGCGGTGATGTACTCGAAGGCCGAGCGCTGGTGGCGGCCGAAGCGGGCCATCAGCTCACGGCCGTCGGGGCTCAGTCGGAGGACGGTGCGGCGGCCGTCCTGCTGGGAGGCCGCACGGATCAGATAGCCGGCCGAGATGCAGTCGGAGACCATGCGGCTGGCCACCGACGGGTCCACGCCCAGGTGCCGCGCGACCGCGCCGACGGTGATCTCGCCGGCACCGGGCTGCCCGGCCAGCCCGTTCTCCGGGACGTTCTGCTCGGCCTCCAGGACGATCCTGAGCACCAGCGTGCGACTGAGGTCCTTCTGGGAGATCGGGTCCTCGACCTCCAGGAGCGAGGAGCGTCGCAGCTTCCCGAAGGCCGGGCCCACGGCGTCCAGCAGCTCGTCCGCCGTCTTCGGCTCGCGCTTCGTCATGACCCCATCGTACAGACATGGATGACTCCACGAAGGCATGTGTTGACTCACAAACGTGTGCATGAAAGCATGCATATGTCGTTAAGCAGCGAATGGAGCCTCCCATGACCACCCTCATCACCGGCGCCCGCGGCAAGGTCGGCCAGGCCGTCATCGGCCGCCTGCACTCCGCCGGTCTCACCGTCCGCGCCGCCAGCGCCAACCCCGCCGAACTGACCGTCCCGACGGGCGTCGAGACCGTCGAGCTCGCCCTCGACCGGCCCGAGACCTTCGATGCCGCGCTCCGCGGCGTCCGCCAGGTCTTCCTCTACCCCCAGCCCGCCGGCGTCCACGAGCTGGCCAAGGCCGCCGAGGCCGCCGGCGTCGAGCACGTCGTCCTACTGTCCTCGTCCTCCGTCCTCGGCCCGGACGCCGAGAACGACCCGCTCGCCAGCCACAGCCTCCAGGTCGAGCGCGCCCTCGCCGCCTCCAAGCTCACCTGCACGTTCCTGCGCCCGGACGCCTTCGCCAGCAACTCCCTCGGCTGGGCCTACTTCATCGGCCGGTCGATGCCGATCCAGCTCGCCTACCCGGACGCGCACATCGCGCCCATCCACCCCGAGGACATCGCCGACATCGCCGTTGAGGCCCTGACCGGCACCTCCCTCACCGGCCACTCGGTCACCCTGACCGGCCCCGAGTCGCTCACCTTCCGCGAGCAGCTCGCCGTCCTCGCCGACACCCTCGGCCGTGAGATCCCGGTCGAGCGGATCACCCGCGCCGAGGCCGAGCAGCAGATGGGCGACTACATGCCCGCGCCGATGGTCTCCTCGCTGCTCGACCTGTGGGAGGCCGCCGACCACGGTCCGGCGGCCATCGCCGACACCACCGAAACCCTCCTCGGCCGCCCCGCCCGCACGTACCGGCAGTGGGCCCACGAGAACGCCCCCGCCTTCACCCAGCACTGATCCGGACGGGCCCACACCACAAGGCCCGTCCCTCCACCCGAGGGATTCCATGTCCACGGCCTTGACCCAGGCCCCCGCCACCCCGCAGACCACGACCGACCGCCGCCGCTGGGCCGTCCTCGCCGTCGTCCTCCTCGCCGCCGTCCTCGACCTCCTCGACGCGACGATCACCAACGTCGCCGCCCCGACCATCGCCACCGATCTGAACGGCGGCGACGCCCTCGTCCAGTGGCTCGGCGCCGGTTACGCCCTGGCCATGGGCGTCCTGCTGGTGGTCGGCGGCAGGCTCGGTGACAAGTTCGGACGCCGCCGCCTGTTCCTGATCGGCCTCACCGGCTTCACGCTCGCGTCCGTCGCCTGCGGCCTGGCCTTCGACCCCGCCTCCGTCATCGGCTTCCGCCTGCTCCAGGGAGCCTTCGGCGCCCTCGTGATCCCCCAGGGCTTCGGCATCCTCGGCGCGGTCTTCCCCCCGCACGAACTCGGCAAGGCGTTCGGAGTCTTTGCCCCCTGCCTCGGCCTGTCGGCGATCAGCGGTCCGGTCCTCGCCGGGTTCCTCATCGACGGCTTCGGCTGGCGCTCCATGTTCCTGATCAACATCGCGCTCGGCGGCCTCGCGATCGTACTGGCCACGCGGCTGCTGCCCCGCGACAGCGGCGACCGGACGGTCACCGTCGACGGTCCGGGCTCCGGACTGCTCGCCACCACGATGCTCGGCCTGCTCTACGGCCTGATCGACGGCTCCAGCCGCGGCTGGACGCCCCTCCCGATCCTCTCCCTCACCACCGGAGCCCTGCTCCTCGCCCTGTTCTGCCTGCGCCAGCGAAGCGCCGCCAGCCCGCTCATCGAACCCTCGCTGCTGAAGAACCGCGGCTTCACCTCCGGACTGATCCTTGGCCTCGTCTTCTACGCGGCGGTCGCCGGCCTGCTCCTCGTCCTGTCCCTCTTCCTCCAGGACGGGCTGCACCGCACCCCGACCCAGGCCTCGTTCGGCCTCGCCCCGATCGCCGCCGGCATCATCCTCGCCTCGATCGCCGCGCACCGTCTGATGGCCCGCCTCGGCCGAACGCTCATCCTCGTCGGGTTGCTGCTCACGCTGGCCGGGACGCTGTCGCTGCTTGTCCTGATCCAGGCCACCACCCCGACAGCAGGGATGCTCGTCGCCCCGGTCCTCGTCACCGGCCTCGGCCTCGGCACCTGCTTCGGCACCGTCTACGAGGTCACCCTCGGCGGCGTCGGCCCGAAGGAGTCGGGCAGCGCCAGCGGTTCCCTCTCCGCCGTCGCGCAACTCGCCAACAGCATCGGCGCCGCAGCCATCACCACCGTCTACTTCCACACCCCCGGCGGCTCCACGAACGCAGCCGTCCACAGCCTCGCCGTGGTCGCCGTCGCCACTCTTGCCTGCTGTGCCCTCGTCTGGCTGCTGCCCCGCAACGCCCGACCCCGGCACCACTGACCCGCCCGGGAGCACCGCATGAAGCCCATCGGTTACTGGCTCAACCGCACCGACAAGGCCCTCACCACCTCCATGAACTCCATGCTGGCCGAGTTCGGCCTCACCCGACTCGCCTGGCAGATCCTCAACGTCGTCGGGGACGACCCGCAGGCCACCGACACCGACGTGCTGACCGTCCTGGCCGCCAACGCCGATGCCACCGCCCTGACGGACGCCATCGGGACGGCCGTCGCCGACGGCTGGGCCGCCCGCCCGGAGCCGGGCCGCCTCACCCTGACCGACGACGGCCGCGCCCACCTCGCCAAGGTCGCCGAACGCGTCGACGCCTTCCGCGAGCTGTCGACGGCCGGCATCACGCGCGAGGAGTACCGGATCGCCGTCACCGTCCTGGAACGGATGACCCACAACCTGGAGGGCGGAGCGGAACGATGACTCCACCCAAGCCGCAGCTTCGTCATCGGTAGCCGCATTGCCAGGGCGCCCGATCCGACCCCGGTTGCGGTTCTGGTTGCATTCACCCCCCGTCCGGCCCCGTACGAGCCTCATCAGACGCGCCGCTCCGCCACAGGTCAGGACGTATGCGGACGCTCCCAAAGGGCCATCCCTTCGCTCACTCCGACGACAGGGCGGACCAGCGGCAGCACCAGGCACCGCCGGGAACGCGCCCCCCCCCGTCGATACATAGAGCGATATACTTGATGTACGAGTTGATATCAGGAGGTGCATCGCATGAGTCGGACCGTGATCGATCTTGATGACGAGCTGCTCGCCGACGTGGCACAGGCTCTCGGCACCAGCACCAAGAAGGAGACGGTCAACACCGCTCTTCGCGAGGTGCTGGAGAACAGGCGGCGAGCGCTCGCGCTTGCAAGGCTTCGCGCCGCGGCGGATACGGGGGGCTTCGACCTTGAGATCTTCGATGACAAGAGGAACTACCGCCGGTGAACGCGGCGCAATTCCTGATCGACACCAGCGCGCTCGCGCGTTTCATGCGCGGCGACGCCGAGCAGTACGGCTGGGACCAGGCCGCAGCGGCGGGCCTGATCGCAACCTGCCCCATCACAGAACTTGAGTTCTTCTACAGCGCACGGACAGCAGCCGACCGCGCTCGGGGGATCGAGGACATGCGGTTGCTGTTCGGCTGGGTGCCGGTCGATGACCGTGCCTACGACCGCGCCTGGCAAGTCCAGGAGCTGCTGACCAGGCGAGATCAGCACCGCAGCGCCGGAGCCGTCGACTTGATCGTCGCCGCCACGGCCGAACTACAGGGCCTGACACTCCTCCACCGAGACCGCGACTTCGACTGCATCGCGAACGTCACCGGCCAGGCCCTCCAGTGGTATGGGCCAGAGAGCGGCAAGTGAATCATGCTCGGGCCCGTCCGTGATCGGGAGAGTGGAGGAGAGCCCGGGTCCCGTGATGACGCGCCGTGAGATGGTGAGACAGGGCGGCACTCTGGTTGCAGTTCTGGTTGCGTTCACCCCCGTCCAGCGCAGTCCGAAGCCCGGCGGGCAAGCGACTCCACCGCAGGTCAGAACACCTATGGATCCAGCCGGACATCCAGACGTACAGTTGGAAAGCGTGTTGGGGGCAACCCCTCACGAGTTCGAATCTCGCATCCTCCGCCGACAGAAGGCCCGGACCCGCTCAGCGGTCCGGGTCTTCGTCGTTCCCCGGCTCTGACCGGCCGGCAACGGCCTGCTGCACATGGCGGCGCCGCTGCGGAACGCGTGGACGGGAAGGCGCTGCCCGTCCTCGCCGGGGCACCGCCCTGCGGAGGCTGCGTCCAGGCCCGGCACGGGCTGCTCACCGCCGCGCCACAGCTCCCGGCCGGCGAAGGCGCGACGACCCCGGCCGAGCTGGGGGCGCTGCTCGCGTGGCTCCGCCCGCTCGCCGACGAACTCCCCCAGGACACCGGACCGTTCGCCACCCTGATCCGGGAGGCGGAACTGCTCGGCGCACTCGCCCTCGGAGCCGTGTCCCCGATCGGGGCCGCCGTGCGCGCGAACAATCGCCGGGCCCGGCCCGGCGGCACCGTGGTCACAGCCGGTCATAGACGGCGGCCAGCTGCCGCAGCACATCGGTCGCGATGCCCAGGTCAACGGCATCGTGATGCGCGAGTGCAGTGTCGAGCGCCCGGGCCAGGACGGCCTGACGTTCGTGGTGGCGGCGCCGGCCCGCGTCGGTGAGGGTGACCAGGACCGATCGCTTGTCACCCGCAGGGCGTTCACGGGTGACGTAGCCGGCCGCGGCGAGGCCGTTGACCAGCTGAGTGGTGGCGGCGCCGGTGGTCTCGGTGGCGGCGGCCAGCTGGCCGATCGGCAGCGGGCCCATCTCGACCAGGACGCGCAGTGCCCGTGCGTGGGTGAGGGAAAGCGCGCCGGGGGTGCGGGTTGCGCGTCCGCGTAGGCGGGAGTCGGCGGCACTGAGGCGGTAGGCGGCGCGAGCGAGCTGGTCGAGAGCCTCATCGCGCGTGGGGGATGGCTGTGACTCGGACATGAGGCGGCCTCCGTGGCGCGGGTCGATGGATGAGTTGACAGCACTTTAACCTAAGTACTTAATAGATAAGTACTTAGGCAATGCGGAAGCAGCTGCCGAGCACCCCATCGAGAGAGGACATCCGTGATGACTGTTCGTTCGACCGGCCAGAGCTGGGCCCTGGACATCGCCCTCGCCCAGGGCGGTTTCGACGCCCTGCACCCCCAGGCCAAGGGCACCCTGGAGCAGCTCGGCCACGACCACACCGACTTCGACAAGGTCTTCGAGCTGGTGAAGAGCGGCGCGATGCTCCCCAAGGCCTGGGCCACCGTGGCCGGCCAGGCCGAGGAGCGCGCCGCCCACCACGAGCGGGGCGGCTTCGCCCAGACCGCCGCCGACCTGTACGTGCGCGCCGCGGTGATGTGGGGCCGCGCCCAGTACTCCGTCTTCGACGCCACCGACCCGCGCAAGCTCGCCTTTCGCGAGCACGCCAACCACTGCGTGGAGCGCTTGGGCGCACTGCGCGACAACCGGGTCCGCCGGGTGGCCCTGGACTTCGAGGGCAGCCAGATCTTCGGGCTGCTGCACCTGCCGGCCGGCGAGGTGCAGAACGCCCCTGCGGTGATCCTCGGGCCGGGGATGGACATGATCAAGGAGGACTACATCTATGCGGCCGAGCGGTACTACACCTCGCGCGGGATCGTCGCCCTCTCCATCGAGGGCCCGGGCCAGGGCGAGAGCCGGGCCAACGGGCTCACCGTCGACCTCACCAACTACGAGCGGGCGATCAGCCGCTACCTCGACCACCTGGCCTCGCTCCCGGAGGTCGACCCGGCCCGGATCGGCATGTTCGGCATCTCGATGAGCGGCTACTGGGGTTCGCGCGCCGCGGCCACCGACCGCCGGCTCGCCGCGCTGGCCGCCTTCGAGGCAGTCACCGGCGACTTCCGGACGATCTTCGAGCGGGCCCAGCCGACCTTCAAGAACAACTACATGTTCATGGCCGGCTACACCGACGAGGACGCCTTCGACCGCGAGCTGGTCGACCGCATGCCGCTCGGCGACCTCGTCCAGGAGATCACCTGCCCGGTCCTGTACGGCATCGGCGAGTTCGACGAGCTCACCCAGCTGGAGCAGGCCCTGGCCAACTACGAGCGGATCCGCGCACCCAAGGAGATCCGCGTCTACGAGAACGAGTTCCACCCACTGGGCGGGGCCGCCGCCGAGGTGTTCCGCTTCGGCGCCGAGTGGATCGAGCGCGCCCTGAACGGCGCGTTCCACGAGCCCGGCCGCGACGTGCGCCACTACGTGCACAGCGACGGCCGCACCACCGACGGCACCGCCAACCCCACTTGGTGGCTCGGCGCCATCCCTGCCCAGATCACCGACGCCCGCCAGGCGTGACGCCGACGCGGACCGGCCGTGGCCGCTCGTCCGGGCGGGCGGCCACACCGGGGTCGGCCGATGATGGAAGTCCGGGAGCGCGCGACGTTCGAGAGTGACGCATGGCTGTATGGCATGTCCGGGACTTCACCCCGGACGACCTCGAAGCGGTGGTCCGGCTCGACGCGGACAGCACCACCACGGATCGCGCCGCCGTCTTCCGCCTCTCCGACGTGGTCGCCGCGTTGCAGGCACGTGATCCGAGCGTGGTCGTGATGGCCGACGGACGTCTCGTGGGCGCGGCGGTGGGCCGAGTGGACGGGGATCGGGCATGGGTGCTGCGCATCGCCCTGCACCCCGGCTGGCGGAACCTGGGCATCGGCACCGCCCTGCTGTCCGCACTGGAGCACCGTCTGCGGGACGCCGGCGCCAGGACCGTCGCAGCGGTGCTGCCCGAGGAGGAGACCGGCGCCACCGCGCTGGTCAACTCCGGATTCCACCCCCACCGGGGGCTGACGTACTTCGAGAAGTCGGAGGTCGTCAGCGCCCAGGGCCCGACGGTCCTGGCGATGCTGGGCGCGGTCATGCCCGACGCCCGCCTCTGGGAGCGGCTCACGGGCATGGCCGACGAGAAGCGGCTCATCGAACGGCGGCTGGTGCTGCCCCTGGCGAACCCCGAGCTGGCGGACGCCCACGGAGTGGAACCGCCCCGCGCGGTCGTGCTGTTCGGTCCGCCGGGCACGGGCAAGAGCACGTTCGCCAAGGCCGTGGCCGGTCGGCTCGGCTGGCCGTTCATCGAACTCTTCCCCTCCCGGCTCGCGTCCGAGGACGGGCTGGCCACCGGACTCGGCCGCCGCTTCGAGGAGGTGGCACAGCTCGACCACGTGCTGCTGTTCATCGACGAGGTCGAGGAGGTCGCCGGTACGCGGAGCCTCGCCGCCCCCGCGTCGGTCGGCGTGGTCAACGAACTCCTCAAGTCCATCGTGCGGTTCCGTGACCGCGACGGCCGGCTCCTCGTCTGCGCCACCAACTCGGTGGCCGCCCTGGACCCGGCGTTCCTGCGCCACGGCCGGTTCGACTACGTCCTGCCGGTCGGGCCGCCCGACTCCGCGGCCCGCGAGGCGCTGTGGGCCGGCTACACGGCGAAAACGGGTACCGCCGCCGACACGGCGGCCCTCGCCGAGGCCAGCGAGGGCTTCACTCCCGCCGACATCAGGCAGGTCGCCATGGCGGTCGCCCAGAACGCCTTCGAACGCACCCTCGACACGGGGGAGCGGACCCAACCCGGCACCCAGGACTACCTGGACGCCATCCACCGCACCCGTCCGACCGTTTCCGAGGAGATGGCCCGGGAGTTCGCCGACCAGGCGGAACGCTACGGGCGTGTCTGAGCTGCCGCCCTCGTCCCTCCGCCGTGGACGGGCGGCGGCGCGGCAGACCCGGAGTCTCGTTCGGACTTCCTGCCGTCGGCCGCCTCTCCCTCCGGCGGCGCCGGTGAGGCCGGCAGGCGGGCGGACGTCGCCCGCAGCCGGGCCGCCTCCTGGCCGGTACCCGCGGAGTCGGCGGGACGGGCGACGCCCGCCACGGCCGCGGAGCCGGGTGTGTCACTCGCGTGACCACTCGGCCTCGGCCTGGGGCCGGCCAGCGGCATCGGCCCCGTCCCAGAGGCGGATCCTGATCGCCCGGGGACCGGGCGCGGGCCGGGAGAGCGTGCGCACGAACACGTCCCGCAGGTGGTTGGCCGCCCGCTGGGGCGGCCCGTCGTACTCCAGCGGATCCTGCATGGGAGCGCCGTCCTGCCGGGACCAGCGGCCCTCGTCGTCCTGCGTCTCCAGAACCCATCGGTAGTGCCGCATCCTGGCCTCCCGTGCCGACGTTCCCGCCCCGGACACGACGGTATGGGCGGGGCGGATCGACCGCGACCGGTGGACTCCGCCCGGCCGCCGCCGAGCAGCCGGGCAGCGGCCGCCGAGGGCCCTCGGTTCGTCCGGACCGGATCGCCGTCAGTACTCGGCGCCGCTTCGCAGGTAGCTGCCCACGACCTGGAGCCACGCCCCGGGGCCGAAGCAGACCTCGATCCGGTACGGCGTGTCCTCGAAGACCCGCAGGACGCGCAGCGCACCGCTCGGATGCAGGTCGTACTCGAAGGTGACGCCGTCCGCACCATCCTCGTACTGCATGTCCAGCGGCCCCTTCGAGGGCTCCTCCGGCGCCCGGGCGTCGGCCGAGAGCTTCACGTAGACGGACATCTCGCTGCCCCGCCTTCCTGTCCACCCGAGGAGCCCGGCCCGGAAGAGAGGGCCCAGGCCCGGCCCTCAGAAGGCCCGGGAGCTCAGCACCGGTTTCGTCCGACACGGCTCGCCACCTGTCCGTGGACGCCAGCCCCACCGAGCGGGGGCCGACCGCTGGGGAACGGCGGCCGGGCCGCCCCGGTACCCCCACGGTACTCCGGCCACACCGCGCCGACCCGGCCGGTCAGGAGAGCCTGCGCGGGGTGCCGGCGCGGGGTGCCGGCCCGCTCAGCGCCACTCGATCAGGAACAGGGTGGCGTCGTCGCTCGTGCGCCCGCCCCGCTTCTCCTTCAGGACGTGGGAGAGCGCGCGCACCACGGCCCGCACCCCGGCCTGCGAGCGCTCGACACGGTTGACCCAGTCGATGAGCTGCTCCTCCCCGAACTGCTCCCCGCCGGGCTCGCGCTCCTCGACCAGGCCGTCGGTGAAGCACAGGACCCGGTCACCGTGCCGCAGTGCCCGCTCGCTGATCACCGGCTCTTCGCCGCCGAAACCGACCGGCAGGGTGGTCTCGCTCTCCAGCCGCTCGACGACGACGTGGTCGCGGATCAGCAGCGGCTGGGGATGGCCGGCGTTGACCCACTGCAGGTGGCCGGTCAGGGTGTCCAGGCGCATCATCTGCGCGGTGACGAAGTGGTCCGGCCCGAACTGCTCGGCGATGGCCCGGTCCATGAACGCGTAGATCTCGGCCAGTCCGATGTCGGCGCGCCGGGCGTGCCGGTACGCGCCGATGGCGACGGTCGCCATGGTCGCGGCGTCGAGCCCGTGGCCCATGGCGTCGATCGTGGCCACGTGCAGGAGGTCGTCGTTGAGCGCGTAGTCGAAGCTGTCGCCGGCCACCTGGTAGGCGGGTTCGAGGACGCCGGCCACGGCGACCCGGTGGACGGTCATCGACAGCGGCGGCAGCAGCGACCACTGGATCTCGGCGGCCACGCTCATCCGTTCGAGGCGCCGGGCCTGGAAGATCCGGTCGGTGTAGCCGCTCTTGGTGACCAGCAAGTCGGCGGCCAGGGTGGCGAGGCGCCGCAACAGCCGCCGGTCCTCGTCATCGACGGCATCCAGCGTGAGGGCCAGTATCCCCACCTCGTCGCCGCCGTCCAGCAACGGCAGGTACACCCGCACCCCGTCGGCCTGCGGTTCCTCGACGGGGGCACCGCGCAGGAAGGCCGCACCCGCGGGGGAGCCGTCGATCGGCACCGGCTTCCCGGCTGCCAACCCCCGCCCCGACAGCGGCGCCAGCACCAGCTGGCCGTAGTCCTGCAGCAGGAGCGCCGGGTCACGGCCGCCGAGCCCGCGCACCACGTCGGCGACCAGCGGGGCGATCAGCTGGGGCGGCAGCTCATGGGCCCGATCAAGCAGCGCGCCCAGCAGACGTTCGCCGCGACCCTCCGACCGGTCCGGCCCCGCTGCGCCGGACGACCGCTCACCGCTCATCCTCGCTCACCGCCGTCCTCCTCCGGTCGCGGCACTCGGCACCGGCTCGATCGGCCCCGACACTCCGGCGCAGTTCGCCGGGGCGGGTCCTTCCATTACGCCCGACGGCAGTGCATTGCGCCCCCGGTCGCCCGCCGGGCCTTCGTCGTTCCCCGAGCTGCAGATCACGCTCTTCCTTCCGTCCTCCTGTCGATGCGGCCTTCTGTCCGGCGGCCGGCGTATGTCATCATCTGAAGACATCAACTGATGACATCGTGTGCTGCGCGCATGCCCCGGGATGCCCGGACGGCGGGTGCGGCGTGCGGTCTCCGTTCAGGCAATCGATCTCCGGCAAGGGAAGGCGCGTCCATGGAGAGCCCCAGCCGACGTGAGCGGGCTCTGGTGCCCGTCCTGGTGTTCCTCAGCGCCGTGGTGGCGGTGATCAGCAGCCTCGGTGCGCCGATGATCCCGACCATCGCGGCCGTCGACCACGTGTCGCTCTCCGAGGCGCAGTGGTCGCTGACCATCACCATGCTGGTCGGGGCCCTCACCACTCCGGTGCTGGGTCGTCTGGGCGACGGCCCGGACCGGCGTACCGTCACGCTCACCGCGGCCGCGGTAGTGGTCCTCGGGAGCGTGCTGGCCGCACTGCCGCTCGGCTTCGGCTGGCTGCTCGCGGGACGCGCGCTGCAGGGTGTCGGGCTCGGACTGACCCCGCTGGCCATCGCCACCGCGCGGGACGGCCTGCCCGCCGCGGCCTCCCGCTCGGCGGTCGCGCTGCTCTCCATCACCACCGTCGCCGGGGTCGGCCTCGGCTACCCGATCACCGGCCTGATCGCCGAATCCTTCGGCATCCACGCGGGCTTCTGGTTCGGCGCCGTGATCAGCGCCCTGGCCCTGGTGCTGGCCGCCTTGGTCCTGCCGCCGACCACGGACCGTGAACGGCGCCCGCTGGACGCGCTCGGCGCGGTGCTGCTCGGCCTGGCGCTGGTCGGACTGCTGCTGGTGCTCAGCGAGGGCGAGACCTGGGGCTGGGCCGGCGCCCGCCTGTGGACGGTGGCCGCCGGCTCCCTCCTGCTGCTGATCACCTGGATATGGCACGAACTGCGCACCGCCCACCCGCTGGTCGACCTGCGCAGCCTGACCAACCCCGTCGTGCTGACCGCGGACGTGGCCGGCCTGGTCGCGGGCGTCGGGATGTACCTGCTGATGTCGCTGGTGATCCGCTACGTCCAGACCCCGGCCGGCACCGGCTACGGCCTGGGCGCCTCGGTCGTGGTCGCCGGCCTCGTGCTGCTGCCGTTCTCGGCGCTCAGCCTGCTGTCCAGCAAGGTGGTCCCGGTCCTCGCCCGGCGCACCTCGTCCGCCCTGGTGCTGCCGCTGGGTTGTGCGATCTCGCTGGTCTCGATGCTGTTCTTCCTGTTCGCCCGCGACCACTTGTGGGAGCTCCTGGTCGTGATGGGGATCGCCGGACTCGGGGTCGGCTGCACCTTCGCCGTGATGCCGGGGTTGATCGTCAACGCGGTGCCCGCCCGCGAGGTCGGCAGCGCGGTCAGCTTCAACCAGGTGCTGCGCTACGTCGGCTACTCCACCGGCAGCGCGCTGTGCGGCGCCGTGCTCCAGGCGCACACCGAGCCCGGACGGCAACTGCCCACTGACGGTGGTTACCGGGACGCGGCGCTGATCGGCTGCGCGGTGTGGGTGGTGATCGGGCTGGTTACGATCGTCCTGCCGCGGCTCAGTGCCGTGACCGCCTCCCGCAGGGATGCGTGCGTGGACGAGGAGCTGATGGTGGACGAGAGCATCGCCGACGGCGTGGCCGGCGAGGGCGAGGTGCCCGTCCTGCGGGCCGGGGCCGAGCGGTGACCGAGGCCGCCCCCGGGACCGACCCCACCACCCCTGGCGGCGATCGGCCGGAGCCGGGGGCACCCCGGCGCCGGGACGCCGCCCGCAGCCGGGAGCTCCTGATCCGGGCGGCGATGGAACTCTTCGCGGATCGCGGTTTCGAGCGCACCACCACCCGGGAGATCGGTGAACGGGCCGGTGTGGACCCGGCGTTGATCGCCCGGTACTTCGGCGGCAAGACCCAGCTCTACCTGGCCACCGTCCGCGTCGAGCTGGGCGACTCCGTACCTGCCGACCTCCTGGAGGAGGACCGCTTGCGCGGTCTGCTGGAGCGTTTCTCCCAACGCGGCCCCGGCCCCTCCTTCCAGGCCGCGGTACTGCCCGGCGACAGGACCGAGGTGCAGCAGGCCGCCCGCACCTACCTCCACGAACGGTTGGTGGAGCCGCTGCGCGACCGCTTCGCCGCCGAGCAGGTGGACCGTCCACAGTTGCGGGCCGAACTCGCGGCGGCAGCCTTCGCAGGGATCATCCTGGCTCGATCCAGCGGGGCCTTCGGCGAACTCGCCGAGGCCGAACCCGGGGAACTGCTGCCGCTTCTGCACGACCTGCTGGCCGCGAGCCGCCCGACCCGGTAACGGAGTCCGGCCCCGGATCCGGCAGGGGCACCACCACCAGCCGAAGGGCGCGGCGAGCGGCGGGAGGGCGCCCGTCGGGAGGGAACCCGGACGTCGAAGCCGTCGGCGCGCAGCCGGGTGTGGCGGCTTCAGCGCGGGATCACCCAGTCCGGTGTCCAGGTTCCGGCGGCGTCGTGGCCGGCCGCTGTGGCGGCGAGGTGGGCGCGGAGGGTGGTCAGCGCCGGGTGGGGGTTGTCGCGGTGCCAGAGGAGCGAGTGCGGGTAGACGGGCGTCGGGTCGGTCACCGGGATGCGGCGCAGGCCGTGGTCGGCGGGCCAGATGAGGCGGGTGTGCTCGCCCATGAGGGTGGCCAGGGCCGGGGTGTCGGCGATGGTGTCGAGGAGCGCGTCGGAGCCGAAGTCGGGCCCGGTCGCCTCGATGGTGAGGCCGAACTCGGCGACGAGGTCGTCGTAGTAGGCGCCCCACTCGGTGCCGGGGACGATGCCGGGCATCCAGATCCGGTGCCCGACCAGTTCGGCGACGGTCACCGACCGGGCGCCCGCCAGCGCGTGGGCGGGGCCGGTGAGGAGCTGGAGCGGTTCGTCGAGCACCCGGACGGACTCGATCTCCTCGGGCAGGGGCCGGCCGGGCGCGGCGACGGCGCGGAAGGACGCGTCGATCGCAGCGGAGCGGACGGCGGTGACGGCCGTCTCGATGTCGAACAGCATCACCACGTCGAGGTCGATCTCGGGGTGCGCGCGGTGGAAGCCGCGCATCAGGCCCGACTGCGCGCCGCGCGAGGCGATCACGTCGACGCGCAGCGGACGGCGGCCGGGGCGCACGGACGTGACCGCGCGCTCGGCGACCCGCAGCAGCTCGCAGGCGTGGGGCAGGAACGCCTGCCCGTCGATGGTGAGCTCGGCACCTCGGGGGGCGCGGGTGAACAGCCGCACGCCGAGGTCGCGTTCCAGCGTGGCCATGCGTTTGGAGACGGCCTGCTGGGTGATCGACAGGTCGGTGGCGGCCTTCTGGAACTGGCCCGCTTCCACGACGGCGACGAAGGTGCGCACTGCTTCGAGGTCCACGCCGATCCACCTTAGTGAACAACGGATGGTTGTGCCTGTTCGGCAGTGTGGTTGTTTGACCCGCTGTTGCGCTGCTCGATTAGCTCTCACCGGTCAACGTCGGTTTGTACGGGTGGGAGCGCTGAGCATGGTGGGCAGAAGGCCGTTGGGCCGGCAGTTCGGCTGGCTGTGGGCGGCGTACGCGGTGAGCGCGTACGGGTCCGGGCTGGGGTTCGGGGCATTGCCGCTGATCGCCGTGCTGGTGTTGCACGCCGGCCCCGCCGAGGTGTCCGCGCTGTCCGCCGTGGGGCCCGCGGTGGGCGCGCTGATCGCGGTGCCGCTCGCGCCGTGGGTGGACTTCCGGCGCAAGCGCCCGGTCATGATCGTGATGGACCTGACCCGGTTCGCCGCCACGGCGACGATCCCGGTCGCCTATGCCCTCGGTCGGCTAGGTTTCGTCCAACTGCTCGTGATCTCGGCCGTGGTCGCCGCGGCCAAGATCGCGTTCAACGCGGCCAGCGGCGCATATCTCAAGGACCTCGTCCGGCCGGACGACCTGCTCGTCGCCAACGCGCGGTTCGAGTCCACGAACTGGAGCTCCACCGCGGTCGGGCCACCGCTGGGCGGGGCGGCGATCGGACTGTTCGGGCCGGTCACCACCGTGGTGGCCGACGGGCTCAGCTACCTGCTCTCCGCGCTGGGCATCACCGCGATCCGCGGCCGGGAGGAAGCGCCGCAACCGACCGGCAAGGGCCCGGTACGGGCAGACGCGTTGCTCGACGGCTGGCGGCACATCCTGGGCGATCCCGGCCTGCGGGCGCTCTACCTCAACAACATGGTCGTCTCCGGTCTGATCATGGCCACCGAGCCGCTGCTGGCCGTGCTCCTGCTCCGCCAGCTCGGCTTCCCGGCGTGGCAGTACGGCCTCGCGTTCGCCGCCCCCTGTCTCGGCGGACTCATCGGCTCCCGGCTGGCCCCCCGGGTCGTGGACCGCTACGGCCGGCACCGGGTCTTCCGGACCGTCGGCACCCTGCGCGCCGTCTGGCTGATCGGCCTGGCCCTCGTCCGTCCCGGCGTGGTCGGCCTCGTCACCGTGATGGCCGTCGAGCTGGCGATCATCGTCAACATGAGCCTGTACACCCCGGTGCTCGCCTCCTACCGGCTCGAACGCACGCCCACGCACCTCGTCGCCCGCACCCTCTCTGCCTGGTCGATCGGCCAGCAGGCGTCCATCGCCGTCTTCACCGCGCTCGGCGGGCTGCTCGCCGACGTCACCGGCCCACGCACCGCCCTCACGGTCGCGGGACTGCTCATCCTGGCCACCCCGCTCCTGCTTCCCCGCCGGGACCAGACGTCGCAGCACGCGCCGGAACCGGCCCGTAGCCACTCGTGACACCCCGCCACCCGCCGGTGGGCCTCAGGCATAGCGAGCCGCGAGGGTGCGGACGGTGGTGGCGATCCGGGCTCGCAGGGACTGGGGTTGGCGGACTTCCAGGTCGGTGCCCAGCTTGAGGAACTCGCCGTGGGCGTGGTCGATCGACTCGATGGGGACGGTCGCCACCGTCCAGCCGTCGGCGTCCAGGGCGCCGGTGGTGGCGACCGCATCGGCAACCGCGTGCCCGAGCTGCTCCCGCACCCGACCGACCCCGCGCGGCGACAAGCGCACCACCGCCTCTCCGGTGTGCAGTCGCGCGTGGAAGTCGGACAGCTGCGCCTGCCAGTGCGCGACCAGATCGAAGCCCGGCGGCGCCGAGAACTCCTCGTCCAGCAGCCGCAGTTCGAGGATCTTGTCGACCCGGTAGGTGCGCGGGTCGCCCCCGCTCGCCGCCACCAGGTACCACCTCCCGGCCTTGAGCACCAGCCCGTACGGCTCCAGCCGCCGCTCGACCTCCTCCGGCGCCGTCCACCGGCGGTAGCGAACCGAGATCACCCGTCGCCCCCACACCGCCGCCGCCACCGCCGGCAGGTGCGGCGTCTCGTCGCCGTTCCCGTACCAGCCGGGCGCGTCCAGGAGGAAGCGTTCCTGGATCCGCCCCGCGCGTTCGCGCAGTTCGGCCGGCAACGCGGCCCGCAGCTTCAGCTGAGCGGCCGCCAACACCTCGCCGAGACCCAACTCGGCCGCCGGCCCGGGCAGCGCGGCCAGGAACGCCGCCTGTGCCTCGTCCGCCGTCAGCCCGGTCAGCCGGGTCCGGTACCCGTCGAGCAGCCGGTACCCACCCGCGTGCCCCGCCTCCCCGAACAGCGGGATGCCGGCCGTACCGAGCGCCTCCACGTCCCGGTAGACCGTCCGCACGGAAACCTCCAGCTCCTCGGCGAGCTGTTGCGCGGTCATCCGTCCACGGGTCTGCAACAGCAGCAACAGGGAGATCAACCGGTCGGCACGCATGACGGCAAGTATCCGCCGGGGCTTCTCACTCACCTGACAGGAGATGTCAGTGAAGTACTCCTACTCTCCACCGCATGGACGACTTCGACTTCCTTCACGGCGTCTGGGACGTGGCCAACCGCCGCCTCGCCGAGCCGCTGTCCGACCGGAGCGACGACTGGCAGGAGTTCCCCGGTCGGGCGTCCGTGCGCCCGCTGTTCGGTGGCGCCGGAAACATCGACGAGATCACCTTCCCGACGCTCGGCTACCAGGGCGTGACGCTGCGTCTGTACGACCCGGAGCGGAAGCAGTGGGCCATTCACTGGTCGGACAGCCGCAGCGGCCGGCTCGACCCGCCGGTGACGGGCTCGTTCACGGGAGACCGCGGTGATTTCCACGGGGATGACGCGTACGGGGGTCGCGCCATCCGGGTCCACTTCACCTGGCTCCGGCTCGGCCACGACACGGCCCGTTGGGAGCAGGAGTTCTCGGCGGACGGCGGTCGCAGCTGGGAGCGCAACTGGGTGATGGACCTCAGCCGTGTCCGGGGAGCGGAAGCATGAGCATCGTCGAACTGCGTCAGTACACCCTCCACCCCGGAGCGCGGGACACCCTGGTCTCCCTGTTCGAGCGGGAGCTCGTCGCCGGACAGGAGTCCGTCGGCATCACGCTCGGCGGCCGTTTCCTCGACGTGGACGACCCGGATCGCTTCGTCTGGCTGCGGGCCTTCCCCGACATGGCGGCCCGCGCCCGCGCGCTGAGCGCGTTCTACTACGGTCCGGTCTGGAAGGCCCACCGGGACGAGGCCAACGCCACCATGCTCGACTCGGACGACGTCCTGCTGCTCGACGGCCCCGGCTTCACCCCGCCACCGGACGCCGAGGCGGTCACCCTCACCATCTGTCACCCGAGGCAGCCGGATTTCGCCGAGTACTTCGCGCGGCACGTACGCCCCGCGCTGGCCGCCGCCGACCTGCCGCCACTCGGCGTCCACCGCACCGAGCATGCCGAGAACAACTTCCCGGCCCTGCCGGTCCGCACCGGCGAGGACGTCCTCCTCTGGTTCACCGCCGGCGCCGCGGCACCCGCCCTGCCCTGGGCCGATGAGCTGCCGCCCCGGCTGCACACCGCTCCGCAGCAACTGCGCCTGGAACCGGTCAGATCGAAGTGGTGACCGTGGTGACCGGCCGGGGTGTCCGATTCGTTCAAGACGAGGCGTTCGGGCGCCGCCTACCGTGGCGGGCATGAACAGCACACCAGCACCGCAGTTCGCCGTCGTGGGCCTCGCCGTCTCCGACCTGGCCGCCTCGATCGCCTTCTACCGGCGGCTCGGGCTCGCGTTTCCCGACGGGGCCGAGCGGGAGCCGCACGTCGAGGCCGAGCTGCCGGGCGGGCTGCGCCTGGCCCTCGACCCCGAGTCCACCATCCGCTCGTTCCACCCGGCCTGGCGGCCGCCGACGGGTGGCGGGCGGGTGTCCCTGGCCTTCCGGTGCGAGGACCCCGCGCAGGTGGACGCGGTGTACGAGGACCTGGTCGGCGCCGGGCACCACGGGGAGTTGAAGCCCTGGGACGCCTTCTGGGGCCAGCGGTACGCCGTGGTGCACGATCCGGACGGCAACGGCGTCGACCTGTTCGCGCCGCTGCCGGGCACCGCCGGCTGAGTCAGCGGGGCAGCAGCGAGGTCAGCGGGATTCCCGCCAACTCCCTTACATCACGCGCCAGATGAGCCTGGTCGGCGTAGCCCGTCCGGGCCGCCGTCTCGGCCAGGGGGACGCCGGAGCGGGCCAGCGCGAGGGCGCGCTGCAGCCGGAGGATCCGGGCGAGGGTCTTGGGCCCGTAGCCGAAGGCGGTCAGCGAGCGGCGGTGCAGCTGCCGGGCGCCGAGGCCGACCGACTCGGCGGTCGCCGCGACGGAACGGCCGGCCGCCAGGGCGTCGGCAACCGCCCGGACGAGCGGGTCCACGGGCCGCGCGTCGGCCGCCAGGCGCAGCGCGAGGTCCTCCAGGGCGACGGCCGAATCGGGTGCCGCGTCGATCCGCCCGGTGCGGCGGCGCACCTCGGCGCCGGGCCACAGGTCCGCCAACTCGACCCGCTGGTCGCGCAGTTCGTGCGCCGGCACGCCGAGCAGGGCGGGAGCGGCACCGGGCGGCAGGCGGACGCCCGCCCAGGGTCCGAGCAGTCCCGGCCCGGGGCGGAAGGCGTGGGTGTCCGGCCCGGCGACGAGCAGCCGGCCCTCGGTCCAGAGCAGGTCCATGCAGCCGTCGGGCAGCACGAGGCCGGCCTCGCCGCCACCCGTACGCCCGATGGCCCGACGCGTCCACACGACCGCTCCCGGCAGCCGGGACGCCCGCTCCGCGTACGCGGGGAGCACGGCGCGTTCAGGGGCCATGGGACAAAGGCTACGGGCCCGGGCGCCGGCGTCGCCGCCGGTACCCGGGCCCGCTCCCGACAGGCTCAGCCCGCCACCTGCCCGGCCGGCTCCGCCGCCCCGGCCGCACTCCCGGTCCCGGTCGGGCCGGGCTTGCGGCCGTCCCGCATCAGCACCAGGGTCAGCGCCGCGGCCGCCAGGACGGAGATCCCGCCCGCCGTGAAGGTGACGGAGGTCGCGGTGCTGAAGGCGTCGCGGGCGGCGGCGGCCAGGCCACCGTCCCCGGTGCTCGTGGAGAGGGCCAGCGCGTCCGTGATCGCGTGCCTCCCGGCGGCGGGCGCGTCGGCGGGCATCGCGCCGGTGTAGGTGCTGGACAGGACGGTGCCGAGGATGGCCACGCCCAGCGCGGAACCGGACTGCTGGATGGTGTCGTTGAGCGCGGAGCCGACGCCGGCGTGCTCGGCCGGGATCGCGCCCATCAGCGCGTTGGCCGCGGCCGGCATCCCGACGCCGGAGCCGACGCCCAGCACCAGCATGGCCAGGGCGACCTTGGTGAATCCGTCGCCGACCGAGAGCGTGGCCAGCAGCCCGAACCCGGCCGCCATGACCAGCATGCCGGCCGAGACCATCACCCGCGGGGCGACCTTCTTGCCGAGGGCGGCGCCGAGCGCGTTGAACACCAGCGAGGCGACGGCCAGCGGGATGAACGCCAGGCCGGTGTCGGTGGGCGAGAACTCCAGCACGAACTGCAGGTACTGGGTGAGGACCAGCATCAGGCCGCCGGTCGCGAAGGCCAGCAGGACGAGCGAGAAGCTGGCTCCGGTGAACACCCGGTTGCGGAACAGCTTGAGCGGGACCATCGGCGACTCGGCCCGGACCTGGCGCACCCCGAACCCGGCCAGCGAGACCACCGCGACGGCGAGCGCGCCGAGCGTGCCGGGGCTGGTGATGCCGTCCCGGGGCAGCACGATGATCGACCAGACCAGCGCGGTCATCCCGACCATCGAGAGCAGCATGCCGGGCAGGTCCGGCCGGCGCCACGGCCCCTTGGACTCCGGCATCAGCACGGCCGCCGCGAGGATGGCGACCACCGCGACCGGCACGTTGATCAGGAAGACCGCGCCCCACCAGAAGTGCGCGATCAGCGCACCGCCGAGCACCGGCCCGCCGACCAGGCCGAGCATGGCCACCGCGCTCCACGCGGCGATCGCCTTGGGCCGTTCCTCGTCGTCGAAGACGGTGATCAGGATGGAGAGCGTGCTCGGCATGACCAGCGCCCCGCCGACGCCCATCAGGACACGCCCGGCGATGAGCTGCCCCGGGCTGTCGGCGACGGACGCGACCAGGGAGGCCGCACCGAACAGCACCAGTCCGATGATCATCACCTTCCGCCGGCCGAACCGGTCGGAGAGGCTGCCCGAGGTGAGCAGCAGGCCCGCGAAGACCAGGATGTAGGAGTCGATGATCCACTGGATGTCCTGCGCCCCGGCCTTGAGGTCCTCCGCGATCTGCGGGATGGACACCGTGAGCACCATGTTGTCGACCACCAGCACCAGGCTGCTGAGACAGAGCACGATCAGGATGAGCCAGCGCCGCGGATGACGGTCCACCGCGATCCCCCTTCGAAGTGAGCGCGCCGGCCCCGGGTCGGGCGGACGTCTGCGCGGGCACGCCGCGCCCCGTCCCCACGGGTGCGGCGCGCTCCGCTCCGCACACTGTACGGACGCCGCACACCGTTCGCAACGCCGCACACCGTTCGGCGCGGCTTATGCTGAACGGAGAGAAGCCGAGCCGAGCAGGCGGGCGAAGACCGAGAGGAGGGCCGGATGACGGCCAGGCCGAAGGATGCGCCGGGCGCCCTGTGGAGCCGCCCCCAGCCCGCGCGGCGCGAGCAGCCGCCGCTCAGCCGCCGGCAGATCGTCGCGGAGGCCCTCGCGATCCTGGACGGCAACGGCATCGAGGCCCTCAGCATGCGCAAGCTCGGCGCCCGCCTCAACGCCGGCGCCACCTCGATGTACACCCACGTCGCCAACAAGGAGGAGCTGCTCGCGCTGGTCGTCGACGAGGTGTTCGGCGAGATCCCGCTGCTCGACGCGGACGGCAGTCGGCGCCCGGACGCCTGGCGCGAGGCCGTCGCCGAGTACGCCGCAGGCATGCGCGCGGCCATCCTGCGCCACCCGTGGATGGTCTCGGTGATCGGCGACGTCGGGATGGTCTACTTCGGCCCCAGCTGGATGCGGCTGTCCGAGGCGGTGCTGACCCTCCTGGAGGAGTCCGGCTTCGGCCTCGCCGAGGCCAACGACGCGATGGGCGCCGTCGTCGGCTACACCATCGGGGCGGCCGGCGTGGAGGCCGCCTGGCTGAGCGAGCTGGCGCGGCACGGCCGGGACGAGCAGGAGTGGATGGACCAGCTGCTGCCCGCCGTCGTCGACGCCACCAGGGACTACCCGCGCCTGCACCGGGTGTACACCACCCAGGTGCCGCAGGAGATGTCCGACGGCCGGGAGAGCGGATTCGCCAACGGCATCCGGTTGATCCTGGACGGCATCGAGGTCGGCCGGCGGACCCGCCAGGTGACCTGACGGATCGTCACTCTCCGCTCAGTGCCTGGATCTCGGCATACCCCGGCACCGGACCGACCGCACCGCCCGCGGCGACGGCCGCCGCCGTGGCCACCGCCGCCGCCAGCGCGGAGCGGTACAGCAGCGAACCGAGGCTGACCCTGGCCACCCCCAGCGCGGCGAGTTCGACGAAGCTGGGGCCGGTCGGCGTCCAGAGGATGTTGAGCGGGACGGCGAGCCGGCCGACCAGGCCCGCGATGGCCACCGGATCGGCCAGCCCCGGGACGAACACGCCGTCCGCGCCCGCCCGCTGGTAGGCCTCCAGGCGGCGGACCGTCTCCGGCCCGGGGTCGCGGCTCCCGGCCCAGTAGGTGTCGGTGCGGGCGTTCACGAAGAGCCCCGGCGCGGCCGCCTTCACCGCCGCGATCTTCGCCGCGTGGACGGCCGACGGCGCCAGGGTGCCGTCCGCCCGGCCGTCCTCCAGGTTGACGCCGACCGCCCCGGCCTGCGCCAACTCGACGGCCAGGGCCGCGACTTCTTCGGGGTCGTCGCTGAATCCGGACTCGGCGTCGACGCTCAGCAGGAACCCGTCGCGGCCGAGCCGGCGGGCCAGCCGTACGGTCTCCGCACGGGTGGCGGCCGCGCCGTCGGGCAGGCCGGCGGCGGCCGCCACCCCCAGGCTGGTGGTACCGATCGCGGTGTACCCCGCGGCGGAGAGGGCGGCCGCCGATGCGTGGTCCCAGGCGTTCGGGAGCAGCAGCGGGCGGCCGGGGCGGTGGTGCAGGGCGGCGAAGGCGGTCATCGGGTCTCCTCCGGGCGTCATCGGGTCAGGGCCATGGGATCGCTCATACCGGTCATCCTGGATCCGGCTCGTTTCGGCCCGCGCCGAAGTGTGCTGCCCCGGTTCGCTTCGGCCCGCGCCCGCAACGCGTCGGCCCGCGCCGCCCGGACCCGCCCCGACGACGCTTCGGCCCGCGCCGAACCGTGCCGGGGCGACCATGGAGGCATGTCGCTAGCCGCCTTCGCCGCCCTGCTCGCCGACCCCACCCGCGCCGCGTTCTGCACCGCGCTGCTCGACGGCCGCGCCTGGACCGCCGGCGAGCTGGCCCGGCACGCGGGCGTCGCGCCGTCCACGGCCAGCGAGCACCTGTCGCGGCTGATCGCGGGCGGGCTGCTGGCCGAGGAGCGGCAGGGGCGGCACCGGTACGTCCGGCTGGCCACCCCGGCGGTCGCCACCCTGATCGAGGACCTCGTCGTCTTCGCCGACCGGGGCGACGCCCCCACCCCGCGCAGCCTGGGCGAGGCCACCCGGCAGAGTGCCGAGGCCCGCGCCCGCACCTGCTACGACCACCTGGCCGGCCGCCTCGGCGTGGCCGTCGCGGACGCGCTGCTCGCCCGCGGCCTGCTCACCGACGACGCCGGCCTCGCCGTCACCGGGCGCGGCCGGGCCTGGCTGACCGCGCAGGCGATCGAACTGCCCGAGCAGGCCGGCTGCCGGGGCGGGCGGCCGGTGGTGCGCAGCTGCCTGGACTGGACGGAGCGCCGCAGCCATCTCGGCGGTGCGCTGGGCGCGGCACTCTGCCGGACGGCGCTGGACCGGGCCTGGGTGGAGCGGGTCGGCTCCGGCCGGGCCCTGCGGGTCACCCCGGCCGGCGACCGCGCACTGCGCGAGCTCCTCGGCGTCGAGCTCTGAAGCGTCGAGCTCCGAGGAGCCCGGCTCCGAGACGCCCGGCTCCGAGACCGCCGACGGCCGCGGCGCTTGTCCGGCGTCCCGACGAGTTCCTCGCGTTCCCCCGTCAGGCGTCCACCGTCTTCGGCGGCTCGCCCTCGGTCCGGCCGAGGTCGATGAGCCCGAAGGCCGCGCCCTGCTGGTCGCCGACGGCCGCGAACCTGCCGAACGGGCTGTCCAGCGGCCCGAAGTAGACCGTGCCGCCGCGCGCCCGCAGCCGCTCGATCGCGGCGTCGGTGTCGTCCACCGCGAAGTAGACGCTCATGTACGAGGGCGCCTCGGGCGGCAGGACGTCGCCCTCCGCCGCCATCCGGCCCAGCACGGGACGGCCGCCGACCAGGAACATCCGGTAGTCGAACTCCTCGGAGTCCAACCCCTTCATGCCGTACGGGAAGACCGCCGGGAAGAACGCGTCCGCCTTCGCCGGCTCACGGGTCACCAGTTCGGCCCAGCTGTACGCACCGGGCTCGCCCTGCTTCTCGAAGCCCGGGTGGCCGCCGGCCTGCCAGACGCCGAACACGACCCCGCCCGGGTCCTTGGCGATCACCATGGTGCCGAACTCGCCGACCCGCAGCGGCCCCATCACCACCTCCCCGCCGTTGGCGCTGATCCGCCGGGCGGTGGCGGCGGCGTCCGGCGAGGCGAGGTACAGGCACCAGGCGGACTGCGCCTGCGCGCCGGGCATCGGCGGCACGATCGCGGCGACCGCCTTGCCGTCCGAGTACGCCTGCGTGTAGTTGCCGAACTCGGACGAGCTCTCGCCGAAGGTCCAGCCCAGGACGTCGCCGTAGAAGTCCTTCGCGCCCTCCAGGTCGGTGAACATCGCGTCGGCCCAACAGGGCGTGCCCTCGGGTAGCGCAGCCATCTCTCTGCCCTCTCGCATGGCGATGTGCGCCCGCGACCCGGGGCGCACCGGCCCCCACCCCGACACCCTAGCCAGTACCGGGCGCCCCCGCGCGGGGGCCGCCGGGTACCGGGCCCGCCGCCGATCAGCCCAGGGCCGCCGCCCCGCCGGCCGGGGCCGCACCGGCCGGCGGCGGGCGCAGCGAGGCCGTCCCCAGACCGGTCGGCCCGACCGGCACACCGCCGGCGGGCACCGCACCACTCGGGGCCTTCGGCACGGACACGACCTGGGCGGACACGACCGGCGCGGGCACCGCCGGCACCGGAGCGGCCGGCGCCCGGAAGGCGGGTACGGCCGTCGCCTCGGCCGCCCGGCCCGCCCCCGCCCTCAGCTCCCGCTGCTCGCCGAAGTGCCGGAGCAGGTCCTCCTCGCGGTACCGACGGCAGTCCCGGTGCCAGACCAGGATGCCCGCGAGCCAGTTCTCCAGCTCCCTCACGTACCCGTCCAGCATCTCCCTGGCATCCGGCTTCAGCGCGAAGTCGTCGTACAGGACCGGAAGTTCCTTCGCCGCGACGTGCTGGAACTGGTTCAGCCGGGAGTGCATCAGGTCGTCGACGATCCGGACGGCGGACGGGTAGTCGCAGTTGAAGAAGTTCTGCACCACCAGGACGGCGTTGTGCACCTCGCCCTCGTACTCGACCTCCTTCTGGTACGAGAACAGGTCGTTCATCATGCACGCGTAGTCCGCGGCCGAGTTCTCCAGCGAGCGCATCGAGCCGTGCTCGTAGACGTCCGGCGGGACGACCTGCCCGTGGGCGAGCCGGCACAGGCTCATGGTGAGGTCGGAGCCGAAGGTGGCGCGGCGCATCTCCAGGTAGTCCACCGGGTCCGGGATCCGGTTCTGCACCTGGTTGTTGAGCTCCCAGATCCAGCTCGCGGTCATGTCCTCGATCGCCTTGCGGAACCGGCGCCGGGCGTCGGCCGTCATCGGGCCGGCGGTGCGCTCCCAGATGTCGGCGAGGCCGCGCTCCAGGGCGTTGGCCGGCTCGGGCGCGGGGCTGCCGTCGACCGGCATGAACAGCGGGAGCCGCTCGTTGGCGAGCTTGGCGCCGGCCAGGTCGCGGGTGCGCCCGAAGACCACCGGGTAGTAGTCGTCGGCCCAGGTGCCCCAGGCCAACCAGGCGGAGGAGACGTCGAGTTGGTCGGCGGTGGCGTCCGGGTGGATGCCGGCCGCGCAGAGCGGGAGGTCGTAGTCCCGCATGGACCCGGCGTCCCAGATGCCGGATCCGGGGATGCCGGGCTGCTCCTCCAGCATGCCCATCCGCTCGGCCCACTCGATCACCCGCTCCCGCGCGCCGTCCAGGTGCGGGCTCAGCGTGGCGGTGAACGGCAGCTTGAACTCGGGCAGTCGGGACGGACCGACGGGCCGGAACGGCACGTGGCCGTGCGACCGGGCCCGCCGCACCGCGGGCCCGACCCCGCCCGCACCGGCCGTGGGAGCGCCACCGGAACCGACCGCGGGAGCGCCGCCCATCGCCCCGCTGCGCAGGATGTCCAGCGCCGAGGTGCCCACCCCGCCGATCGCGAACGGGTCCCACCGGTTGCCGGTGCCGGGCAGTGCGCCGCCCGTCCCCGCCGCGACGCCGCCGTCCGAACCGGCCGCCGCACCACCGCCGTTCATGTACCGGCTGGAGCGCATGTGCCACTCGTGGCCGCCGGACTGCCAGTCCTGCAGGCCCTTGACGTACGCCATCACCCGGGCGCGGTCCTCGGGGCCGAGCCCGGTCTCGGCGAACAGCACGGGCAGTTCGGTGAACACCGTGTTCTCGAACTGCTGGAGCCGCGAGGTGAGCAGGTCGTTGACCGCCTCGGCGGCCTCCTGGGTGGAGCACTCCAGGAACTTCTCCAGCACCAGGATGCCGTTGCTCAGCTCGCCCTCGTCCTCCACCTCCCGCTGGTACGAGAAGATGTCGTTGCGCAGGTGCACGCCGTCGGCGAAGGCGTCCATCAGCACCCGCAGCGCGCGCGAGCCGGAGACCTCCTTCGGGACCTCGGCGCCGGCCGCGTACTCGACCAGCTGGGCGGACCAGGGCGCCCCGCCGACCTTGCGGCGCATCTCGATGTACTCGACCGGGTTGGCGACCCGGCCCGCGTCGATGTTGGCGAGCTCCCACAGCGACTCGTTGAGCAGGTTGCGGGTGCTCTCGGCGAAGCGGATCCGCCAGTCCCCGCCCATCGCCGGCACGGTGCGCCGCCACAGGTCGGCCAGGCCCGCCTCGACCGGGTTCTCCGGTTCCGGCATCGGGGTGGTCGGGTCGGCCGGCATGAACAGCGGCAGCCGGTCGAGGTGCGCCTTGCCGGCCTCGCGGTCGTTGGTGCGCTTGTACATGTCGAGGAAGTGGTCGTCGAAGAAGAAGACCCACACGTACCAGTCGGTGACCAGGGAGAGCGCCTCGGCGGAGGCGTCGGGGTGGGTGTAGGCGCAGAGCAGGCCGTAGTCGTGGGCGTCCAGGTCGGCCTGGTCCCAGATGCCGGATCCCTCCAACATGCCCATCTCCCGGGCCCAGACGGTGGAATGGGCCCGGGCCTCGTCCAGATGGGGGTTGAGGCGTGCCGGGTGCGGCACGTAGAAGGACGGCAGTTCGAACGGCTGGGTCACGGCGGGCGAGCCTTTCTGGACGCGTCGATTGGACCAAGAATGGCGCGCACACGGGGTGCCGCACCGACGCAACGGAAACAGTCATATGAAATGACCCACCTGCTCGAACCCGCGCCCGAACTTCCGCCCGAGTGAACGGTCCGGGCTGGATCGTACGTACGGAGCCCGGCCCTCCGGTCACACCGTCTTGACCGCGCCGCCGTCGATCAGGTGGTCCGCCCCGGCGACGCTCCCCGCCAGCGGCGAGGCCAGGTACGCCACCAGCGCCGCCACCTCCGCCGGCTCGACCAGCCGGCCGGTGGTCATCCCGGCCGTCCCCGGCAGCGCCGCCAGCAGCTGCTCCTGCGGCAGGCCCAACGCCCCGGCCAGCGCGGCCCCGTAGCCGTCCGGCGCCTCCCACAGCGCGGTTCGCACCGGACCCGGCGAGACGGTGTTCACCCGCACCCCGCCCGGCCCGAACTCCTCGGCCAGCGCCTTGCCGAAGGCCGTCAACGCCGCCTTCACCGTGGCGTACGGGACGGGCCCGGCGTGCGGCAGCCGGGCGCTGTTCGACGAGACGTTGACGATCGCGCCCCGCCGCCGGACCAACCCGGGCAGCGCGGCCCGGGTGGTGCGGACGGCGGCCATCAGGTTGAGGTCGAAGGACTGCTGCCACTGCTGGTCGGTGAACGACAGGAAGCCGCCCACCTGCCGCTCGCCGCCGTCCCCGCCGCCGACGTTGTTCACCAACAGGTCGAGATCGCCGCCGAGTTCGGCCACCGCCGTCTCCACCAGCCGCCCCGGCCCGTCCGGCGTCGCCAGATCCACCGACACCGCGACCGCCCCGGTCCGCGCCAGCTCCGGTGTCACCGTCCGGGCGCCCGCCACCACGCGCACCCCCTCCGCCACCAGCGCCTCCACCACGGCCAGCCCGATCCCCCGGCTGGCCCCGGTCACCACGGCGGTCTTGCCGTTCAGCTGCAGGTCCATGGACGTCCCCTCCACATAGGCCACGAAATTGCGTCACTCATGACGCAGAAAACGTAGAACATGCATCACCTATGATGCAACTAACCGTCGATCGGCAACACCGCTGTAGCCTGTCCCCCGACCAGAGCCGCCACCCGGGAGAACCGCCATGCCGACGCCGTCACGCCCCCTCCGCGCCGACGCCGAGCGCACCGTCCGGGCCATCCTGGAAGCCGCCGAGCGCGTTCTGAGCGCCAATCCGGCCGCCACCATGGAGCAGATCGCCGAGGCCGCCGGCGTCGCCCGCACCACCGTCCACCGCCGCTTCGCCACCCGCGAGGCCCTGCTCGCCGCCCTCTGCGCCTGGGCCGCCCGCCAGTTCCACGCCGCCGTCGAGTCCGTCAGCGACAGCACCCCGCCCCTGGTCGCCCTCCACCAGATCACCGCCAACGTCCTCCAGGTGAAGATCAGTTGGGGCTTCGCAATGAACGCCGCCGGCGACGACGACCCGGAGACCGCCCGAATCCACGCCGACGTCCTGGCCCGCTGCGACGCCCTCTTCCAACGCGCCCGCGCCGCCGGAGTACTGCGCCCCGACGCCGACCTCGACTGGGCCCGCCGCGTCTACTACGCCCTCATCCACGAGGCCGCCACCGCCGACCACCCCGCCACCCCCGAAGCCCGCGCCACCCTCGTCCTCACCACCCTCCTCAACGGCCTCGGCACCCCCTGACACGCCCTCGACGGGGTTCACCGCCCGGCCCCACGACCCCAGGAGAGGCCGGCCGGGCGGCGGGCTGGGCAGTGGGGGCGAAAAATATTCCGTGGATTCCCTCCACCGATGGAGTGAATGTCTCCGGAACCGCTCCGCCAACGAACAAGCCAGGCATGACAAGGCCCTGGAACTCCAAGAGTTCCCCTGCTACGGGCGTGTTGACGGCCTCCGCCCCGGCCCCGTCCACCAGACTGGGCGCCGACCCGACGTCAACTCCGAGGAGGGCAAGCCCATGAACGTCACCGTCCGGCTCGCACAGCAGCCCGAGGCCGACGAACTGCTCGGACGGAGTGCGCTGGCCGCGCTCGTCGGCATGCTGCTCGACCAACAGGTGCCGATGGAATGGGCGTTCACCGGCCCGTTGACCATCGCCCAGCGGCTCGGACGGAACGACCTGGACGCCCGGGAGATCGCCGTGTACAACCCGGAGGAGTTCGTCGCCCTCCTCTCCGCGAAACCCGCCGTGCACCGCTACCCGGCGGCGATGGCCAAACGGGTGCAGCAGCTCTGCCAGTTCCTCGTGGCGCAGTACGACGGCGACGCCTCCGCGCTGTGGAAGGACACCCGCACCGGCAAGGAGCTGCTCAGCCGTCTCAACGCCCTGCCCGGCTTCGGCAAGCAGAAGTCGCAGATCTTCCTGGCCCTGCTCGGCAAGCAGTACGGCGTGCGGCCGGAGGGTTGGCGGGAGGCGGCCGGCGCGTACGGCGAGGAGGGCTCGCACCGCTCGGTCGCGGACATCACCGGCCCCGAATCCCTGGACCTGGTACGGGAGTTCAAGCAGGAGATGAAGCGTGCCGCGAAGGAGGCGAAGTCCGCGGCGAAGACCACGACCCGGACGGCGGCGGCGAGCGCGGCCGGGGTGCGCTGACCACCGCCCGCCCCGCCCTGCGCCGCTCCTGATCCAGGCCGATCGCGCGCAGCACCGAGGAGTCCACCGCCGTACGGTTCACGGCCCTCCCGGTGTGCGCCGAGGGCCCCGGTCGCGCGGCGCGACCGGGGCCCTCGACAGCAGAACGTCACCAGCAGACCGTCAGGCCAGGGCGGGCTCCCGCTCCTCCGCGGCATCCGCCGCCGCCACGACGACCGGACCGGCCGCCTTGCGCCGCGGCAGCGCGAACATCAGCAGGAACACCACCAGCAGCGCCCCCGCGACCCACCACATCGCGTTGGTGAACGCCCCGCCGAACGCGGTGCCCACCGCCTCCGGCGCGACGACGTCGTCCATCGCCCCGAAGAACGCCACCGACACCAGCCCGAGCCCGAGCGCGTTCCCCATCTGCTGGACGGTGTTGATCAGCCCCGACGCCGAGCCGGCGTGCTCGCGCGGCACCTCCGCCAGGATCGCGTCCGTGATCGGCGCGACGATCAGACCCATCCCCAGGCCCATCACCACCAGCGGAAGCACCATCTGCCAGGGCGCGATCGCCGTGCCGTACCGGTCCGCCTCCCAGATGTACGTCAGCACGCCCGCCGCCATCACCAGCGCGCCCGTCTGGAGCACCCGGCGCCCGAACCGCGGCACCAGCTTCTGCACGGACAGCCCGGCCGCCGTGGAGACGGCGAGCGAGAACGGGATGCCGGTGGAGCCGGCCTTGAGCGGGCTCCAGCCGAGCCCCACCTGCATGTACAGCGTCCAGACCAGGAAGAAGATCCCGCAGACCACGCCGAAGGCCAGCTGCACGCCGATGCCGGCCGCGAAGCTCTTCACCCGGAACAGCGACAGCTCGACCAGCGGCGAGCCGTCCCGCCGCGTCTTGGCCTTCTCGTACGCCACGAACAGCGCGAACACCGGCAGGCTGCCGGCCATCGACAGGTACCCCCAGAGCGGCCAGCCGGCCTCCCGCCCGTGCGTCAGCGGGTAGATCAGCATCAGCAGGCCGACGCTCGCCAGCGCCACCCCGACCAGGTCCAGCTTCAGCGCCTGCTCGGCCTTCGACTCGTCGATGAAGCGGCGGCCGAGCAGCAGCCCGGCGATGCCGACCGGCAGGTTGATCAGGAAGATCGGACGCCAGGCCAGGCCGAACAGGTCCCACTCGGTGAGCAGCGCGCCGATCAGCGGCCCGGAGACGGCTCCCAGCCCGACCACCGCGCCGAACATGCCGAACACCTTGCCGCGCTCCTCCGCCGGGAAGGTCGCGTGGATGATCGACAGCACCTGCGGCACCATCATGGCCGCCGTACCGCCCTGCAGCAGCCGCATCGCGACCAGCATCTCCGGGCCGGAGGCCAGACCGCACAGCGCGGACGCCACGGTGAACCCGCCGATGCCGATCAGGAACAGCCGCTTGCGGCCGTAGATGTCGCCCAACCGGCCGCCGGTGATCAGCCCGATGGCGAAGGCCAGCGCGTAACCGCCGGTGACCCACTGGATGGCACTGAAGGAGGCGCCGGTGTCCTCCTGGATGCTCGGGATGGCGATGTTGACGATGGTGACGTCCACCAGGTCCATGAAGGAGGCGACCATCACGATCGCCAGCGCGATCCACCTCCGCCGGTCCGTGTCCGCGGTCTTCATTCGGTACTCCTCATTCGTCCTGCTCGTCCTGCTCGTCGGCACGTCCGTGACCCTACGGGGGATATAGGTCAGATCCTGTCCCAGTTGTCCGGCATGCTGGACGGCATGACCGATACGCCGGCCCGCCTGCTGAACCTGCTCTCCCTGCTGCAGACCCCGCGCGAGTGGCCCGGCAGCGAACTCGCCGAGCGGCTCGGCGTCAGCCCCCGGACGATCCGGCGCGACGTCGACCGGCTGCGCGACCTCGGCTACCCGGTGCAGGCCACCATGGGCGCGGTCGGCGGCTACCGGCTGGTCGCGGGGACGGCGATGCCACCGCTGCTGCTGGACGACGAGGAGGCCGTGGCCATCGCGGTCGGACTGCGGGCGGCGGCCGGGCACGCGGTGGTCGGCATAGAGGAGGCCTCGGTCCGCGCCCTCGGCAAGCTGCTCCAGGTCCTGCCGGGCCGCCTGCGGCACCGGGTGGGCGCGCTCAACGCCGCCACCGTACCGCTGCTCACCGGCGACGGCCCGACCGTCGACCCGGACGACCTCACCCTGCTCGCCGGCGCCGTCACCAACCGGGAGCGGGTGCGCTTCGCCTACCGGGCCGGCGACGGCGCCGAGAGCAGGCGCAGCGTCGAGCCCGAGCGGCTGGTCTCGGTCGGCAGCCGCTGGTACCTGGTCGGCTTCGACCTGGACCGGGACGACTGGCGGCTGTTCCGCGTCGACCGGCTCAGCGAGCCCCTCGCCACCGGCGCCCGCTTCACCCCGCGCCCGCTCCCGGCCGAGGACGCCGCCGCGTACGTGGCGGGCAAGCTGCACCGCCCGTCACCGGCCCGCGCCCTGCTCGCCACCGTGCACACCCCGGCCGCGCACGTCCGGCGGCGGTTCAACCAGGGCGACGCCGAGATCGAGCCGATCGACGAGCACAGCTGCCGGCTGCGCTCCCGCACGGACTCCGTGGAGTGGACGGCGATGCGGTTGCTGATGCTGGACTGCGAGTTCGAGGTGCACGAGCCACCGGAGCTGACCGCCCACCTGCGCGACCTCGCCGCCCGCGCCAACCGGGCGACGGGCACGGCGGCTTAGGGCCTGCCGGCCCTAAGCCTCGACCCGGTACCAGGCGTCCCCGGCGCGGAACCACAGCGCGCCGTCCCGGCCGTGCGCCCGCACCCGGTCGAGCGCGCCGGGCACGCTCAGCTGCCGGCGCCGGGTCTGCTTCCACTCCTTGCCGATCAGCTGGTACCAGGTCAACTCGCCGTCACTGGACAGGAAGACACCCTGCCCGCCGTGGACCGCGAAGCCGACCGGCAGCCGGACCGGGCACGGCAGGGTGGTCGACCGCCGGTCGACCGCGTCGATCCGGGTGAGGTGGCTGACCGACGGGCTCGGGTACCAGGCCAGCCAGGCGCTCCGGCCGTCGGTCGCGCCGGCCAGGCCCTCCAGCGGGAAGGACGGCAGCTTGTCCGGGCTCCACACCACCCGGCCGTGGGTGTCGGCGGCCCGCAGCCCGGCGGCCGCCATCGGGTGGTCGCCGTAGATGCCCTCGTCCCCGTAGGCCATCCAGATCCGGCCGTCCCGGTCGGTCACCAGCACCCCGACGTCGTCACCGAGGGCGAGCTCCCGTTCGAGCGCCCCGTCCGCGCCGTACACGGCGGCGTTGGGCCGCCAGTCCGACCCGACCTGCTCGGCCCGGTAGCCGGCCAGCAGCATCCGGTTGCCCGGCAGCAGCGCCAGGTGGTCCGGTGGTACCCCGGCGCCGGACAGCGGCACCCGCCACGCCCCGCGCGGGTCGGCCACGACCACCTCGCCGTCGAACGGCAGCCGGACCGGCGGCCAGGATCCGGCCGGCTCCAGCTGCTGCTCCGGCACCAGCAGGACGGCCAGCTCCCCGCCCGGCCCGACCGTCCAGGCCACGGCCCGGCGACCGGCCCGCCGGTCCTCCTCGGACAGCCGCCAGACCTCGACCGGATGGGCGATCAACGCGCTCAGACCCCGTACTCGGCGGTCAGCAACGCCCGCCCCAGCGTGTGGAAGGTCAGGTGGAAGCCGATCTGGGCCGCCGGGGTGTCGGCGGAGACGTCCAGCTTCTCGACGTCCAGGGCGTGCACCGCGAAGACGTACCGGTGCGGGGCGCCGGGCGGCGGGGCGGCGCCGTCGTACCGGTTGCCCGGGAAGTCGTTGCGGCCGTGGAAGGAGGCCGTGCCCGGCAGGGTGTCGTCCGAGGAGCCCGCGCCGCGCGGCAGCCCGGTGGTCCCGGCGGGCAGGTCGAGGGCGAGCCAGTGCCACCAGCCGGAGCCGGTGGGCGCGTCCGGGTCGTAGCAGGTCACGGCGATGCCGCGGGTGCCCTCGGGCAGGCCCGACCAGGCCAGCTGCGGCGAGAGGTTGCCTGCGGCGTGGACGAACTCCTGGGCCAGCGTGCCGCCTTCGGTGACGTCCTGGCTGGTCAGCGGGAAGGACGGCACCTGCGGCAGGAAGTCGTACGGCAGCGGCGGGCGGACGCTCATGGGGTGGTCACCTCTCAACGGGCCGGGGGCGGCCTCGGGCCGGAACGGCGCTGCAGGCCGCCGGAATGACACGGCTCACTGTAGTGGGGTGCCCCGCCGATCCGGCCGCCCCCGCAGTCGGGCCATGGCCTCCGCACTCCCGGGCCGACGGCCCGGGCGACCTCGGCCGCTGGGCCGTCCGAACCACCAGGTATAGACCAGTCCGGCCCCTGCGGCTAGCGTGGGCAGCGCACCCGCCCCCTGCTCCGGAGCCGCACCGTGGAGTCGTCCGTCCTCGCCTTCGCCACCGACCTGCTCGACGAGGGCGCCGACACGTTCTTCGGCAACCTCACCGACCGCGCCGGGGTCGGGGGCGTCACCCTCGCCTCGGTCTACCACGAGGCCCGGGACGTCTTCCCGCACAACCCCCGCCGGGTGATCCGCTACCTGGAGCCCGGCGCGGCGTACTTCCGCCCCGATCCGGCCCGCTGGCAGGGCCGCCGCCTCGCCCCCGTCCCGTCCACCGCGATCGGCGACCGCGACCCCTTCGCCGAGGCCGCCGCCGAGGCCCGCCGCCGGGGGATGAAGCTGCACGCCTGGACGGTGTTCTGCCACAACGACCGGCTCGGCTTCGCCCACCCGGACTGCGCCCCGGCCAACGCCTTCGGCGACCGCCACCTCACCGAACTCTGCCCCGCGAACCCGGAGGTCCGGGCGTACGCGCTGGCCCTGGTCACCGAGCTGGCCCGGTACGGCGTGGACGCGATCCGGGCCGAGTCGCTGCACTTCCACGGGCTGCGCCACGGCTACCACCACGAGCGCTACTTCGAGGAGCTGGGCCCGGCCGCCGAGGCGCTGCTCGGGGTCTGCTTCTGCGCGCACTGCCGCGCCGCCGCCACCCGCGCGGGCGTCCCGGCCGAGGAGGTCGCGGAGGCCGTCCGCACCGAGCTGCGCCGCCGGCTGGCCGACGAGGCGGCCGCCGCCGGGCCCGCCGCCCTGGACACCCTCGCGGACGGCGCCTTCGCCGCCTACGTGGACGTCTCCGCCACCACCGTCACCACGCTCGCCGCCGAGCTCTCCGAGGAGGCCCGGCGCCACGGCATGCGGCTGAGCTTCATGGACGGCGGCGGCCCGGGCAAGGGCTGGCTGTCCGGCATCGACCTGCCCGCGCTCGCCAAGGCGGCCGACCAGATCGAGACGCTCGGCTACGCGAAGACCCCGGAAGCCGTCCGGGAGAAGATCGCCGCGTTCGCCCTGCACGGTGTCCGCCCGCAGGACATGGCGGTGATCCTGCGCCCGATGGCCTCGGACTGCGACGGCCCGGCGAACCTCGCCGCCAAGATCACCGCCCTGCGCGAACTGGGCGTCCCCGAGGTCGAGTTCTACAACTACGGCCTGATGCGGCTGTCCTCCCTGGACCGGATCGGCGCCGCGCTGGCCGGGTAGCGGCCACCGGGCCCCGCAGCGCTACCGCCGCCGCTTGGACGTCCCGAACAGGCTGCGCGAGATCTCCTGCCCCAGCTGCTTCCCGGCCGAGCGGGCGAAGTTCTTCACCGTCGGGTTGCTGAGCAGCGACCCGAGCAACCCGCCCGCCCCCGTCGGCTCCTTCGGTTCCGCGCGCCGCCGCGGGGCCTCGTCCACCGGGGCGCTCTGCGGCCGCGCCGCCCGCGCCGCCAGCTTCTCGTACGCCGACTCCCGGTCGATCGCGTCCCGGTAACGGGCCGTCAGCGGCGAGGCGTCGACGACGGCCCGCAGCGCGCCCGCCTCGATCGGCCCCATCAGCGACTGCGGCGCCCGCAGCCGGGTCGCCGCGACCGGCGTCGGCGCGCCCTTCTCGGAGAGGACGGTCACCACGGCCTCGCCGGTGCCCAGCGAGGTGAGCACCGCGCCGAGGTCGTACGAGGAGCGCGGGAAGGTCGAGACGGTGGCCTTGAGCGCCTTGGCGTCGTCCGGGGTGAAGGCCCGCAGCGCGTGCTGCACCCGGTTGCCCAACTGCGCGAGCACGTCGGCCGGGACGTCGCGCGGGGTCTGGGTCACGAAGAAGATGCCCACGGCCTTCGAGCGGATCAGCCGCACGGTCTGGGTGATGGCCTCCAGGAAGGCCTTGGAGGCGCCCCTGAACAGCAGGTGCGCCTCGTCGAAGAAGAACACCAGCTTGGGCTGGTCCAGGTCGCCGACCTCGGGCAGCTCCTGGTAGAGGTCGGCGAGCAGCCACATCAGGAAGGTGGAGAACAGCCGCGGCCGGTCCTGCACGGCGGGCAGTTCCAGCACCGAGACCACGCCCTTCCCCTCCGGTGTGGTCCGCAGCAGTTCGGCGGTGTCGAACTCGGGCTCGCCGAAGAACGCCCCGGCGCCCTCGTTCTCCAGGACGGTGAGCGCGCGCAGGATCACCCCGGCGGTGGCCGCCGAGAGGCCGCCGATGGTCCTCAGCTCCTCCTTGCCCTCGGGCGAGGCGAGGAAGGCGATGACGGCGGTGAGGTCCTTGAGGTCATACAGCTCCAGGCCCTTGGTGTCGGCGTAGTGGAACACCAGGCTGAGCGAGGACTCCTGGGTCTCGTTCAGGTCCAGCACCTTGGCGAGCAGCAGCGGCCCGAAGCTGGTGACGGTGGCCCGGATCGGGATCCCGGCGCCCTGGCCGCCGAGCGCGTAGAACTCGACCGGGCAGCCCTGCGGCGTCCACTCCTGCCCGACCTCGGCCGCGCGGGCGGTGGTGCGCCCGCTCGGCGCGCCGGGCGCGGCGATGCCGGAGACGTCCCCCTTGATGTCGGCGAGGAACACCGGCACGCCCTGTGCGGAGAGCTGCTCGGCGATCAGCTGAAGGGTCTTGGTCTTGCCGGTGCCGGTCGCACCGGCGACCAGCCCGTGCCGGTTGAGCACACCGAGCGGGACGCGCACCTGGGCGTCCGGGTGGGCGACGCCGTCCAGCAGCACCGCGCCGAGGTCGAGGGCGGGCCCGGTGAAGGCGTACCCGTCGGCGATCTCCCGGACGGTCGGCGGGGTGGGAGCGGAGGACATCGGGGCACACTCCTGGGCGGGGCGGGATCGGAACCCGGTCCTGAGCGGGCCGGAGCCCGATCGGAACCGGGGCGATGTTCGCGACATTTCCCATCAAACAGCCGCAATCGCCCGCCCGCAGCTCACACCCGAGTGCGTGGCGACGCCGCGGCTGCTGCGCCATCCGCCGCCCAAACGGTAGGCTTTCCGTGTGATCTTCAAGCGCATCGGCAATGGGCGGCCGTACCCGGATCACGGCCGGACGAGCACCCGCCAGTGGGCTGACGTCGCCCCACGTCCGGTGCGGCTCGACCAGCTGGTGACCACCAAGGGGCAACTGGACCTCGAAACCCTGCTCGCCGAGGACTCGACCTTCTACGGAGACCTCTTCGCCCACGTGGTGAAGTGGCGCGGCGACCTCTACCTGGAGGACGGGCTGCACCGGGCCGTACGGGCCGCGCTGCAGCAGCGCCAGGTCCTGCACGCCCGGGTCCTCGAAATGGAATGACGAACCCTCGCCGCGGGTTTTCGGACCGCCCCCTCGCCACCCGGCGGAGGGCGGTCCGCGCGTACCCGGGTACCTCCTTTCGGGTACCGAGGTACTCCAGACGATGATCGTTTAGTACCTTCGCAGCCGGACGGCACTACGCTGCTGACTACGGCCGCGACCAGGGGATCCGCCCGCACCAGGGGATCCACCCGCCGCGTCCGATCCGTCATCCCGACCCCGCCCTGGCACGAGGGGGAGACAAACCGTGAGCATGTTGACTCCCCAAGGCCTCAAGGGGAAGCAGTACCGCATCACCGGCAACGCCTATCCACGGCTCGGCCGTCCTCCGAAGAAGAGCCGCAAGGTGATCGCCGCGCTCGCGGCCCTGCTCGCCCTGGCGCTGATCGGCCTCGGCGGCGTGCAGCTCTACGACATCTTCGGCGGCAAGAACAAGAACGCCTCGGCCCAGGCCTGCGCGACGCCGTCCGGCAAGCCGCTGGCCGCCCCCGGTCCGGGTGATCCGGCGGCCTCCGGCGCCCCGGCCGCCGCCCAGGGCGACCCGCACGCCATCCCGCAGCCGGCCGCCGTCACGGTGAACGTCTACAACGCCACCGCCAAGAGCGGTCTGGCCGGGCGGACCGCCGAGGAGCTCAAGAAGCGCGGCTTCACCATCGGCAAGGTCGGCAACGCCCCGGCCGAACTGGACAAGAAGGTGCCCGGCACCGCCCAGGTGATCGCCGGCCCGGCCGGCGCCGGCGCCGCCACCCTGCTCGGCTCGCAGATCGCCGGTGCCACCGCCACCGCCGACGCCCGCACCGACGGCACCGTGGACTTCGTGATCGGCGACAGCTACAACGCCCTGCTGGACGAGACCCAGGCGGCCGCCGCCCTCGCCCTCGCCACCAAGCCCTCCCCCGCCCCGACCGCCACCGGCAGCTGCTGAGGACCGGTCGGCACGCAGACGCAGGAGAGCCCCCCGGCACCGCGCCGGGGGGCTCTCGTCCGTTCGGGGGGTTCGCTCAGCCGGCGGTGCCGTACAGGCGGTCGCCCGCGTCGCCGAGGCCGGGCACGATGTAGCCGTTCTCGTTGAGCCGCTCGTCCAGGGCGGCGGTGACCACGGTGACCGGCAGGTCCGCCAGCTCGCGCTTCATCACCTCGACGCCCTCGGGCGCGGCCAGCAGCACCACGGCGGTGACGTCGGTGGCGCCGCGCTCGATCAGCATCTTGATCGCCGCGACCAGGGTGCCGCCGGTGGCCAGCATCGGGTCGAGCACGTAGACCTGGCGGCCGGAGAGGTCGTCCGGCATCCGGGTGGCGTAGGTGGAGGCCTCCAGGGTCTCCTCGTTGCGCACCATGCCGAGGAAGCCCACCTCGGCGGTCGGCAGCAGCCGGGTCATCCCGTCCAGCATGCCGAGACCCGCCCGGAGGATCGGTACGACCAGCGGGCGCGGATAGCTCAGCCGGGTGCCGAGCGTGACCGCCACGGGCGTGGTGATCTCCACCTCGTCGGTGCGGACGTCCCGGGTGGCCTCGTAGGCGAGGAGGGTCACCAGCTCGTCGGTCAGGCGACGGAAGGTCGGCGAGTCGGTGCGCTCGTCGCGCAGGGTGGAGAGCTTGTGGGCCACCAGGGGGTGGTCGACGACGTGGAGACGCATGTATCGAGGTTAGCCCGGGTCTGCACGCCTGTACGACTCGCCGCGTGCCGCCGGCCCCTCCACCCCACCTCGTCGACCCGCCCCGGCGGGGTTCACGCTGCCGTGACGCGCCGTGACGCACCGCGAATGTCCGGGCGCTAGCGCCCTCCTGTGGTATCAATCCGGCCGATCTGGGAATGTCACCTCTTATGACGAGCAACCCGAACGCCGGGGACGGCTCGGCGGACGAGCCCGCAGGCCGGTCGGGCGGCCGCCCCGGCCCGCCGCAGGACCCCCCGGAGACCGAGGCGGAGCGGCGCCGGCGGCGGGCCGTCTTCCTGCGCGAACTCACCGAGGCCCGCGAACTCCGGGAGCGGGTCCAGCCCCGGCGGACCAAGGAACGGCGGATGCGCGAGGCCATGCGAATGCGAACCTTCCGGATCTGACGCGGATTCGACGCGGTTGCGGCGCGACGCGCCCAGCGGTTCCGGCGAGCCCCGGGCGGCGCGGCCGGTGCTTCACCGGCCACCGGCCAGCCCTTCCGACACGACCTGCAAAGACGCGCTGCCGAACACCCCCCGCAAGGGCAGGCTTTCTGTCACGATTCCGATGGGACGGTCCGAACGAGCGGACCGCCTCTGGCGCGGGGGCGGCCAGTTTTCCGCGTTGCCCGAACGCGCCGACAGCCGAGACCGATGATCTTGGGAGTGTCCCTGGTGGCGTACTTCGCTGCAGTGCTTGCTCGCACCGAGGACGGGTGGGATGTGAGCGAGACGGAGCTCGACGACGTCGAAACCCTCGCCGACCTGACCGACCTGGCCCGCGACTCCACGCAGGACGACGACAGCGTCCTGATCTTCATCGAACAGGAGGACGTCTGGTTCGCCATCGTCCGGGTGGACGGCGAGGAGGACCCGCGGATCTTCGTGTCCGACGGCGCCGCCGCCGCCCGGAGCTCCTACGGCTCCGTCCTCACCGACGAACTGGTCGACCAGGCCGGCGAGAGCGAGTTCGGCGACCTGGACCACCTGGTCGTCGAGCTGGAGGACAGCGAGGAGGCGGAGTCGGAGGAGCAGGACGAGGACGCCCGCGGCGGCGTCCCGGTCGGCCCGCTGGGCGACGCCCACCTGCTGACCGAGTTCGGCCTGGCCGCCGACGAACTCCTCGCCCTCAGCGGCGAGGGCGCCGTCCCCGGCGACGCCCTGGAGGAGATCGCCGAGGCCCTCGGCTGCGGCGAGGTCCTGGAGGCGGTCCGGTAGCGGTCGGTGGCCAGGCCGGTGCCCGTCGCCGGATACCCGACACTGGATTCCATGCAGCCCGCATCCGTTCCGCAGACCGTCCCCCGGATCGCCCCCCTGCCCGCCCCCGTCCGCCCCGACCCGGTCCGCGACCGCTGGGCGGCGCCGATGCGCCTCGCCATCGCCGAGGCCGCGCTGGCGCCGGCCACCGGGGACGTCCCGGTCGGGGCGCTCGTCCTGGGCCCGGACGGCGAGGTGATCGGACGCGGCCACAACGAGCGCGAGGCGGTCGGCGACCCGACCGCGCACGCCGAGGTGGTCGCGATCCGGCAGGCGGCCGAGCGGATCGGGGCATGGCGGCTCGGCGGCTGCACCCTGGTCGTCACCCTGGAGCCCTGCACGATGTGCGCCGGCGCCATCGTGCTGTCCCGGATCGACCGGGTGGTCTACGGCGCCCTCGACGAGAAGGCCGGCGCGGCCGGCTCGCTCTTCGACGTGATGCGCGACCGCCGGCTCAACCACCGCCCCGAGGTGATCTGGGGCGTCCTCGCCGACGAGTGCGGCGAGCAGCTGCGCGAGTTCTTCGACACCCACCGCTGACGCCCACCGCTGACGCCCGCTGCCGACACCCGCGGCCGGCCGCCCCGGCGATACGGATTTCGTGACCGCGCCACCCGTCCGGTAGAGTTCCCCTCGGTAGCGTGTCCGAGCGGCCAAAGGAGCACGCCTCGAAAGCGTGTGTGGGGGCAACTCCACCGTGGGTTCGAATCCCACCGCTACCGCTTGGAAAGCCCGAGGGCCCGTCCGATCCGGACGGGCCCTCGGCGTTTCCGCGCACCCTCGAACGCGGAAAGGCTCCGTACTCGGGGCCGATGACCACCAACGCCCGGAGAGTACGGAGCCTGGAGGGGGGAGCGGCTCGGGGGGACTGACCGCTCCCCCGGCGGAGTCCCACAACCGGTGCCGCGTCGGGGGGAAGCCGCGGCGCCCGGTCCCACAGCGGGGAACTCCGGATCCACGCACCGGGGATTCCTGCCAGATCCTCGGTACGTCTTCCATCCTGCCGCCCGGGCCGTGGACGGGCACCCGGAGAAAGGCCCCACTCACGGGGACCTTCGTCCCGCCAGGCGAACACGTCGCACACTTGATAGCCCGTCCGGTGGATAAGCTGCTTCCGCAGGGCCGCTCGGGGATCCGGATGGCGGCGGCCCACAGCAGGGAGGAAGGCACCCGATGGCGCAGGCGAAGAAGATCGGCATGGTCCTCCTCCTCATCTTCGTCCTCTACTCGATCATCAGCTCACCGGCCCGCTCCGCCCAGCTCGTCCAGCTGGGGTTCGAGGGCATCTCGAACGCGGCCAAGGCGGTCGGCACCTTCATGACCGGACTGATCAAGTGACCGGGCTCGTCACGTGACCGGTCCGGCCGTCTAGCGGGCGGCGGTCGTCCGGTCCCGGCACACCGGCTACGGTGAGCGGGACCCTCTGCCCCCGTCCGCGAGGAGCGGCAATCGTGATCCGCCATCTGGTCCTGTTCAAGCTCAACGAAGGCGTCGCCAAGGACGACGAACGCGCGCTCGCCGGCGCCAAGGCGTTCTCCGAGCTCGGTTCGCTGATCCCCGAACTGCGCGCGTGGGAGTGCGGCTGGAACACCACCGAGCGGGACATCGCCTACGACTACGCGATCAACAGCCTGGTCGAGGACCGCGACGCCCTGCAGGCCTACCTGACCCACCCGGCCCACCAGGCCGCGGCCGGCCAGTGGCGCGAATTCGCCACCTGGGTGATCGCCGACATCGAGGTCTGACCCCTCCCAGGCACCCCGGCCCGTCCCCCGGACGGCCCGCTGCGCCCCGTCCGGCCGCCGGGCGGGGCGCCTTGCTCTGCCCCGGAACGATCCTTGCGGCGCCTGGTCGGGAGGCCGGGTGAAGCCCCGACGCACTACCAACACACCTCCATCGGGTGCTTGCCCGACCTGCGCCCACCTTGTGATGCTATGACCGGTTTTGCCGGACATGGCGAGGTGGTGAACCAGCCGCGACACCCGATCCGCAGGGCCCGTCGTTGTCGACTGAGGGAGGGGTGACGTGTCCGTGGACGAAGTACTGGCGGCGATCATCAGTCCGGCCGGCGAACTCCGTCCGGACGGTCTGCGCGGCCCCGGCGGCCGCCCCGTCCTGGACGTCCGGACGCTGACCCGGGTGTTGTTCGAACGGCTCGCGGAACTGCCTCCGGACGCCCCCGAGCGGGAGCGGGTCCGGGCCGCCCTGATCGAGGTGAACATCCCGCTGGTGCGCTACGCGGCCACCCGCTTCCGCAGCCGCAGCGAGCCGATGGAGGACGTCGTCCAGGTCGGCACCATCGGCCTGATCAACGCGATCGACCGGTTCGACCCGAGCCGCGGGGTCCAGTTCCCCACCTACGCGCTGCCCACCATCCTCGGCGAGATCAAGCGCTACTTCCGGGACAACGTCCGCACCATGCACGTCCCGCGCCGGCTCCAGGAGCTGTGGGTCCAGGTCAGCGGCGCGATGGAGGAGCTGACGGTGCTGCACGGCCGGGCCCCCAAGGTGCCGGAGATCGCCGCCAGCCTGCGGATCCCCGAGGAGGACGTCCGGGCCTGCCTGGACGCCGGGCGGGCCTACAACGCGGCCTCGCTGGAGGCGGCACAGGAGCACGAGGGCGGGCTCGCCCTGCTGGACCGGCTCGGCTACGAGGACGCCGCGCTGGCCGAGGTCGAGCACCGGGACATGGTCCGCCACCTGCTGGTCCAACTGCCCGAACGGGAGCGACGGATCGTGATGCTGCGGTTCTTCGCCAACCTGACCCAGTCGCAGATCAGCACCGAACTCGGGATGTCCCAGATGCACGTCTCGCGGCTGCTCTCGCGCATCCTGACGAGGCTTCGGACCGGCAACTCCTGGGAAGACTGAGATTGCAGCGCGTTACCCCCGCGTGACATCTTGCGACGTTCGGGTTTGCCGTGGACCGTGTTCCGGTATGGAGGGGGAGGGCCCCGCCGGGAACCACCGTGCGACGGCCCCCGTTCAAGTGTCAGTCACAAGGGGGTGGGTGCATGTCCGGAGAGCTGGGCACTGCGGGGATCCACGCTGGTCAGGCCATTGGTACGGCGGTCGCCGAGGACCGGATCCCGCTCCAGCGGGTCCCGGCCGCCGCGCCGCCCGGCCCCGAGACGCCGCCCGGCTCCGGGTTGGACACCCGGACGCTGTCCCGCTCGCTGTTCCTGCGGCTGGCCGCCCTGGAGCCCGGCAGCGAGGAGCACACGTACGTCCGCGACACCCTGATCGAGCTCAACCTGCCGCTGGTCCGGTACGCCTCCGCGCGCTTCCGCAGCCGCAACGAGCCGATGGAGGACATCGTCCAGGTCGGCACCATCGGCCTGATCAAGGCGATCGACCGGTTCGACCCCGAGCGCGGGGTGGAGTTCCCCACCTTCGCGATGCCCACCGTGGTGGGCGAGATCAAGCGCTTCTTCCGGGACACCAGCTGGTCGGTCCGGGTGCCCAGGCGGCTCCAGGAGCTGCGGCTGGCGCTCACCAAGGCCGGTGACGACCTGTCCCAGCGGCTGGATCGCTCCCCCACCGTCGCCGAGCTGGCCGCCTGCCTGGGGGTCAGCGAGGAGGACGTGGTCGAGGGCCTCGCGGTGGGCAACGCGTACACCGCCAGTTCGCTCGACTCCAGCCCCAGCGAGGAGGACGGCGACGGGCCGCTGGCCGAGCGGCTGGGCTACGAGGACCTCGCGCTGGAGGGCGTCGAGTACCGGGAGTCGCTGAAGCCGCTGCTGGCCAAGCTGCCGCCGCGCGAGCGCCGGATCATCATGCTGCGCTTCTTCGGCAACCTCACCCAGTCCCAGATCGGCGAGGAGATCGGCATCTCCCAGATGCACGTCTCCCGGCTGCTCACCAGGACGCTGACCCAGCTCCGCGAGGGCCTGATCAGCGAGGGCTGACCGGGTCGGCCGAGGCCGGACTCCCGCCGCCGTCCAGCAGGTTGGCCCGCAGGCCGGCCAGGACGGCGGCGTCCAGGCCGAGGCCGTCCCGCCAGAACGCGTCGAAGTCGGACCAGCCGGCCCCGACCTCGTCGAAGGCCGCCGCCAGGTAGCCGGGGTCGGCCCGGAACACCGGCTGGAGCAGCCACGGCTCGCGCATCAGGCCGCGGGCCTCCAGATCGTCCATCACCCGGCGGACGACCGGGGCCGAACGCTCGTTGGTGAGCAGGTAGTCGGCGAGGACGGTCTCGCGGTCGACACCGAGGGCGGTCAGCACGAGGGCGGCGGCCCAGCCGGTGCGGTCCTTTCCGGCCGAGCAGTGGAACAGCAGCGGCGGCCCGTCCGGGGCCGCCAGCAGCCGCAGCAGGGTGGCGAAGCGCTGTCGGGCCACCGGGTCGGTGACGAACCAGCGGTAGAGGCCGGTCATCATGGCGGCCGCCCGGCCTTCGCCGAGCAGGGCGCGCTGCTTCTGCGGGCTGCGGTCGGCGAGGGCGCTCCGGATTGTCGCGTGGATGTCGAAATCCGTTGCGAGCAAAGGGAGATGGTGCAGGGTGACACCGTCCGACGCGGCCGCCTCGACGGTCACCGCGGTGCCCGCGGTGACCGCGGGGGCGGCCGCGGCGAGGTCGGCGACGGGAAGTCCGGGCAGCCGGTCCGGTCCGGTCTCGCGGACCTCGTCGAGGCTCCGGAGGTCGATCACCCGACGCAGGCCGAGCGCGCGCAGCGGCGCGAGATCCTCGGCGGTGACATGGTTCAGGCCATCGCTTCGCAGGGCCACACCGCGCCGCAGCACCCGTCCGTCGGCCGTCCGGTAGCCGCCCAGATCGCGGGCGTTGACCGCACCGCGCAACCCGAGACTGCGCCCGACCAGCGCCGTTCCGGCCGGCTCCGGTACCGCATTCCGTCCGCCCCCGATTGCACCGGACTCGGTCCGCCGATCGGCCACGCAAGCGCCTCCATTGCATATTCGGACTGTCACATGGCACAGCGGTGTCAGATATTGCATGAACCTGCCCGACGGACCGGCAAGATGTGCAAGAGTGTCATGCGCGACGACGACAGTGTAGGTGTCCGCGTGACCCGCCCAAGCCGCACGGGCGGTAACCAGGTGTAGCCCTCAGCTTCCGCTTTTTCATTCTCAATTCATTATTTGCATGGCCGGTCCGGTTCCGGTCACAATCAGCGCCTTCATGGCTTCGCCATGAACGTTGGTAACAGGTTCGCTGCACTCTCGCCCAATTGGTCCCGCGCGGAGCCACCCCTCGACCAGGATGGGCGCCGGGCAGCCTGCTGCCCGCGAACAGCTACAGGGCAGGCGAGCGCTGAGCAGCGAGGCGCCTACCCCAAGGGGAGGATCACCATGGGTCGAGCGACCCGAAGAGTTGCCGCATGCGCGGCGGCAGTTCTGCTGGCCAGCGGCCTGCAGACCACCCTGGCCCACGGCGCCACGCCGCCCAGGATCGACCTCACCATCCTGGTCATCGACGACGGAGGCCCGTCGGTCGCGGCGATCACCGCCGAACTCAAGAACCAGGGCACCCCGTACAAGGTCGTCAACCTCAATGACACCAACCGTCCCGTCATCACCTCCGCTTTCCTGAGTGACACGGTGAACGGCCAGCCCCGCGGGAAGTACCAGGGCATCGTCCTGCCCAACGAAAACCCCTTCCCCAACAGTGCGGCCGAGATGACGGCGATCGCCGGCTACGAAGCCGCATTCGGAATCCGGCAGATCGACGCGTACACGTTCGCAAGTCCTGCGGTGGGTCTGAACTACGCTCAGAATCCCGGTTACTACGGCACGTTGGACGGTTTCCAGGGCACGACCACGGCGGCCGGCACTTCGGGCCCATTCGGCTACCTGAAGGGCAGCGTCCCGTTCGAGGACAACGACCCGACCGTCAGCGAGAGTTACGGATACCTGGCCACGCCGCTGGCCAACCTGCCGACCGGCGCCTCGTTCGTTCCGCTGGTCGACGCCGCGATCCCGAGCACCACCTCGCGCGGTTCGCTGGTCGGTGAGTACACCCACGACGGCCGCAAGGAGCTGGTCGTCACCTTCGTCTACAACCAGTACCAGCAGCAGTACCGCCTGCTGGCCCGCGGCATGGTCGACTGGATCACCCAGGGCGTCCACCTCGGCTACGACCGCAACTACTTCGCGGCCCACGTGGACGACGTCTTCCTGGCCGACGACCGCTGGGACACCGTGCTCAAGTGCACCCCCGGCGACGTCACCTGCCCGCCCGGCACCCCGGACACGGCCAACCCGATCCGGATGACGCCGGACGACGCCCAGCACCTCAAGCAGTGGCAGACGGCCAACAACTTCACCCTGGACATGGTGTTCAACGGTGGCGGCAGCGAGGACTGGAAGGCCGACCACCAGACCACGGTGGACCCCACGGCCAACCAGATGATCACCGACCAGAACAGCTACCGCTGGGTCAACCACACCTACAGCCACCCGTACCTGGGCTGCGTCCAGGACGTCACCGTGGTGCCGTGGCGCTGCACCAAGGACGCCTCGGGCAACACCGTCTGGACCGACCAGGCCACCATCTCGGGCCAGATCAAGGACAACTTCGACTGGGCCGCCAAGAACGGCCTGAAGGTCGACCCGCAGGCCCTGGTCACCGGCGAGCACTCCGGGCTGCTGACCGCTCCGCAGGAGAACAGCGACAACCCGAACCTGGCGCCGGCGCTGGCCGCCAACGGCATCAAGTTCACCGGCAGCGACGCCTCCCGCGAGTCCGGCCAGCGCGCCGTCGGCTCGTCCACGCTGACCGTGCCGCGCTACCCGATGAACGTCTTCTACAACGCCGGCACGGCGAAGGAGGAGGCCGACGAGTACAACTGGATCTACACCAGCAAGGCCAACGGCGGCAGCGGGATCTGCGAGAACAACCCGAACTCCACCTGCCTGCCCCAGCCGCTGGACGCCAACACCGGCTACCAGTCGTACATCGTGCCGCTGGAGGCCCGGATCGACCTCGGGCACGTGCTGAGCAACGACCCGCGGCCGCACTTCATCCACCAGTCGAACCTGTCCGAGGACCGGATCCTGTACCCGGTGCTGGAGAAGATCCTCGGCACCTACCGGTCGCTGCACGCCGACAACGCCCCGATCGTGAACCTCGGCGAGCGGGAGATCGGCCAGGAGTTCCAGCGCCGCGGGGCCTGGAACGCGGCCGTCGCGGCCGGTCAGGTCACCGCCTACCGGGTCGGCAACACCGTCACCGTCAACGCTCCGGCCGGTGTTCAGGTCCAGGCCACCATGCCGACCGGAACTTCTCAGAAGCTGGTCATCGGATCGACCGCCTTCGGTTCGTCCTACGCCGGTACGCTCTCCGGTTGGGTGTCTCCGGGCACCCTGCAGAGCAGCGTCGCCCTGCAGCTCCCGTCGAGCGCCACCCCGGCCGCCCCGACCGCCGTCGCGCCCGGCGCCGCGGCCAAGTCCGTCCCGGCTCCGGCCCCGGCGGACAAGAAGGTCGTCCCGCAGGGTGTCGCCACTCCCGTCCCGGTGGGCCCGGGCGACACCGGCCGCACCAGTGCACCGTCCCTGGTCCCCGGGAGCGGAACCCCGGTGCCCGGCAAGGACGTCGCCACCAACGGCAACGGCGCGACCGCCGCGGCCACCAAGAGCGGTAAGGCCACCGGGGGGGCGGCCTCGCTCGGCACCAGTACCACCGGACGCTCCGGCAACCGGTAGCCCGCAGCACCCGATGGCGGGGCCGGGCCGGTCGCCCGGCCCGGCCCTGCCTCGGGTACCGTTCCCGCCACCCAGGCCGGACACCGACGCAAGGAAAAGGAACAGGAGGGGGGACAGGAGATGCGCGTCACCCTGCTCACCGAGGGGACGTATCCGCACCAGCACGGCGGCGTGAGCGTCTGGTGCGACCAGCTCGTTCAAGGCATGCCGGACGTCGACTTCGACGTCATCGCCGTCACCGGTACCGGCCACGAACCACTGGCCTGGGAGCTGCCCGCCAACGTACGGTCGGTCACGACCGCACCGCTGTGGGGCCCCGCCTCCGAGGCCGGGCCGCCCCGCGGCAAGGAGATGCGGCGCTTCCTCAACGCGTACGAGCGCTTCCTGCACTCCGTCCTCGATCCGGTCTACACCACTCACTTCGGCACCGAGCTGTACGGCTTCGCCGACCTCGCCCGGCGCGGGCTGCTCAGCCCGGCGCTGCGCAGCGAGCGGGCCCTGCGCACCCTCCAGCACGTCTGGACCCGCGACTACCTGCCCACGGCCGTCTCCCGGCCGACCATGCACGACGCCCTGAACGCCACCGACCTGCTGGAGCACGCCCTTCGGCCGCTCTCGGTCGAACCGCCCAAGGACGGCGTCGCGCACGCCGCCAGCGGCGGCCTGGCCACCCTGCCGGGGCTGATCGCCGCACAGCAGTACGGCGTACCGTTCCTGCTGACCGAGCACGGCATCTACCTGCGCGAGCGCTACCTCGGCTACCGCACCGGCCCGTACCGCTGGCCGGTCAAGGCGCTGCTGCTCGGCTTCTACCGGATGCTCGCCGAGGAGAGCTACCGGCAGGCCGCGCTGGTCACCCCCGGCAACCGGTACAACCGGCGCTGGGAGGAGCGCGGCGGCACGCCGTCCGCGCACATCCGCACCGTCTACAACGGCGTGGACCCGGCGGCCTTCCCGCCCGCCGGGCCCGAGCCCGAGACGCCGACCCTCAGCTGGGCCGGCCGGGTCGACCCGATCAAGGACCTGGAGACGCTGATCCGGGCCTTCGCCATCGTCCACCGTGAGATCCCCGAGGCGCGGCTGCGGCTCTTCGGTGGAACTCCCAAGGGCGGCGAGGCCTACCGGGACGGCTGCATAGCCCTGGCCGCCGAGCTCGGCATCGCCGACTCGGTGGCCTTCGAGGGCCGCGTCGCCGACATCACCGACGCGTACGCGGCGGGCAACGTGGTCATGCTCTCCAGCATCAGCGAGGGCTTCCCGTTCACCCTGATCGAGGCGATGTCCTGCGGCCGCTCGACCGTCTCGACCGACGTCGGCGGCGTCCGCGAGGCCGTCGGCGACACCGGGCTCGTCGTCCCGCCCCGCGAACCCGAGCCGATGGCGGCCGCCGCGATCGAGCTGCTGCGCGACGCCGAGCGGCGCGCCCGGCTCGGTGAGCAGGCCCGGCTGCGGGTCATCGAGCAGTTCACGCTCCGCCAGAACATCGACGGCTTCCGGGGCATCTACACCGAACTCCTCGGCACCGCCCGCTGGATGCCGGACGGCGTGGTGGCCGTCACCGACCAGTCCCCCGCCCCCGACTGGGACCAGCAGCTCGCCGCCGCCAGCCCGCAGCCGAGCGAGGTGGGAGCGTGAGCGGGCCCCTGCGCCTCGTGCAGGACGAGGGCGGATCCGAGCGGACGATGCAGCTGCACACCCTGCCGCTCAAGCGCCGCCGCCCCGCCGGGCCGGCCCAGCCCGAGCCCGAGGAGCAGCTCGACCTCTCCGCGGACCCGCTGGACGAGCTCGCCGAGCGGCTGCACGACATCTGCGCCGACGCCGTCCACCCGTACGAGATCGCCGCGTTCCTGGAGTCCGACGGCCTCTCCGACGAGCAGGCCGCCCTGCTCTACGGCCGGCCCGACTCGTTCACCCTCGCCGAGGAACTGTTCGAGAAGGTCGAGCGCCGCTACCCCGGTCCGAGCTCCGAGTTCGCCAACCCGTGGCGGGCCGACCCCTGGCGCTGCGTGGTGCGCGGCCTGGTGTTCGCCCTGCCCGGGCTCGGCTACCTGCTCGGCGCCAACCTGTTCGCGGCCACCCGGATGCGCTTCGGCCTGCCCTCCGGCATGCTCGCGCTGTCCGTCGCGACGCTGGTCAGCTGGGGCTTCAACCAGGCGCTGGCGCACCGCTCGTACCGCTGGCTCGGCCGGCTGCGGCGCCGGGAGGCCGCGATCTGCCTGGCCGTCGGGGCGCCGCTCGGCGCGCTGGTCGCGTCCGCTGCTGCCTACGTGGTCGGCGGGCCGCTGGGCGCGCTCTGGTTCGCCGCCGGCCAGTCCCTCTACCTGGGCGCGGCCACCGTCCTGCTGGTGCTCGGGCGGGAGAAGTTCCTGCTGCTGGCCCTGGCCCCGGCCTCGGTGGGCGCGGGCGTGGTGCTGGCCACGGACGTCCCCTCGGTCGTACGGACGGTCGTGCTGCTCGTCTCGCTGGTGCTGGCGGTCGGCCTGGCCGCGCGGGAGCTGCTGTTCTGCATCCGCGGCGGCGAGAAGGAGTCCGTCGCGATGAGGCTGCCGATCCGCCAGGAGATCCCGCACCTGCTGTTCGGCCTGGCCTGCGGCGCCCTCACGCTGATCGCCGGCCTCGGCGAGACCATCCACCAGGCGGTGCAGACCGGAGCCGCGCACGACGCGAAGGCCACCCCGACCGGGCCGGCCATGATCGCGCTGACGCTCAGTCTCGGCCTCGCCGAGTGGCTGCTCTTCCGCTACCGGGCGATGGCCGTGGCCGCGCTGCGCACCAGTCACACCAGCGGCCAGTTCACCCGCCGCACCGGCGGGATCCTGCTCGGCTGCCTGTTCATCTACCTCACCACCGTGGCCGCGCTGGACGCCGCCGCGACCGTGCTGTGGCCCGGCGCCCCCGCGCTCGGCGTGCCGCAGCTCGGCGCGATGCTGCTCCTCGGCGGCTCGCTCTGGCTGGCGCTGCTGCTGAACGCCTTCGGGTTCAGCTGGAGCACCGCCCTCATCTGTCTGGCCGCCGCGGGTGCCGAGAGCACCGGGCTGCTGACCGGTGTGGATCCGATCGTCCTGCAGCTGACCGGCTGCGGGGCGGCCGCGCTTCTCCTCACCGCCATCGCCGGGCCCGCGCTCGGCCGCACCACCCAGCACCGCTGAACACCGAAATCACGCACGCCCACATCGCGTGCACCGCAGGACCCGCTCCACCTGAACAGCACTTCACCCGAACAGCGCGCCACCTGAACGTGCTTCACGGCACGGCTGAACCACCACCGGCCGGTCACCACCGAGAGTCCGGCTGTTCCCGAAATCGAGAGAGCGAATCACGCATGAGCAGCGTCGCGGTCACCGGAGCCGAGGGCTTCATCGGCTCCCACCTCGTCGAAACCCTGGTCGCCGACGGGCACCACGTCCGGGCGATGGTCCAGTACAACTCCTTCTCCTCCTTCGGCTGGCTGGAGACCCTGTCCGAGGAGGTGCTGGAGTCGGTCGAGATCATCCTCGGCGACGTCCGGGACCCGGGCTCGGTCAACGGCCTGGTCAAGGGCACCGAGGCGGTCTACCACCTGGCCGCCCTGATCGCCATCCCGTACTCGTACCGGGCCCCGCACTCCTACGTCGACACCAACGTCACCGGCACCCTGAACGTGCTGGAGGCGGTCCGCCACCAGGAGATCCCGCGCCTGGTGCACACCTCCACCAGCGAGACGTACGGCACCGCGCAGACCGTGCCGATCACCGAGGACCACCCGATCAACACCCAGTCCCCGTACGCCGCCTCCAAGGCCGGCGGGGACCGGCTGGCCGACAGCTACCACGCCAGTTTCGAGACCCCGGTCGTCACCCTGCGCCCGTTCAACACCTTCGGCCCGCGCCAGTCGATGCGCGCCGTCATCCCGACCGTGATCGCCCAGCTCGCGGCCGGCGAGACCGAGATCACCCTCGGCGACCTGCGCCCGACCCGCGACTTCATGTTCGTCAAGGACACCGCCCACGCCTTCCGCACGGTCGGCACCGCGCCCGCCGAGACCGTGGTCGGCCGGACCTTCAACGCCGGCACCGGCGGCGAGATCTCGGTCGGCGACCTGGTCACCCTGGTCGGCAAGCTGATGGACGTGGACGTCGCGGTGAAGGAGGACGAGCAGCGCATCCGTCCGACCAACTCCGAGGTCATGCGCCTGGTCGCGGACGCCACCCGGCTGCGCGAGGCCACCGGCTGGGCCCCGCAGTTCACCCTGGAGCAGGGTCTGGAGCAGACCATCGAGTTCTTCCGCGACCCGGCCAACCTGGCCCGCTACAAGACGGACATCTACAACGTCTGACCGCCGTACCGATCATGCCCGTCCTGGTAACCAAGGTTCGTGTCCTGCACATCCTTTCCGTGGGGGAAACACCATGCATGCAGTGATCCTGGCCGGCGGTAAGGGCGTCCGTCTCCGCCCGTACACCACCGCGCTCCCCAAGCCGCTCGTCCCGATCGGCGACCAGCACGCGATCCTGGAGATCGTGATGCGCCAGCTCGCCGCCGCGGGCTTCAAGACCGTCACCCTGGCCATCGGCCACCTCGGCCACATCATCCGCGCGTACGTCGGCAACGGCTCCCAGTGGGGGCTGCGGGTCGGCTACGCCGTCGAGGACAGCCCACTCGGCACCATGGGCCCGCTGCTCACCATGCAGGACCGCCTGCCGGAGCACTTCCTGGTGATGAACGGCGACATCCTGACCGACCTGGACTTCGCCGGGGTGCTCAAGCACCACGAGGCGTCCGGGGCGCCGCTCACCATCGCCACCTACGCCCGCCAGGTGAAGATCGACTTCGGCGTGCTGACCACCGAGTCCGGCACCATCACCGGCTTCCAGGAGAAGCCGAGCATCGACTACCGCGTCTCGATGGGCGTGTACGGCGTCTCGCGCTCGGCGCTCGCCAAGTACACCCCCGGCCTGCCGCTCGGCTTCGACGAGCTGGTGCTGGACCTGCTCGCCGCCAAGACCCCGCCCGCCGCCTACGACTTCGGCGGCTACTGGCTGGACATCGGCCGCCCGGACGACTACGACCGGGCGAACGCCGAGTTCTCCTCCATCCGCCCGGTGCTGATGCCCTTCGAGTCGGCCGACGCCGTCCCGGGCGTGGCGGAGCTGCCGATCCCGGCCGCCCGCACCGCCCCGGACGACACGGCCGAGGTGCCCGCCGCCGCCGGTGCCCAGAGCGACGGACGGGCCGCGTGAGAATCCTGCTCCTCGGCGGCGACGGCTTCCTCGGCCGCCACGCCACCGCCGTCCTGCGGTCACTGCCCGGTGCCACCGTGCTGACCGCGGGCCGGCGGCCCGCCCACGACCTGCGGCTGGACCTGGCCACCGCCCAGGCCGGCCCGCTCGGCGAGGAACTGGCCGCGCTGGCCCCCGACGTGGTGGTCAACTTCGCCGGCGCGGTGGCCGGCAGCGCGGTCAAGCTCGCCGAGGTGAACGCGCGCGGTCCGGCCGTGCTCTGCGAGGCGCTGCAGCTCGGCGCCCCGAAGTCCCGGCTGGTGCACATCGGTTCGGCCGGCGAGTACGGCGTCTGTCCGGCGGGCAGCTCGCTGTCCGAGGACTCCGACGCCCGCCCGGTCGGCGTGTACGGCGCGACCAAGCTGGCCGGCTCCCTCGCGGTGGCCGGCTCGGCGCTGGACGCGGTGGTCCTGCGGGTGTTCAACCCGGTCGGCCCGGGGGCCCCGGTGGGCTCGCTGCCCGGCCGGCTGGCCGCCGAGCTGCGCCGGGTGGCGCCCGAGGGCGCCGACGGCGTGATCACGGTCGGCGACCTCTCCGCCTACCGCGACTTCGTCGACGCCCGGGACATCGCCCGCGCGGTCGGCCTGGCCGCCGCCGCGGACCGTCCGCTCCCCCGGGTGCTCAACCTCGCCTCCGGGCGGGCCCGGCAGGTCCGGGCGATCGCGGACGGGCTGGTCGCCGCGGCCGGCTTCACCGGCCGGATCGACGAGAGCGGGGCGGGCTCCGAGCGCTCGGCCGCGGTCTCCTGGCAGCAGGCCGACGTGTCGGCCGCCGCCCGGGAGCTCGGTTGGCACCCGGAGACGGACCTCGCCGACACCCTGCGCGACCTGTGGCTCGACACCGCCGAGCCCGCTGCCCGCCCGGTCGTCGCATGACCGGCGGGATCATCCCCGACGGCCGCCTGCTGGTGCCGCTGTACGTCCACCCCGCGGTGGACCCGGCGGCCTGGCAGGCGGTCGCCGCCGCCGACCCCGGACGGATCGCCGCCGTCGTGCTCAACCTCGCCGACGGGCCGGGCGAGAACCCGGACAACGTCTTCGCCGAGGCCGCCGACCGACTCCGCGCGGCCGGCCTGCCGTTGGTCGGATACGCCGACACCGACTACGGCCGCCGACCGCACGCGGCCGTGGTCGCCGACATCCTGACGTACCGTCAACGCCACGACATCACCGGCGTCTACCTCGACCAGGTGACCACCCACGCGGGTGCGCTGGCGCACTACCGGCGGCTGGCCACGGCCGCCCGCGCGGCCGGCTGCGGCACCGTGATCTTCGGACACGGCGAGCATCCGGACCCGGGGTACGCCGAAGTCGGCCTGGCCGACCTGCTGGTCACCTTCGAGGGCGACTGGGACACGTACCGCGCGATGACGCTCCCGATGTGGACCGGCCGCCACGCGGCCTCCCGCTTCTGCCACCTGGTGTACGACGTCCCGGCCGAGCACGCCGAGGACGCCACCGCGCTGATCGCCGCCCGCCGGGCCGGCGTCGGCTGCGCCGTACCGGGCGCCGGGGAGAACCCCTGGCGCACCCTGCCCTACGGCCTGACCGCCGCTGAACTGACCTGACCCGATCCGGAGTTCGACTACCGTGAACCGCCGTACCCGGCTCCTGCCGGCCGCCATCGCCCTCGCCGCCGCCATGCTGGCGACCTCGTGCAGCAGCTCGGGCTCAGACGACGACAACGGCTCCTCGGCCGACGGCTCGCCGAGCAGCCCGCCCGCGGCCACCGCCCCGACCACCCCGGACGGCGGCACCACCCCAGCCACCCCGCCGGACACCGGCACCGCGACCGCCACCCCCGGCACACCCAGTGCCCCCGGCCCGCCCACCGCGCCCGGCACCTCCACGCCCCCGGGCGCCACCCCCGCCCCGGGCACCCCGGGCAGCACCACCGCCCCGCCGCCGGCCGGCGCCCGCTGGCAACCCACCCCGGGCCTCGCCTGGCAGTGGCAGCTCGGCGGCACCGTCGACCAGTCGGTGGACGTCCCGGTCTACGACATCGACGGCTTCGAGAACGACGCCTCGGTGGTGGCCGCGCTGCACGCCAAGGGACGCAAGGTGATCTGCTACATCAACGCCGGGTCCTGGGAGGACTTCCGCCCCGACTCCGCCGCCTTCGCCAAGTCCCTGCAGGGCTCCGACACCGGCTGGAAGGGCGAGAAGTGGTTCGACATCCGCAAGCTCGACCAGCTCAGGCCACTGATGGCAGCCCGCTTCGACATGTGCAGGAGCAAGGGCTTCGACGCCATCGAGCCGGACACCATCGAGGCCTACAACCAGAACAGCGGCTTCCCGCTGACCCCTGACGACCAGCTCAAGTACAACCGCATGCTGGCTCAGCTCGCGCACGAGCGCGGCCTGGCCATCGGCCTGAAGAACGACCTCGACCAGATCCCGGCGCTGCTCCCGGACTTCGACTTCGCGGTCAACGAGGAGTGCTCGCAGTTCGACGAGTGCGACCGGGTCGCGCCGTTCGTCAAGGCGGGCAAGGCGGTGTTCCACGTCGAGTACAAGCTCGGCACGGACCAGTTCTGCGCCAAGGCCAAGTCGCTCGGCTTCAGTTCGATGCAGAAGAAACTCGACCTGAACGCCTGGCGCAAGCCCTGCTGAGCGCCCACGCGCCGGTTTCCGTCGCGCGGGTGACCCTCGTCCGGGTCACCCGCGCGAGGATCACTTGACCGCCAGCCAGATGACGCCGCCCAACACGGCCAGCACGATGACGGCGACCAGCGCGATCACGCCGGTGCGGTTACCGCCACCGCTGCTGCGGCCGTAGGTGGAGACGGAGCCCGGAGCCTGCGGAGCCGGAGTCTCGTCGACGAACGCCCGGAACATCTGGGTGCTGCCGGCGGGGTCGTAGTCGTTGTCAGCCATGGCACGGACTCTAACGAATCCGCCCACCTCAGGGACACCCCGGACCCCTCCCCCGCAGGCCCCACCACCCGGCCGTGCAACGGCACTACGACAAGCGTGTGAAGTCCGCCCGACGCGCGGAATGCCGCACGGCGCGATCCGGTTTACTCCGACCATGACCGGAAACCACAGCGACGCCCCGGACCGGGTCCGCCTCGGCGCCTCCGACCTGTCCGTCTTCCCGCTCTCCCTCGGCGGCAACGTCTTCGGCTGGACGGCCGACGAGCAGCAGTCCTTCGCCGTCCTGGACGCCTACGCGGCGGCCGGCGGCAACTTCGTCGACACCGCCGACGTCTACTCCGCCTGGGTGCCCGGCAACACCGGCGGCGAGTCCGAGACCGTCATCGGCAACTGGCTGCGCAGCCGCGGCAACCGCGACGACGTCGTGGTCGCCACCAAGGTCGGCCTGCACCCGGAGGCCCGCGGCCTGAGCGCGGCCAACATCAAGGCCTCGGCCGAGGGTTCGCTGCGCCGCCTGGGCGTCGAGCGGATCGACCTGTACTACACCCACCAGGACGACGACACCCCGGTCGAGGAGTTCGTCACCGCGCTGGACGAGCTGGTCCGCGAGGGCAAGGTCGGTGCCGTCGCCGCCTCCAACATCGGCGCCGAGCGGCTGGCCGAGGCGCTCGCCTTCGCCGAGCGCGAGGGCCTGGCCAAGTACGTCGCCGTCCAGCCGCACTACAACCTGGTCTCGCGCGGCACCTTCGAGGGCCCGCTGGCCGACGTGGTCGCCGAGCACGGCCTCGCCACCGTCCCGTACTACGCGCTCGCCTCCGGCTTCCTCACCGGCAAGTACCGCCCCGGCGGCCCCGGCGTCGACAGCGCACGCTCCGAGGGCGCCGCCCGCTACCTGGACGACCCGCGCGGCCCCAAGGTGCTGGAGGCCCTGGACACCGTCGCCGAGCAGCACGGCGTCGCCCCCGCCACGGTCGCCCTCGCCTGGCTGGCCACCCGCCCGACGGTCGTCGCCCCCATCGCCAGCGCCCGCACCGTCGACCAGCTCCCGCCCCTGCTGGCCGCCTCCGCCCTCCGCCTCACCCCCGAGCAGACCACCCTGCTCGACACCGCCTCCGCCTGACCCCACCACCCCCCGCAGGCTGCGAACCCGCCCCCACCCGGCCCCGTTCGCAGCCTGCACCCGTTTCCCGCCGAACGTGAGGCGGCGAACCCCGTGGTGGAGCAGGACACACTCCGGGTCTTCGCCACCCGCTCGGCCGAGCTCCACGGCCGCACCGACCTGAGACTCCCCTGACCGACACGCGGGCCCCCGGCGGATCACACCCGCCGGGGGCCCGAGCCATGAACCGTGATCCGCGCTACGGCCGCCCGAAGTGGGTCGGGTAGTAGCCCGAGTTGAGCGTGGAGACCCGGACCGTCTTGCCCGGCCGCGGCGCCTCCACGAACTTGCCGCCGCCCAGGTAGATCCCCACGTGATGGATCCCCGAGGCCCGGCCGCTGTCCGACCAGAACACCAGGTCACCGCGGCGCAGCTGCCCCGCACTGATCGGCGTGGTGGCCGCGTACTGGTCGTCGGCCACCCGCGGCAGGCTGATCCCGCTGCGCCGGTAGGCCTGCTGGACCAGCCCCGAGCAGTCGTAGCCGGACGGACCGTTGCCGCCCCAGACGTACGGCTTGCCCAGCTGGGCGAGCGCGTAGCCGATGGCCGACTCCACACTGCCGGAGGCCGACGCCTCGTCCGCGGACGGCTTGGCCGCGAGCCGAGTGGAAGCCTGGTCCGCCTCGCCGCCGGACTGGCCGGTACGGCTGGCGTAGACGTCGTAGTGGCTGGTCCACCGCCACTCGCCGCTGCCGTTCTTGAACCAGTACTTCGACCCGTCCCAGCCCTGGCGCAGCCCGGAGGACGAGGCCGAGCCGTTGGACACGGCGGCCGCCTTGGCACTGGAACCGCTGGAGCCGCCCGAACCGCCGGACTGGCCGATGCGGTTCGCGTAGACGTCGTAGTGGCTGGTCCACCGCCACTCGCCGGCGCCGTTCTTGAACCAGTACTTCGCCCCGTCCCAGCCCTGCTTCCCGGCCGCGGCGTGCGCGGATCCGGCACCGGCCGTCAGGCCGACCACGCCGGCGCCCGCCAGCACGGTGGTGGCCAGGCAGGTACTTCGCACGGCGCGGTGTATTCGGCTGCCGCCGGTCGCGGGGCGGGCGGCGCGCGGCCGGACCGCGCAGTTCGGGCAGCCGCAGCCCGCGATCGCGGGGATGCTGCCGGTACTCTCCTCGAACCCGATCAGGCCCCGGCCAAGGGTGTCGAAACCGGCGTCGGAACCGGCGTCGAGGTCTGCGTCGACATCGAGGTCGAGACCGGGCTCGGCGTACGCGCCGGTGGCTATCCTCATGCGGGTCGTCCTTCCTTCCGCCCGGCCCGGGTGGCCGGGGGCGGTACCGAAGCGGCCACTCCGGCCGGGGCGACGAAGGCGACCAGCAACTGCTCCATCAGCGCGCTGCGGGCGGCCTCGTCCAGTTCGTGGGCGGTGGCGCGCTCCAGGCGTCGGACGGCGAGCGCCGCCGCCTCGACCGCGTCGTCCACCAGCACCGTCCGCAGACCGGCGTCCAGGTCGGCCAGCCGGCGGCGGCGCATCGACTCGGCGACCTCGGGCGCGTAGTCCAGCGCCAGCGGCTGCGCCGAGTACACCTCCAGGCCCGCCGGGGCGACCTCGGCGGCCAGCGCCCTGGTCAGCTCGTTGGCGAACCACTGCCCGTCGCGCAGCGCGGGCCCGGGCGCCGCGTTGCTGTCGCACGGCAGGGTCGACGCGGTGCGGGTGAGCACGGCCTGGACCTGCTCGCGCAGGTAGCTCTCGTGGTCCTCGATCGCCATCAGCGCCCGCGCGGTGTCCTTGACCCGCCAGACGATCAGCAGCCGGACCACGATCGGCGTGCCGGTCCGGTCGACCACCTTGACCGGTTCGCTGCGCCAGTGCCGCAGCCGCACGTCCACCCGGCGCCGGCGCAGCAGCGGGTTGACCCACACCAGGCCGGTGCGGCGGACGGTGCCCCGGTAGCGGCCCCAACGGGTCAGCACCCGGGTCTCACCGCCGGCGTTGGCCAGCAGCCCGGCGAGCGCGAACACCGCGAGCAGGCCGGTCCCGCTGACCACGGCGATCGACGTGGCGTCCGCCTCGGCCCGGCCGCTCGCCTGGGCGGCGGCGCTGCGCAGGTCGGGCAGGACGTCCCAGTACGGGATGACGCCGTCGCGCAGCATCATCAGCAGCACGCCGGCCACACCGATCAGCAGCACCAGCAGGGCGATCCAGCCCGGCAGGGCGCTGGCGGCGTACTCGCGCAGCGCCTGGTCGGCGCGCGGGGGGCGGCGGGAGGTGGCGGCGGCAGGGGCGCCGACCGGGGTGGCCTCGGGGATCTCGGCGGGCTGCGGCGCGGCCGTCTCCAGCGGGTCGCGCAGGTCGGCGGCGCCGCAGGCCGGGCCGGGGACGATGGCCAGCGAGGTGGTCACCGGGCCGCCGTCGTCCGGGCCGATCGACGTGGCCGTCTTGACGGCCGCGGCCTTGGCCAGCTGGCTGGCGCCGGAGGCGGAACGTTCCGGCAGAGCCGGAGAGAGCGCCTTGGGCAGGTTGTCGGGTCGCTGCGAAGAATCGCGGGTGACGTCCATGCACGGATCCTCGGGGTCGGTGTGTCGCGCAACGGGCGGCCCGGATCTGACGGGCAGTGCCAGAGTCAGGCTAAGTTCATACGTCATCAAATGCGACATTTAGATGATGTGTGTCGACATTTGCTGACGTATCGTCCGAAGCCGACCTGACGCGCAGACACATGAGCGGATGGTCGGGATGGTTCGGCGCGGGTCAGCGCCGCCGAGCACCGGGCCGCCGGGTGAACACCCGACGGGTGATCAGTCCGATCCCGGTGAGCACCAGCAGGCCCCCGGCGAGCCCGTCGCGCCAGCCACTCGCGGCGGCCCGTTCGGACGCCGCGTGCGGGGCCTCCACAGGATCACCCGCGGGCGACGCACTCGGCGGCGGCAACGGCAACGGCCGGGCGTTGTCCGCGGCGGACGCGGCCGGTTCAGCCGTCGGCGCCGACGCCGGGGTGGAGGTCGGTGTCGAGGTCGGGGTCGGGGTCGGTGTTGTCGAGGGCGGGGTCGGTGTTGGAGTCGACGCGGCGACACCGACGGCCGCCCGGGACGGACTGGCGCCCGGGGACGGAACGGCACCGGGAGTCGTCGGGACGGAGAGCGCGGAAACCGTCGGGGCGGCTGGAGTCACAGGAGTAGCGGGTACCGACGCGGAGGGCACGGCCACCGCCACCTGCGGCGGAGCCGCCGCCGGGACGGCGATCGGCAGCAGCCCCGCCGGCACTGCCGTGAGCACCGGCGCATCGACCGTCGCCGAACGCACGGGCGTGGACGACGCCACCGGACCGGACGGGGAGGCGGCCACCGGAGCGGACGCACTGGCCGAGGGCACCACCGGCACCGCCACGCTCGGGCTCGGCACCGCGGGGACCGACACCGCCGGTGCCGACACCGTAGGGCTGGGCAGCCCAGGACTCGACACCGTAGGGCTGGGCACCACCGGAGTCTGCACCGCACCGCTTGGCGCCACCACGCTTGGCACCGCCACGCTTGGCACCGGGCTCGGCGCCACCGGAGCCGACACCGTCGGGCTCGGCACCGCCACGCTTGGCGCCGCCGGGCTCGGCGCCGACGCCGCGACGTGGACCGGCACCGCGTCCGCCGCCGCCTCGTTCCCCGCCCGGTCGGTCGCCGTGACGACGAGCCACTGCTCCCCGTCCGTCAGATCCCGGTTGGCGGTGCAGGTCCAGCTTCCGTCGAGGGCCGCCGTCGCCCCGCACAACACCGTCCGCCCGCCCGAGGCCGACGCCGAGGCCGCCCCCGTCGAACCACCCGCCCGCGCCGTGACCAGCACCTTCGAGCCCGGCTCGGCCCGCCCGGTGAACTTCGGCCGGCTGACCCGCAGGGTCTCCCCGGCAACCGGCGAGCCGAGCACCGGCCGGTCCGGCGGAACGGTGTCGACGACCAGCGCGATCGCCTGCCCGGCCGTCCGGTTCCCGGCCCCGTCGATCGCGACGGGGGTGAGCAGGTGGCGCCCGTCCACCAGGTTCTCCACCGGCAGGCAGGACCACTGGCCGTCCGCCCGGACGGCGCTGCTGCACAGGTCGGCGGACTGGTCGGTGACCGAGACGACGCTGCCCGCCTCGCCGGTGCCGGTGAGCTGGAGCCCCGGGTCGTTGGTGTACTCCGGGAGGATGAGGACGGGCGGGGCGGGCGGCGCCGTCTTCACGGCGACCCGGACGGGCTCGCCGCGCAGCACCACGCCACCGCTGGTGATCTCGACCGGGGTGAGGGCGTGCGGGCCTGCGGTGAGCGCGCCATCCGGCCGGCAGGACCAGTCGCCGCCGCGCTCGACCCGGGCCCGGCAGACGGTGGCGTCGCCGTCCCTGATCTCCACCGAGGCGCCGGCGACCGCGCCGTCGCCGTGGATCCGCGGGCGGGCGTCGGCGAGGGCAGTACCGTCGACGGGTTCGGCGATCTCGGGCCGGGCGGCGCCGACGGTCATCTTGATCCGCTGGTCGGCGACCTGCCCGGAGTCGGCGAAGCCGCCGGAGGAGACGAGTTGGCTGGCGTCCCGGGCGATCCGCAACCGGGCCCAGGTGTCGCCCGAGGCGGCACCGGCCGGGACGGTCCATTCCAGGGTCGCGGTGTCGGCGCCGGCCGGGACCTCGGTCTGCACCCGCTCGGCGGAGTCGAAGCTCCCGCTGTGGTCGAAGTCGACCCAGCCGGCCAGGGTCGCGGGCCGGTCGTCCACCGCCACCGGGACGGTGAGCCGGTAGTAGCGGCCGATCGCGGCCTCGGTCGGGAAGCTGATCGACGGGTCGGCGCCCTGGTACTCGCCGCGGCCGGGCTGGAGCTTGGGCGGCAGCGGGCTGGCGAAGACGCTGCGCCGGCCGTCCCCGTGGTCGAGTTGGACCAGCGGATCGCCGTCCTGGCCGGCGGAGCCCGCGGCGGCGGGCCTGGACCGGGCCCGCCGGGTCGCATTGCCGGCATCGGCGCCGAGGAACAGGTCGGAGACCACGTGCGAGGCGTTGCCGTAGCCCTGCGGGGCGGTGCCGAGGTCCTCGTCGACGGTGACGGTGTAGGCCTGGCGCAGGACGGGCGGCGCGGTGGTGCTGCCGATCCGGGCGGTGGCGCGTTGCTCGACCCGGAAGACCGCGGTGCGCAGGGTCCCGGCGAGTTCCAGGGTGCCCTCGGCGGCGGAGCCGGCCGCGCCGTCGGAGCCGCCGTCGGCGCCGGCGGGCGCGAGGGTGTTGGCGTCGACCGTCCAGCCGGGCCAGTCGGTGCGATTGACCAGGGTGGGGGCGACGGGTGAGCCGCCGGTGAGGGTGAGCCGGGTGGCGGTGCTGGTGGTGCCGGATTTCCCGGTCGCGGTCGCCGCCAGTCCGCTGAGGTGCAGCCGGGGATTCCGGACCGGTCGGGAGAATGTCAGCCGGAGTGTTCCGACGGTGCGCCAGGATCCGTCCGTCTGCGGACGTTTCTCGGTGACGCTGAAGGTCTGCGCAGGGTCTCCGGGGTGCATTCCGTCCGCGTACAGGCCTGCTGCGCGCCCCCCTCCGGCGCGGTCGGCCAGTTCGCCGGCCTCGGCCGTCACCCCGGCGCCCGGGGAGGCGGTGAATTCGAGCTGGACGGAGAGGCCGGAGGGCAGGACCGCCCGGTGCTCCCCCGACCAGGCGTCAGGGGACTGCTGGGCCACCGAGAGTGGGGCGTTCCCGCCGGTCAGCAGCCCGGCCGCGAGGACGGCCAGGGCGGCGGCCGTGCGGGGAAACTGTCGGCTCATCCGGCTCTCCTTCGCAGTCGGCTGCCGGGGTGCCGGGCAGTCTTGGTACAAGATCCGACAAAAAGGAATCACGATCCTGAACCGGTCATACTGCGACACTTGCGCTTCTGGCCGTGTCCCACCCGATTGGCGGTCATCCGAGCGACAGGACGGGATGTACCCGAAACAGATGCATTTCATCCATTAGGCCCGCAAACCCAGCACGACCCGGACGAGGTGCCCTAGAACGGTTACCCGGGGTACGAGCGGCCCGCGGAGTGCGCGGCGAGCCGAGCCCGGCCGCCGCCCGGCCGGAGGCCCGACCACCCGGACGGCCTAGGGGCCGGAAACGGGAGAAGCCCCCGGCCGGTGGCCGGGGGCTTCTCGCTGGTGCGCTCAGCAGGATTCGAACCTGCAACCTCTTGATCCGTAGTCAAGTGCTCTATCCGTTGAGCTATGAGCGCAAGGAACGGGCGAACCCGATCTTGCGGAGGTTTTGGTGCGCTCAGCAGGATTCGAACCTGCAACCTCTTGATCCGTAGTCAAGTGCTCTATCCGTTGAGCTATGAGCGCTCGCCCTGGTGAACAGTGCCAGCGGGGCGGTGCGGGGACAACATTACATGACCTGCGACGCGGGGCGAAATCGATTGCCCCGGGGCCCCCGGCCGACCCCCTGGAGCCGCCCTGGCGCCCGCGGTCGGCCACCACCGGCCATCGGCCCGGGGCCGGCCCCGAGATGCGGAAAAGCCCCGCCGACGGGACCGTCGACGGGGCTTTCCGGCTGGCGGAGGCTGAGGGATTTGAACCCTCGATGGGCTTTAAGACCCAAACCGCATTAGCAGTGCGGCGCCATAGACCGGACTAGGCGAAGCCTCCTCCACATGGACCACGCCCGCGTGAGCGGACCCGTTCCGTGTGCCTGTGATGATGCCACAACCGTGGGGCTCGGCACCAACCGCCGCCCACGTTACTAGGCGGGTCGTCCCCGCCGCAAAGAAGAATGAGATACTGCCGTCTCCGGAGGAGCTGCCCTGAGCCGAGGAGACCTGTCGACGTGAGCAGCAGGCCGATCCGAGGCGCTGCTCGCCTCGCCGCCATACTCGACGCCCTGCCCGACGCGTTGTTGCTGGTGAACAGCAACGGCACCGTCGTGGACGCCAACAGCGCGGCCGTCCAGGCGCTCCAGGCGCCCGGCACCTCGCTGGTCGGCATGGGCGTACTCGACCTCCTGCCCGAGTTCGACCCCAGCCGGATCCCCGGCTCGATGCGCCCGGCAGCCCGCGACGGCGACGAGCCCGACCGCCCGGTCCGGATGACCGCCCGGCGCACCGACGGCACCAGCTTCCCGGTCGAGGTCTCCGGCAACGACTTCCCCGACGACGGTGTCGGCGAGGGCCGCGGCTACGGGCTCGCCCCGTACGACCCGTACCGCGAGCGCTCCCGCCCGTCCTCGGCGAGCGACCTGCTCCTGCTGCTGGTCCGCGACCTCTCCAGCCGGCTCGGCGTCGAGGCCGAGCTGCGCCGCCAGCACAAGCAGACCGAGATGATCCTGCGCGCCGCCGCCGAGGGCGTGCTCGGCGTCGACCTCGAAGGCCGCTGCGTGCTGGTCAACCCGGCCGCCGCGCACATCCTGGAGTACCGGGCGAGCGAGCTGGGCGGGCGCGAGCTGCACCCGCTGATCCAGCACTCCCGGGCCGACGGCACCCCGCTGGCGCTGGAGGAGTCCGCGCTGCTGGACACCCTGACCTCCGGGCGCAAGCACCGGGTGCGCGGCACCGTGCTGTGGCGCAAGGACGGCCGCCCGGTCACCGTCGACCTCACCACCGCCCCGGTCCGGGACGGCGACCAGCTGGTCGGCGCGGTGATGACCTTCACCGACCGCAGCCGCGAACTCGCCCTGATCGCCCGCAACGAGCACCTCACCGCCGTACTGGAGAGCGAGCTCGGGGGCGCGCTGACCGCGCTGAACCAGCGGCTGGACGCGCTCGCCGCCGACCCGGCCGGGCAGCTGTGGCCCGAGGCCAACTGGACGCTGCGCCGGCTCGCCGACGAGTGCCGCCGGTACGGCCGGCTGATCGACGGCGTGCTCGCGCACCAGCGCTCCGAGGCCGGCGAGGCCGCCCCGGCGGACGGTAAGGACGACAAGGACGGCACGGACACCAAGGACGGCAAGGACGGCAAGGCCGGTCGCAGGCCGACCGAGCGGCGGGTGCCGGTCGGCCTGGACAAGGTGGTCCGCCGGGCCGTCGAGGAGGCCGGCGAACTGGTCGGCCCGGGCCGGGTGCGGTTCTCGGTGCACGCCGCCGCCGTCGAGGTGATCGCCGACGAACGCCGGCTCGCCCAGGCGCTGGCCCATCTCGTCGCCGACGTCAGCGGCATCGGCCTCGCGCTGGACGCCCCCAAGGCCCCCTCCCCCGGCCTCAGCGCCCCCGGCGCGCCGGCCGCGCTGCCGTCCACCGGCGAACCACCCACCGTCGTCCTGGCCGCCGCCCAGCGCGGCGAGGTCGCCCGGGTCGAGATCCGCGGCCCCGGCCTCGGCGGCAGCCCCGTCCATCTGCCGATAGCCCGCGCGGTGGTCGAGCGCCACGGTGGCGTGCTCCAGCCGCACGAGCTGCCCGGCAAGGCCGGCACCACGTACGTCGTCGAGCTGCCGCTGGACCCGGCCGCCGCGAAGGCCGCCGCCGAGCGCACGGCCGCCGAGGGCCGCTCCGACCGGCCCAAGGAGGGCGACAGCGCCGTCCTGCCCGACCTGCCGGGCATCCCGCAGCTGCCCAGCAGCGACGAGACCGCCGAGTCGGACGCCGGCGGCGGCGAGCAGCCGGGCCGTGAAGCCCCGGCCCCGGAGGCGGAGCGCGCCCCCGCCGCGGAGCCCGTCGCCGAACGCCGCGGCCGCCGCGGCCGCCCCGCCGCCGAGACCCCGGCCCCCGCCTCCCCCGCCGTCCCCGCCGACCAGTGGCCGAACGCCCCGGCCCGGATCGAGCGGGCCGTCCCCGAACAGTGGAACGGCACCGGCAACGACCCCGCGTACGGGCGCCAGGGCCTGGCCGGCCCGGACGGCGTGCAGCGCGACCCCTGGGGCAAGGACGACGGCCGCTCCGGCCCGGCCTACGCCGTACCCGTCGAGGGCGAGCGCCCGCAGCCGAACCGGACCGGCGGGCGCGAACCGCTCGCGCTCGGCCCCGGCACCGGCGGCGCACCGGCGGGCGGCACGCCGGCCGGCGGCACGCCGACCGCGGAAGGCGCCCCGGCCGTCGACGGCGAGACCAAGCCCCGCAGACGCCGCGCCCTGCCCGCCACCGAGGACTCCTCCGGCGGCTTCGCCCTGCCCGGCGTCACCGACACCCCGGTGTACCCCGGTCTGGAGCACGCCCTGCCGGCCTCTCCGGCACCCGCACCCCCCGAGCCCGCCGCCGCGCCGACCGGCCGCCGCCGCCGTCTGGCCGTGCCGCCCGGCCCCGGCCCGGAGGCCCCGGCCGGGCCGTCCGCTCCGGACGCCCAGCCGGCCCAGCCCGTCCGGAGCGGCCAGGACGCCCCCGGCGGCCCCGCCGCGCTGGAGTCGGCCCGCCCCGCGCTGCCCGCCGCCGAGGACCCGTCCGGCCCGCGCCCGGTCGGCACCGGCCTCGCCGAACTCGCCCCGCCGCGCCCGCTCGGCGGCTCGCCGGTGCCCGCCGTCCCACCGCAGCCGCCCGTCCCGGCCGAGGCCAGGACCGCCCCGCGCCCGATGGCCGAGTTGCCCCCCGCCACCGGCGACCGGGCCGGCGCCGAGCAGCCGCCGGTCGCGATCGGCCCGACCGGCGAGGACGGCGGCGCCCGCCGGCTGCTGGTCTGGCCCGAGCCCGACCCGGCCACCCGGCAGGCCCTCCAGGAACGCGGCTACCGTCCGGTGATCGTCCGCTCCCGCGAGGAGGTGGACGCCCAGGCCGGCGGCTTCCCCGCGGCGCTCTTCGTCGACCCGCTGACCAGCCCGATCACCCGCACCGCACTGCAGTCGCTGCGCACCGCCGCGCTCAACAGCCGCATCCCGGTGCTGGTCACCGCCGGCCTCGGCCAGGCCACCCGGGACGCCGCGTACGGCGCCGACCCGGCCGTGCTGCTGCGTGCCCTCGCGCCGCGCGACGGCGAGCACCACGCCCCGCGCGTCCTGCTGGTCGAAGGCGACCCGGACATCGCCGCCGCCATGATCAGCAGCCTGGAGCGGCGCGGCATGCACGTCGAGCACGCGGTGGACGAGAACGACGCCGTCGCCCGGGCCAGCAGCGTGCAGCCCAACCTGGTGGTGATGGACCTGCTCCAGATCCGCCGCCGCCGGGTCGGTCTGCTGGACTGGCTGCGCGCCAACGACCGGCTGCACCGCACCCCGCTGGTGGTCTACACCTCGGTGGACCTCGACCCGCGCGAACTGCCCCGGCTGCGCACCGGCGAGACGGTGCTGTTCCTCGCCGAGCGCTCCACCAGCGCGGACGTCCAGTCCCGGATCGTCGACCTGCTCGGGCGGGTCGGCGCGATGGGCGAGGCGGGCGTCGCCGCGGCGGGCTGAGCACGTCCGAGGGCCGGTCACCCCGTTCCAGCGGGGTGACCGGCCCTCCGTGTTCCACCGGGCGGCTACTCCTTGCCGAGCACCGTCACGTCCAGCTCGTCCGCCGCGTAGCCGGCCCGGATCACCTTCTTGTCGAACTTGCCGACCGAGGTCTTCGGCACCGACTCGACGATCGACCAGCGCTCCGGCAACTGCCAGGAGGCGACCCGCTCGGCCAGGAACGCCCGCAGCTCCCTCAGCCCGACCGTGGCGCCCGGGCGCAGCACGACCGTGGCCAGCGGGCGCTCGCCCCACTTCTCGTCCGGGACGGCGACCACGGCGGCCTCGGCCACCTCGGGGTGGGCCATCAGCTGGTTCTCCAGCTCGACCGAGGAGATCCACTCGCCGCCGGACTTGATCACGTCCTTGGCCCGGTCGGTGAGGGTCAGGTAGCCGTCGGCGGTGATGGTGCCGACATCGCCGGTGCGCAGCCAGCCGTCCTCGGAGAACTTGTCGTCCGGACGGACCGGATCCTGCCCGGCACCGCCGTAGTAGGCGCCGGCGATCCACGGGCCGCGCACCTCCAACTCGCCCGCCGCGACGCCGTCGTGCGGCATCCGCTCGCCGGCCGGGCCGATCAGCCGGGCCTCGACGGAGGCCGGGAAGATGCCCTGGGTGACCCGGTACGGCCACTCCTCCTCCGGGGTGAGGCCGCCGGGCGGCTGGGCGAAGGAGCCGAGCGGCGAGGTCTCGGTCATGCCCCAGGCGTGCAGCACGCGGATGCCGTGGCGCTCCTGGAAGCCCCGCATCAGCGAGGGCGGGCAGGCGCTGCCGCCTATGACCACCATGCGCAGGCTGGAGGTGTCGTAGTCGCCCGCGTCGAGTTCGTCCAGCAGGCCGCTCCAGATGGTCGGGACGGCGGCGCTGACGGTGGGCCGGACGGCGGCGATCATCTCGGCCATCGGCTTCGGCTGGAGGAAACGATCCGGCATGAGCAGGTTCGCACCGGACATGAAGGCGGCGTGCGGGATGCCCCAGGCGTTCACGTGGAACATCGGGACCACCGGCAGCGCGGTGTCGCGCGGGGTGAAGGCGAAGTTGTCGCCGGTGTTGACCTGCAGGCAGTGCAGGTACACCGAACGGTGGCTGTAGAGCACGCCCTTCGGGTCCCCGGTGGTGCCGGAGGTGTAGCAGAGCACGGCCGCCTGGCGCTCGTCGATGTCGGTCCGCCACGGGTAGGCGGTGGGCCGGCCGGCGAGCAGCTCCTCGTAGTCGTGCACGGTGCCCGCGAAGCCGGCCAGCAGCGAGCGGTCGCCGGGGCCGCTCACCACGATGTGCTTGAGCGTCGGGGCCAGGTCCGGCAGGACGGCGGCGAGCAGCGGGAGCACGCTGCCGTTCACGATGACGACGCGGTCGGCGGCGTGGTTGACGATGAACGACAGCTGGTGGGCGGGCAGTCGCAGGTTGAGCGTGTGCAGCACGGACCCCATCGCGGGGACGGCGAGGTAGGCCTCCAAGTGGACCGAGTTGTTCCACATCAAGGTCCCGACCCGGTCGTCCCCGGTCACCCCCAGCTCGTCACGCAGCGCGTGGGCGAGCTGCGCGGCCCGCGCGCCCACCTCGGCGTACGTCTGCACGACCGGACCGGTGCCGTCCCAGGTGGTGACGGTGGACCGGCCGTGGATGGTGGACCCGTGCTCCAGAATCCGGGCGACGGTGAGCGGAACGTCCTGCATCGTGCTGAACACGGGTCCTCCTTGACCTGGCGGCACTGGCGGCTGCGCCTGCGGCACCTACCGGGCGGTAATGCGCGCGGACGTGCCCGATTGTGCCGCGCCGCCCGTCCGCTGTCAGCATCCCGACCCCGTTGAACGGATCACGACCCCGCCCCGGACCCTCCTCCCACGTGGTGCGTCAGTCGGCCGTCGGGCCGTCGACGTGGTTGCGGTCGATGGTGAGGGTGGCGCCGCCGTAGGTCTCCTCCACGTTGCCGTGGTACTGGTGGACGCGCTGGTGGTAGCTCCAGAGGTCGGGGGTGAGCGCGCCGGAGCCGGCGGTGTCGGCGTGGTCGTCCCAGCGGGCGTACCAGAGGGCGTCGGGCAGCGGGGAGCTGCCGGCCCGGGCGGCGGCGGCCAGGTCGGCGATGCCGGAGTCGAGGCTGGAGTAGAAGCCGGAGCCGTAACCGGCGGTGTGCAGGGTCTGGGTCCAGCTGACGGCGAAGTCGACCACGGCCTGGCCGCAGGCCGGGTCGCGCATCGGGTAGGCCTCGATGTCGAGGTAGACCGGGCTGCCCTGATCGAGTCCGAGCGAGCGCAGCGCGTGGACGGCTTCGGTGGCCTCGTCCCGGCCCTGCTGCACGGCGTGGGCGGGATCGATCCGGCGTGGTTTGCGGCTGAGTTCGCTGCACGGGGCCTGGAGCCCGACGTGCACCGGCAGGAACCGCCAGCCCAGGGCGCGGGCCTGATGCACCCACTCGGCGGTGAGCCGGGACTGTTCGCAGGCACGCTGGGCGCCGCTGACGTAGACGCCGAGCGCGCCGTACGGGGAGGCGCCGTGCCAGGCCCGCAGGGTGTCGAGGGGCGGCGCGGAGCAGGCGTCGAAGGCGGGGCCGGTGAAGCCGTCGCGGATCTTGGGCGGGCCGGCCCGGTCGGGCAGGGCGAGGGCCCGGATGCGGGGGAGGGCGGCGGCGGCCGGGTCGGCCTCGACGCTCACGCCCGTCCCGTCGGTGGCCAGCAGGAGCACGAGGGAGGCGGCGAGCAGGGCCGCGGGGCGGAGATAGCGCACCCGCCCTTGATACTGACGGACCATCGGATGAACCCGGCAACCACGCCGCACGCTCCGGGCGAGCCCACCCTTTCGGGCGCACCCGTCCGCATCCGTCCCGCTAGTTGTAACGAGCTTGCCCGTTTGTCACTCCTTACGGCAAACTCGCCCATATGCCCACCTCCCATCCCAGCGAAACCGCCGCCCCGACGCCGGCCGCCGCCGTCGCCGAGGCACTTGCCATGCCGCCCGCCCCCAAGGGCGAGCCCGCCGGCGAGCGGGGCAGCTGGCGACGAGGCGGGGCACCCGGCTCCACGGCACCGCCCGACGCGCACCCCGGCCGACCCACCGGCCGGTTCCCGAAGGTCCTGCGGCGCCCGATGGGGGACCCCCCGGCCGAAGGCCGGGGGAGGATCCCGGCGCCGCTTCTCTGTCTGACCGCGATGTTCCTGGTGCAGACCGGGATCGCCCTGTCCAAGCCGCTCTTCGGCCCGCTCGGGGTCAGCGGCACCACCTTCCTGCGGCTGGGCTTCGCGGCGGTCATCCTGCTCGCCGTCACCCGGCCCCGGCTGCGCGACAAGCGCCCGCGCGACCTCGCCGCGGCCGCTCTGCTCGGCATGGCCTCGGCCGGGATGACCTTCCTGTTCGCCGGGGCGATCGACCGGCTGCCGATGGGCACCGCCGCGACCATCGAGTTCCTCGGCCCGCTCGCGGTCGCCCTGGTCTTCGCCCGGCGCGCCAGCCACCTGCTCTGGGCGCTGCTCGCCGCCGCCGGCGTCGTCCTGCTGACCCTGCTCGGCGAGGGCGGCGACGGGGGCGGGCTCGACCCGGTCGGCCTGCTGTACGCCTTCGGGGCGGCCGCCTGCTACGCCGCGTACATCCTGTTCACCGACAAGGTCGGCGCTGCCTTCCAGGGCTTCCAGGGGCTGGCGGTGTCGATGACGGTCGGCGCGCTGACCCTGGCGCCGTTCGGGCTCGGCCAGGCCTGGGACGGGCTGACCGCGCCCGGCGCCTCGCCGGTGGCGCTGCTGGCCGCGGTCGCCGGGGTGTCGCTGCTGCTGCCGGTGATCCCGTACGCGCTGGAGATGACCGCGCTGCGGCGGATGCCGCAGCGGGTCTTCAGCGTGCTGGTCAGCCTGGAACCGGCGGTCAGTGCGCTGGTCGGCCTGGTGGTGCTCGGCCAGCTGCTGGGCGTGCCGCAGCTGGCCGGGATCGGCTGCGTGGTGGCGGCCAGTGTGGGCGCCACGCTGACCGGGCGGCGGTAGCGGTAGGGGCCCGCGCGGTCGGAGGGGCCCCGGCGCGGTCGGGTGGCGCCCCGGTGCGCTCGGGTGGTGCCCCGGGCGGTCGTTACGGCCAGAGCAGGGTGCGCGACCATTCCGGGGTGCGTACCGGGCCGGTGCGGGTGTAGCGCAGCCGGACGTGCCGGCGTTGCGCGTCGCCCTGCCAGTACTCCACCTCGTGCGCCCACAGGGTGTAGACCGCGTGCCCGGCCGCGACCGCGTCCGGGGTGGCCTCCAGCCGGCGGCGGGCGACGGCGACGGCCTCGTCGTACTCGGCGAGCGAGGCCATCGGCTCGCTCTGCCGCCCGACCAGCGCGCCGACCCGGGCGGCCGGCGAGCGGGTGGCGAACTCGGCGGCGGCGACCAGGTCGGCGGCCCGCTCGACGGTGCCGCGGACCCGCACCTGACGGCCCAGCTGCGGCCAGTAGACGCTCAGCGCGGCGGCCGGGTGGTCGGCGAGCTGGCGGCCCTTGGGGCTGTCGGCGGCGGCGGAGAAGTTCCAGCCGGTGCCGGCCGCGTCGACGTCGCGCAGCACCAGCACCCGGGCGTCCGGCATGCCGTCCGCGTCGACGGTGGAGAGGGTGAACGCCTGCGGGTCCAGCACCCCGGCGGCCAGCGCGGTGGCGAGCCAGTCCACGAACAGCGGGCCGGGCTCGGCGGGGGCGGCCTCGGCGTCGAAGGACGGCAGCGGGCGGGCCATCGGCGGGCGGCCGAGCAGCAGTTCGGGCACGGACCTCGGCTCGGGCCGGTGCTCGGGCCCCGGGCGTACGTCCGACCCCGATCGCGGATCCGGCTCCGGTGCAGGCCAGGCCTCGTCCGGGCCGGTCAGGCCCTCCTCCTCCGCCGCCATCGCGCGCCCTCTCCTCCGGTTGCCGCGGTCGCCGCCCCGGCCGGGCCGTTCTTCCCGGGCCCGGGCACGCGGTGCGCTGTCGGAGCGCAACCGTACCGCCGAGGGCCGACGGCTCCGGGCGCGGGCCCTCGATGGACGCGTTCGGCCCGCCCGGGCGGGCCTCGGAGGGCGGGTGCGGACGGCCGCGACGGGCGGGTGCGGACGGCCGCGACGGGCGGGGCGCCGCCCGAGGGCCGGTGCGGGCGGACCCTCGCGTCCGGCTCCGGACGCACTCGTGGGCGGTGCCGATGGCGGCACCGCCCACGAGGCCGGTTTCGCGGCGACCCTTTCCGCTGGCCGGTCATGCGCTGTTCTGATCCGCACCCGGACGGGAATCCCGCCCGGAGACTGGTTCGAGCCCCTCCGCGAGCGCTCAGCTCGCCCGCGGTCACCCACCTCCGGCGCCCCCGCCGTCGGTGGTGCCCGATCGGATCAGCGGAAGATCGGAGCGAACACGACGTTGATGTTCTTGTTGGACTGCCCGGCCAGGATGGTGCCCGAGTTGTCCTTCACCGCGAGGGTGTTGTTCTGGTTGGAGGCGCCGGCGCCGGTGGCGGTCTGCTGGGTGGAGATGTAGTTCCCGTCGACCGAGCCGAAGACGTTGCCCGTGCCGACGTTGGACACCACGCCGGCGTTGGAGCCGGCCCCGGCGCCCGCGCCGTTGTCGGCGGCCGCCGCGCCGGCACCGGCCAGCAGCAGGCCGGCCGCGAGCGGGGCGGCGAGCAGGAATCCGGCCACCCGACGGGTGTGGATGCGAGCCATGAGAGCCTCCAAGAAGCTGTAAATCGTGCAATTGTCGAACATTGAATGCGGGAGTTCGCCGGCCAGACGAACACCTGCGGGCTGCGACGCCGAGGGACAGACTTCCGCAACAAATCGACAAAGCACTAGCTAGCGGAACAGTTTTCGCCCGTTCGCGTGATATCCACCAGGGCAGCGCATATCGGACCAAAAAACGGACAGCGCGCCGAGCCACCACCGATGAGCTGGGGCTTTACCCGAACGGCGACCGTCTGGACACTCCTCGGAATGCGGCGCTTCGGCGCTGAACAAACCACCAGGCGCACCACCCGGCGCGGAGTGCGGACGAATGCGCTCCCCCAGAAAGTTCAATCACCCTTCCATGTCGACATTTACAGCCGTGCGTAGACCATCGGAAAGTCATACCTAAAACGTCGACACAAGGTCCCGAAAAGCTCCGTATGGTCGGATGAAAATCAGACCATCTTGCCCGGGTTTAGAATTCCCAGCGGATCGAAGACCGCCTTCAGCTGCCGCTGCAGGTCCAACGCCACCGGCCCCAGCTCGCGCGCCAGCCAGTCCCGCTTGAGCAGCCCCACCCCGTGCTCCCCGGTGATCGTGCCGCCCAGCTCCAGCCCCAACGCCATGATCTCGTCGAAGGAGCGCTGCGCCCGCGCCGCCTGCTCCTCGTCCGATCCGTCGAAGATCACGATCGGATGGGTGTTGCCGTCCCCTGCGTGGCTGACCACCCCGATGGTCAGCGCGTGCCGCTCGGCGATCACGGCCACGCCGTTCAGCATCTCGGCCAGCCGGGAGCGCGGCACCGCCACGTCGTCGATCATCGTGGTGCCCAGCCGGTCCAGCGCGGGCAGCGCCAGCCGCCGGGCCTCCAGCAGCAGTGCCGATTCGGCCTCGTCCTCGGCGGGCACCACCTCGGTCGCCCCGGCGGCCCGGCAGAGCTCCGCCACCCGCGCCAGTTCGGCCTCCCGGTCCGGCCCGTCGAAGGCCACCAGCAGCAGCGCCTGGGTCGACTCGGGCAGCCCCATCCGCCCCAGCTCGTTGACCGCCCGCACGCTGACCGCGTCCATCAGCTCCATCAGCGACGGGGTCAGGCCGTGCGCCATCACCTCGCAGACGGCCGCACCGGCCGCGTCCGCGCTCGGGAACTCCGCCGCCAGCGCCAGCTGCGGCGCCGGCGCGGGCCGCAGCGCGAGCACCGCCCGGACCACCACGCCGAGCGTGCCCTCCGAGCCGACCAGCAGCCGGGTCAGGTCGTACCCGGCCACGCCCTTGGCCGTCCGGCGGCCGGTGGACAGCAGCCGTCCGTCCGCCAGCACCACGTCCAGGCCGAGCACGTACTCGCTGGTGACGCCGTACTTCACGCAGCACAGCCCGCCCGCGCCGGTGCCGATGTTGCCGCCGATCGTGCAGGACTCCCAGCTGGACGGGTCCGGCGGGTAGGACAGACCCAATTCCTCGGCAGCGCGGGAGAGTTCGGCGTTCACCACACCCGGCTCGACCACCGCGATCCGGTTCACCGGATCGAGCTCCAGGATCCGGTTCAGCTTCGCCGTCGACAGCACGATGCAGCCGTCCACGGCGTTCGCCGCCCCCGACAGCCCGGTCCGCGCACCCTGCGGCACCACCGGCACCCGCAGCCCGGTGGCGGTGCGCAGCACGTGCTGCACCTGCTCGACCGTCTCCGGGAACACCACCACCGCGGGCGTACCGGCCGCGCAGAACCCGGCCATGTCATGACGGTAGGCCTCGGTCACGTCCGGATCCACCACCACCGACCCGGCCGGAAGACCCTGCGCCAGTCGGTCCGTCAGGTCACTCATCGCCGCCTCCACTCGCCGCCCCGCCGCCTCCACCGCACTCTGCCCGCCCGCCGGGGGCCGGGCAAGTGGGCCCCGGCGGCGGGGCGGCGGTGGCCCCGCCGCCCCCGGTCAGGCCCGCCGCGGCGCGGGGGCGACCGGGGCCACCAGGCCGGCGAGGCCGGTGGCGAGCGCACGGAGCAGCGTCGGCAGCACTACCGGCGGACCACCGGCTCCTGGAACTCGGTGACCCACCCCGCCGGGTCGTCCGGGCACTCCAGGTAGAGCTCCCGGGCGTAGCCGGCCGAGCGGTAGCCGTTCGCGTCGATGAAGCGGGCCAGCTCCTGGAAGCTCCCCACGGCCTCGTCCATCGAGCCGCGGTGCACGATCGTCGCCGCCTGCTCGATCGGCGGCAGGTCGAGCACCTCGAAGTCGTGCCGACCCGGCTCCACCGACGGCCCGACCGGGACGGCCACCCGGATCAGCACCGTGCCGTCACCCTCCGGCACCTCCTCGTACCGGGCGACGGACGGGCCGGTCTCGGCGATCCCGGCCTCGGCCAGCCGCCCGCACAGCTGCGCGAACAGCGGGCCGATCACCGGCCCGATGTCCTCGGGCTGGTAACTCGCGGCCACACCGGTCAGTTCGGCCACCCGGACGGACGGCACCCGCTTCACCACGACGTCGTGTGCGGACATGGTCCCCTCGCTCTCGATCGTCCGGAGCCTCGCCTCCACCCGGGCCAGCCGCTGCGCGTCCGCCGCGATCGCCTCGGCGAGTTGGGCCCGCCGCAGCCGCAGCATCCCGCGCAGTTCGGCCGCGTCCACCTGCTCGTCCAGCACGGCCCGCACCTGGTGCAGCGTGAAGCCGAGCTCCTTGAGCGCGATCACCCGGTTGAGCCGGGCGAGTTGGGCCGCCTCGTAGGAGCGGTACCCGCTGACCGGGTCCACCCGGGCGGGCCGCAGCAGCCCGATCGCGTCGTAGTGGCGCAGCATCCGCACCGACACCCGGCCGTGGCTGGCGAAGTCTCCGATGTTCAACATGGTGCCCCCACTCCACCCCCTACCACCGTGTCAGGGTCAACCCCGCCCGCCGCAAACACCGAGGGCGGGTGCCGATCGATCTCGGCACCCGCCCTGAGCAGGTGGTTCCCCTACCAGCGGAGAGCGTGGGATTCGAACCCACGGTGACGGGTCACGCCACGACAGTTTTCAAGACTGTTCCCTTAGGCCGCTCGGGCAGCTCTCCAGGCGGGGGCCAGCCTAACGGGTTCGGCGGGGTTCGGCGCACACCGTTTCGCGCGGGTGGGGATCAGCCGTTGTCGCCGTCCCGCTGGCCGAGGGTGACCTTGGTGGTGAACTGCTGACCGTTGCGGGTGTACTCGACGTCGACGGTCTCGCCGGGCTTGTGCGTCCAGATCCGGCTGACCAGGGCGGGGCCGTTGTCGATCGGCACACCGCCGAGCTTGGTGATGACGTCGCCCGGCTTGAGGCCGGCCTTGTCGGCGGCTCCGCCGGGGGTGACGGCCGGCTGGCCCTGGATGTCGCGGGTCTGGATCTGCGCGCCGTCGCCCTTGTAGTCGTCGTTGCGCAGCACGTCGAGCTTGGCGTAGACCGGCTTGCCGGTCTTGATCAGGGTGTCGGCGACCCACTTGGCCTGGTTGATCGGGATGGCGAAGCCGAGGCCGATGCTGCCGGCCCGGCCGTTGGCGGAGGCGTTGGACTGGATCGCCGAGTTGATGCCGATCACCGCGCCGCTGGAGTCGAGCAGCGGGCCGCCGGAGTTGCCGGGGTTGATCGAGGCGTCGGTCTGCAGGGCGTTCATGTACGAGGACTGGCCGCCGGTGTCGTCGCCGGAGGCGACCGGACGGTCCTTGGCGCTGACGATGCCGCTGGTGACGGTGGACTCCAGGCCGTACGGCGCGCCGATCGCGACGGTGGCGTCGCCGACGTTGACCTTGTCGGAGTCGGCCAGCGGAAGCGGGGCCAGCTTGCTCTTCGGCGGGTTGTCGATCTTGACCACGGCGACGTCGTAGCCCTCGGCGTGGCCCAGCACCGAGGCGTTGTAGGACGTCCCGTCGGCGAACTTGACGGTCAGTTTGCCGCCGTTGAGGGTCGGCGCGACCACGTGGTTGTTGGTGAGGATGTGGCCCTCGGTGTCGAAGACGAAGCCGGTACCGGTACCCGACTCGCCGTTGCCCTGCGCCTTGATGGTGACGACGCTGGGCAGCGCCTTCTGCGCGATGCCGGCGATCGAGCCGGGGGCGGGCTCGTTCTTCTGGGTGTTGCTGGCCTGGATGGTGGTGCTGCGGTGGTCGTCGGCGCTGGTGCTGCTGTCGTTGCGGTCCGCGACGGCCACGCCGAGCGCACCGCCGGCCACACCGGCGACCAGCGCGACGGCGGCGATCAGGGCGACCAGGCCGCCGCGCTTCTTGCGCGGGCCGCCGGGGCCGCCGGGGTAGTCGGCCGGGTAGCCGAGCGGACCGGCCGGGCCGCCGGGGTAGCCCGGGCCGCCGCCGGTGGCGTCGTGGGCGGCGCCCCAGCCGCCGAGCGGCTGGCCGGCGCCGAACGGGTGGTGCGCGGGAGCGGGGTGCGCGGCGGGGGTGCCGTACGGGTCGTGCGGTGCGGGGGCGGCCGGGGTGCCGTACGGGTCCTGCGCGCCGGCGGCGGGGACGCCGTGGGCCGGGGTGGCGTACGGGTTGGCGACCGGCGGCAGGGCCGGGCTCTCGGCGGCGGGCGCGGCCGGCGGGGCGGGCGGCAGGACCGGCGGCGGCGCGTCGATGTAGCCGGTGGCGGGGTCGACGGGGACGGCGGGTGCCTCGGCGGCGGGGGCGGCCTGCGGGGCCGCCTCCGGCGCGGGGACCTTGCCGAAGGCCACGGTGGGCCGGTGCCCGCCCTGGGCCGGCACACCCTCGGCCGGCACAGCCTCAACCGGTACGTCGCCGGCCGGCGCGGCCTCGGGCTCGGGCACCCGGCTGAACGCCATGGTCGACTGGTGCCCGCCGTCCGCCGGCGCCGCCTCGGCCTCGGCCGGGGCGGGCGCCTGCGACGGGGCCGCTCCCGGCTCGGGGACCCTGCCGAAGGCCATCGTCGGCTGGTGCCCGCCCGCGGCGGAGCCGTCGGAAGCGGGAACAGCCGCCGCCTGGCCGCCCGAGGGCTGCTCCCCCTGCGGCCCGGTGGGCCCAACCTCGCGCTCGGTGCTCACGGACGACCTCCATAGCTGGCAGAACCAAGGACCATAGTTTTTCGCACTGTCGATTCGATTGCCGTAAGGACCCCTCTGAAGAACTCATAAGAATCCTTAGCCGGCACCGACAGTCAACGCCGCCGACCAGCGCCGACGGCCGACACCGACGGTCGGAGGCTCCCCCACCTCCGTCGGACGTCCCGCGATGCGGACCGCACACCCCGTGGCCTTGGCGTTCACCCCGCTGCCGGTTAGCCTGGCGCTCTAACTGACACGCGGGAGCTTGGACCTTCCAGGCTGAGAGTGCGCTGGTCGACCGTACGCCACGGGATCGTGGGCGGACCGTCGAGGGGGCGCAGACCGCCGGAACCTGTCCGGGTAATGCCGGCGTAGGGAGTATCGGCCATGCCGCCTGCTTCGCCATCCTCTTCTTCGGACGCGTCCGCGTCCAAGGGTTTCCCCGATCCGTCCACGGGCGCCCCCGCCGGAGCGGCGACCGCCGTCCTGGACCGCCCGGAGCGTACCGAGGCACCGCTCGTGCTGGACACCGAGCCGCCGCGCACGCTGCGCTTCCGGGACCACTTCGCGCTCTGGATGAACCTGGGCGTCAGCCTGATCGGCTTCTCCACCGCCGCCACCGTGCTCGGCGCCAAGGGCAGCGAGCTGTCGCTGGCCGCCGCGGTGACCGCGATCGTGGCCGGCACCGTGGTCGGCACCGCGATGCTCGGTGTGGCCGCGCTGATCGGGGCCCGCACCGGCGCGCCCGCGATGGCGAACCTGCGCGGGCTGTTCGGTACCCGGCTGTCGTACGTCCCGACGGTGCTGAACATCGTCCAGTGCGTCGGCTGGGGCGTGTTCGAGCTGCTGACGATCGCGGCGGGCGCGCAGACCGTCGCCCACACGGACGGCTACCGCTGGCTGTTCGTGGTCCTGGCGGGCGCGCTGACCACCGCGCTGACCATCTGGCCGCTGGGCTCGATCGCGGTGCTGCGCCGCTTCGTGGCCGGTGCCGTCGCCGTCGCGATGGTGTACTTCACCGTCCAGCTGGGTCGCCAGGGGGTGCCCGACCCGGGCGCCGGCAACTGGCACGGCTTCCTGGGCGCCACCGACGCGATGATCGCGGTGTCGATCTCCTTCGTCCCGCTCGCCGCCGACTACACCCGGCACTCGCGCACCCCGCGCTCGGCGTTCTGGGGCAGCTTCTCCGGCTACACGATCGCCCAGGTCTGGTGCTACGTGCTCGGCCTGATGGCCCTGCTGCAGTCCGACGGCGACCCGAACCGGATCTTCGACTCCTTCCTCGGCGTCTGGGCCGGCTGGCTGTTCCTGCTGGTGCTGGTGCTGCGCGAGACCGACCAGTCCTTCGCCAACGTGTACTCGACGGCGATGTCGGTGCAGAACCTGCTGCCGAAGGTGGACCGCCGGGTGCTGACCGGCGGGATCGGGCTGCTGATCACCGTGCTGGCGCTGCAGATCGACGAGTTCACCGACACCTACACCAACTTCCTCGGCCTGATCGGCTCGGTCTTCGTGCCGCTGCTGGCGGTGCTGGCGGTGGACTACTTCTTCGGCGCCGGCCGGCACGGCTGGAACCTCTCCGCCGACGCGCCGTCGCGCCCGCTGATGGTGCTGCCGTGGGTGCTGGGCTTCGCGGTCTACCAGTTCATCGCGCCGACCCCGGTGGCCGGCTGGTGGACGGACTTCTGGACCTCCGTCCAGCACGCCCTGCACTTCACCCCGCAGGAGTGGACGTCCGCCTCGCTGTTCGCCTTCCTGGTGCCGGCCCTGGCCACCTGGGCGCTCACCGCGCTGGCCCGCCGGACGGCGCGGAGCTGAGCGAACGGCACCGAAGACGGCCCCGCAGGTTGGGGCCGTCTTCGCCTCCGTGTCACTTCGGCCGCCTATCGTGAGCCCTGTGACCAGCCCAGACCCGTCCTCGGCGGCGGCGCGCACCGCGCCGGCCGTCCAGGTGATCGCCCACCGCGGTTCCTCGCACGCCCTGCCCGAACACACCCTGGCGGCGTACCGACGCGCGCTCGACGAGGGCGCGGACGCGGTCGAGTGCGACGTCCGGCTGACCCTCGACGGCGAACTGGTCTGCGTACACGACCGCCGGATCGGCCGGGTCTCCAACGGGCAGGGCACCGTCTCGGCGATGACGCTCGCCGAGCTGGAGGCGTACGACTTTGGCGCCTGGAAGACCGGCCGCCCCAGCACCGACCCCGAACTGCGCGGCGTGCTGCGGCTGGAGCGACTGCTGGAGCTGGTGGTGGACTGCGGCCGCCCGGTGGACCTGGCGATCGAGACCAAGCACCCGGTGCGCTACCGCGGCCGGGTGGAGGCCGAACTGCTGCGGACGCTCGAACGGTTCAAGATCGGCGCGACCCGGGAGGCCGAGCGCCCCGCGGCCCGGATCATGAGCTTCTCCTCGGTGGCGCTGAACCGGGTGGCCGCCGGGGCGCCGGACTACCGGCGGGTGTTCCTGTTCGAACGGACCCTGCCGCTGCTCGGCCGGCTGCGCCCGGGCTCCCCGCTGCCGGGCGGGGCGCGGATCGCCGGTCCGGGCATCGAGCTGGTACGGGCCCGCCCGCAGCTGGTGACGCGACTGCGCGAGCTGGGCCACGAGGTGCACGTGTGGACCGTGGACGAACCGGCCGACGTGGAGCTCTGCCTGGAGCTCGGGGTGTCCGCGATCATCACCAACCGACCCGCCGAGGTGCTGGCGCAGCTCGGGCGGTGATCCACCGCCGGACCGGCAATGTCACCCGCAAAGCCCGGGACTCCGTCCGCTCCTTCTGGTCGGCAGTCAAACCTTCCGGGCACGTTATTGCCGGAATTCATGCGTCGGCGCGACGGAGGGTGAGCGGGGAATGACCTGAGGTCCACCCTCGGTGGCCTCGCTTGAAATGTCCTCGCGGGATCGTCCGGTGGTCGTTTCCGACGCATTACCAAGGGGCATCCATCCCTCGGCATACGCTGAAGGAGGTCCGGGGGTGGCGTTGATGGTGGCGCGTGAAGTGCCGACTTCATCGACCATGGCAGTGCCGCACGGCCCAGCGAGTGTCGGGGTCGCACGGCGCCGACTGCGTCGAGATCTTGGCGACCGGGAGATACCCGAACCGGTCATTGATGATGCCGTATTGATCCTTTCCGAACTGTTGAGCAACGCCTGTCGGTACGCCCGTCCGCTCGGCCCGCTGCGGGCCCTGGGCCGCAGCGCCCGGGCCGAGGTGGTGGACCAGCTGCTGGTCGGTGTCCCCACCGGGACGCACCCCGCGCCGGGCGGCCGGGAGCGCGACGAATCCGGCGGCGGAACGGACGACGGCGTACTGGTCCGCTGGCAGATGCACGCCGACGGCGTGCTCACCCTGGAGGTCACCGACGGCGGCGCGACCACCCGGCCGCTGCCCGCCAGCCCCTCGCTGACCTCGCGCGGCGGCCGCGGCCTGAGCATCGTCGACCAGTTGGCCAGTGACTGGGGCGTGCGCGACGCGCCCGGCGAGGTGACGGTCTGGGCGGCGCTGCCCGCCCGCGCCCGGCACGCCCGGCGCACCGGTGGTGACGCCCGCAGCGCCTGAACCGACGCGCGCCCCGCCCGTCCGCCCGGCGCGTGCCCGCGCGCAGGGGGGAACGTCAGTAGGCTGCCCGGAGCAAAGGACCACCGTTCCCGGGAGAGCCGCACCATGGGCAAGAAGGCCGCCAAGAAGGCGCCGCAGCGTCAGTCCACCACCGCCGTCACGGGTGAGATCCCCGTGGTCGGGGCCCGCGAGAACTGCCCCTGCGGCTCGGGCCGCCGGTACAAGGCCTGCCACGGCCGGGAGGCCTCGCACGCGGTGCAGGAGCTGGTGCACCGCCCGTTCGAGGGCCTGTCGGGCGAGGCCGACTGGGTGGCGCTGCGCGAGCTGGTGCCCGCCGCCACGGTGCCGCTGACGCTGGCCGCCGGGGTGGCCGAGGGCGCCAACGGTGAGGTTCCGTCGGTGACCCTGGCCACCGTGCTGCCGCTGGCCTGGCCGGCCCTGCGCCGCCAGGACGGCTCGATCCTGCTCGGCCTGCAGACCCAGTCCGCCTCCGGCGACCTCAGCCGCGACCTCGCGGACGCCCTGGAGCTGGCGCTGGCCACCGAGCCGGGCACCCCGGTGCCGTCCCGCCGGACCGAGGCGGGCGGACGCCGGCTGCAGGACCTGCTGGACGTCACCGCCGAGTTCACGCCCGCCGTGCACGCCGGCTTCGAGTTCTGGCTGGAGGACGCCGAGACCGCCACCGGCGAGGTCGCCGCCTCCCTGGAGCGCGCCAACGCCTCGGCCATCCCGACCGAGAAGCTGGACAGCGTCGACGCCGCCTACTGGTGCGGCACCCCCGACAAGAACCACCTGCGCTGGGTGATGACCGTGCCCGAGGAGCGGCTGCTGGACGCGCTGGCCCGACTGACCGCCGCCGACCGGTCCTCGCTCGGCCCGGACACCCGTCTGGTCGGCTCGTTCCGCGCGCACGGCCTGACCGTCCCGGTCTGGGACCTCCCGCTCGCCATGACCGCCGCCGACTGCGAGAAGCCGGCCGCCGAGTTCGCCGAGCGGCTGGCCGCCGTGCTCGCCGACGAGACCCCGCTGACCGCCGAGGAGCGGCGCGCCCGCGCGAACCTGGTGAACCGTCAGGTCACCTTGAACTAAAGCGCGCGGGATCCGGGTGATACGCGTCACATTGTCGCCGTGGAGCCGCAATTTCCGGGCGTGCAGGGGGTCTTGGAAATTGGCGCGGGCGCGGATCCTTGTTACTGTCTAAAGAGTCCGGCCGCTGGTGCATCCCCCGTCGCCAGCGGCCGGATCTTTTGTTTTTCCGGCCGGCCCGGGAGCGTCACCAGGGGTGACCCCGAAGCGGACTCCGGCGGATCCCGGCAGCTCCCGGCGGATCAGTACGCCGGACAGGTACGCCGCGTCAGTACGCCGAGCGACCGCTGTCCAGTCGGACCGTCGCCTCCACCAACTCGCCCAGCAGTGGCCCGACCTGCGGCAGCCACACCCCGCCGTCGGCGGCCGGTCGAGGGGGCAGCACCCAGCGCACCCGCCCGGCCGCGCCCCCGGGCGGCAGCGGCAGGAAGCCGCCCGGGCCGTGATAGCGCAACGAGCCCGGTACCCAAGGGAGTTGGGAGAGCATCTCGCCGAGCGCGTCCAGCGAGTACGGGGCCACCAGCAGCGCGTACCGGCCCGCCATCGCCACCACCGGACCGAGCGGCAGGCGCAGTGCGCCCAGGTAGACCAGCGCGCGGGCGCCGGCCGCCGCGGGCAGGCTGACCGCCGAGAGCACGGAACCGGTGGCGGCCAGCACCGGCGCGTCCGGGCTCTGCCGCTCCCACCACCAGCGCACCATCCGGGCGTCCGTGGTGGCGGCCAGCAGCGACGGGTCGTGCGGGTGCCCGCCCGGCACCGTACAGTCCCGGTCCCCGCAGGAGCAGTGGCCGCCGTGCAGCACGGCCCCCGGCACCACGGGCCAGCGATGCTCGACGGCGGCCGTCAGCGCCGCGGCGAGGCGGTCCGGGCGGTGCCGGGCGGCGTCGTCCTGGGCGGGGCCGTGGCGGGTGACGGGCGGACACGGATCTTTCGGGTTCTCACGCATGGCGCTCGTTCCTTTCCCTGACCGCTCGGTTCGCTCCGCCCCGCCGGCACCGTCGGTTCCCGCCACGCGGACCCGCGGCGGCACGGCCCCGGCGGCGCGAAGGAGGGCGGGCGGCATGGCGGGCGGCGCGGCAACGGCGTGGAGCACGGTGTGGAGCACGACATGAGAAGGGCCGCGCACTGGAACAGCCCCTGGAACGAGAATCCCGTATGCGACCGGATGGACGCCGCCCGGGCGCGCTTGGTTCCACCGTACGAGTGAGAGACTTCCGGCCGACCCGGGCCCCGGGCGGCGCGGGCATACGATCCGGACGGCCGCCGGGTCCGTCCCCTCCGTTCTGCCCGCTCCAGGTCCGCTCCATACCTCCCGGCCGGACCGGCGCGCGCACGAACCGTACGCGCCCCCAGACCGGGTCGTGGAGCTGTGGAACCGGCCACCGCGTCGTCCTGGATCTGGACATGCCCCAAATGGCCTGTGTAGAAGTGGTGGCATTGCTGTCGATCAATGACGAGTAGTAGCGAATCGAGGCGAAACGCGCCCTTTGGCCGTACTCGCTCCACCTCGGCCGTACCTGGGGGTTCCGCATGGCACGAAGCACCGCGTCAGGAGTGGCGGCATGACCGAGTCCCACCCGTCGTCGACACCCTCCGAGCCGGGCGAGCCCGGCAGCGCCGGCGGGCTCACCGTCCTCGACCCGCCGGGCTTCCCCGGCCCCACCGACGCGCAGGACGGCGCGGCGGACCTCCGCACGGCACCCTCCGCCGGGATGCAGGACCGTTTGGCCGGACGGCTGTCCGATTTCGCCAAACTGCACCGGCACACCGAGCAGCTCGCCCGTGCCCGCAGCCTCGCCGCCACCGTGGACACCGTCCTCGCCTCCGGCGCCGCCCTGCTCGGCGCCCGCCGCGGCGTCCTGGTCACGCGGATGCCGGGCGGAAGGCCCGGCCAGCCGGTCGGCCTCGGCCTCGACCGCGCCAGCCTCGGCGCGCTGGAGACCGTCCCGCCCGACCAGAGCCTGCTCGCCCGGCTGCTGCGCGAGCAGGACCGGCCCGAGCGGCTGCACTCCCCCGACCTCGCCGGGGACCCGGCCACCGGCGACCGGCTGCGCGAACTCGCCGCCCACCTCGGCCTCGGCGGCTGCTACGGCCTGCCGCTCGCCACCGAGGAGGACGGCCCGCTCGCCGCCGCCCTCTGGTTCTACGACGAGCCCGCCGAACCCACCGAGCGCCAACGCGAACTCGCCCACCGCTACTGCGAGATCGCCGCCCCGATGCTCGCCAGACAACTGGAGGCGGACCGGATCCAGCGCACCACCGAGGCGCTGCGCCGCGGCCTGCTGCCCGACCGGCTCCCCCAGCCCGCCGGCCTGCGGCTGGCCGCCCGGCTCGTCCCGGCCGGCCTGGACCGCTCCTGCGGCAGCGACTGGTACGACGCCATCCCGCTGCCCGACGGCACCGTCGGCCTCACCGTCGGCTCCGTCTCCGGCGACGGCCCCGGTGCGGGCCCCGGCTCCGCCCCCGGCGCGGCCGCCGCGATGGGACGGGTCCGGGCCGCGCTGCGGGCGTACGCCGTCCTGGAGGGCGAGGACCCGGTCTCCGTCCTCGGCGACCTGGAGCTGCTGCTCAAGACCACCGAGCCGGCCCGCACCGCCACCGCCGTCTACGCCTGGGTGGAACCCGGGGAGCGCCGGATCACCCTGGCCGGCGCCGGGCACTGCCCGCCCGTCCTGGTCAGCCGGCACGGCGCCGAGTTCGTGGAGACCTCGCTCTCCGCCCCGCTCGGCATGCTGACCTGCTGGGAGGCCCCCGGCGTCGAGCTCACCGCCGAGCGCGGGGACACCCTGCTGCTCTACACCGAGGGCCTGGCCCGCCGCTGTGGCCCGACCCTGCACGCCGGCCAGGCCAACCTGCGCCGGGCCGCCGCCGACGCCCCGCGCGACGTGCGGATCGACCCGGACCGGCTCTGCGCCCACCTGCTGGCCGTCTGCCCCGTCCCGGAGGCCGGACCGGCCACCGACGACCTGATGCTGCTGGCGGCCCGGTTCGAATAGCCGTCCCGACCCCGAAAGGGCGAGCGGCCGGGCGTCCGTACCATGGACGCACGGCCGCCCGCGCGTGTCGCGATCCGACACTCCCCCGAGGGGCGGCCGGTACCACCCCCAAGGAGGCGTTACCCGTGACCGAGGACCGCACGCCCGCAGTGGCCGAGAACCCCGAGTCCGCCGGCGGCGAGGAGCCGCAGCAGTTCAAGGGCCGCAAGAACGGCCTGTACGCCGAGATCTCCGACGAGCTGGCCGCTTCGATGAAGACCGGCTGGGCGGACACCGAACTGCACGGCCTCGCCCCGGTCGCCCAGGCCCCGTACGCGGCCGAGCGCCGCGCCCGGCTGTCCGCCGCCTACCCCGGCGAGCGGCTGGTCGTCCCGGCCGGCAACCTGCGGGTGCGCTCCAACGACACCGACTACAGCTTCCGCGCCGCCAGCGAGTACGTGCACCTCACCGGTGACCAGACCGAGGACGCCGTGCTGGTCGCCGAGCCCACCGGCGACACCGGCCACGCGTTCGCCCTCTACCTGCTGCCGCGCTCCGACCGCGAGAACGGCGAGTTCTGGCTGGACGGCTACGGCGAGCTGTGGGTCGGCCGCCGGCACAGCCTGACCGAGCAGGAGCAGCTGCTCGGCCTGCCGGTGCGTGACGTCCGCAAGGCCGCCGAGGAGCTGGCCGAGCGCGCCAGGGACTCCGCCGCGCCCACCCGGATCGTCCGCGGCTACGACGCCGGCCTGGAGAAGGCGCTGGCCGACGCGCTGGACGCCGACCGGGACGCCGAGTTCACGGAGTTCCTGAGCGGCCTGCGGCTGGTCAAGGACGAGTGGGAGATCGGCGAGCTGCGCGCCGCCTGTGACGCCACCGTCAAGGGCTTCACCGACGTGGTCCGCGAGCTCGGCCAGGCCGTCGCCACCTCGGAGCGCTGGATCGAGGGCACCTTCTGGCGCCGTGCCCGGGTCGAGGGCAACGACGTCGGCTACGGCACCATCGCCGCCGCCGGCCCGCACGCCACCACCCTGCACTGGGTCCGCAACGACGGCGACGTGCGCCCCGGCGAGCTGCTGCTGCTGGACGCCGGCGTGGAGACCAACACCCTCTACACCGCCGACGTCACCCGCACCCTGCCGATCAGCGGCCGCTTCGACGACCTGCAGCGCAGGATCTACGACGCCGTGTACGAGGCCCAGGAGGCGGGCATCGCCGCGGTGAAGCCCGGCGCCCGGTTCCGCGACTTCCACGACGCCTCGCAGCGCGTGCTCGCCGAGCACCTGCTCGCCTGGGGCCTGCTGGACGGCTCGCTGTACGACGTCGAGAAGGTCCTGGAGCTGGGCCTGCAGCGCCGCTGGACCCTGCACGGCACCGGCCACATGCTCGGCCTGGACGTCCACGACTGCGCCCACTCGCGCCGCGAGGAGCACGTCGACGCCCTGCTGGTGCCCGGCATGGTCCTCACCGTCGAGCCCGGCCTGTACTTCCAGCAGGACGACCTGACGGTGCCCGCCGAGTACCGGGGCGTGGGCGTCCGGATCGAGGACGACATCCTGGTCACCGCCGACGGCAACGAGAACCTCTCGGCCGGCCTGCCGCGCCGCTCCGCGGACGTCGAGGCGTGGATGGCCTCGCTCGCCTGAGCCGTCGCCCTGCCCGCGAGGGCCCGGCCCCCCGTGGTGGGGGCCGGGCCCTCGGGCGTCCGCGGGATCAACGGACCTCGGGCCGGACCGGCACGGTGTCGCCGTAGTGGCCGTTCGACCCGGCGCCGACCCGCAGCTCCGGCGGGCCGCCCTGCCAGGGCTTCGCCATCCCGACCCGGAAGGTGTAGGAGACCGGCTCGCCCGTCATCACGCCGGTCAGCTGGGACGGGGCCACCATGTACCGGCCCTCGCAGTCCTGGTCCAGCTCGAAGGACTTCCACTCGTCCCCGACCTCGGCCTCGATCGTCACGTCCGCCGGGTTCACCCGGTCGCTGCCGGGCGAGGCCAGCACGACCACCGGGCGCAGGCCGGCGGCGCCGTCCGGCGAGGAGACCTTGAAGGTGAACTCGGTCGGGGTCCGGCCGACGACCATCGCGGTCGGCGTGGACACCGAGGTCACCACCGGGCGGTGGTGGTCGACGACCGCCACGTTCAGCACACCCTTGGCCATGTCCTGAAAGGACGTGGTGAACGGCACCGGGGCGTCCGCCTCGATCGCCAGTCGGCCCGGTCGGTTGGCCGCGTCCAGCCGCATCCGGTACTCGACCGTCCGGCTCTCGCCCGCGCCCAGCGTGAAGGCGGCGTCGTTGCCGGTGCTCGCGTAGTCCATGCCGCCGCCCTGGCTCAGCGAGGGCAGGCTCTTCCAGCCCGAGGCGTCCTTGCGCTCCAGCGTGCCCCGAGCCATCGCGAGCGCCACCTGGCACGGCGCGCCCTCGAACTGCCGGGTCGCCACCACCGGCGCCACCGCGCGGCTGCCCGAAGCGTCGTTGTTCTTCCAGGTCACCGAGAACGACACCAGGTCGCCCACCTCGATGCTCTGGCCCTCGCCGAGGCCGTTGAAGGTGATCCCGACACCGCCGACCGCGACGGGGGCGGGCTTGGCGGCCGGCTTGACGGTCTGCTCGGGCTCCGGCTTCGCCGCGGGCTTGGCAGCGGGCCTGGCCCCGGTCTTCGACGCCGCCCCGGCGACCGTGACGGCGGGGTTCCCGACGACGGCTCCGGCCGGCGCCTCGGTGGTGGGCGCGGTGGGCACGGTGGGCACGGGCGCGGCGGCGGTCGGGTCGGCCGACGGGGTGGCGACCGGGGCAGGAGCCGCGGAGACCGCGGGGGCCGGGGTCTCCGCGCCGACTACGGAGTGGACGCCGGTCGGGGCGGCCAGCGAGCCGGCCTCCGGCGCTCCGCAGGCGGCGACACCGACGGCGGCGACGACGGCCAGCGGAACAATATTCGCAATACGGGCGATAACGGACGCGTTCATGTGACAGTCCCCCCAGAGGACGGAGTGGTGGTGGCGATCGAGGCTGCGGCGCGTTCCCAGCGCCTGAGGAGTCGGCCCGGGTTCCGGCTCCTGCCGGCTCGCGCTCCCCGCCTCTCACCCTGATAGACGTGCATCCCCCCGGGAGGTTGCGGCCGGATCCGAAACTTCATCCACACCGTCGGCCCGGAACGCCGAAAGGCGCCGCGACCAGGGCATACCCTGCTCACGGCGCCTCAACGACGGCACACCGCACGCTACTTCACGACACGCACCGGCACGCTCTTCTGCCCGATCGAGGTCAGGCTCGCGGTGCCGTCGTACGGCAGCGTCGCCTGGGCCGTCACCGGCATCACCCCGGCACCGTCGGCGGCGTCGAGCGTCATCCGGTACTTCACCGTCCGGCTCGCGCCCGGCGCCAGCGGGAAGGAGGCCGGCTTGCCCAGCATCGCGTAGTCCATGCCGCCGCCGGGCGAGAGCGGCACCGAGACCCAGGCGTCACCATCCAGGCGCTCCAACTTGCCGGCGTTCACCGGTTCGGTCTCGCTCGCCGGCGAGCCCGCATAGGGCTCGGTGAAGAGCACCGGATCGACCGAGGCGTAGGTGGTCTGGCTGGTGTTCTTGTACGTCACCGAGAAGGTCACCGGCGTGCCCTTCGCCGGCACCTGCTGGCCCGTGCCGAGTCCGTCGAAGGTGATACCGATGTCGTTCCCGTTCGGTGTGAGGAGCGGAGTCTGGTAGCCGCTGAGGTCCAGGGTGTCCAGGATCGACACCACGCCGGCCTGGTGCTCCGGCTTGAGGCCGGCCGTCGACAGGTACACCTGTTCCTGGGTGAACCGCCACATCTGGGCGGTGAAGGACTCCTTGCTGTTGCAGGAGACCTGCCACTGGGACTTGTAGGCGGGGCGGCCGGCCACGATGTCCCGAGTCTGAGCAGGGACCGCCGTGTTCAGCGCGTCGTTCGGACCGAGGTTATGCGGGTTGTCCCACGCCGGGCAGGAGGGCTGCTTGGCCCAACCGTCCGCCGTGAGACTCGCGTTGCCGTTCGGCCAGGCGCCGCTCCGGTTGGCCTCGTCGTAGCTGGTGTACACGGTCAGCAGCACACCGTACGGCTGGCAGGTGCCGGCCTGGGCGGACTGCGGCGCGCCCGGGGCGAGGACGCAGAGCGACGACGTGTCCACGGGCACGGCCCGCCACCCCGCCGGGACCTTGAACTTGACGCCGCGGAAGGCGTACGGCGTCGCCACCGACGAGGTAGGGGGCGAGCTCGGCGTCCCGCTCGGGGGCGGGGTGCCGTCAGCGAGCGGCGCCCCGGTCTGGGACGCGGGCGGGGGCGTGCCGGTGTCCGTCGGCGTCGGGGGCGGCGTCGGCGTCGGCGTCGGCGTCGGCGTCGGGGTGTCGGTCGGCTCGGCGGTCGGGCTCGGCGACGTCGACAGGGTGGCGGCCGGCGGGGGGACGTCCCGTTTGGCCACCGGATCACCGTGGAAGGCGAGCACGCCGATCGCCAGCGAGGCCGCCAGGGCGAGGATCGGCACGGCGGTCAGGTACACCGGGCGCAGCCGGCGGACCCGGCGGCTCGGCGGATCCGCCGGGCGCAGGTCGTGCGCGGTGATCAGCGAGGCGCGGGCGTTCATCGCCTCGCGCAGCAGCCGTTCGGTCGGTGTCTCGGCCGGCCCGTCACCGTCTCGGCCTCCGCTCTTGCGGCCGGGAAGCTTGTCGGTCATCGAACCTTCTCCAGATGCTTTTCCAAGGCGTCCAGGGCCCGGCTGGCGGTGGACTTCACGGCGCCCCGGGACAGCCCCAGGGTCTCGGCTATCTGCGCCTCCGAGAGATCGGACCAGTAGCGCAGCACCAGCACCTCGCGCTGGCGGGGGGTCAACTCCTGCATGGCCACGAGCACCCGCCGGTGCTCGTCGTTGAGCACCGCGTGGTCCTCCGCGGAGGCGGCGTCGGGCTCGTGCGGCGGCACGTACTCGCGGGCGGTCCTGCGGCGGCGCAGCATCGAGCGGGCGCCGTTGACCACCGAGGTGCGCAGGTATCCGAGCGCGTTGTCCAGGTCGTCCAGCTCCTCGCCGTGCCGCTGGTAGAGCTGGGTGAAGGCCTCCTGCACGACGTCCTCGGCCAGGTCCTGGTGGTCGACCAGGAGCACCGCCATCCGGACCAGGCCCAGCCGGTGGGCGTGGTAGAGGTCGGTCAGGGTGGGCCGGTCCTCGGCGGGCTTGCGTCCGCCGCGCAGCAGCCGGAAGCCGGAGCGCCGCTGCGCCGCCGTCCGCTCACCGCCCGGACCGGCGGGTGCCTCACCGGCCTCCTGCGCGCCGAACAGCAATCCGGCCAGTCCGCGGACGGAGAAGCCGCGCCCCCTCGTTGGAACGGCGATCGGCCCGATGGCCATGGACATGTACGTTCTGCTTTCCCCCAGGACGGTGCGCGCGGCTCCGCGAGCGCCCGTCAGGACACCTGTCAGTTCGTGATCGGGGGAATCCTGCCAGCGCCCCCTGCCCCGGCAACCGTCACCCCTATCGATGGACGTCCGGGCCGGGCTGAGGTTGCAGGCGACTTCGCAGGGATTTCCGACTGGCCGGAACGGCTACACTCACCGCCATCCCGCCACTTGTCAGCAGGGGGTCCGTATGGCCGAGCAGCACGTCGAGGGCCCGGTCGCCACCGGGTCGGGCCCGGTGGCCGTCACCATCGGCCGGCGCCCGGAACCGGTGCACGACGTCGCGGTGTACGCCTTCGAGGGCATGGCGCCCTTCGAACTCGGCGTGGTGGTGGAGGTGTTCGGGCTGGCCCGGCCCGAGCTGGGAGGGCTGCTGGCCGCACCCTGGTACGGCCTGAAGGTGTGCGCCGACCGGCCCGGGACGGCGCTGGACGCGGTGGGCGGGTTCGCGCTGACCGCCCGGCACGGGCTGGACGACCTGGCCGCGGCCGACACCGTGGTGGTCCCCGGGGTGGCGAACGCGTTCAGCGGCGAGGTCTCCGCCGGGCTGGTCACGGCGCTGCGGACGGCGCACGAGCGCGGCGCCCGGATCGTCTCGATCTGCTCGGGCGCCTTCGCCCTGGCCGCCGCCGGGCTGCTCGACGGACGCGAGGCGACCACCCACTGGCGGTACGCCGAACTGCTCCAGCAGCGCCACCCGGACGTGCGGGTCACCCCGGACGTGCTGTACGTGGACAACGGCGACGTGCTCACCAGCGCGGGCAGCGCCGCCGGGATCGACCTCTGCCTGCACCTGGTCCGTCGGGACCACGGCGCCAAGGTCGCCAACAGCGTGGCCCGCCGCTTCGTGGTGCCGCCGCACCGGGACGGCGGGCAGGCCCAGTTCATCGAGGCGGCGATCCGCCCGGTCGAGGAGGAGGACGACGGGGTCGCCCGCAGCATGCAGTGGGCGATGGACCATCTGGCCTCCCCGCTGACCATCTCGCTGCTGGCCCGCGCCGCCCGGATGTCGGACCGCTCGTACCTGCGGCACTTCACCGCCCGCAACGGCACCAGCCCGATGCGCTGGGTCGTCACCCAGCGCATCGCGGCCAGCCTGCCGCTGCTGGAGTCCCCGGAGGGGACGGTGGAGGAGATCGCCGCGGCGGTCGGCTTCGAGAGCGCCGCGACCTTCCGCCACCACTTCGGCCGGGTGATGCGCACCTCCCCGACCTCCTACCGGCGCTCCTTCGGACGCGGGGTCGCGTAGCCCCCCGACCACGCGGCCCCGTGCCCGGCCTGCGCGACCCGGCTCGCTCGGCCCCGTACCCGGCTACGCGTTCTCGTGCCGGTCCGCGTTGGCGAGGATGGCGTCGTGCAGCCACTGCGCGAGGCCCGGGGCGAGGTTCTCGTAGGTGGTGGTCCACCGCGGGTCGGAGACGTACAGTCCGGCCAGGCCGCGGTGGATGGTGAACGTGCAGTCGTAGAAGTTCTGGCAGATGTGCTGCCGGTGCGCCTCGGCGAGGTCCATGGCGGCGGCACCGTCGGCGGGCTCGCCGGCGGTGAGCGCCTCCACCAGGCGGGTGTTGAGGTCGGTCGTCTCGGCCTGGATCCGCTGCCAGTCGGCCTTGCCGTAGCCGCCGGTGCGGCGCTGCGACTGGGCCCAGGCCTCGGTGTTGCCCCAGCGCTGCTCGGCCTCCTGCTCCCATTCCTCCTGGTAGCCCTCGCCGAAGATCTCGAACTTCTCTTCCGGGGTCAGCTGAACGCCCATCCTGCGTGCCTCCATGGCGTGTTCGACGGCCGTGGCGAGGTCCTGGAGGTGCCTGATCCGGTCGGTCAGCAGCTCGTGCTGCCGCCGGAGGTGCTCGCTCGGGCTGACCGAGTCGTCGTCCAGGATCGCCGCGATCCCTTCCAGGGGGAACCCGAGTTCGCGGTAGAACAGGATCTGCTGCAGCCGGTCGAGGTCGGCGTCCACGTACCGGCGGTAGCCGGCCCGGGTGCGGCCCGCGGGGGACAGCAGGCCGATCTCGTCGTAGTGGTGCAGGGTGCGGACGGTCACCTTGGCGATCTTGGCCACGGCACCGACCGAGTAGCCCTCGCTGCTCATCCGGTGTTCCTCCTTCGTGCTGACCACCACCCTCCGCTCTCACGTCGCGTGAGGGTCAAGCCGTCGTCGCACGGTCGGCCGGGGCCGCCTTGGAGGCCGGGCCCGGACGGGTCAGGCCCCGGTGTCGGCCAGGACGCGCTCGCGCCGCCGCGAGGGGCGGCGCCGCCCCTCGCCGTCCGCCGGGGGCCGCGGGCGGCGGGTCCGCTGGGTGGGCCAGAACAGCACGTACGCGGCGGAGACCACGACGAAGGCCAGCCGAACGAGGCCGCGGGCCGAATCGGACGGGATGAGCAGCGTCCCGCCGTACAGCGCGGCCAGCGCTATCCAGCTCCACCACGGGACCAGCCGCTTCTGCCCGACCGCGTCCCAGAGCAGGGTGCCGAGCAGGATCGAGGCGGTGTAGTAGGTGTAGACGCTCGGGTCGAGCAGGATCCGGGCGTCCGCGCCGAGCAGCACCACGGCCGGCCAGCGGCCGCGCCAGACGGCGATGGCGCCGAGGCCGATGCCGAGGGCGAACTGGGTCGGGCGGTCCCACCAGGGGGTGGCCGGGTCGGTGACCCCGAACCAGCGCAGTGCGGAGGCCGGCTGGTTCGGGATGGTGAACTTGGCCGCGGCCAGGGTGTCCAGGTTGCCCAGGTAGAACGGCAGCCAGGCGATCGCCACCAGCCCGACGAACCAGATCGCGGTGCGCAGCCAGGCGGGCCTGGGCAGCGCCAGGATCAGCGGCGCGAAGGCGATCGCCCAGGGCTTGGAATCGACCGCCAGTGCCAGGTAGACGCCGACCATGGTGGGCTTGCCGCGGGCGAGGGCGTGCGCGGCGAGGGTGGTGAAGAACAGCGCCAGGACGTCGTCCAGGTGCGCGAAGCGGACCGAGACCTCGACCCACATCGGGATGAACGCCAGCCCGGCGATCAGCAGGCGCTGCTGGAGCCGGCGGTGATTGGTGCCGGTGCCCAGGTAGTACAGGGCGGCGGTGCGACCGATCAGGACCAGCATCACCAGGCCGAGCCCGGACATCGCCGCCTCGGCGATCAGCTGGCCGACGTGCGGCGAGAACGGGGCGGTGAGCCGGGCCGCGGCCAGGCTGACCGGACCGATCTGCAGCTCCGGGTGGTGGGCGTAGATCGCCAGCCCGCCGTCCGGCTGGCCGCTGAAGAGCAGCTGCTCACCCTGGCGCAGGTAGTGCCAGGAGAAGCCGCCGCTGGGCTCGACCAGGAAGAACCAGAGCACCGTCCAGGCGACCAGCAGAACGTGGTGTCTGCGCAGCGGCAGTCCCGCGATCCGCCCGGTCGCCGCCTCGTAGTCGGTGGCAGCCCGTGCCGTGCGTGATCCCCGCACCTGTCCCTCTCCCCGCCGGTTCCGCCCCCCTCCGGCCGGACATCCTATGTGACGGAGGTGTACCGTCCGCGCCGCCCGGAAGTCCGTGGGACGGACGGCCGGGCGACGCGGACGGTATTCAGGCGGTACCGCCCCGGTGTGGCAGTGGGGCTTGTCTCACAATTCGCGTCACATCAGCGCGCGGCGGGAACTGTGAGACAGGCCCTGGACCGCGATCAGCCCTGCTGGGCCGACTTGCGGCGGCGCAGCACCACGAGGGTGCCGACACCGGCCAGCAGCACGGCGCCGCCGGCGGCGGCGATGGCGGTCGTGTCGTCACCGCCACCGGTCTGGGCCAGGGCCTTGTCGCCGCTGTCGGCGGCGGCCTTGGCCTTGGCCACCACGGCCGGGGTGAGCGGCGGGGTGGGGAGGGTCGGGACGGTCACCGGGAAGTCGATCGGGCCGGCCGTGTCGCCGTTGCCGTCGCCCGGGGCCGGAGCGGTGGTCGAGGCGGAGGCGGAGGCGGACGGCGCGCCGGTGGCCGGGGTGGTCGCCGGGGCCGAGGTCGACGGCGTGGTCGGCTCGGTGCTCGGGGTGGTGGTGGCCGTCGCGGTGGCGGTGGCGGTGGCCGTCGGCGAGGTGCTCGCGCTGGGCGAGGTGCTCGCGGTCGGCGAGTGGGTGGCCGTGGGCGAGGTGGAGGCCGTCGGCGAGTGGCTGGCCGTGGGCGAGGTGCTCGCGGTCGGGCTGGGCTTGCCGGTGTGGGTCGGGCTGACGGTCGGGCTCGGCTTGCCGCCACCGCCGGCCTTGATCACGAAGCCCGCGCCGCGGACGCCGTCGCAGCTGAGGCGGCCCTGGTCGACCGGCTCATGGGTGTCGTCGTCGAGCTCGGCGGAGAACACCACCGGGACGACGCCCGCCCGGCCGAGCGGTGCCTCCGAGGTGAAGGAGACCCGGACCTTGATCGAGAAGCTCTTGCCGCGGTTCACGACGAGCAGGTCGTCGCCGGTGGGGTTGCCGTCCGGACCGAGGGCGCCGAGCAGGGTGAGGACGGACTTGTCCTTGTCCTCGCTGCCGTCGGGGGCGACCGAGCCGGCCTGCCACTGGCCGCCCGGCAGCTGGTACTGGACCTTGAGGTCCTTCGCCCTGAGCGAGTCGGCCTTGTTCTTGAACTTCAGCAGCGGCAGGAAGATGAAGTCGTGCTTCGTCGAGTTGTCGATCTCGAAGGTGAAGTCGCGGGCGTCGCCGCCGGCGATGAAGGTGCCGGGCACCCCGTTCACCGAGAGGTCGAGGCTCTGGTGGGAGCCCTTCCCGGCCTGCTGGGCGGCGGCGGACGGAGCGCCGGTGGTGCCGACGGCCATGGCGCCCTGGGCGCCGGACAGCACGAGCGAGGACGTGAGCGCGGCGGCGCCGGCAAGGGCAAGACTGCGACGTATGGACAAGGGAGACCTCACGGAAGAGTCCGGGCGAGGCCCGGGGCGCGGTGGGGCGGCCGTGGACGCCGTGAACCCCCGCGAAGCTTGAAAGTCCGACGGAGATTACCGAAAGATCCGGCCACTCCGGAAGGCGGGTGTCACACGACGGTCCGCTCATGGGACATGGGTGCCCGAATCGCCCAACTCCGTCCGTCGATAAGGCTTTTGCTCTTTACCGAAAGATGACCGGAGGGTGACGGGTACACGCCCGGACGGCCGTATCGCACGGCCCGGTGTGGCTGGAAGCGATCGGTCGTGTGAACGTCCGGCGAACGCCCTGCGGTCGACCGCCTGAACGTCCCGCGCACGCCGGTCGGAGTGTTCTCGTGCGCAGACCGCGAAGAAGCGCGCGCTCAGTCCGTGAAGAAGGACTTGGCGGCGATCAGCGCCCGCTCGTCGCGCAGCACGTCGCCCGGGCGGGTGCCGTTGCCGAGCAGCGCGCCGCCCCACCGCATCCCCAGGTACTCGGCCGTCAGCCGGAGCGTACCGATCAGCGGCTCGGCCTTGTCGTCCTCGGTGGCGAGGGCGGTGACACCCCAGATCGTGCCGCCGCGCATCCGGGCGCGGAAGTCCGCCCCGGGCAGCCGGAGCCAGGCCGACCAGTGGTCGAGGTAGAGCTTCGCGCTGGTCGGCAGCGAGTACCAGTACAGCGGTGCGACGAAGACCAGGTCGGTGGCCGCCAACGTGGCGTCCAGCAGCGTCCGTTCGTGACCGACCGGCTCGGGGTAGCGGCCGTCCCCGGTGTGTCGCAGATCCTCGAAGGGCGGCAGCGGGTGCTCGCTCAGCCGCAGCCAGCGCTGCTGTGCCCCGGCCGGCAGGCTCGCCGCGGCGGCCAGCCGGGCGAGCTGCTCGGAGTTGCCGTCGGCACGCGAACTGGCGTTGAGGAACAGGAAGCTGCGCGGCGCGTCGGCGCCGGCATGCTGGTCGGCCATCCGTACTCCCCCGGTCTGGTGGTGCGATCGGAGGTGCGAGCACGCCTTGCGCCCCGGTTATTCCGGGCCGGGGCCCCGGAGTCCGCTGGGGCCGGACAGGCCTAGTCGGACAGGCCCTAGTCGGGCAGGCCGGCCCGGCGGCGGGCGACGGCCGCGACGGCCGCCCAGTCCTTGTCGGCGTCGCCGTGGGCCAGCGCGTCCAGGAAGGCGTCCCGCAGGATGCCGCCGAACGGCAGCGGGACGTTCCGCGCGGCCCCGGCCTCCAGGGCCAGGCCGACGTCCTTGAGGCCCAGCGGCAGCCTGAACCCGGCCGGCTCGTAGCGGCGTTCGGCGACCATCGCGCCGTACCCGGAGTAGACCGGCCCGGGGAACAGCGTGCCGGCGAGCATCTCGACCAGGTCGGTCGGCCGGACACCGTGGGCCTCGGCCAGGCTGCACGCCTCCGCCATCGACTCGATCGCGCAGGCCAGCAGGAAGTTGGTGCTGATCTTGGCGGTGTTGGCCTGCCGCGGGCTCGCACCGAAGTGCCAGGTGCGCTCCCCCATCGCGGCGAACAGCGGCTCCGCCCGGGCCAGCAGCTCCGGCGCGCCCGCGGCCAGGATGTTCAACCGGCCGGCCGCCGCGACCGGGGGCCGGCCGAGCACGGGTGCGGCCAGGTAGCCGATGCCGTGCTCGGCGTACACCGCCTCGGCGCGCTCGGCGAGCCCGACCGAGACGCTGGCCATGTTGACGTGCAGGGTCGCGGCGGCGCCGGAGAGCAGGGCGGGGTCGAGCAGCAGCCGCTCGACCGCCTCGTCGTTGGCGAGCATGGAGACCACCGTGTCGGCGGCGAACACCTCGGCGAGCGTGCCGGCCGCCTCGGCGCCCTGGGCCGCCATGACGGCCACCGGCTCGGGCGAGCGGTTCCAGACCCGGACGGTGTGGCCGGCCCGCAGCAGGCTGCCGGCCATGCCCTGCCCCATCGCACCCAGCCCCACGAAGCCGACCGTCGTCCCGGTCATCCCACACTCCCGTCGCCGTCACCGCATCCGCGGCCGACTGTACGTCAGGTGCGGGCGGGCCGCCTTCACGCGCAGGCGCGCTCCGGCAGGCGGACGCGGCCGCGCTCCAGTTCGATGACCACCCGGTGGCGCAGCAGCTCGTACTGGGCCTGGAGCCGGCCGGGGCGGGCCGGGCGGGCCACCGGACGACCGGGGCTGACCAGTTCGTCCGGCCCGAACTGCTCGCGGGTGAGGTCGATCTCGAAGCCGGTGGCGAAGCGGTTCCACCAGTGCAGGTCCGTCCGGATCCCGCCGACGTGCACCTCGCCCATCATCAGCTCGCCGCCGAGCAGGTCGTGCACCACCATCGCCGTCACCCCGCACTGGCCGCGGGCGGGATTGTCGGGACGCCAGTGGGCCAGATCCTCGGGCGCACAGGTGTCGACACCCCAGGAGGAGCGGATCGCACGTTCGATGTCGTTGAGGGTCCACGCCGTCATAGCGGGAAGCCTGCCATGCACCACTGACAGCAGCACCGGCTTTTCAGAGGGCCACTCCGTGTTCTGCGGAGACCTTCTCGATCTTCACCCGAACGAGCAGTTCCCCCGGCACGCCGTTCCGGGCCCCGTACTGCCCCGCGAGGTCCTCGCCCATGTACCGGGCGGCGATCCGGGTGGCCCAGGCGCGCACCTCGGCCAGGTCCTCGCTCAGGCGGGCGGTGCCCTGCAGGAGGACGTACGAGAAGGGCGGCCGGTCGTCGTCCACGCAGAACATCACCCGGCCGTCGCGGGCCAGGTTGCGGCCCTTGACGGTGGCGGCGCCCGTGTTGAAGACGAGCTCGTCGCCGTCCAGCAGGAACCAGATCGGCGCGACGTGCGGGCGGCCGTCGGCTCGGGTGGTGGCGAGCTTGGCGGTGCGGGTGCCCTCGGTGAGGAACGCCCGCCACTGGTCATCGGTCATCGTCGGCATGACGCCCATCCTGGCCCGCCGGTCCGCCCCGCGCATCGGGGACGGACCGACCGGCCGGGGGTCACTTCGCCAGCGCGGCGACGCCCGCCTGCGCGAACTGCTCGTCCAGGTCGCCGCTGGGCGCGCCCGCGACACCGATCGCCGCGACCGGGGCGCCCTTGGACTGCACCGGGGCGCCGCCGGCCAGGAACAGCGTGCCCGGGATGTCCTTGAGGGTCGGGGCCTGGGCCAGCCGCTTGGTCAGCTCCGAGGTCGGCGCGTTCCAGGAGACCGCCGTGAACGCCTTGCGCTGGGCCGACTCCGGGGACTGCGGGCCCGCGCCGTCGCCCTTGAGCAGCACCCGGGTGACGCCGTCCCGGTCGACGACCGCGACCGAGACGTGCTGGCCCGCCTTGGCCGCCGCGTCCAGGGTGGCCTGGGCCGCGCGGGTGGCGGCGTCAATGGTCAGGCCGGTGCTCTGGGCGAGGTTCTTGTTCTGGGTGTCGACCTTCACCGCGGCGGGCGCGGCCGGGGTCTCGGAGGTCTCGGCGCTGGCCGAGACGGCGCCCACGGTGGCGGCGAGCGCGGCGGCGGCGAGGGTGCCCGTCAGCACCCGGGTGCGCACGGAGATCTTCTTCATGGTCCAGCTCCTCAGCGGGTCGGCGAACGGGATCGGGGACGCCGGGCGGCAGGGGGGTCCGTCCGGCTCTGCCTCGATCCTCCGGCCGCGACCGGCCCGGCCACATCGACGCTCCGGCGCGACCGCGCGGGCATGATGGAGGACACCGGCGTCAACCGATCGGCTGATGCGGGACCGGGCCGGACGGGTCACCATCGAGGGATCGGTGCAGGTCAGTGCGCCGAGCGTCCGTCCCGGCACCGACCGTCCGTCCAGGCACCGGGCGCCCGCCCGGAGCCCGAGCGCCCGTCCAGCCAGGAGCCACCCGTGCAGCAGTCCCGCCCCGCCGCCGGCCGCGACAGCGAGCCTGGTGGTGACGGCCCGGACGCGGGCCGGCTGGCGCTGCTGCTCGACTCCGCCTTCCTGCTGCTGCTCGCCGCCGCGCTCAGCCGCTACCTCTCCCACCACGCCGGCAACCCCTGGACCCCCTGGGTGATCGGGCTGAGCGCCGCGCTGGCCGTCGCCCAGCCGGCCGGCTCCTGGCTCGCGCACCGCCACCCGCCCGGGCCCGGGCGCGATGGTCGGGCCCCGCGTCGGCGCCGGTGGCCGCTGGCGGTGGTGGTCGCGCTCTGGGTGGTGCTGGTGCTGCTCGCGCCGAGCTTCGCCTGGTGCGCCGTCCCGCTGGTCTACACGGCGCTGCGCACGCTCCCCGCCCGGGCCGCGATCCCGCTGGTGGCGGCCCTGACGCTGCTGGTGGTGGTCGCCGAGATCCGGCTCCCCGGCGGGGCGGACGCCACCCTCGTCCTGCTGCCGCCCGCGGTGGCCGCGCTCGCCACCGGCGTGTTCCTGTTCATGGCGCGGCAGGACGCCCGGCAGCGCGCCCTGATCACCGACCTGGTCCGCACCCGGCGCGAACTCGCCGCCACCGAGCGGCGGGAGGGCACCCTCGCGGAGCGCGAGCGGCTGGCCATGGAGATCCACGACACCCTGGCACAGGGACTGTCCAGCCAGCAGATGCTGTTGCAGGCCGCCGAACGCACTTGGGACACCGAACCGGCGACCGCGCGCACCCACGTCCGGACCGCCGCTGACGTGGCGGCCCGCAACCTGGCCGAGGCCCGCCGCTTCGTCCACGACCTCGCGCCGGCCGAACTGGCCGACGGCCGTCCGCTCGACCGGGCGCTGGCCGCGCTCGCCGAGCGGGAGGCCGCCGAGAGCGGACTGCCCGTCCGCTTCCACCTGGACGGCACGCCCGTCCCGCTGCCCGCCGCCGCGCAGTCCGCGCTGCTGCGGATCGCCCAGGGCGCGCTGGCCAACGTCCGGGAGCACGCCGGGGCGTCGGCCGCGGCGATCACGCTGTCCTTCCTCGGCGACCAGGCCGTCCTGGACGTCGCCGACGACGGACGGGGTTTCGACCCGCGGGCGGTCGGGGCGGCCGGCGGCCGCGGGTACGGGCTGCCGGCGATGCGCGCCCGGCTGCGGCAGTTCGGTGGCACGCTGACCGTGGAGAGCACCCCCGGCGAAGGCACCGTCGTCTCCGCCGCGATCCCCCTGGAGCACCAGTGAGCGAACGAAGCCAACTCGTCCTCGGCAGGCGGGCGGTGGACCCTTCCCGCCGCCCGGTGGCGGCGCTGTCGGCCGACGGCCGCCGTGGCGGCGGGCGCGGCGAAGCGAGCGGGCGCGGCGGGGTGGGCGCATGAGCACCGCCGGCTCCCCCGTCCGGCTGCTGGTCTGCGACGACCACGCGGTGGTCCGCGCCGGGCTGCTGGCGCTGCTCGCCAGCGCGGGCGACATCGTGGTGGTCGGCGAGGCGAGCACCGGCGAGGAGGCGGTCGCGCTGGCCGCCCGGCTGGCCCCGCAGGTGGTGCTGATGGACCTCCAACTCGGCGACGGCATCGACGGCGTGGAGGCCACCCGCCGGATCACCGCCACCGCGGACGGCCCGCACGTGCTGGTGCTCACCACCTACGACACTGACGCCGACATCACCCGGGCGATCGCCGCGGGCGCCACCGGCTACCTGCTGAAGGCCGAGCAGCCGGAGGAGTTGTTCGCCGCCGTGCACGCCGCCGCGCGGGGCCGCACGGTGCTCTCGCCGCCGGTCGCCTCCCGGGTGATGGCGCAGATGCGGGCGCCCGCGCCGCAGCTCACCGAGCGCGAGCAGGACATCCTCGCGCAGCTGGCGCAGGGGCTGGGCAACCGGGAGATCGCCCGGGCACTGTTCATCAGCGAGGCCACCGTGAAGACCCATCTGGGCCGGATCTACGACAAGTTGGGGGTGGACACCCGGGCCGGCGCGGTGGCGGTGGCCAAGGAACGCCGGCTGCTGCGCTGACGGCACCTCACCTTCGGCCGCGTCACCGGCCGCCCCGTGCCCCGCGACCCGCGACCCGCCCGAGCCGGCCCGACCACCCGCCGACGAGCCGCTCGACCGCCGACCGGCCCGCCGGCTGCGCTCAGCGCTCGCGCGGTGTCACTGCGTGCTGCCATGATGATCGGAGTGTCGGATTCCACCGCCGCCCATGTCGAGCGCGCGGCCCGTACGGTCGCCCGGTGTGCGGGTCGCCGTACGGTCGGCGAGTGCCCAGCGGTGCTCAATCCGCTGGTCCGACGCCTTCTGGGACCTTCCGGACCGACCGTCACGTTTGTGGATTTTTCGTGGATCCCGCTATTGACAAACCAACCACGCGGTTTGTTAGCGTGATACCAACGACGTCCCCGGGGGTGGGGGCTCGCCGGGGCCTGTGCGGACCGCTCTCGCCGGAGGGTGCTGCCAGGGGGGAACGGCGAGGCTGCCGGGGAGTCGGGGGGAGCGGCAACGCCGAAGCCGCGCGACGAGGCGGTGCGGAGCGAGTCCGGGGGGACTCGCTCCGCGCCTCCCCTTCCCCCTCCCCTTTCCAACCTTCACCCCGGGTCGGCCCTGGCCCGGCCCGGACCGGCTAGACCATCGCGCTCCAGTACGGGCAGCACACGTGCGGCAGCGGCGCGGGGCCGCGACCGCCGGCGCCCTGCAGCGGCGGCAGCCGCTCCGAACGGGCCACTCCGGGCGAGTCGGCGGTCAGCCCGGCCTCGCCCAACTCGCCGAAGCGCAGCGCCAGTCGATAGCCGTCCAGGGTGACGGCGGCGACTCCGGGGCGGTCCTGGCAGGCGTTCAGCGAGGTGATCGTCCAGCCGCGCTGCCGCCAGTGCCGCTCCACCGCGTCCACCAGCGCCCTCCGGCGGACCGCCGAGACGATGGTGAGGATGTCCCGCCCCCGGGTGACGTACCAGAGCACGTCCGAATCCGGCCCCGGCAACGGCAGCCGCGCACCCGCCCCGGGTGCCGCCCCCTGCCAGACCGGCGCCGGCCGGACGGCGTCCAGGGTGTCCTGGAGAAGCGTCTCGCAGCGCTCGGCGGCGTCGAGTTGATCGACCGCCACCGCGGGGCCGGGCCACCGGGCGGGCGGCACGACCGGCACACCGCCTCGGCCTCCGTTCGGGAGTCCGACGTTGAGTTCGGCACCACCTGGCTGCACTGGGCCCCTCCGCGCTTCTCCCGGCGTTCAGGCCGGGCAGGGATTCCGTCACTGCTTGGACGGCGGACACGGATGGACAGTTCCGCCCCTCACCGTTCCCACACCCTCCCCCGCGCCCCTCTGGTGCGCCCCTCGCGCCCCCCTTAATTGCACTACACGGTGCAGTTGAATCACCGATCTGCACCGTGTAGTTTACTTCTCGTCGACGGGAACCGCCCGCCGACCACCCGACCAGCCGGAAAGGCCCCACACGCATGCCCACCATCACCGTCGGCACCGCCCGCATCCCCTACCGCGTCGTCGGCGACGGCCCCGACACCCTCGTCCTGGTCCACGGCACCGGCCCCGGCTCCGCCATGTGGGACGGCCTGCTGGACGCCTTCACCGACCGCTACACGGTGCTGCTGCCCGACCTGTCCGGCAGCGAGGCCGCCGAGGACGACGGCGCCGTGCTCACCCTGGAAACCCTCGCCGCCCAGGTCAACGCCGTCATCGACGCCGCCGGCCGCGGCCCCGCCGACATCCTCGGCTTCTCGCTCGGCGCCGTCGTCGCCACCGCGGCCGCCGCCCTGCGCCCCGACCAGGTCCGCCGCCTGATCGCCGCCGCCGGCTGGATCGGCGCCGAACAGGACGAGTACCTGCGCCTCTCCATGGCCACCTGGCTGTCGCTCGCCGACCACCCCGCCGCCTTCGGCGGCTACGCCACCCTCACCGCGTTCAGCCGCGGCTTCCTCAACCGGATCGGCCGCGAGGCCGTCGAGGCCAACGCCGCCTACATGCAGCCGACCCCCGGCACCCTGCGGCACATCGCCCTCGACCTCAGCCTGGACCTCGCCCCGCTGCTCCCCCGCGTCCAGGCCCCCACCCTGGTGATCGGCTGCACCCAGGACGCCACCATCCCGGTGGAGAACACCCGCCGCCTGCACGCCGCCCTGCCCGGCAGCGAGTACGCCGAGTTCGACACCGGCCACATCGTGATCGCCGAGGAGACCGCGAATTTCACCAGGACCGTCCGGGACTTCCTCGCCGCCGCCTGAACGCCGGCCCGCGACCACCGCCTGGCGAGCACTGTCGCATGCGCACCGCCGCATGAGCACTGCCATGAGCACTTCCGGCGAGCACCGCCACCCGGGCCGCGTGGAGCACACGGCGACCCCGGCGGCAAGTCCCGGCCCAGAAAGGCCGATTACCGCGCATTGTGATCGATATCCATTTGACTGGACGTCAGTTTCAGGGGTGAGACTGCCATGTTCGCTTCACCGCCGTTCCGGCAAGGCAGCCGCGATCCGTCGCGGCAAGGAGACACGACCATGCGCATACTCTTCACCGGCCCGGCCGCGGCCGGCCACCTGTTCCCGATGGTGCCCACCGCCCAGGCCCTGCACGCCGCGGGCCACGAGGTCCTGTTCGCCGGCTCGCGACCGCTGGACTCGCTGCTGCCCGCCGGGTTCCCGGTCGTCGAGATCGGCGACGGCCGCGAACTGCGCGACCTCTTCGCCGAGTCCAGCGACCGGCCGATGAGCTACGGCGGCAACGGCATGTCCCAGGACGAACTCCTCGGCATGGCCGGCCGCGCCTTCTCCTACGCCGCCCGGCCGACCGTGGACGGCCTGCTGGACGTCGCCGCCGACTGGGGCGCCGACCTCCTCGTGCACGCCGCGTTCCAGGCCGCGGCCCCGCTGGTGGCGGCCAAGCTCAAGATCCCCCTGGTGCTCCAGAACTACGGCATCCCGACCGGGCGCGACATGGTCGAGCTTCTCGCCACCAACTTCGCCGACGTCTACGAGAAGTACGGCGTGGCCGGCCCGGCCCCGTCCACCGCGCTCAACGTCGGCCCGATCGGCGGCGACCCGGACGGCCTGCGTGCCCGCTACATCCCGTACAACGGCGGTGGCCTCGTCCCCGCCGAGATCCTGCGCCCGACCGACCGCCCCCGGGTCCTGATCACCCTGGGCACCGTGGTCTCCGTCCTCGACGGTGTCAGCGCCGTGGCCCGCCTCGTCGAATCCGCCGCCGAGGTCGACGCCGAGTTCCTGCTCGCCGTCGGCGACGCGGACCTCGCCCCGCTCGGCACCCTCCCGGCCAACGTGCGCCCCCTGCCCTGGGTCCCGCTCGCCGAACTCGTGCTGCGCACGAACGCCGTCATCCACCACGGCGGCGCGGGCACCACCCTCACCGCCCTCCAGGCCGGCCTGCCCCAACTGCTGCTTCCCCAGGGCGCCGACAACTACATCGTCGCCGACGCACTCACCGCCGCCGGCACCGCCCTGCGCTCCACCTCCGACACCGTCGACACCGCCACCCTGAACCGTCTCCTCACCGACCCCGACCTGCACGCCGCCGCCCGCTCCGTCCAGGCCGCCAACACCGCCCTCCCGACCCCGGCCGCCCTCGTCCCCGCCCTCGAAGCCCTCGCCACCTCCTGACTCCCGCCCCACCCCGAGGAAGCCGCAGGCCGCCAACCTGCGGCTTTCCGCACACCCTCTGACCTCGCGTGGATTCTGCTCAACTCCCCCGCAGCGCCTCGGCCCTCGGCCCGACTCACAGCTCCGTGGGCCTTCGTCCGGACGAGGTACAGCCGAGGTTCCTCGCCTCACCGCGATACGTTGACACTTCCGGCTTCAAGATCGGACACGGCGGCCAGGAACGGTGCGCGCCAGCTGAGGTGCTGGCCGAGCAGGGTGCCGCCCGGCACCCCGAGCACGGTGGCGGTGCTGAGGCCGGTGAACATCAGCGCGATCGCGCCACGAACTCCGTGGTGCCGATGGCGAAGGCCGCCAGCGCGAGCGCGTACAGCACGGCAGGCATCAACCGGTGACGCCGAGCTGGCTCATCAGGGTCTGGTTGTCCTCGATGTGCCAGTCCTCGATGATCTTGTCAGTGCCGACGTGCTGGATGTCGATGGCGTTGAAGTCGACCGTCTGGCCCTTGCCCTGGATGCCGTCGAAGGTGCCGGTGAAGTGGCCGCGGAAGACCAGCCGGGCGGTGATCTTGTCGCCGGTGACCAGTACGTCGGACAGCTCGCAGGTCAGGTCCGGCACGGCGGCGCGGAAGTTCTTCGAGGCGAAGACCGGGCCGGCGGGACCCTGCGGGCGGCCGGTGGGCAGCGTGTTGTCCTTGAACTGCGGGCTGACGGCGGCGTCCAGGTACTTCTGCTGCCCGGTGTTCCAGAAGGTGTAGAGCTGCTGGGCCAGGTGGACCTCCTGGACTGCTCGGCGCTCGCCGATGGAGTGGTCGACGGTCAGCGCCTTGGGCTGGACCAGGTCGGGCGAGCGGTCGATCAGGCGCTGCGGCCAGGCATGCGACGAGCGGGTGCCGTCGTCGTGGGCGGAGGCGATCGCGACGGTGCCGCCGGCCAGGCCGGCGGCCGAGGCAACGACCGCGACGGCGCGGATCAGGGTACGGGAACGCATGAAAGTACTCCTAGAAGGAATGAGGTGATGACGCGTCAGAGCTGCTGCAGGGCGCCGCCGCCGACGGCCCACTCCGCGCCGGTAATCTGGCGGGCGAGCAGCCGTACCGTGGCCACGCCGATCCCCGCGGAGGCTCCGGTGACGAGGAAGACCTTGCCGCGCAGGTGAGGATCCATCAGTTCGCCTCCCGTCAGGCGAGCCGGCCGCCGCCGTCGACGTGCAGCACGGTGCCGGTGACGTAGGGGTTGTCGATGGCGTAAAGGACGGCCTTGATCAGGTCGTCCGGGGTGCCCACCCGACGTGCCGGGTTGCGCTCGGCGATGGTGCGCAGGAAGGCCTCCTTGTCGGCGCCGAGCCCGTCCCACGAGCCGGTGTCGACGATGCCCGGGGAGACGGCGTTGACCCGCACCGGGGCGATCTCCACCGCGAGCGCCTGGACCAGGAAGGCCAACGCGCCGTTGGTGGTGGCCATCACCGTGCGCGCGGGGGCCGGGCGCCAGGCGGCCACGCCGGAGAAGAAGGTGAACGAGCCGCCCTCGCGCACCTGGCCGGCCAGGTGCTTGGCGAGAAGCAGCGGGCCGACCACCTTGGCCGCGAAAGCCCGCTGGATGTCGGCGAGTTCGAGGTCGGCCAGCGGACCGTTGGCGGGCATCGCGGCGGTCGACACCAGGTGGCCGAAGCGGCCGACCCGCTTGGCGAGGGAGGCGATCGAAGCCTCGTCGGCCAGGTCGACCGGGACCACCTCGGCCGGGCCGGCCAGCTCGCCGGCGGTCCATTCGAGCTTGCGCGGGTCAGGGCCGGCGAGTACCAGGTCGGCGCCGGCCGCCGAGGCGGCCTGGGCCAGCAGGCGACCGGTGCGCGAACCGGCACCGACGACGACCAGGCGTTGCCCGGTGAGATCAGCAGAGGTTGTCATGGCGAACTCCCAGGGAGAGGTGGTGGGCTTGTCCAGACCCTCTCCCGGCACTGACTGATGAGTCCAAGGCTTGTTTTCTCTCGTTACGATAAAATCTGTTCATGGCAACGCTGAGGCAGCTCGAATACCTGGTCACGGTGGTCGACACCGGCTCCTTCACACAGGCGGCCGAGCTGCTGCACGTGACGCAGCCGGCCCTGTCCCACCAGATCCGGGCATTGGAGAGCTCACTAGGCGGTCCGCTGCTGGAGCGTCTGCCGCGCGCAATCAGGCCCACCCCGATGGGCCGCGCGGTCCTGCCGCACGCCCGAGCCGCGCTCGCCGAGAGCGAGCGCCTGCACGCCGCGGCGCGGCGGGCGGCCGGGCTGGAGGGCGGCGAACTGGAGGTCGCCACTGTCTACTCGGTCAGCCTGGGCATCCTGCCGCCCGTCCTGCGAGCCTGGCGCCGACAGCACCCGGGCGTGCGGATCCGGCTACGCGAATTCGCGCACGCCGACCACCTGCAGGCCGAGATGGCAGCAGGCCAGGCCGACCTCGCCATCGGCCCGTCCCCGGCAGGCTGGGAGGGGCCGATCCGCGACCTGGGCATCGAGGAGTTCGTCATCGTGCTGCCGAGCGACGACCTGCTCGCGGGCGAACCGCCGGGGCCGCTGGCGCTGGCCGCGTTGGCCGATCACGCCTGGGTACGCTACGCCCCCGGCAACGGGCTCGCCGACCTGCTCGACCAGGCCTGCCGCCAGGCAGGCTTCACCCCCATAACCGCCGTCCACGCCGAGCAGACCTCGGCCGCGCCGCTGCTCGCCGCCGCCGGACTCGGACCGGCCCTGGTCCCGGCCAACATCGTCCCGTTGGACTTCGACGGCCTGCTGCGACTGCCGGACCCGCCGGTCCGCCGCACCCTCACCGCCTACACCCGCACCCGGCCGGACCCGCTGACCACCACGTTCGCGGACCTGCTCGCCCGTCAGGCCTGCGTCGTCCCCGCCCACATCCAGGCGCTCGCCGCAGCCCAGAACTCCGCTCCGTAACGCCGGCGCAGCGCCGTGGAGGTTGCGGGGCCCCCACCCCCTTGGGCTCGGGGGCGTGCGACGGCAGGCAACGATGTGCTCGGCCAGTAGGACCTGTTCTTCGGTGTCATTGTCGGCCGGTGGCAGCCCTCGTACAGCTGCACCGGGTCAGTCCGGCCGAACGGGCGCCCTGGCGCGGCGCCAGCTCGCCGACCACACCCTCGCTGCGCGCCCGATGGCCCACCAGCACTGCACCGCCAGCGCCAGCTCGCCGCCAAGCTCGACGGCAGCGTTGGCACCGAAGTCGCCCACATCATGGCGGCAACCCCACAGCAGGACAAACTCGGCGAACTACGCGGCCGTGAACACTGATACGACCCGGTCCCCTTCGGTGACTGCGGGGCTCAAGATCGGTCTGGGCAAATGTAAAGCCGCAGGCCTCTGGCCTGCGGCTTTACCGTGGAGCGGGCGACGAGAATCGAACTCGCGCTCTAAGCTTGGGAATCTTTGGGCCTTCGGGCCCAAAAGCGCTCCTGACCTGCACCGATACCGGCATAACCAGCTCTTCGGACAGCCAACGCAGACCGCCGCTGTCCGCCGTTCTCCACCCGTTCTGGCACAGATCTGGCACGCACCGGAGATCGTCCGGGCGAAGGTCGGCACCCGGCTCTCCCCGCCGCACTTCGATGGTGCCACGACCTGCGAGAGCATCTGCCAGTTGGACGGCCCCGGCTGGGCAAGGACGACAAGGAGGCCGAAGGCTCCAGGACACGGCACCTACCTCAGGTATCCCGTGAACACTTGCTCGTCTTTCCTGATCACCTGGCCGCCCCGGGCTCGGATGCCCATGGCGCGAGGGTGCCCCTGGTGTGCGAGCACCTCGACCACCTTGGCCACCGCAGTCTCCACGGTCTCGTGCTCCCAGACCCGCACGGGGAACCACCCCAACCGGATGAGGTGCGCGTCGGTGTCCTCGTCTCGACGGACGTTGTGCTGGAGCTTGTTCCACCACCACTCCGCGTTGTGCTTCGGCATGTGCACGTGCTCGGGGCACGCGTGCCAGAAGCACCCCTGTACGAACACCGCAGTCCGCCAGCGCACGAACGTGATGTCCGCACGACGCCGCCGTTTGTTCGGAATGGGAAGGTTCACCCGGTACCGGAATCCCAACGAGTGCAGCGCGCCTCGCAGCGCGAGTTCGGGCCGGGTGTTCACGCTTCGCTGCGCCATCATCACGCGACGGGCATTTGCGTCCCGCGGCGGTGGTACGCCCGCCCGGCTGCCTGTGTCTCCCATGAGCTGACCAACCGCGATCCAGAGTCATGGTCACTCCGGATTCGTCGCCCGCGAGCCCCACGTCTCATCATGGCGTTCCGGTCGACCGGTCTTCGACAGCGGTCTTCGGGAACGGCCAGGGGTAGTTGTGGGTGTTCTGCGAGCCGAGGTACGGCGCAAGGTCCTGTCGGCTGGGTGGTGGGTCGGGAGGCAGGGCCACGCCAGCGATCACCGGGTCGATGGAGTCGGCATGCGCTTCCGCCCAGCGGAGCCACTCGATGGCCGCGTCGGTTGGCGTACCGGTGGCGCTCTCGCGTACCGCGGCACAGAGGCTGCGGATCTCGCTGGCCGTGCGTCGGGCCTCCAGTTGCTGCTCCAGCGCCTTGAGCCTGCGGTCGCGGATCAGCCTCTGGTGAGCCTCGTCAACGGCTTCGAGCCAGCGCTGGTGGCGTAGCCGCTCTGCCTGCTCGGCCCGGATGCGTTCTGCTTCGGCCCGTTCTGCCCGCTCCTCGATGGCTGCGAGGAGATGGCCCAGGCGGGATTCGAGGGTCCAGCGCGTCCCGTCCGAGCAGTCGTACCAGCGGTGTCCGTAGGTCTGGTCATGACCAGGAGCGTCGATCATGAGCCGTCCGTCTGGCACGTGGTCGTACTTCGGAATGCGCTTGCGCATCCACGCCGGCTCGCGCTCGGCGTCGCGCAGTTCCCTGGCCGTCGGCTCATGAGGTTGCTTGGTAGTGCGTTCGCAGATCTCCAGGGGGAATGCATGCCCCTTCACGATGATCACGACCGCGGTCGTTGGCTCGGCCCGCCTCCGGGATGCCTCTGTCAGCCGCGCTTCCACGGCGTAGCCCCGCTGCTCGGCCTCGGTGAAGAGGCCCTGCATGATCCGCAAGGCCCGGTCCACGAGCGGCATGGAGACACGGATCGGCACGACTCCCTGCTGTCCACGAGTGTCAGCCGTCCCCGTCTGGCGTCGCCCCAGGGCCTTGCGCGTAGCCGTGATCAGGTGGTGCGCACGCGCGAGATCGACCGGCACCTCGATAACTGGCACCGGCGGGGGCGGTGGAGGCTCCTTCGCGGGGTCGACGAGCCGCAGCTTGAGGTCGCCCTTCTCACGGCCGGTGAGCCTCAACTTGTGCCCTGGTGACAGGAGGTCGTTGTTGACCGCATGGTAGAACGCCCTGCTCCATCGACCCCGCGTCATGACGCCCGGGTCCGGAACGACGATGGTCCCGCCGGCAGCTTCGAGCCGGCGAATCAGGTCGACTCCGTCGCTCGGGGCGTCCTTGGCCGTTTCCGGATCACGAGCATTGCGCTGGGCCTCACGCTCGACCTCCTCCGGGTGCCGTCCGTGCTTCAGGTAGTACTTCCCCTGCTCGGTGATGGCTGCGGTCTGCTCCTGGCGGCCCTCCCTCGTGGAGAACCTCTGCACGACCAGCTTCCGCTGTTCGAGGGCCCACAAGGTGTTCGTCTTGCTCGACTCGACCGCGGCACCAGGATTGGCGGCGATCCATCGCAACAGCTCGGCTTGGATCGCGGTAGGAGCCAGTGAGAACTTCACGTGTCGCACCGTACGGAGACCCCAGCGGGTGCGGACGACTTCTGAGGAAGTCGAGCGAGGCCAGGTGGGAGGTGTTATTGGCCGCTACCGGGTCTGCTAGCTGGCTTCTGCGGCACTGGTCCACGCCGCTGAAGGGGCCCGTACACGCGTGCCGTGCCTACTATGGGGACCGCGTCCGGCGATCCGGCGGTGCGAAGGATCCACTTCAACGGTTCCCAACCCCGGTTGCCACACAGGCGCTGGAGCCGCGGACCAATCGGGCGGCTCAGGGCGTGGGGAACGGAGCGTTCCCCTGCCGATGCCGTGGTTCTCACCTCCGCACACACAATCACACGGGGTCCCCGGGGCTGCATCCGCACAGCTTGTTGAGCCGCAGAACGGGGCGCCATCTCCGTCTGGGTGGTACAAGCAGAGTCTTGGGGCGCACGGGGTCTGGAGGTACCAGTCGAGGCACGCGATGGCTCCGGTCAACTCGCGGTCGAGGAAGGCGAGTAGGACGGGTACGACGTCCTCCGTAGTCGTGATGACGCTCCAGTAGGTCACCGGTGGTGCGTTACCGGGGACCAGACCCTGATATCCGGAGGCAAACGTCCGTGCTGCCGCGTGGTTGCTGACCGCGCACATGTCCGTGCTTACGCCGAGCGGGCGGGAATCGCCGATCACCCATGAGTCATCAGACACATGGGCCCATCGACTACCGGTGGTCGCGCACCAGACCTTGCCACCACGTATCTCAGCCCACTCGTTCACCATGCCGACGAGCACGGCTTCCGTGTCCCGGCCGTCCGAAAGCGTCCGCTGCTCAACGGGTGTCTTCGCTAGAACACGGCGGAGTGCATCCTCGTCTTGCCGGGCGCCCGGCTTGTTGGGACGCGACCTGCCACGTGACGCCTTCAAGCAGCACCTCTCGCCGGGTCGGGCAATGTGGGAACGGAGCGATCCTGCTCGCCATGCAAGGTTCGCAAACCGGAGCTCTGCCAACTTCGGCCATCTGATGATGAGTTGCCAGCTCACTTCGGCTCGCTCCTTCCTGTGGTCCCGATGACCGTGTCATCGACGCAGAGTCATGCCCTGAGGCGGCGCTGCCTCGCCCTCAATGTCAGTGGCATGTCTCAGCATGGTCAGCATGACGTCCTATGCGCTGACTGGCCTTGGCGCCCAGCGATTCGAGCAACTGTCCCAGGCGCTCGCCCTGAAGACTCTCGGGGCCTCCGTGGAGATCTTCGGCGACGGGCCGGACGGCGGACGAGAAGCGAGTTTCCAGGGGCTGACGCACTTCCCGAACGCCGACGCACCGTGGACCGGTTACGGCGTTCTGCAGGCCAAGTTTCGCAGCCGCCCCGAAGGGACGGGTAAGGACGCCGATTGGCTGATCGGGCACATCAGAGCGGAGCTGGACGCGTGGGGCGATCCTGCTTCCAACCGGGTCCGTAAGGGACGCCTACCGGACTACCTCCTGATCACCACCAACGTCGTCCTGTCCCCCGTTCCGGGCAGCGGGGGCATCGACCGCGTCCATGCGGCGGTGCGCGACCGCGTGGATCAGCTGGGCCTCCCGGTCAAGGGGTGGGAAGTCTGGCACCACGACAAGATCTGCCGACTGCTCGACAACAACGAGGACGTGCGCCACGCCAATGCCGACGCGGTCCTGCCCGGAGACGTCCTAGCCCGTCTGCACACGCTTCTCGAAGAGTTTGAGGCGTCCCGAGCACCGTCCGGACCGCCTGGGGGCTACGGACTGCCGCGAGAGCTGCGGCCGCTGGTCGGACGCGAAGAAGTGCTCGCGGATGCGCTGGCGGCCCTCGACGCGCCCGGTCCCGAGAGCAGCTGCTCCGTGTTGTTCACCGGTGGGCCGGGCATCGGGAAGAGTTCTCTGGCTCTCAGGTTGGCGCACGTGCTGGAGGAGCGCTATCCCGACGGGCAGTACCACCTCGATCTGGCCCTGGCCGCCGGCGAGGGATCCGAGGTCGACCTGGTGTCAATGCTCCTCCAGACCCTGCGGCCCGTTGGTGTTCCGATCCCCGAGGGTCGCAGCCAACGTCGTGCGCTGCTGCGCGCGACGTTGGCCGACCTCAGGGCCCTCCTGTTGGTGGACGACATCGTCTCGGAGGAGGCGTTGTTGGAGGTACTGCAGATGGACGGCCCATTCGCGCTTGTCTGCACGAGCAGGGCGAAACTCAGCGGCCTTGCCGGGCTGGTCCACTGCGTCGAAATCGGTCCCTTGCTGACCGAGCACAGCGAGACACTCGTGAAGACCGTGACCGGGCCGTCGCGGCTGACCAACGAGCAAGCGTCGGACCTCGCCCGTGCCTGTGGTGGACACCCCCTCGCGCTGCACATCGCGGCCGCTCACCTCGCGAGGCGCCCTAAAGTGGACGCAGACCGGTTCATCCAGGACATCGCGAGCCCTGACCACGGGCTGCGGGCCTTGCGGGCCGGCCAGACCGCGATCGAGCCCGTCATCGAGCGAAGCTTCGCTGCTCTTGACCCAGATCAAGCACACCTGTTCACGGTGCTCGGGATCCTGCCGCACATGTCCGTCACGGTCGATGTCGCCGCCGCTGCACGTGCCTCGGAAGAGGATCTCGCTGACATTCGCATCGACGCGGTTGCAGGGCTCCTCGACGAGCTCTTCGAGCTGAGCCTCATCGAGCAGGTTGACGAAGAACGCTACGTCTTTCACGAAATCCTGCATCGGTTCGCCCGTCTCAAGTCGCGCTCCGCCACAGTGGAATGCCGTGAAAGTGCCATCCGACATGCTTGTCTGATGACCGCTGCCCGAGCCGAGTCGGCCACGGGGTCGATCGGTTTCACCGACAAGGAAGCCACTGTCCCAGCGCCGAGCAACCTGGAAGCCTTGCAGCGGCTGAACGCGGACCGGCCGGGTGCGGTCGCTCTTGTCGAACTTGCCCGGGACCACCAACTCTGGGGCCCACTCGTCACACTAGCGGCCAACTACACAGCCGCTCTGTGGCACGGCAGCCGCTGGGGTGACATCGAACGTGTCTACCGTTGTGTCCTGGAAGCTGGCACCGGGTCCGACAACCATGAGTGGGCGGCAACTTCCTTGCACAACCTCGCCATGGCCTCCGCCCATCTCGGTGACAGCCAGCATGCCGCCGAGTTGTACCAGCAGGCGGCCCAAACCGCCCACGACGCCGGCGACCCCTACCTGATGCACCTTGCAGAGCTGGCCACGGCCTCCCTGCTCATCAACCTCGGCCGTGCCCGTGACGCAATCCCCTACTTGCGCCACGGACTGCCGTTCTGGCGCATCACTGAGTCCTGGGACGTACTGGCCCAGGCTCTCGGTAACCTCGGCCAGGCCTACCTCGCTGTCGGTCAAGTGCGCAGGGCCGAGCAGTACCTGCGCAACAGCCGCAACCTCTTGAAGCTCGGCACCGCTGCGGATCTGTGGAACCGCAGCGCCCTCGGCGCACTGCTACGTGCTGGCGGTCGTACGACTGAGGCCGCGCAGCAGGCCGCTCAGGACATCGAACGAGCCCGCGCGGTGGGAAGCCGGGCTTGGGAAGCAACGGCCCTGATGGCACTCGCCGAGACGCCCCCGCAGGATCGACCGGGCTCCGCTCCCGCGGACCCTCTCGGTGCGGCGTTGGCGATCTACCGGGACACCGGAGACGTCCAAGGTCAAGTGCGGGCGCTCTACCGCTTGGGAAGTCAAGCCGCCGAGCGGGCCGAGGTGGAAACGGCGGCCGCGCACCTGGGCGAGTGTGCACGTTTGGCGACCAGCATCGGCGATTACGAACACGCGTCCCAGTCGCTGGCTTACCTGGCGTCCTATCGAGGGCGCATCGGGCATCTGGACGAAGCAGAGGATCTCTTCGCGCAAGCCCAGGACATGGCTCGACACACCGGAAACCCTGTTGTGCTGGCGCAGACTCTGCACAAGCACGCCGAACTTCTTTGGTGTGCAGGCCGAATCGGCCAGGTCGTGGCGCTACTGTCCGAAGCCATGGGCCTGCTGGAGGAAACCGAGCACAAACAGGCCAAAGCTCAAGCGAAGGCCGCTTTGGGGGAAGCACTCCTGGTCTCAGGCCAGTGGCAGGAAGGCGCCCGCATCCTGGAGCAGGTCACCTCCGTCACCTCCGATGAAGCCACGCCCTCAACCAAGGCCCAGGCGGCCCGTGCGCTCGCGATCCTCTATTCGCGCCGGGGCCTCCATGCCGAGGCCATGACCATGACCACAAGGGCGCTCGATGCGTGCGCCCGCGCTGGCGACGCCGCGGCCGTCCTGCGCACCAGAATGGCGCTCGCCAACATGCACGCCCGCAACCGGGAGTGGCAAGCGGCACTCAGTGAATACCGCAAGGCCGAGAGTCTCGCTGAGGCGCAGAACGACATTCACGTCCTGCTCACTGCGAAGACGCACTCCGCCATGTGCCTCTTGTTCGGAGAAGACCCGGATCAAGCCGTTACCGAGCTCAACCGTCTATTGCCGTTGGCACAGCAGTTGGGAATGCGCTCCCTAGAGGTGGCCATCCATGTCAATTCGGGTGTGCATTGCGCCAATTCCGGCGAGCATCCATCGGCCCTCGAAAGGTTCACCCAAGCCAGAACGTTGATCGAGGAACTCGACGACGACACTCTACTGGCTCCCTGTCTGATGAACCTGGCTCGCTCCTGCAAGGCCCTCGGCCAGATCGACTCCGCCCGGAGCCATGCGCGCGAGGCATTCGGCGTCCACCAACGCATCGGAAGCTGGTCGGGGGCTGGAGAAGCACTGCTGGAGCTCGCCCGTCTTCACACCACCGACGACCCAGACACCGAGGAACCCACCCTCGCCGACCTGCTCGGCGCCGAGAAGCTGCAAGACCGTCGAGTTCTGGAATTCATCCGGACGCGCCTCCAGCCAGCTGGCCAGAATCTCATGTTCCCAGCCGATCACAACCTGGGGCACCCAGCGACTACTCCGGACGGGAGGCGCATCAACATCGCCTCGTCAGTACGGCGTGAACTGGCTGGCCGCGACATCACGCGAATGCTTGCTCGGCTTGCCAACTCTCGACAGACCTGCGACGCGTGCAATCTGGCGATCGACGAGACTGGCGACGCCGAACTGCTGTTGCTACGTCACCCGGCCACGGACCACGTGGTGGTGTGCCTTGCCCACCCCCAATGCGTCGCTTCCCAGGTGATCCGGCTCAGCGGAAGAGCCCCCAAAGCACCCAAGGTGACCTCCGAGGTCGAGTGCATCCTGTTCGGCGGTGACAGGGCTGGAATCATCGTTGACTGCTACGGCGGATGGGGCTCGGTGAACGATGGCCCCGTCCAAGACCTGGTCCTGGACACCCATCTTGCCGCCGGGTTCACCGATCTCCGAGGTTTTCTCGATGGCCTGGACGATGGCGATGTCCTGGACCTCAGAACCATCCCCCCAGTACACGACCGTGATGTACAGGCGCGGTTGGAGGGCAACCGGCTCTCCGTCTCCGGCCCTTCCGGGGACTTGTTGAGCGGCATGCCACTCAACTTCTTCCCCCACTGGTACCGGGCCGCCCGCAGAGGAAAGCTAATCATCGTGGTCGGCCGAAACCTCCAGGGAATGGCCGCAGATGACGTGTCCTACTTACTGGAGGCGATGCATTCCGGCCAGACAGTCGGCGGCACTGTGCCGTTGTCCGTGGCACGCCCGCGAAGGAATGCGCCCTGTCCGTGCATGATGCGCACCGGGCGCAAGTTCAAGCACTGCTGCGGCAGGAGCAGCGCTTGACACCGTCCTGGACCGCCCACAAGCACGGATGGTCACCTTATAGGCGTCGCTGCATGGACTGGGGTACCTCTCGAAGCGACCGCATCGGTGCCTCTGCTCCGCTAGCCTGTTTGGGGTGACGGACGTGACCTTCGACGCCCCAAGTGGTGGTCGATACAGCGAGGTCGCGGAGGATCTAGCGGTTCTCTGCGAGGCTTTCGGACTGGGTGCGGTTCGAGGGTGCCACTTCCTGTCGGACGGCTTGATGAACGGGAACTGGCGGCTGGATACGGCCGAGGGCTCGTTCGCGTTGAAGCGGATCATGGATGTGCCACTGTCGCTGGCTCGTCGGAACCTGGCTGTGTTGTCGGAGCTGGCCGACGACGGTCTGCCGGTGGGCAGGGCGAGGGTCTCCTCGACCGGGGATGTGGTAGTCGAGGTCGCCGACCGCGGGTACTGCCTGATCCCGTGGATGGAGGGGAGCCACCAGGTGGGTACGGCGCTCTCGGTTGGGCAGGCTGCTGATCTCGGCGTTCTCCTCGGTCGGATCCACCAGAGCTTGAACGGTGAGCGGATGGCCGGCCTGCTACCGCCGGGGCCAGAGCAGGTGACCGTCTCGGTGACCACGCCCGCCGAGGCTCACCAGGAGGCGGATCGCTTCCTCGCCCTGATCGCGGGACTGGAGAGCCGGACAGCGTTCGACGTCGAGGCCGCCACGGCGCTGGCTGAGCGCAAGGTGCTGCTGAAGAAGTACGGGCACGAGCACCCGGCCGGCGAGGTAGCGGTCGGCCCGGTGGGGTGGACGCACGGTGACGTCCAGCACCGGAACGTGCTGTGGCGGAACGGCGAGATCGTCGGGGTGATCGACTGGGACCGGATCAGGGTCCGGCCGTTCGGCGAGGAGGTCGCCCGCACCGCCACGGTGCAGTTCGGCGGTGAGGACGGCTTCCTCGATCTGGAGCGGACATCCGCGTTCATGGCCGGCTACCGGTCGGTGGTACAGCTCCCGGTGCCGGCCCTGGCGGACGCGGTGGAGCGGCTGTGGTGGAAGCGCATGTCGGACTACTGGCAGCTGGTCTTCCACTACGACCGCGACGACCACTCCTGCGACCACCTGTTCCTGCCCGCCGAGCGCTTCCTGGCCTGGTGGACGGAGCGGCGCGAGGACGTGCAGGAGGCGTTCGCGGCTATGCCGTGAGCAGCGTGCGGGACAGGACGGTGGCGAGGGCCTCGGCCACCTGCTCCATGTAGTCCGGAGCCGGGATCTGCGGCACCTTCATCACGATCATCTGGCGCAGGGCCTTGTAGTAGTTCGGCAGCGCGTCCCGGGTCGGCGGCTGGTAGGGGCTGTCGGCGAGGTAGGGCCAGTAGCGGGCAGCCAGGTCGAGGCGTTGCAGCAGCGGGGTCTGTGTCCAGTCCTCGTACTGGGAGCGGACGGGGATGCCGGCGGCCCGGCACTTCTCGTGGAGCGCCTTCGGGTCGGGGACGCGGACGCTGATCGTCAGCGGGGTTCCGTACCAGCCGCGGACGGAGAGCTCGCCGATCTCCGGCCAGGCGACGGGCGCGTCGTACTCCTGCAGGGCTTCGCGGAGGGTGGCCAGGTTCTGTTCGGCAGCCAGCATTCGGTCGGGCAGCGAGCGCAGTTGCTGGCGGGCGATGACGGCGGAAAGGGCGGGCATCCGGTACTTGTAGGCGGCCCCGGTGGCGGCGAGCGGCCTCAGTTCGGGGAGGGTGAGTTCGTCGGCCAGGCGGGCGGGGTGGTGGCCGAGGGTGAGGGCGCACTCGTACACCTCCCGGTCGGAGGTGGTGAGAACGCCTCCTTCGCCGCCGGAGACGGACTTGGACTCCTGGAGGCTGAGGCACCCGGCGGCACCCCAGGAGCCGACGGCCCGGCCTTGGTAGAGGGCTCCGTGGGCGTGCGAGCAGTCCTCGACGATCGGCAGGTCGGTGGCCTTGGCGAGCTGGTCCATGCGGGCGGGGATGCCCCAGGTATGGGTGGCGAGGACGGCGGAGCATTCGTCGGCGACCTGGGCGACCGCAGTGGCGGCGATGTTGGGGCTGTCCGGCTCGATGTCGCAGAAGACGGGGTAGCTGCCGGCCTGGAAAACGGCGGTGATGGCGGAAATCCAGGTCATCGGGGAGATGGCGACGCCGGCTTCGGGGTTGGCGCCGACCGCGTGAAGTGCGGCGTGCAGGGAGGCCGTGCCGGAGTTGAACGAGAGCGCGTGGCGGGTGCCGGTGAGGCGGGAGAAGGCCGCTTCGAGGGCGTTGGTGGCCGGTCCACGGTTGATCTCGGAGAGGTGGCCGTCGTCGAGGAGCTTGAGGACGGCGTCCTTCTCGGCCTGCCCGTACTTGGGCTCGCAGGGGAACGGGAGGGTGACCTTGGGGTCGTTCATGGCGTCCTTCCAGTCAGGGGCGGGGCTGCCTACGGGCGGCACCGTCCGGAGAAGTGTGGGTCGGGGGCGATGCGGGGGACGGCGGTGAGGTGGCCGTGGTCCAGATCGTCGAGGTCGGCCTGGATCTGGGCGGCCCGTAGCCGGACCATGTCCTGGTCGTCGCAGGAGACGTGGAAGTGCAGGAGCGAAACCGCGATGCGCAGGCGGAACAGGACGAGCGGCAGCAGGCTCTCGGTGGGCAACGGGCCGTCGAAGTAGCCGACGAGGAGGGCCTCGCTCATCGGGGCGGGCTCGCGCAGAGACCAGCCGGCGAGTTCGGCCAGCGGGTCGCCACCGCGGACGCTCTCCAGGTCGACGACTCCGGTGATGCGGCGGCCATCGGTGAAGAGGTGGCGTCCGACCCAGTCCCCGTGCAGGAGCTTGGGCGCCGTCGCCGGGAGGCGGTCGGCTTCGGCTTCGAGGATGAGGCGGGTGTAGTTCAGCAGGCCGGGCAGGTCGAGGCCGTCGAGGCTGGGGGTGCGGCGGGCGGGTAGGGCGAGGAACCAGCCCTGGATGGTGGAGTGTTGGCCGATGCCGTGTCCGTCGAGCTGGCCGAAGCTGCTGACCTCGATGGTGTGCAGACGGCGGAGGACCTCCCCGGCTCGGACGGCGGCTTCCAGGTCCTGTGGCTGTGGCGGTTCCGCTTCGATCGGTCGACCCGGGCAGCAGGTCTCGACGCACGCCTCTCGGCTGTGCCAGAGGACGCGGGCGGCGGGGATTCCCGCTTCCCGCATCCGGGCCGAGGCCCAGGCCGCGGTCGGGTAGCGCGAGCGGCTGCCCACGCGGCGGACCTTGACGACCAGTTCGTCGCCGTCGCAAGTGGTGGCGGCGAAGGGGAGGCTGTCCGTTCCGGACCGCAGGGGCGTGAAGCGCACGTCGGTGGCGTCGAAGCCGGCTGCGGTGAGCGCGTCGAGCAGCAGCGGATGCGGGCGGTCGATCACGGCGTCACGGGCGGACATCGGGCACCTCCGGCACCGGGACGGAGCGGCGGCTGGCGGCGGACTGGAGGGCAGCGTCCAGGAGGGCGATGGAGCCGAGGTTGCTGGCGGCGGGGACGGGCATGGTGCCGGGCTGGTGGAGGGCGTCCACCATGGCGGTGATGCACCGCTGGTAGGCAGGCGGCCCGGCCTCGGCCGTCTTGTGCCTGTCGGCGGGGTCCGGAGCCCAGCGCGCGGCGAAGGCTCGGGCCTCCACGCGCCAGTCGCCGTTGGCGCCGGTTCGCAGGAATGGGTCGACGATGTAGCCGCCCCGGTAGTTGAACAGGGAGCTGTCGGCGAACCGCACGGTGATCGTGGCGATCGAGCTGTGTGGGGCAAGGAAGTCGGTCGGCGTCTCGGTGCAGGTGACCTCGGTCGGCGGCGCGGTGATCAGGGCGCGGACCTGGTCGAAGGCGTGCACCGCGAGGTCGGTGGTGACGGGCAGGTGCTGGCTGCTGCGGAAGCCCGGGCCGGGAAGGGCGACGAGGGTGTCGGCGGCGACGGCGAAGGGCGGCCGGCCGCCGAGGCGGACCGTCTCGCGGAAGGCGAGGAAGCCGGGGTCGGCGCCGCGGTTCTGCATGACGGCCAGCAGCAGGCCGCGCTCGCGGGCGAGGTGGACGAGGTCGAGGGCGTCGGGCAGGTTCAGGGTCAGGGGCTTCTCGGTCAGGACGTGGAGGCCGCGGGCGAGGGCAGAGCGGCTGACACGGTAGTGGTGGTCGGGCGGGGTGAGGTTGACGACGACGTCGACCGGGGCCAGTGCGAGCGCTTCGTCGAGCGTCGTGGCGAACGCCGGGGTCAGCTCGTACCGGTCCGCGAGAGCCCGCGCCGCCTGCTGGTCGGGATCGGCGAGGGCGGTGATCTCGATGCGGCCGTCCGCGAGCAGGGATCGGACCCAGCGGCTGGCGATGGCACCGCAGCCGATCAGTGCGGCCTTCATGATGCCTCCCGCTGTGGGTGTTCGCCGGCCTGGTGGCGGCAGATGTGGTCGAGGGCGCGTGCGGCGAGTTCCTCGGGCGGGCCGGTGGTGGTGTCGAGCCGGGCGACGGCCGGGGCGAGCGGGTGGTCGAAATAGGCGTTGAAGTGTTCGCTGAAGTGGCGGTCGTAGAAGATCGTCGGCATGCCCTTGCGCAGGCGGGCCCGGCGGACGAGCACGTCCGGGTCGGCGGTGAGGACGATCGTCAGGTCGGGCATCGCCACGGCCCTGCTGGTGACGGTGCGTTGGGCCTGGTCGTCGCAGTCGAAGCCGTTCATCCGGCCGACGGCGTGCGCGTGGGCGAGGAGGGTGTCCACGGTGCGGTCGAGGATCACGTCCCGGCCGTCGGCGAGGACCTGCCTGGCCTGGGTGAGCCGGAGGTCCTCGACTTCCAGGAACTGGGCGATGTTGGCCAGTTGGTGGTCCGCGGTGAAGGGCTCCGGGGTCGGCAGCCGGGTGGGGTCGGGGCTGGCGTGGAAGTAACAGGGGATGACGGTGGGCTGGTCGAGGTGAGGGGCGAGCATGGCGGCCAGCGTGGTCTTGCCGACGCAGCTGACGCCCTCGATGCCGAGGATCACGGTGTCTCCCTGCCCTTGGTACGACGGTTGCTCTTGGGGGCGAGTACCGAGTGCCTGGTGCCTGTCACGGCCCAGCGGCCGAGGGCGGTCATCGGGCCGATGCTCTTGAGCAGCAGCCCGGCCAGGGTTTCCACGCTCTGCGTGGCGGTCTCCCGTACGGTCAGCGGACGGCCTTCGGCCTCGGCGAGCAGGCGGACCGGTGCGACGGTGGCGGCCCAGAGCGCGGCCACGGCCGTCGCCCGGACCGGGAGGCGCGTGCGCGGCCCGAGCGCCAGGGCCAGGCACGCGGCCGTCGCGGGCGAGACCAGCAGCCAGGCCACGCCCCGGTAGGCGCCGATGGCGAGCGCCGCTGTGTGGTCGAGGCGACTGCCGTGGCCCTGGGCGTGCCAGCGGCCGGCGCACTGCGGGTAGTCGAGGTAGCTCTGGAACCAGCGCTCGCTCTGGGACAGCAGCTCCGGCAGGTACTCAGCCGCCGGCACGGTGGTGGTGAAGGGGAGACTGTCGACCGGCATGCCGCCCAGGGTGAGCCGGTAGCCGAAGGCGACGTCGTCGAGGACAGTGAAGGTGGGCAGCCCGCCGACCTGCCGGAAGACATCGGTGCGGACGAGCAGGCCGTGGCCGACGGTCTGGGCGAGGCCCCGAAGGCCGGGCCGCGTGTGGCGGACGGACTCGGTGTACCGGCGGAGGTTGGGGATCTCGCGGCGGAGAGTCCACAGAGTCTGCGCTCGGGCGGCGCTTCGGCACAGCGCCCGCTCCCACCGGTTGTCGGCGGCGTCCTGGGTGGCAAAGCGGGCGGACTGCTGGACGACGCAGGGCAGTTCGCCGTCCTCCGCTCGTCGGCGGGCCAGGAACTCGGCGGTGCGTCGCAGCAACTCACGGCTCGGACGGGAATCCACGTCGTAGACGGCGACGTACTCCTCGGCCGAGTCGGCCGCGAGCTGTTCGACGACGGCGTTCACCTGCGCGGCCTTCCGCCCGTCGCCCTCGTAGTGGACGTGCCGGACCACCGGCTCCCGGAGGCGCGCGATCTCGCTCGCGATGACGTCCGCCGTCGTGGGGAAGGCCGACAGGACCTCAGCGGCCGTCGCCGGGGTGAGCGTGCGTTCGCCGGTCTTGGCTAGGGCTTCGGCAAGGGCAGTCAGCTCGTCGTCGGTCAGCTGTGGGAAGCGCTGCACCGTGAGGTCGGTAGCCGTCGCCCCGGCGAGCCGGCCGACGAGGTGAGTGCGTTCGCGCTCCTCGCGCGCCGTGGACACCAGGGTCAGCGTCGAACCCGGGATGTCGCGCAGGAGCGGCACGAACCACGCCAGCGCACCGGCGATGTGCAACTGCTCGCGCAGCACCGGGATGACGACGTGCAGTGCCACCGGCTCCACCACCGAGAGCGGGACCGGCCGGTCCACCCGGGCCAGCGTCTGGCGGACCTGCCGCAGCCCGTTCACGTTGCGCGCGGCCACGGCGGCGGCGACCCACCAGGACGGCCGCCGCCAGAACGGCTTCCGGCCGTTCACTCGGCGCCTCCCGAACCGACGTAGTCGTGGAACAGCCGGTAGGTGTCCCGGAGCTGGCCTTCCGGGTAGCCGTCCTGCCACGGCTTGTCAGGGCCGGCGAAGTGCACCAGGGCGGCGGTTGCCTCGTCGTCCAGGAGCTGGGCGAGCGGGCTGTCCGCCTCGGCGTAGTGGATGAACCCGGGCTGGGCGGCCTGAGGGGACATGGCGAAGGTGTTCCAACGCCTGTCCAGCCGGTGCCAGTTGTCGTCGATGGCCCAGTTCAGCGCGTCCTGGTCCCAGAACCTGACCTTGTCCGGGTGCTCGGAGAGGAACTGCCTGGACCGCTCGAAGACGCCGAGCCGCTGGCAGCGGTCGAGGTCGATGAGCATGACGCCGCTGTTGAAGTAGTCCCTGCCGTACGGGACGCCGAGCTTCTCCCAGCCGGGCAGCTGGATGCCGCGGCCGATGACCGGGTTCTGCGGGTCTCGCACCGCGCCGATCGGGCGCCCGTCGAGGGGCTGCCGCAGCAGCGGACGCAGGTCTCCGAGCACCAGGGTGTCGGCGTCCAGGTAGAGCACCCGGCGTTCGTCGGGGATGACTTCCGGGATGGCCAGGCGCACGTACACCGCGCCGCTGACCCAGTCGGAAACGGGGTAGCGCGGGTCGGTCATGGGCGCCGGCCGCAGCTCGGTGCGCAGGCCAGTGCGGTCAGCGTCCCTCAGGATCGCCTTCCGGTTGGCGTCGCTGATCTGCTGGTCGAGGACGATCAGTCGGAGCTCACCGACAGTGCCCGGGTGGGCGGCGGCGATCGAGTGCATCAGCGTCCGCAGCGGGCGGGCGTACCCATTGTCGACCCCGCAGACGAGCGCGGGCAGCGGGTGGGAAGCGGTGGTCACGAGGCGCTCCTTCCGGTGGTGGCGGTGGCCTGGTGGGGGAATCGCTTCTCGGCCCAGTCGAGGGTCCGGCGCAGGCCGTCGCGCAGGTGGGTGATGGGCTCCCAGCCAAGGTGAGCGCGGGCCGAGGCGATGTCGGGGCAGCGGCGCTTCGGGTCGTCGGCGGGCAGCGGGACGAACGTGATCGCGGACGAGGAACCGGCCAGCGCCCGGATCTCCTCGGCGAGCTGGAGCATGGTGATCTCGTGCGGGTTGCCCAGGTTCACCGGGTCGGTGTGGTCCGCCGTGGCGGCGGCGAGGAGTCCCTCGACGGTGTCGGCCACGAAGCACAGGGCGCGGGTCTGGCTGCCGTCGCCGGCCACGGTGATCGGCTCGCCCGCCAGCGCCTGCTGGATGAAGGCGGGCACCGCGCGGCCGTCGTCGGCGCGCATCCTCGGCCCGTAGGTGTTGAAGATCCGCACGATGCGGGTGCGGGTGTTGCCGGAGCGCTGGAAGCACGAGGTCAGAGCCTCGGCGTACCGTTTGGCCTCGTCGTACACGCTCCGAGGGCCCACCGGGTTCACGTTGCCCCAGTACCGCTCCGGCTGCGGGTGCACAAGCGGGTCGCCGTACACCTCGGACGTCGATGCGAGCAGGAACCGGGCCCGCTTGGCCTCGGCCAGCTCCAGGGCGTTGAGCGTGCCCATCGCGCCGACCTTCAGGGTGGCCAGCGGGTGGCGGGCGTAGTCGTGCGGCGACGCGGGCGAGGCCAGGTGGAAGACAAAGTCCACCGGCCCGGCCACGTTGAACGGCCGGGTCACGTCGTCGGTCTGGAAACGGAAGCCGCTGGCCGAGCGCAGGCCCGACAGGTTGTCGAGCTGGCCGGTCAGCAGGTTGTCGACGCCGACCACCTCCGCGCCCAGGTCGAGCAGGCGCTCGCACAGGTGCGAGCCGATGAACCCGGCAGCCCCGGTGACGACGGCGGTGCGGCGGGCGAAGGCGCTGGTCACTGCCGTGGGCGGCGGTGGTTCTTGCGGGTGGGACATGGTGCTTCTCCTCCAACTCGCTGGCGGGTGGCGGGCTGAGCACGGAGCCGTGGCTCCTCAGGCGGTCGGCTCCCGATCCGGGACGGCGTGTGCCGGCGGCGCCGCGAACTGCTCCTCGGCGCCGAGCTGGTGCTGGGCGACGGTCCCGAGCAGCACCAGCGCCGCGATGTGACCGAGTCCCCACAGCACGGTGAACCTGACTCCCAGCGGGTCGCGGTGCGCGCCTCGATGGCGGCCTCGCTGTGCGCTCGTGGCTCTGTCCACGGGCCCTTTCCTCCGCTCTCCTCGGACGACGGCAGGTCCAGCGTCACGGCGAGGCGGAGCGTCGCGGAACGTTTCCAGGGGGTTTCTCTCCGAGAACGCCCCGGCTGCGGCGGGTAGCAGTACGCTCACCAACAGGGCCTGAAAAGCCGGGGGTTGAGATGATCGAAGGCACGCTGGCGGTCCACCCGCTCACCTACCTGCTGCAGTCGCGCGGGTGGGGAAAGAACCAGTTCGCGGGCATGATGCGCGACCGCGGTGCCGCGCTGAAGATCCACCTGGCGACCAACCGAACCCTGGTCTGGAAGTGGGAACAGGGTCAGGAGCCCGAGCCGGACGCCCAGTACGTTCTGGCCGATCTCCTGGGCGTCAATCCCCGTACTCTGGTTGCCAATCCGTGGCCGGGATGGCTTCCTGTCTGGGAAGTGACCGGCGTCACGGCGCCGTGGACGAAGGCCGGTACCGTGGACGTACTGGTGGAACTGGTCAGGAGTGGTCGTATGGATCGGCGGGGCTTTCTCACCATCACCGGGGCCGCCATGGCCACCGTCGCCGCGAGCTGGGCCTCGGCCTCGCCCGCCTTCGCCTCCGCCCTGGACGGCGACCAGGTGACCGACTCCATGGTCGACACCCTCGAAGCCCGCGTCGCCACCCTCCAGACCCTGGACGCCCAGATGGGCGGCGCACGCCTCATCGAACAAGCCCGCGGCGACCTCGCGATCATCACCACCCTGCTCAAGCAGGGCCGCCACACCGAAGCCGTCGAGGCCCGCCTGTACGGGCTGGCCGCCCAGGTCAACTACATCGCCGGTTGGATGGCCTACGACAGCGGTCTGCGTTCAGCCGGCCAGCAGTACTACCTCGGCGCCCTCCGCGCCGCGAAGACCGTCGGCGACGACGCCCTTGGCGCCTTCCTGCTCGCCGAGATGGGCGTCCACCTCTCCGACGCCGGCAACCCGGCCGAGCGCGTCGCCCAGGTCGAGACCGCGCTCGCCAACACACCCTCGACGATGCAGCCCGGCGTCCGCAGCTACCTCGAACTCCACCACGCCGAGAGCCTCTCCCGTGACGGCCAGCACCAGAAGGCCGGCTCCGCCCTCAATCGGGCCCACGACCTCTGGTCCAGGAACGGCGGCGACCAACTCCCGAACTGGCTCTCCTGGTACGGCGACGCCCAGCTCAGCTCCACCGAGGGCAAGATCATGCTCCGCGCCGGCCAGGTCGAGCGCGCCACCAACGCCCTCGCCTCCTCCATCGATCACGCCGTCCCCCGCGACCAGGCCGTTCGCTCCGGCCGCCTCGCCACCGCCCGCCTCGCCGGCAAGGACCTCGACGGCGCCCTCGACGCCGCCAACCGCGGCCTCGGCCTCCTCGAAACCAAGGTCCACTCCGTCCGCGCCGTCAGCCGCCTCACCAAGTTCGACGGCTACCTCAAGCCGTACGGCGCGGAACCCGCCGTCGCCGAGTTCCGCGAGCGCCTGCGCGCGCTGCCGGCCATGGCGGCCTGACGGTCGCCGACTCAGTGGCGCTGGTGCCGCCTACTGGGCTGCCGCCAGGCTGCCCAGGTGCAGGCCAGCGGTCCTGGCAGCGCGCAGGGCGTCCCTGGCACGGGCCGCGCCGCTGCGGGTGACAGCCTCGCCCCCGCCGATGTCGACTGTTCGCACACCGAGGCCTGCGCACACTCGGCAGATGCCCGGCTGGGGCACGGGGTCGTGGCACTTGGCGCACTCGGCGTACCGGGTCGCTGCGGGCCGCACGACGGGCTGGACAGGCGGCATCTTGCGCTCCAGGCGGTAGCGCAGCACCGCGACCGCCGAGTGCACTGGGGCGGGCAGGCCCGGCAGCAGGGCCTGGGCGAGGTCGGCTTGGGTCGCGCCGCGTTCCAGCCACCGGGCGACCAGCGGGGCAAGCTTCCGGGCCTCGGCCTCCCCGAGGCGCAGGCGCGGTTCGGGACGGATCGCCCGGAAGAGCGTGGCGACCGCCGCACAGACCTGCTCGTCGGGCAGCAGGTCAGCGTCACCGGCTTCCTGCTGATCTTCCTCCCTCCCGCCCGGCTCCTCCACCTCGTCGTTGGCCGCCTGGCCGTCGACGTGGTCAGCGGGGAGGGAGGGTGGTTCTTTCACCAGGTCTTTTACAAGGGCGTCAGGACCGCCGGTGGTCGCTTCACCGGAGACCGGACGGGTGACACCCGGCAGCGCCAGCTGCGGGGTGTCGTAGACGTGGGTCTCGGTGATGATCGTGCCGTCGGACATGCGGATCTTCTCGACCCGGTAGAAGCCGGCCTCGGCCAGCTCCTTCAGGGCCTTGCGGATCGCGCCTCGGCCCTGGGGGCTGGTGTCGGCCATGTGCCGGCCGTCCTCGCGCCAGCCGTCGGGACGGGAGAGAAGGTCCGCGAGCAGACCGCGGGCGGTGTAGGAGAGCCGTCGGTACTGAAGGACGGCGTTGGGCAGCACGGTGAAGTTGCGCACGTGGGCGCTACGATGGACGCGCATCGGGAGTTGCATCTCCTGGTGCCGGACCCCGGAGCGTTGGCGCGCTGCCGGGGTCGCCTGTTTTCGATTGGACCACGGAACGTAGCACACGCACCGGCCGAAGATCGACATGATCGGCGAGCGATCACCATCACGCCCCTCCGATCTCACCCGATCTCCAAACGGCAGAAGTCCAGTTGACGCTCCCGCCGTCCACAATCGCACGGTTCGAGTGATTTGCAACGCAAAGGGCCTCTCAGTTCCCCGAAGGAAGTCTCATGGTCTTACTCACCACTCCAGGCCCCTTTGATTCAATCTATAATTAGAATTTCTGTTCTAAATTCGAACGGAATAACCCTTTAATCGATGGATGAGGAGCCAGTCCACCGAGCAAACAGCTGTCGCGGACATTGCGGTTGATGATGTGTCAGACCATCCCGCTAGCTTCTACCCCGTGAAAGATGTGACAACTAAACTTCTCGACGAGCTGATGATCCTCAGTGGCTGCGGTGTTCGCGACCTCTACCAACGCGAAACCGAGCTCCCTGACCATGATCACGAACTATTCCCCCTAGTGATCGCATGTCTCCGCCGCATCACCAAGGGGGGCGCGTGGAAGCGCTCACCCATGCAATACCAGGACAAGCTTCTCGATACGGCAGCCCTGGCCGAGACGCTTCTGAAGATCTCGAAAGACGTCCAGGACCGCATGGACTCAGTCGAGAGGAAAGCCACGCCCGTAATGGCCGCCTGCAAGGTCTATCTGGGAGAACAGCGAGGCGTAGTCTCCTTCTGGTTCCACGAGGAGGAGAAGAAGATCCGTAGGGCACGGACTTCGCTGGCCGAGCTCACCCATCTGTGCTGGAAGTCATTGGAAGACTGGCACCAGGAGGCCTCCCCGAAGGCACAGCGCTCAAGGAGCACGTCCCCGATCGAGCATCCAGACAAACTGGTTGAGCTCGACTCCGTGGTCACTCAGTCCGCGACACAGATGATCACGTTGCTCGAGAAACAACCCGCCGTCTTATTCGAGCCTGGCGGGAGGGTCCCGGTCGCCGCGATCAAGAGCCTCACCCCCGCCGCTTTCGAACAACTAGTGTCCGCCCTGCTGGAGCGCGACGGCTTCACCGTGCACCAGGCTGTCGGCCGCTCCGGCGACAACGCCGCAGACTCCGTCGCTACCGGCCCCATGGGACTGCGCTACGCAGTGCAGGTGAAGCACACCAAGGGCAACCGCAACATCGGCCCAACCCCCGTGCGCGAGTTGGCCGGAACCCTTCGCAAGGTCCACGGATCCGACATCGCCGTGATCGTCACAAATGGCGGCTTCACTCGACACGCGATGACCAACGCCGAACAGACCCGCGTGCTCCTCGTCGACCTGTTCCGGCTCGAACGCTGGGCGGAGCACGGCGAATCATTGGTCGCCGTCCTGAGTAGTTGAGACGCCGCTTCGGAAGCTCGTTGCGAACCTTCTGGAGCAGATCCGTCTCGAGAGTTGCTCGTGGCATCGGTCCTGGTCTGTTCCCTTGGTGTCGATGTCGAGGGCGATCAACCGGTATGCGAGGGTACGTGTTTCGGGTTTGAGGCGGCCACGGAAGCGGGGACGGGAGGGTTTCCCGCCCCCGCTGGGCTGGGCTACCGCTTGGGGCGGTACAGCCCGGACACTGGCGGCGCCAGTGGCGTGGGCGGTTGGTCTGTTGTGCCCACCGCAGGGTCGGTGGTAGGGCAGGTGGTGGTCCTGGACAGGGCTGCGCGGGTGCGCAGTTCGTCCTGGGTGGCGGCCGGTGCCGGGGCGGGTAGGCCCGCGTCGCGGCGGATGCGCCAGGTGAGGACGGCGGCGGGAGAGTCCGCGGTGGCCAGCTCGCGTCGTCCGGCCGCGTGGGTGAGCAGGGCGGTCGGGTCGTGGCCGGCTGCTTCGGCCTGGGCGAGGGTGGCGGCGAGGGCTGCCCAGTTGTCCTCGGCGAGCAGGCGGGCGGCCTGGTCGGCGGGCAGGGCGCGGCGGATGGCTTCGGCCTGCCGGTCTTGGGCGGCCTTCGGGAGGAGCCGGCCTTCGAGGGTCAGGTGGGCGATCGGTTTGGCCGCGTGCCGGGAGTAGGCGGCGCGCAGGTGTCCCGCTGCGGCGTGGGCGGCTTCGGCCTGGTGTCGGTGGCCTTGGGCGGCATGCCACTTGGCGATCACGATCGCGAGCAGCACGAGGCTGGACAGGATCGTGGCGGCGGCCGTGCCGTCCTCGCCGCGGCCGGTGCTGGGCCCGGCGTAGAGGATTTCGCGGGCGGCGGAGCGCATCGCGCGCAGGTTGGCGTCGGCGGCGCGGGTGTGGGCGATGCGGGTGTACTCCAGGGCCCGTGCGGCCTGGTTGATCTCCTTCCTGCTGAGGGTCGGGCTGGTGGCGGCGAGCGTGTCGAGGACTTCGAGGCCGCCTCGGATCACCGCCTCCGCGCGGGCGGCGTCGTGCTCGTCGTCGAAGGCCGGGTAGGCGAGTTCGACGGTGGTGCTGGCCCGGTGGCGGCCGGTGGCGGTCCGGGTGCTGCTGTCGGGCGTGGGGTGGGTGGGCTGGTCGATGCCGGCGGTGAAGCGGGCGCGGATCTTGGGTTGGGTGAGGTCGGAGGCGAGCTTGCTCCCCGAGAACCAGACCGGCTCGGTCTCGTCGTCGGTGAGCGCGAACTTGTAGCCGGTCACGTCGCCGGACGGCGCCCGGCGCACGCCGAGGAGCACGCCCTTCGCGGCGAGCCGGGCGGTGAACTCCTCCTCGTCGGCGGCCCCGGCGAGCGCCTGGCGTACGGCGGTGCGCAGGCGGTCGCGGTCGGTGTCTTCCCGGCCGAGGCGCTGGGCCTTGCGCAGTTCGGCGCCCTTGGCGCGCTTGGGGATCGCGTTCCGGTACTCGCGGGTGCGGGTGTCGGAGAGGTCCGTGAGCCCGTACTGGCGCTCGATCTTGGTGAGTTCGTCCTCGACGCGGTACTGGTCTCCCCAGATGTCGGCCTGGATGAGGTCGGCGCGGATCATCGTGGCCAGGATGTGGATGTGGTCGTCGGCATGGCGAACGGCCACCCAGCGGCAACCGTCTTCGTCGCCATCGGGGGCGATGCCGGCGGCGGCCACGACCCGGCGGGCGATGTCGCCCCACTCCTCGTCGGTCAGGATCTGGTCGGTGGGGGCAGCGCGGACCGGCCGGTGGTAGACGTGCTTCTCGAACTTCCTCTTCGCCTGGTAGCGGACGACGTGGAGGTCGAGGGCATCCCTCAGCTGTTCCAGGGTCGCCGCCGGTTCGCGCCCCGGGTCCGGCGCGAAGCCGTCCCAGGACGCCACGATGTGCGGGTCGGTGTGCTCGTTGGTCTTGCCCGGCCCGTACAAGTACTGCAGCGCGCCAAGGGTGTTGCTGCCACGAACCGGCTTGCTGATCAACTGCGACCGGCCTTCGCCTTCGCCAGCCGCATCCCCGTACGGTCGATGTCCGCCACCGCTTCGCGCACCGCGACGGACAGCACCGTCCCGGCGATGAAGACGTCGCGGACCGGACCGGGTTCCGGGGCGACACCCATGTGGCCCTGGTGCGCGATCTGGTTGATGTTCCGGGCCATGCCCGCGAGCTGCTTACGGGTCTCGGCCAGCTCGTCGATCGCCGCGTCCAGCTGCTCGTCTTGGGAGTCGGCGAGGCTGCCGTCTTCGGCCAGGGCCTTGCGGGCGATGTAGGCGGAGACCGAGATGCCCCGCTCGCCGGCATGCCGGCGGAGGACCGCGGCTTCGTCGGGGTTGAAGTGGACGGTGATCTTGTCGTTCTTCAGGTTCGCGGCATCGCGGGTACGGCGCTTGGGCTTTCGGCGCTTCGCGGCGATCTCGGTGGCGCGCAGCGGGCGCGGGGCAGCGGGTGGTACTGCGAGGGTGTCTGGCTTCTCCTCCCCCGGTGCCGCGCCCTCGCGGTACTGGGCCGGTGATGCCGCGTGCGCCCTCGCGCGCGGCATCACCGGCCGGCCCTCGCCCCCTTGGGCGGGGGCCTCCGGCTGCGACCGTCCGTAGGACGGGCGCAGCCACTTGCTTGCTCCGCTGTTGGTCTGGGGGTGGTCGCCCCCGTTGCGGTCGACGGGGTCCGTGTCGTCTGCCGGGTGCGGGCAGACTGCGGGTCGGATGTCGGTCAGAGGATGCTCCTCGGGTGGGGGATGTGCAGGGCGGAGACAGTGTCCGGGTGAGGTCCGGTTTGGCGGTGCCGGACACCGCTGGTACCAGAGGGCGGCCCCTCGGTATCGGGGACCGCTCGGTCGGCGGGACGAGAGAGGCCAGTCCCGCCCGGGTCGGACATCGACCGTGGGCGGGACCGGCGAACGGAGGACTTCTGCGCATCGGCAGAAGTCGGGGTGACCGACCGGACCGGTCCGGTCGGTCACCGCGGTCGGGTCAGTCGACCGGCGGGTGCTGGCGGACCGGGTCGTCGGGGAACTCCTTGCGGAGCTCGTCCATCAGGACCGTGAAGCGCGTACTGCCGAGCGGCAGGTTGGCCTCGCGGACCGCGCGCTCGACGACCGGACGGCTGGGGCGGCCGTGCGCCCGGACCGCCGGACGGCTGACCTCCAGCAGCTGGTCCATCGACGCGCCCGGAGGCCGCCCGGTCCGCCGCGTCCGGACCTCCTCGCCCTCGTCAGCGGGGTGGTCGTCCGCCGGCTCCTCTGCGTCCGGCAGTTCTGCCGACCCGGTCCCCTGACCGTCACCGCCCCCGGCGGACGGGTGATCGTCGGCATCGCAGGGCACCGGAACCGGACCGGCCGTTGCCGTCCCGTCCGGTTCGTCGGCGGCCGACGGCACGGGGTCGGCAGAAGTCCCCTGGGACGGTCCGCCAGCAGTGACCGGCTGCTCGGGGATGTGCCGGGCGATGAGGATGTAGAGGTGTACCGCCCCACCGAGGGCGATCGGCGAGAGCGTGGCCAGCACGCCGACCGCCGCGTCCCCGAGCCGGAGCTGACCGGCTCCGTCGAGCACGTGGTTGAGGCGCACGGCGTGCAGGGCGTTGGCCCACACGCTCGCGCCCGTAGCCCCGGCGAACAGCGACCAGGCGTAGGCGCGGGCGGTCCAGGGGGCGGCGCGCAGGACGAGCAGGGCGCGCACGCCGTAGGCGATGAACCCGTCGAGGGTGAACGGGAAGACGTACGTCAGCGGGCCGCGCACGTGGATGGCGACGGCCATCTGCTGGAGGGCGTCGAAGGATAGGGCGAAGCCGGCCAGGCCGATCAGGGCGACGGCGAGGCGGTCCCAGACGGTGGCGCGGGGCCGGGAGACAACAAGGGGGCTGAGCCGGACGGCTGCGTCGGCGGTGGGCAACACCGTACGCTGGAGCACGCAGGTTCCTTCCTCGGTGCGCTCGGGCTGCAACCCTGCACCGGGGTCGATCGTCGTGGATGGGCGGTTTTGGGGACCTTTCAGGCCCTCGGCGTTGGTAGCGCCGGGGGCCTTCGCCGTCTCCGCGAGCGGCGACGGCAGGCGATGCGCATTGCATCGACTTGCGATCCTCTACGGATCACCCTATAGTCGACCAGGCTCCCATGCAAATACCATCACCACTCGATGCGAGGTGAATCGAATGTCCGAACAGCCGGCCCCGCCGGAAAGCCCACTGCCGACCCCCGCCCTGAGCGAGGAACACGCCGCCGAACGGGTCCGCCTGGAGCGCGAGTACCTGGGGTGGAGCACCGGCGAACTCGCGAAGCGGATGACCGCGGCCGGCTACCCGATGAACCAGTCCTCCGTCTGGCGGATCGAGAGCGGCGAGCCCCGCCGCCGGATCAACCTCGACGAGGCGATCGGCTTCGCCAAGGTCTTCGGCCTCCCCCTGGAAGAGTTCCTCGGCCCGCCCGAGTCCTCCTCCACCAAGCACATCACCGATGTCACCGACGTCGTGCTCGACATGTACCGCAGGCTGCTCGACCTGATGAAGAGCACCGGCGAGGCCTTCAAGCTCGTCGACCAGTACAACGCGATGTTCCCCCAGCACGCCGGGGAGCTGAACGACCGCATCGCCCGCGCCATCGCCGAGGAGAACCGCCGCCGCGGCCCCGTCCGCGAGAGCCCCATGGTCTTCCTGCGCTACCCGACCTTCCAGCAGGCCGAGAAGCCGTCGGACGCCGCCGCGCAGGAGTAGTCACCGGCCGATCCACAGCACGACCATGATCGTTCTTCGGAGCGAGCCGGACCCCGTCTACAGTCCCCACTGCACCACGGAAGCGCCACTTGGCGCGGCCGGGAAGCAGAGCTAACGTCACACCCCACGCGGCCACCAACCGCACGAACCGCCCATCCACGACGATCGACCCCGGTGCAGGGTTGCAGCCCACCAGCCACCGAGGAAGGAACCGCGTGCCGCCCACCAAGCGCCGCACCACCACCGCTCCCCGCACGGCGACCAGGCCCTCACCACGGCCGACCCATTCGGCGTTCGCCCTCGGAGCGCCCAGACCGATCTGACGATCCTCCCCAGCCGCCGCCCCCTCGCCGGGCACCCGGCGGCTTCCCCACCAGCGCCCCGCGCTGTTCCACGCCACTCCCCCGCAGCCGCCGCGCACCTCCGCGCACCTCCGCGCGCCCACGCTTGCCCGGACGGCGCCCACACCCCCTTTCCATAACCGCCCATCCACGACACCGCTATGCGGTGGCCCAGGTTGCAGCCCATCGGCCACCGCACGAGGAGCCGCATGCCCGAGCAGTACCTCACCGTCGCCCAGGTCGCCGAGCGTCTGGGCACCAGCGAGCGCTTCCCCCGCCGCCTGATCGCCGAGCGCCGCATCGCCTTCGTGAAGATCGGCACCCACGTCCGCATCGCCGAGAGCGTGCTCACCGCCTACATCGAGGCCAGCACCGTCCCCGCCATCCGGCCGGTCCGCGCCGGCGGCCGTCGCTTCGGGAGGGCTGCCTGATGGCGAACAACTCCGGCCGCCGGCGTCGCTGGGGCTCCGTCCGCAAGCTCCCCTCCGGCCGCTTCCAGGCCCGCTACCCCGGCCCCGACGGCGCCCTGCGCAACGCGCCCGAGACCTTCGAGACCAAGGGCGACGCCGAGGCCTGGCTCGTCGAGACCGAAGCGGACATGCGCCGCGGCGAGTGGCGCGACCCCAACGCCGGGGCCGTCAACTTCCACGCCTACGCGACCGCCTGGATCGACGAGCGCGACCTCGCTCGCACCACCGAGGAGCTGTACCGCCGGCTGCTTCGTCTCCACATAGCCCCGGCCTTCGGCGAGTCCGAGGTGAAGGACATCACCGCTCCCCAGGTCCGAGCCTGGCGCGCCGAACTCCGCAAGCGCGGCATCAAGACCACCGCCGCCAAGTCCTACCGCCTGATCAAGTCGATCACGGAGACCGCGGTCGACGACGAGCTCATCCGCCGCAACCCCTGCCGCATCAAGGGCGGCGGCAAGGAGGTGGCCGCCGAGCGTCCTCACGCGACCATCGAGCAGGTGCTCCAGCTCGCCGAGCTGATGGGACCCCGTTGGCAGCTGATGGTGTTCATCGCCGCCTTCATGGCCCTACGCCCGGAGGAGCAGGCCGAACTCCGGCGCCGCGACGTCGACCTGGAGAAGGGAGTCGTGTGGATCCGCCGCGCTGCACCCGAACTCTGCACCGGCGAACGCGCCGTGGGCGACCCCAAGTCCGAGGCCGGCAAGCGGGCCCTCCGGATCCCGCCCGAGCTCCTCCCCGAGTTCGAGCGGCACCTGTGCTGGTACGCCCAGGACGGCGACGACGGCCTGCTCTTCGTCGGCGAGCGCGGAGCCCCGTTCCGCCGCTCGACCTTCGGCCGCAAGTGGCGCAAGGCCCGCAAGAAGCTGGGGCTCGACCACCTCCGCTTCTACGACCTCCGCCACACCGGCAACGTCCTCGCCGCCAGCACCGGCGCCAGCCTCCGGGACCTCATGGCCTTCATGGGCCACAACTCCCCCCGCGCCGCACTGATCTACCAGCACTCCACCGAGGAGCAACAGACCAAGATCTCCGACGGCATCAGCGCCGCCGTCGTCGACATCCGCAGCGCCCGCCGCAAGCGAGCGGCGGGCGCTAATGAAGCCAGCGAAACGCTCCAGAAGGAAACCGGCTAGCAACAGGCGTGTCCGGGCCAACGGTCTGCTGGCCCGCACACGCCCCATCGCGCACTTCAGCCACAATGACAGCTGCTCTGGGACAACAAGGGTGGCCGCACCTTCCACCGACGAAGCGGCCCACCACTGACGCCGGAGGGCCTGTGGCATGCTGACGGGCCTGGGGGTGAGTGAGCGTGAGTCGTGCCCTGCTCGTGGCCGTGGGACGTTTCCGGTCCCCGGTCGTCGAGGACGAGGAGCCTGCGGTTAGAGCGGAGCTGTGGGGCCCGCTGGACTTCGTCTATCGGGCGTACCCCCGGGTGCAGCGAGCCCTGGAGCGGATCGGGTATCCGGTCGACGCGGTGGTCGACCCCGGTCTGCCGGAGCTACGGGCAGCTGTCGGCCGGGCGATGGACGAGGGCCACCGGATAGTCCACGTGATGTCGCATGGGCGGACCGGTAGTCGACAGGACCCGTACCGTCTGGATGTGGTCACGTCCGATGCGCTCACCGGCATGGGATCGAACGTGAGTGAGTGGGTGTCAGCTGTCCAGGCGTCCGGTCGGCCGACGCTCTTCCTGCTCGACCTGTGTCGGGCCGGCTTGACCGCTCGGCTGCCATTCATGCTGCAACTCGCCGACGAGGACACCAACGCGTGGGTGATCGCGGCAACCGGTGGCGGGGAGGACGCCTTCGACGGCCGGTTCAGCGTCGCCGTCGCCGAGGTTTTGGAGGAGTGCACCCAAACCGGGCTCGACACCGACCCCTCCCAGCGCTACGTGTCCTTCTCACTGCTGGCTCGCCGCATCGGGGACCGCGTCAGCCAGAAGTCCGGCGTGCCCCAAACTGTCCACGCGACCCCGCTGGACCCGAGCCGACCCGAACCGTGCCTGCCTTTCGTCCCCAACCCGTGCTTCGTCGACGACCCGCTCCTGACTGCCCGTCGGGAGCTTTCCCCGCCGCTACAGGCCTTCCTCGATAGCGCCGGAAGCCCGGACGTACGGGACGCCGACCACTTCACCGACCGAGCGGGCCGCCACTTCACCGGCCGCCGCAGCCAACTCGTACAGGTGGCACCCTGGTTGGACGGGCAAGGGCAAGGTGGGCTGGGCCTGGTGATCGGGCGGCCGGGGAGCGGCAAATCGGCGCTGCTGGGAGCCGCGGTGTGCGCGGCCCACCCAGCCCTGGTGCGGGCGGCACCGCACATCCGGGCCCGACTAGCGGTCGATCCCGCATCCTGCCCCTCGCTGAACCCGCTACTAGCCGCCGTTCACGCCCGCCAGCGCACCTCTGGTGACCTGCTGCCGGACCTGGCCCGGCAGCTGCGGCTCGAGGAACCTGACCCCGGGTGGACCCCAGAAGCCTTCGTAGCGGCTGTCACCGGCCTGCCAGAGCAGCCAGTGATCGTGCTGGATGCTCTGGACGAGGCCGTCGCCCCTCGTCCATTGATGGCGGACCTGCTCCTTCCTCTGGCCACTGCGCGCCGGCCCGACTCACAGCCATCCTGCCGTCTCCTGGTCGGTGTCCGGCCGTGGGACGACTTCGCACCTCTGCGCGAGCTCGCGAGCGCCGACGGTCTCCTGATTGACCTCGACGCGGTCGACCCTGACGAACTGCGCCGGGACCTGGCCGACTACCTCCGGGCTGGGCTGACCGACCTCGACGGCTACCGCAGCGGCAGTCGGCGGGCCGTTCGCAACCGGCTCGCGGAGGCCGCCGCGGACCGCCTGACCGTGGCGGCCGACCGGCACTGGGGAGCCTTTCTGGTCGCCAGTGTCTTCACCCGCTACCTGGCTGCCGCAGCGCCACCAGAGAACTTGTCGGAGGCCCGACGGCTCGGCCACTCGGTCCCCACCACGCTGCACAGCGTGTTGGAACTGGACCTGCAGGCACGGTCCCATGCACCAGCGGTGCGTGCGCTGCTCTCCGCCCTGGCGCACGGCAAGGGCGAGGGGATGCCCATGGAGCTCGCCCTCCCGCTCGCCACCGCGCTCTGCGGGGAGACCAACGGCCTGCCCGACGCCCTGCGAGCGTCGCTCTTCTACCTACGGACCTCGGTAGACCGCGACGGAACGACGCTCTACCGGCTCTTCCATCAAGGGCTCGCCGACTACTTCCGCAGCCGGTCCGCCCACCCGTCGGTCGCCCGTCTGCCTGGCACCCGGACCGCCGACCTGGTGCTGGACACATTGCTCACCCGGCCTGGTGGAGCGGTCGGTAGGCCAGCCACCCCGGTCCGCTGGGCCACGGCGTCTCCCTACCTGCTCCGCCACGCCGTCCAGCACGCCCACGATGCAAGTCGTGCTGACGAGTTGCTGAAGGATGCGGAGTTCCTCGTCCACGCCGACCCGGACACCCTCGCCCCAGCACTCGCCGCAGCCGAGACGGGACCTGCCGAACTCGAGGTCGCCGTCTACCGCGCCTCCAATGGCCTGCACCGGCGGGCCGACCATGCGACCCGGCGCGGCCTGCTGGCCGTCGACGCGGCACGGTATCGGGCCCGGGATCTGCTGATGAACCTCAACGCACCTCTACCCGAGACCAGTTGGCGCCCCCGCTGGGCCACCGGCTCCCAGGTTAGCGCGGCCCTGCGCGACATCCTCGGCGGCCACACCGCCGAAGTCGACGCAGTGGCCTGCACGGTGCTGGACGACCAGCCGGTCGCCGTCACCGGCGGGATGGACGGGACGATCCGGGTATGGGACCTGCGCAGCGGCAAGCAGTTCGGTGAGCCACTCGACGGTCACACTGACTGGGTGGAGACGGTGGTGTGCACCTCACTGGACGGCGAACCCATCGTCGTCAGCGCCTCTGCCGACCGAACGCTGCGCCGGTGGTCACTGACCGAGCGGCGGCAGATCGGCGCTCCCTTGGTAGGCCACACCGATCGAGTCTGCTCTGTGGCGCTCACTGCATTCGACGACCGGCCAGCTGTGGTAAGTGGATCGGCGGACGGGACAGTCCGGATCTGGGACCTGCGCAGTGGACAGCAGCTCGGCGCGCCGTTCGAGGGCCACGGGTACGTGGCGGGGGTTTCCTGCACCGTCATCGACGGCGTGCCGGTCGCCGTGTCGGCTGGCGGTGACGGGACGGTCCGAGTGTGGGACCTGGGCCGCCGGTGTCAGGTCGGAGAGCCGTTCAAGGGGCACGCCAAGCCGGTGGCGGCGGTTACCTGCACGGTGCTCGACGGCGTGCCGGTCGCCGTGTCGGCCGGCGGTGACGGGACGGTCCACCTCTGGGACCTGAGTGGGCGCGACGAGCACAGCGGGCGCCTAGCCGGACCGACCGTGCAGGCGGAAGCGATCACCTGCACGGTGCTCGACGGCAGGCAGGTCGCCGTCACCACCGCCGTGGACGGCACGGTGCGCCTATGGGACCTGGCCGCTCGGCGAGCATTCGGCAGCCCGCTGACCGGGCACACCGGCCCCGTGCTCGCCGTAGCGTGCGCCACGGTGGACGGCCGGCCCACCGCGGTCACCGGCGGCGTCGACGAAACCGTCCGGGTCTGGGACCTCGGACACCAGCGTCGTCCGGGCGACCCGCTTCCAGGCCACACCGACGAACTCGAGACGGTGGCCTGCACAATGGTCGAGGGCAGGCCGGTCGCGGTGACTGGCGGGATGGACGACACCATCCGGTTCTGGGACCTGACGAGTGGCCAGCCCCTCGGGAACCCGTTGGACGACCACGGCGCGTGGGTGCAGGCGGTGGCGTGCACCGTGGTCGACGGCAGACCGGTCGCGGTGAGCGGCGGCTCCGACGGGACGGTGCGGCTGTGGGATCCCGGCACCCGGACGCAGCTCGGCGCCCCACTCACCGCCTACGTCAAGGCCGTAACAGCGCTCGCGTGCACGACACTTGCTGGTCGCTCCGTCGCGGTCGCGGGGGCGGACGATGGCACCGTCCGCCTCTGGGACCTGAACAGACGACACCTGTTCGGAAGCCCGCTGGTCGGTCACCGAGGCGGTGTACTGGCGGTCGCCTGCACCGAGATCGGCAATCGACCGATGGCAGTGACGGCTGGGGAAGACGGCACAGTGCGCCTATGGGACCTGCGGAGCCGACGGCCGATCGGCGGCCCGCTAATCGGGCACACCGAACCGGTCCTGGCGGTCGCGTGCACGGTGTTGCAAGGCCGTCCGGTGGCTGTCACTGGCTCCGACGACTGCACGGTACGCCTCTGGGACCTGCGGAGCCGACGGCCGATCGGCGTCCACCGAGCGGATCACCACGGTTCGGCGATCGCGGTCAGCTGCGCGGAGTTGGACGGACGCCCGACCGCAATCATCGGCTGGGGCGACGGGACCGTGCTGCTGCAGGATCTGACCACGCGGACGAGCACAGTGGTCCCGACCCCCGCCGGGGTCTTCGCCCTCGCGCTGGCCGAGGATGGGAGTCTGGTCGTTGCAGGGGGATCCGAGGTCATCGTGATGGAGCGGGGGGTAGCGCGGTGAAGCGGGTACTTGGGGTGCACGGAGTAGGTAACTTCCGACCGGGCGAATCTGCACAGACGGCGGCAAATGCCCTCGCCGCCGTCTGGCATGCGGCGCTGACCACCGGATCCCGCGGACCCGGGCCCGGGTCCGCGGGCGTCGACGTTGCGGTCGCCTACTACGCCGATCTGTTGCGGGAGCCGGGGCGCCAAGCGGGCGCGCCAGCCCTTGAGGATCTGGACACGTTCGAGCAGGAACTGCTCCAGGCCTGGGCGGGCCACCTTGGCGTGCCCACGGGAGTGGCGGCTGGCCGGGCGACCGCCCCGGTGCGCCAGGCGCTGGCGTGGCTCTCCGAACGGCGCGGCCTGGGGCGCGTGGCCACAGAGTGGTTCGTCGCCACCTTCTTCCGGGAGGTTGCGGCCTACCTACAGGCGGGCAACGGCGCAGTCCGGTACCGGGTCCGCGAACGGATCACGGCGGCGATCGACGCCCACCGCCCTCAAGTGATCATCGCCCACTCCCTCGGTTCTGTCGCCGCCTACGAGGCGCTCTGGGCCCACCACGGCCATGAGGTCGACCTGCTCGTGACCGTCGGCTCGCCGCTCGCCCTGCCTCATGCTGTCTTCCCCCGCCTTCAGCCGCCGCCTCTGGGGGACCGGGGCCAGCGCCCACCGAGCGTGCGGCGGTGGGTCAATCTGTCGGATCCCGGCGACCTCGTCGCGCTGCCACCGGGAGGCGTCGAGGCGCGGTTCGATGGGGTGGAGCCCAGCTCTGGCGACCGGGCCATCCACGCCTTCGACTTCCACCTGGTGAAGAACTACCTGACCTCTCCGCGCCTGGCTACGATCCTCAAGGAGTCCGGCGGTAGTGGTGAGTGACCGATGCTGGCCATGATGCGGAGCCCCTCGCGATAACGGCCGCCAGACGCTAATGCCGAAGACGTGGTGGAACGTCTCGAAGACGATGACGATGTCGATCGCCTGGCTCCAAATCCGCCCTGCCGCCTTCTGGCACGGATCTGGCACGGCGGGGTCGAATTGGTCCAGACAATGCGAAAGGCCCAGGTCGTTGACCTGGGCCTTTACTGCTGGAGCGGGCGACGAGAATCGAACTCGCGCTCTAAGCTTGGGAAGCTCATGTTCTACCATTAAACTACGCCCGCCTGACGAGCTGTCAGAGACCGCTCGATCCAGTGCCACTGTACCCCATCCGTGACTGTGGTTGCACGGCCCGCCCGGGGACGTGGCGGAGCGGGATGGGGGCGGGCGAGGGGCGTACTGTGTGGGCCGCGTACGAGTGCTCCGGCGGGGTGGGGTCGGGGCGGCGAGCCATGGTGTGGAATGTCCGGAACATCCCCTAATGTGACGCTGTCCCGGGGCTCGGTCCGCCGGGGCGCGATGAGTACGGGTGAGTACTGGGTTAGGGATGGGAAGGGGATCGATGGAGCAGCGCGCCGTCGTTCGTTGTGCCGAGGGGCACCTGTTCAGCACCACCACGTTCCCGATGCAGAACCTCGGTCCGGGCCGGCTCGGACCCGGGCGGCTGATCCGCTGTCCGCAGTGCGGACGGCTCAGGAGTTCGGTGCTGGCCGACGCGCAGGAGCTGTCGGCTCCGCAACTGGCCCGGGCGATGCGGCTGGAGGCCGCGGAGTTCCTGGCCTGACGGTCGACGCGAGGACGGAACGGGCCCCGGGCGGATTCGTCCGGGGCCCTGTCGTGCACGTAACCTCGAAGCGTGCTGCTCTCTGACAAGGACATCCGGACCGAAATCGACCTGGGTCGGGTCGTCATCGACCCGTTCGACCCGGCGATGATCCAGCCGTCGAGTATCGACGTGCGCCTCGACCGCTTCTTCCGCGTGTTCGAGAACCACCGCTACCCGCACATCGACCCCTCCGAGGAGCAGCCGGACCTGACCCGGCTGGTGGAGCCCGAGGGCGACGACGCGTTCATCCTGCACCCGGGCGAGTTCGTGCTGGCCTCGACGTACGAGGTCATCTCGCTGCCCGATGACGTGGCGTCCCGGTTGGAGGGCAAGTCGAGCCTGGGCCGGCTGGGCCTGCTGACGCACTCGACGGCCGGCTTCATCGACCCCGGTTTCAGCGGCCACGTGACGCTGGAACTGTCGAACGTCGCGACGCTGCCGATCAAGCTGTACCCGGGGATGAAGATCGGGCAGCTCTGCCTGTTCCGGCTCTCCTCGCCGTCGGAGCACCCGTACGGCTCGGAGCGGTACGGCTCGCGCTACCAGGGCCAGCGCGGCCCGACGCCGTCCCGCTCGTACCTGAACTTCCACCGCACCGAGGTCTGACCCGCAGCAGAGCGCACCGGACGGGCGGCCATCCCTCGACGAGGGGTGGCCGCCCGCGGCGTTGGTGGGCGGCTCAGGCCCGCTTGGGGCGGGTGACGGCGACCAGTTCGGTGCCGTCCTCGGAGAGCCGCAGTTCGGTGCGGAGTTCGGCGAGTTCGCCGAGGTGGTGGAGGTGGGTGCCGCCGCAGAAGATCTGCGCGCCGCCCTCGGGCAGCTCGCAGTGCCACTGGCGGCGGGCGGTGAGCTCGGGGCCGGGGACCTCGATGCGGACCGGGGCGTCGGAGGCGACCCAGGCGGCGAGCCGGGTGTTGACGGCCTCGGTGAGGGCGGGCAGGGCGTCGGCGAGCGAGGGGAGCTCGTCGGTGGCGTCCGCCGTGAAGCCCTTCTTCTTCAGCGACTTGCCCAGCCGGTAGGTGTCGGTGCTGGCCTCGGTGTCCATCACCGAGGTGGCCATCGCGAGGCTGTCGAAGTCGGGGTTCCCGAAGGCGTCGGAACGGCCCGGGTCCTTGCGCCAGCGCGGGGCGAGGGCTTCGTTGAGGGCGAGGGCGAGCAGGTGGCAGCCGCTGTGCGAGGCGCTGAGGGCGCCCCGGCGGTGGGCGTCGACGGTGAGGACGGCGGTCTTGCCGGCCAGGTCGCCCGGGTCGCCGTCGACCACGTGCAGGACCAGCCAGGACCACTCCTCGTCGCCGCGGCGGACCGGGATGTCGGCGCCGACCAGGGGGGCGCCGCCGTCCGGGCCGACCGCGCCGGTCAGGCAGTCGACGACGGCCAGCTCGGCGCCGTCCACGGTGAGGGTGCCGAGGTCGGCGGGCTGGTCGGGCCAGGTGTGGTCGAGCGGGTGGAACGGGGTGGCGGCGGTCACGACGGCGTACCGGCCGTCGGCCAGCGAATGCACCGCGAGCACCGGGGACTCCCCGGTCACCGCCCCGGACGGGAAGCTGACGTGGGTGCTGGGGAGGGTCATTCCTGGCTCCGGTGACGTGAAACGACGAGGGTGGACGGGCCCGGTACGACCGGGCCCGTCCACCATTCTGCCGTCCGCGGTGCGGCGCCTTGATCAGTACAGGGTCGGCGGCTCGATCAGCCCAGGGCCAGCGGCTCGATCAGCCCAGGGTCAGCAGCTTGATCAGCCCAGGGTCGGCAGCTTGATCAGCACCAGCAGCGCGAGCAGTTGCAGCGCCGAGGCGGCGGCCGCCTTGCCCCAGGGCAGGTCGTGCACCCGCCGGACCATGCTGGTCAGCAGGAACGCGCAGAGGGCCCAGGTGGCCCAGCCGGCGACCTGGACGACCGCGCTGCCCGAGGGCAGCACCAGGTCGAGCAGCAGCCGGGGCGCGTCGGTCAGCCAGCCGATCAGCGCGGCCAGGCCGACCGTCGACTTCCACGGGCCGTCCCCGCCGAGCTGGCGGGCCAGCGCGTAGGTGACCCCGCCGAAGATCGCTCCGGCCACGGCGAAGCCGATCGCGGCGGCGACGATGCCGGTCAGCGCGACGGTGAAGGTCGAATTGACGATGTCGTCGTGGGTCAGGCCGATGCCGAGCACCGCGAGGGCGCCGTACAGCATCGAGACGGTGAGCGCCGGCAGCCAGACCTGGTGGTCGCGGGTGCGGTCGAAGGTCGCGGTCGGGGCGCGGAAGATGCCGAGGAGCAGCTCGCGCCAGTGCGGGCGGGGCCCGGCGACGTGCGGGGCGGACTGGCCGCCGGCCCGGTAGACGGTGACGTTGTCCTGGCCGTACGGCTGCTGCTGCGAGCCGTAGCCGCCCTGGTCGTGGCCGTCGCCCGGCGGGTACCCGCCCTGGTCGTGGCCCTCCGGGCCGTACCCCTCCTGCGGGTACCCCGGGTACCCGACGTACTGGCCCTGGTCGTAGTACCCCTGGTGGGGCGGCTCCTGGGCGTACGGGTCGCCGCCGGTCGGGAAGGCCCGGGTGCTGCCGGGCCGGTCGGCGGCGTACGGGTCGTAGCCGCCGCCCTGCGGTCCGGGCACGCCGCCCGGCCCCCCGGGTATGCCGTCGGGGCCGCCGGGCGCAGCCCGGTGCGGGGCCGTGAAGTACTCCGGCCCGTCCGTCTGCCCGTGCCCCCCGGGCGTCCCCGCCGGCGGCGGAGGGGGCGCCCACCCGCCGTGGGGGTCGGCGCCCTGACCGCTGTCGTATCGATTACCAGCCACGCTCCGACGGTACCCGTCCGGCCCAATCCGCGTACGGCCTGGACGGAGCCGGGGCCGGTTTGCAGCGAGCCTGAGACGAACGCGGCCGAAACCCGGCTTCCCCGGCGGAGCCACGGCCGTTCGGCGGCCCCGCCCCGGACATGCGCGCAGCCGGCCCGCAGCCGAACCGCAGCCCTACCGCTGCGCGGCCCTACCGGCCCGCAGCCCTACCGCTGCGCGGTGACCGAGGGCCCGTGCACCGCGGCCGCCGCGGCGGTGCCGGCCGGGCAGCCGCCCGGGCCGGCCGAGGTGCGGACCGCGCCGACCGGCAGCAGGGTGCCGCAGGCGATCCGGATGCCGTTCGGCAGCTCGTTGTCGGACTCGACGATCGCGCCGTCGCCGATCACCGCGCCGTCCAGCGCGGAGCGGGCGCCGACGGCGGCGAAGGCGCCCACGATGGAGTCCTTGACCAGGGTGTCCGGGCCGATCACCGCGCCCGGCAGGATCACGCTGCCCTCGACGATCGCGCCGGCCTCGACGACCGCGTCCGCGGAGACCACGGTGCCGCCGCTGAGCACCGCGCCGCGGTGGACGGTGGCGCCGGGCAGCAGCAGGGCGTCGCCGGTCGGCCCGGGGACGGCCGGGGAGTCGACCTTGCCGAGCACCAGGTCGGCCGAGCCGCGGACGAACGCGGCCGGGGTGCCGAGGTCCAGCCAGTACGAGGTGTCGACGACGCCGCGCAGCAGCGCGCCGGTGGCCAGCAGCTCGGGGAAGGTCTCGCGTTCGACGGACACCTCCCGGCCGGCCGGGATGCGGTCGATGACGGACCGGGTGAAGACGTAGCAGCCGGCGTTGATCTGGTCGGTGACGATCTGCTCCGGCGTCTCCGGCTTCTCCAGGAACTCCAGCACCCGCCCGTTCTCGTCGGTCGGGACGAGACCGAAGGCGCGCGGGTCCTCGACCCGGGTGAGGTGCAGGGTGACGTCGGCCCCGGCGGCCACGTGGCCGTCGCGCAGGGCGGCGATGTCGACACCGGAGAGGATGTCGCCGTTGAAGACCAGGACGGGCTCGTCGGGGCCGCAGGTCAGCCCGGTCGCGGCGTTGCGGATGGCGCCGCCGGTGCCCAGCGGCTCGCGTTCGGTCAGGTAGACCAGCTCTATGCCGTACGGGGTGCCGTCCTGGAAGTGGTCCTCGAAGACCTCGGCCAGGTACGAGGTGGCCAGCACGACGCGGGTGACGCCGGCGGCGGCCGCGCGGGCCAGCTGGTGTGCGATGAACGGGACGCCTGCCACCGGCAGCATCGGCTTGGGGGTGTGGGTGGTCAGCGGACGCAGTCGCGTGCCCTTACCACCGACCAGCATGATCGCCTCGGTCATGGTTTGCGCTGTTCCCCTTGTGGTCTCTGCGGCCCGGCCCGGCGGGCCGATACCTCCGTCGGTGGTCTGGACCCGTCCGGACGTCCGGAACGGGTCGACCGGCACGAGGCCGGTCTGGCGCCTACTGTATTTCCTTCCAACCGGGGCGCACTCAGGCGGCCGTGCGATTGGCCCCACTCCCCCAACGGGTCCGGCCGCGCCTCCGGCCCGCCGCCCGCTCCGCGCCGGACCCCGAACAGGCCCCCAACAAGCGCCGAACGGGCCCCGAACAGGCCCGCAACAGGCCCGCCGCAGGCCCCAAAAGCCCGGCCCGGCGGGCGCTCTCGCGGCGCCCACCGGGCCGGGCAGTTGTAGCAGAACTGTCGAACAGGGGTCGCTACGCGTCCACCGTCGCGGGCTCCTCGGCCTCGGCCGGCGGGGTCGCCTTCACCGAGTCGAGCAGCAGCTGGGCGACGTCGACCACCTTCAGGTGCTCCTTGGCGGCGCCCTCGTTCTTCTTGCCGTTGACCGAGTCGGAGAGCATCACCAGGCAGAACGGGCAGGCGGTGGAGACGATGTCCGGGTTGAGCGACAGCGCCTCGTCCACGCGCTCGGTGTTGATCCGCTTGCCGATCCGCTCCTCCATCCACATCCGGGCACCGCCGGCGCCGCAGCAGAAGCCGCGCTCCTTGTGCCGGTGCATCTCCTGCTGGCGCAGACCCGGGACCTTGTCCATGATCTCGCGCGGCGGGCTGTAGACCTTGTTGTGGCGGCCCAGGTAGCAGGGGTCGTGGTAGGTGATCAGGCCCTCGACCGGGTTGACCGGGACGAGCTTGCCCTCGTCGATCAGGTGCTGCAGCAGCTGGGTGTGGTGGATGACCTCGAAGTGGCCGCCCAGCTGCGGGTACTCGTTGGCGATGGTGTTGAAGCAGTGCGGGCAGGTGGCGACGATCCGCTTGACCGGGGCGTCCTCCAGGGCCGCGTTCAGCGTCTCGACGTTCTGCGCGCCGAGCATCTGGAAGAGGAACTCGTTGCCCAGGCGGCGGGCGGAGTCACCGGTGCAGGACTCCTCCTTGCCGAGGATGGCGAACTTCACTCCCGCGGTGTGCAGCAGTTCGGCGAAGGCCTTGGTGGTCTTCTTGGCGCGGTCCTCCAGGGCGCCGGCGCAGCCGACCCAGTAGAGGTACTCGACCTCGGCGGGGTCGATGTCCTCGCCGATCACCGGCACCTCGATGCCGGTCTCCTTCTTGAGCTCCTTGACCCAGTCCAGGCGGGCCTTGGTGGCCATGCCCCACGGGTTGCCCTTGTTCTCCAGGTTCTTGAGCATCGTCCCGGCCTCGGTCGGGAACGAGGACTCGATCATCACCTGGTAGCGGCGCATGTCGACGATGTGGTCGATGTGCTCGATGTCCACCGGGCACTGCTCGACGCAGGCGCCGCAGGTGGTGCAGGACCACAGGACGTCCGGGTCGATGACGCCGTTCTCCTCGGCGGTGCCGATCAACGGGCGCTCCGCCTCGGCCAGAGCGGCCGCCGGGACGTCCTTGAGCTGCTCGGCCGTCGCGCGCTCCTCGCCCTCCATGTCCTTGCCGCCACCGGCCAGCAGGTACGGCGCCTTGCCGAAGGCGTGCTCGCGCAGGCTCATGATCAGCAGCTTCGGCGAGAGCGGCTTGCCGGTGTTCCAGGCCGGGCACTGCGACTGGCAGCGGCCGCACTCGGTACAGGTGGAGAAGTCGAGGATGCCCTTCCAGGAGAAGTGCTCGACCTGGGAGACGCCGAAGACGGCGTCCTCGGCCGGGTCCTCGAAGTCGATCGGCTGGCCGCCGCTGGTCATCGGGCGCAGGGCGCCGAGCGCGGTGCCGCCGTCCTCCTCGCGCTTGAAGTAGATGTTGAAGAAGCCGAGGAAGCGGTGCCAGGCCACACCCATCGAGGGGTTGAGGCCGATGGTGGCCGCCCACGCGAACGAGATGCAGATCTTCAGCATCGCGAACAGGTAGATCAGGTTCTCCAGCGTGCCGTGCGACAGCCCGCTGAACGCGGAGACCAGCGGGTACGAGACCAGGTGCTCCGGCCCGTAGGAGTCGACGCCGTTGAGGGCGCCCTCCAGCGCGCGCAGCATCAGGATGCACAGGCCGATGCCGAGGATCGTGTACTCGACGTAGAAGGCCTGCCAGGCGATCGAGCCGGCGAAGCGGGACTTGCGGCCGGACCTCGACGGCAGGCTCATCAGCCGGATCACCATCAGCGTCGCGATGCCCAGCGTGGTGAGGGTGCCGACCAGTTCGACGAAGAGCTGCCACAGCATCCAGTGGCCGATGATCGGCAGCGCGAACTCGGCGTCGAAGAGCTGGCCGAAGGCGTTGACGATGGTCAGCACCAGGCTGAAGAAGCCGACCGCGACGAACCAGTGGGCGATGCCCACGATCCCCCAGCGGTTCATCCGGGTGTGGCCGACGAACTCGACCGCGACGGTCTTCACCCGCTGGGCGGGCTGTCCGAAGCGGCTGGAGTCCGGCTGGCCGGTCCGCACCACCTTGTAGATGTACAGCGCCGCACGGGCGGCGAGCGCGGTGCCGATCACGAACGTGACCAGCGAGATGACGATCGCTGCTAGCTGCATCGGCTCTCCGTCTCCTGCGGCTTGCTGTTGAGCAGTCTCTTGGTTCTGAAGGTGGTTCTGAAGGTGTTCTGGACGTGCTTCTGAAGATGCTTCCAAAAGAAGTGTACTCGTCGGTAACTTTCCGGGCCGACGGCCCGGACAATACCGCCCACCGACAGTTCTCCAGAAGGTTCCCAAGCTATGGCGACAGTCACGTGGCGCCACACGTGACGCCACCCGCACCGCGATCCCGGGGGCCGCCCGTCCACACCCGGGCCCGCGACCGCTCAGCAAAGTTGAGCGACTCCGACTCATACCTGTTGACGGCGCCCGCCCGGTCGTGCATCCTTGAGCCTGTAAAGCTCAACTCTTCCGTGGAGGTACCTACGATGGCACGCGCGGTCGGCATCGACCTCGGCACGACGAACTCGGTCGTCAGCGTTCTGGAGGGTGGCGAGCCCACCGTCATCACGAACGCCGAGGGCGCTCGGACCACGCCGTCCGTCGTCGCCTTCGCCAAGAACGGCGAGGTCCTGGTCGGCGAGGTGGCCAAGCGCCAGGCGGTCACCAACGTCGACCGGACCATCCGCTCGGTCAAGCGCCACATGGGCACCGGGTGGAAGATCAACCTGGACGGCAAGGACTTCAACCCCCAGCAGATCAGCGCCTTCGTGCTGCAGAAGCTGAAGCGGGACGCCGAGGCGTACCTGGGCGAGACGGTCACCGACGCCGTCATCACCGTCCCGGCGTACTTCTCCGACTCCGAGCGCCAGGCCACCAAGGAGGCCGGTGAGATCGCGGGCCTCAACGTCCTGCGCATCGTCAACGAGCCGACCGCGGCCGCCCTGGCCTACGGCCTGGACAAGGACGACCAGACCATTCTGGTCTTCGACCTCGGCGGCGGCACCTTCGACGTCTCCCTGCTGGAGATCGGCGACGGGGTCGTCGAGGTGAAGGCCACCAACGGTGACAACCACCTCGGTGGTGACGACTGGGACCAGAAGGTCGTCGACCACCTGGTCAAGGTCTTCCAGGCCGGCCACGGCGTCGACCTGTCCAAGGACAAGATGGCCCTGCAGCGTCTGCGCGAGGCCGCCGAGAAGGCCAAGATCGAGCTGTCCTCGTCCTCCGAGACCTCGATCAACCTGCCGTACATCACGGCCTCCGCCGAGGGCCCGCTGCACCTGGACGAGAAGCTCACCCGGGCCCAGTTCCAGCAGCTGACCTCGGACCTGCTGGAGCGCTGCAAGGTCCCGTTCCACAACGTGATCAAGGACGCCGGCATCTCGCTCTCCGAGATCGACCACGTCGTCCTCGTCGGCGGCTCGACCCGCATGCCGGCCGTCGCCGAGCTCGTCCGCGAGCTGACCGGCGGCAAGGACGCCAACAAGGGCGTCAACCCGGACGAGGTCGTCGCCATCGGCGCCGCGCTCCAGGCCGGTGTCCTCAAGGGCGAGGTCAAGGACGTCCTGCTGCTCGACGTCACCCCGCTGTCCCTCGGCATCGAGACCAAGGGCGGCATCATGACCAAGCTGATCGAGCGCAACACCACGATCCCGACCAAGCGCTCGGAGATCTTCACCACGGCCGAGGACAACCAGCCGTCCGTGCAGATCCAGGTCTACCAGGGCGAGCGCGAGATCGCCGCGTACAACAAGAAGCTCGGCATGTTCGAGCTGACCGGCCTGCCGCCGGCCCCCCGCGGTCTGCCGCAGATCGAGGTCACCTTCGACATCGACGCCAACGGCATCATGCACGTCGGTGCCAAGGACCTCGGCACCGGCAAGGAGCAGAAGATGACCGTCACCGGCGGCTCCGCGCTGCCGAAGGACGACATCGAGCGCATGATGCGCGAGGCCGAGCAGTACGCGGAGGAGGACCACAAGCGCCGCGAGTCGGTCGAGACCCGCAACTCCGCCGAGCAGCTCGTCTACTCGACCGAGAAGTTCATCGCCGACAACGCCGACAAGCTCCCCGCCGACGTCAAGACCGAGGTCGAGACCGCCATCGGCGAGCTCAAGGAGGCCCTGAAGGGCGAGGACATCGCGAAGATCCGCGAGGCGTCCGAGAAGGTCTCCACCACCGCGCAGAAGCTCGGCCAGGCGCTGTACGCCAACGCCGACGCCGCCGGTGCCGCCCCGGCCGGCGAGTCCGCCCAGGCCAAGGACGACGACGTCGTCGACGCCGAGATCGTGGACGACGAGAAGCCCAAGGGTGGTGCGGCATGACGGAGAAGCCGCAGGGCGGCAAGCCCGGCGACGACTCCGCCGCCGACGAGGCCGTGATCAAGGCTGCCGAGGAGGCCGCCGCGGCCGGTGCCGCCGAATCCGGTTCCGGTTCGGACGAACTCTCCACCGCCAAGCGGGAGTTGGCCGAGCGCACCGGCGACCTGCAGCGCCTGCAGGCCGAGTACCAGAACTACCGCAAGCGGGTCGAGCGCGACCGGCTGACGGTCCGCGAGATCGCGGTCTCCAACATCCTGGAGTCCCTGATCCCGGTACTGGACGACATCGGCCGCGCCCGCGAGCACGGCGAGGTCACCGGCGGCTTCAAGTCCGTCGCCGAGTCCCTGGAGACGGTCGTCGCCAAGCTGGGCCTGCAGCAGTTCGGCAAGGAGGGCGAGCCCTTCGACCCGACCATGCACGAGGCGCTGATGCACAGCTACTCCTCGGACGTCACCGAGGACACCTGTGTGCAGATCCTCCAGCCCGGCTACCGGATCGGCGAGCGGATCATCCGCCCCGCCATGGTCGCCGTCGCGGAGCCCCAGCCGGGCACCCAGACCACGGCCGCGCCGGACGGCGAGGCGAAGTCCGGGGACACGGACAAGTCCGACGGTGGCTCGGACAGCTGACAACCCGTGACAACTGAAAACCAGTGCGCTGCGGAGTCGTACGCCGGCCAGTACGGCGGCCGGCTCCGCAGCGCGTTGTCAGCAGCGGCCGGCGGGCGGGCTGTTGACAGCGCAGCGACGATGGACATCGGGAGGTGGCGGCAGCTCATGAGCAGGCGCAGCGAGCGAATCGTTGGCAGGTGCGTGTTGCGCGAAGCGGCTGCCGAGCGGAGCGAGGTGGACGCATGAGTGGCAAGGACTACGTGGAGAAGGACTACTACAAGGTCCTCGGCGTGCCCAAGGACGCCACCGCCGCCGAGATCAAGAAGACCTACCGCAAGCTCGCACGCGAGTTCCACCCGGACGCCAACAAGGGCGACACCAAGGCCGAAGAGCGGTTCAAGGACATCTCCGAGGCCTACGACGTCCTGTCCGACGAGAAGCGCCGCAAGGAGTACGACGAGGCCCGCAGCCTCTTCGCCAACGGCGGCTTCCGGGCCGGCGGCCCCGGCCAGGGCACCGGCAGCTACAGCTTCGACTTCGGCGACCTCTTCAGCGGCAGCCAGACCACCGGCAGCGGCGGACTCGGCGACGTCTTCGGCGGACTCTTCAACCGGAGCGGCGGCCGGCAGGCCCAGCCCCGGCGCGGCGCCGACGTCGAGACCGAGGTCACCCTCGCCTTCGACGAGGCCGTCGACGGCGCGACCGTCCCCCTCCGGATGACCAGCCAGTCCCCCTGCCGCAGCTGCAACGGCACCGGCGCCAAGTCCGGCACCACCCCGCGGGTCTGCCCGACCTGCGTCGGCGCCGGCACCGTCAGCCGCGGCCAGGGTGCGTTCGCGCTCTCCGAGCCGTGCAAGGACTGCCGCGGCCGCGGCATGATCGTCGACGACCCGTGCGCCGACTGCCACGGCAGCGGCCGGGCCAGCTCCGCCCACACCATGCAGGTGCGCATCCCGGCCGGCGTCCAGGACGCCCAGCGCATCCGGCTCAAGGGCAAGGGCGCCCAGGGCGAACGCGGCGGCCAGCCCGGCGACCTGTACGTCACCGTGCACGTCGACCCGCACCCCGTCTTCGGGCGCAAGGGGGACAACCTCACCGTCACCGTCCCCGTCACCTTCCCCGAAGCCGCCCTCGGCGGCACCATCGAGGTGCCCACGCTCAACGGCCCCGCCGTGAAGCTCAAGCTGCCCCCCGGCAGCGCCAACGGCCTCACCATGCGCGCCCGCGGCAAGGGCGCCACCCGCAAGGACGGCACCCGCGGCGACCTCCTCGTCACCGTCGAGGTCGTGGTGCCGCAGCGCGTCTCCGGCGACGCGCTGAACGCCCTGGAGCAGTACCGCGAGGCCACCGCCTCCGACGACCCACGAGCCGCCCTCTTCCGGGCGGCGAAGGGAGCGTGACGACCAGATGATCCCCGACAGCCCCATCGGCCCCGGCATCGGCCCCATCGGGCCCGGCATCGGCGAAGGCCTGCCCGGCGACGGCCGCCGCACCCGGCGCCCCGCCGCCCCGCCGCAGTACGTACTCACCGAGGACACCCCGGTGTACGTCATCTCCGTCGCCGCCGAGCTCTCCGGCCTGCACCCGCAGACCCTGCGCCAGTACGACCGCCTCGGTCTGGTCTGCCCCGACCGCACCGCCGGCCGCGGCCGCCGCTACTCCGCGCGCGACATCCAGCAACTGCGCGAGGTCCAGCGGCTGTCCCAGGACGAGGGCATCAACCTGGCCGGCATCAAGCGGATCATCGAGCTGGAGAACCAGGTCACGGCCCTGCAGTCCCGCATCACCGAGCTCGTCGACTCCCTGGAGGGCGCCGCCACCGCCCTCCAGCAGCGCGAGGCCGCCGTCCACGCCTCCTACCGCCGCGACCTCGTCCCGTACCAGCCCCCCACCCAGTCCAGCGCCCTCGTCGTCTGGCGTCCCAAGCGCTGACTTGGCTGAACACCTCCAGCCGCCGGCTCCCCTCCACCCGGGGGGTGCCGGCGGCTTGATCGTGGTGAGAGAGTGCTGTCGAACAAATCTTGTCGCCCTCACCGATGCCACCCGATCTGGCATGCTGCACTGCGATTCCGGTATTGGTGCCCGGCAGGTAGTGCAGACACGGCCACGGCAAGGAGCCCGCAGATGAGTGGACGAGAACAGCCCAGTACCGCCGCGATTGGGCCCTCCGTCCTCTCGAAAGAAGCGCGGGAGTTGTATCTGGCGGTCATCCGCGAGAACGGGCGGATCCCGAAGGACTCCGACCTCGCCAGGGCAGGCGGGGCCCAGGACGAGTTGGTGGCCATAGGCCTTCTGGTCGCCGACACCGACGAACCCGGTGTCCTCGTCGCGGTCGACCCTCAGCAGCTGTCCGAGAGCCTCTCCGTGACCTGGCAGCGCCAGGCACTCGACCTGCTCACTCGCGCATCGGCCCTCGCCACCGATCTCCACGACCTGACGGCCGCCTACCACTCACCGGAGCAGGCCGGCGGCGCGATCGAGTACGTGCGAGGCAAGGTGCTGATCAACCAGCGGGTGCAGCAGATCGTCGCCAGCGCCTCGGAGGAGATTCTCGCCGCCCAACCCGGCGGTCCACGCCCGTCGGAGGCGCTCACCGGCATTCTCGCCCGCGACCTCGAAGCCCTCCGCCTGGGCATCACGCTCAGGACGATCTACCACCCGAGCACCCGGTACCACGCTCCCACCAGGGAATACGTGGCCACGATAACCAAGGCCGGCGGACGGTTCCGGACGCTGGAGGAGCCTTACACGCGATTGATCGTCATCGATCGTCGAATCGCGGTCATCCCCATCGCCGAGGACCTCAATCTGGCCGCGTTCGTCCATGATCGGGCCGTCATCAGCTACCTGATCAGCGAGATCTTCGAGCGGAACTGGAGCCGGGCGCTGGACTTCGACGGCGCGCGCGCCGTTCCGCAGCAGGTGGTCTCCGGGATGCGACAGACAATCATCGACCTCATGCTCGAAGGCGTGAACCACCGCGTGATCGCCCGCAGACTCGGCATCAGCGAACGGACGCTCGCGCGGCATCTGGCCGAGATGCGCGACGAGCACAATGTCGAGTCACTCTTCCAACTCGGGTATGCGTTGGCCCGGAACAGCGTTCCGATCGACTCCGACAGCTATCACTGACCAAGCGTCGCGGCAGTCTCAGTTCCAGATGGTGTCATTGGCCAACGCCATGGTCTTTGGCGCTGCCACATCATGGGAAACCCCGATGTTCCAGATCGTGTCGTCAGCCGGACTCGAACCACTGCCGATGAAAAGCGCCAGACCCACAACGACTGGAACCAGGACAAACCGCACCACCCGGCGTATCCGAGACATGGTGCCCCCTCTCTTTGTAAGGCTTAGTGCGGGTACCCAGCCCATTGTTTCGAACAACCTGCCACATAATGCCGCAAGCCCATGCCGGAAGCCAGGGGGCCTGCTACCTCAGTGCGTCATCTCTCTGCCAGGCATCGAGATGACACCACGGCTCTGTGGACGGTGGCGACGGTCGACAGAGACGATCAGTGCACTCCCCAACCCTCTCGCGGGAGGGGGAAGACGGGGACACCACAATCAACATGTCCATGACTAGTTTGTTTCGACCATAACGAATGCACAGCAGCATTCCGATAGTCACCACCCAACGGGGCGATCGGCCTGGTTGGCACCTATCCCCGGAGTCGACAATGAGTGAGCCCTACCTGCGAGAGCACGCCGGACAGGCCCCCGAGGGCCGGCGTGCACGTGTGTTCCTGGCCGCGCCGCTGATGCGGCTGACCGGGCCGGCGGACAGTGTGGTGACGCTCGCCAGCCGGACGCGGCTGACGACGCTTCGCACCACCCTGCTCCGCAGCGGTGCCGCCGTGTACAGCGCGCACCACAGTGACGCCTGGACCGTCGCCGGGCAGGCGCCGGAGCCCCGGGTTCCGTCCGACTTCCGGGCGCTGCAGTCCGCGGACCTCGTGTTCGCCTACGTCGGAGCGCCGCTGTCGGCCGGGGTGAGCCTGGAGCTGGGCTGGGCGTCGGCACTGCGGAAGCCGATCGTCCTCCTCGTCGACGAGGCCATCACGCACAACCCGCTGATCGCCACCATCGAGCAGGTCGCCCCCGTCCTCCCGCTGGTCTTCGACGACACCTGGTCGCAGGAGGCCCTCAACCACACCGTGGAGACCGCGCTCGACTGGGCCGGCATGGCGCTGTCCCTGCGCGAGGGCTTCTGGACCGCCCCCGGTGAGCAGTTCAACGTCCCCCGGCAGCAGCCCCCCGTCGTCGGCCGGGCCGGCTACTGGCCGACCGGCGCCGCCACCGGCTGAGCAGCGCTCACTCACCGGGCTTCCCCGTCCGGGCTCCCCGCATCTGCCAGCCCAGTTGGAAGAGCGTCTCCGCGTCGTACAGCTCACGCAGCCGGGCGATGTGGCCGGCCACCGTCCGCTCGCTCAGGCCGAGCCGGGTGGCGATCGCCCGCTGCGTGAGCCCCTGCGCGAGCAGGCGCCCCACCTGCTCGTGGATCACGGGCTCCGCCGCGCCTTCCGCGAGCGCGGCCCAGTTCACGCCCTCGGCCAGTTGCCAGAAGCGGTCGAACACCTCGGCCAGGAAGTCCACCGTCGCCGGGTCCTCCACGAAGGCCGCGCTGTCGAAACCGGCCGACGCGGGGATGACGGCGACCGTACGGTCGAAGACCATCATCTTGGGGAACGAGAACGGCGCGACCCGGACGTGGCAGCCGATGTCCGTCAGCCGGGCGGCCAACCGGACGGTCGGGCCGTCGAACTGTGCCGCCGTCTCGTACAGGGTGCGAATGGCACCGCCCAGCTCCGTGAAACGACGGGCGTGGTCGACGATGTCGTCGGCGGCGTCCGCCGGACGAGCGCCGCCCGGCTGGGCGGACAGCACTTCGTGCCGCAGCTCCTCGGAGAGTTGGGAGACACGGTGCCGGATGTTGTCGATCCCGTCGACGATCCGGGTGGCCCCGGTCCGTTCGTGGCGCCGGGGGGCGGTGTCGTAGGCGGTGGTGAGATCGCCGAGGAGGTCGGGAAGTTCCTCCGCCTGCATCAGCAACCGGGTGCCCGCGGCCCGCAGGTCGGCACCGATCCGGGCGGTGACCGCACGCGGGTTGACCGCGCTGAGCGAGCCCTCCGAGACGTAGGCCTTCAACAGACCCAGGTCCAGCAGCGCCCGGACGGTGTCCGCGTCCTGCGCCGCGACCTCCGCCATCCGGATCCGGCCTCCCGCACGCAGGATCGACCGGTAGAGGTCGCGGGCGGCGGCGTCGAGGACGTCGAGCACGGGTTCAGCCATCGCGGGTGCCTCGCATCAGCCAGCCGAGTTGGAAGAGGGTCTGGGCGCCGTGGCGGTCGCGCAGGCGGGAGATGTGGGCGGCGACGGTGCGTTCGCTCAGGCCGAGCCGGGTGGCGACGGCCCGCTGGGTGAGGCCGCGGGCGAGCAGGCGCCCGATCCGGTCGGGGGCGGTGCGGGTGGGGCCGGGCGCGGCGGCGGTGTCGGCGCGGGCCCAGTCGCGTTCGAAGGCGCCGACCAGGAAGGCGACGGCGGCCGGGTCGGTGAGGAATGCGGCGGTGCTGTTGTCGTCGCTGGCGGAGATCACCGCGACGGCGCGGTCGAAGACGATCAGCCGCTGGAACGGCTCGTCGAGGACGCGGATGAGGGAGCCGTGCCGGGTGACCTCTTCGACGTAGGCGAGGACGGGCGGGTCGGCGAGGGCGTCCGGCTGGTAGATGGTGCGCAGGGAGCAGCCACGCTGGAGGAGCCGGACGTCCTGGAGCAGGGCGACCTGAAGGGTGTCGGCGGGGCGGTGGCCGGGCTGGGCGGCGAGGACCTCGGAGCGGCAGTCGGAGGCGAGTTGGGAGATCCGCTGACGGATGTGGACGTGGCCCTCGACGTGGACGGACCCGCCGGCGCCGCCGGCCGGGCGGGGCATCGCGTCGTAGGCGCGGGTGAGGCCGTCGAGGGCGCCGGGGAGGTTCTCCGCGCGGACCAGCAGTCTGGTCGCCTCGCTGCGGAGTTCGGCGCCCAGGCGGTCGCTGACGGAGCGTGGGCTGATGGCGGTGTAGCAGCGGTCCATCGGGTTGGCGATGAGCAGGCCGAGGCCGATGAGCTGACGGAGCGCGGCCGGGTCGGTCTCCTGGGCGCCGGTGAACGGGACGCGACCGCCTGCGGCGAGGATCGCCAGGTACAACTTCCGGGCGGCCTCGTCGGGTTCGCCCTCGGGCTGTCCGTGCCGCGGCGCGACCGCCGGTTCCGCCGTCACGTCGCACACTCCCTGCCGGACTCTTCTCCCCTGGTGCCGCCTTCGCGCCGTCCGGCGCGGGGCTCGGCGGTCACGGTACCGGGCGGCCGGCGGACCCCCGGGGCCCGGGTGCCGTCGCACTCCGGGATGCCCGGGGGCCGCCGTCACCACGCCAGCGCCTAGGCGCTTCCGTCGAGGCGGAGCAGCAACGCCTCGCCGGTTCCGGTTCCGGGACCATCACCACACATGGCGCCCCGACCGGCGCTCTTCCCCCCCGTTCCACAGGTGCGGGTCGTTGCACCTGCGGTCAGTTCCGAAGAGCAAGTCGCCAGCGTCGGGCTGCGGTGCCCGGACGGCCTGGCGTGACTTCCACCCTCACAGCGTGACGGCCGGTGAACAAGTGGCGCCCGAGTGCATGTTCGCGCAATTGCAGCTATCTGCACGGGGGCTGGGCGGGGCGGGCCGAGCGGCGGGCCGGGTTCCGGTAAAGGCCGAGGCCAGCGGGGTGGGTGGGCGGAGCCCGCCGGTACGACCGGTTGGCCGTGCGCGGTCAAGCAGCGGGTGCGAATTTCTGCACCGGGGGCGTCCACCGGGCATGACGGCGGCTCAGCGCGCCAGCAGCCGCCCGCGGGCGAGCCCGGCGGCCGTCCCGCCGGCGGCGAGCACCCAGGCGACGGCCAGCAGCAGGTAGAGCCCGGCGGCGAGCGCGGTGAAGCCGCCGAACCCGGTGTGCCGGGCGAGCGCGGAGGCGCCGGTGACGCAGGTGCCGATCGGGAAGGTGTACGCCCACCAGGTCATCGCGAACGGCATCCCGGCCCGGCGGGCACGCAGGTTGGCGGTGAGCGCGACGGCCAGCCAGAGCATCGCGACGCCGATCACCGCGACGCCGTACAGCTCGGCGAAGGGGAGCATGGTCGGCGCCAGGGCGGGCAGCACCGGCCGGGCGGCGTCGGCGAGTTGGTGGACGGCGGTGACGGACTGGCCGAGCGGGCCGAGCACCAGGAACAGCGAGGGGGTGAGCACCAGGGTGGGCAGCTTGCTGTGGAACAGCCCGGTGAAGACCACGGGCAGCAGCACCAGGGTGGCCAGCAGGCCGACCCCGAAGAGGGCCCAGCAGCCGTACAGCATCGCCTGCTGCGCCGGCCCGGCCGGCAGGTGCGGGATGAGCGCCGGGCCGGTGGCGGAGGCGACCAGCGGGGCGACCACCGGCAGCAGCCAGGTCGGGTTGGCCTCCAGGGCGGAGACCGGGTGCCGGGTGATCATCAGGTACGGGATGCCGCCGGCGACGGCCAGCGCGTACAGGGTGCCGACGCCCCACAGCACGGCGTCGACGGCCACCGCGGGGCCGGTGCCGATCACCCGGGAACCGAGCAGCAGGGTGCCGAGGCCGACCGAGAGCAGGGCCATCGGCGGGCAGCCGTAGAAGACGGCGGTGGCCGGGTTGTCCAGCAGCTGGGTGCGGGCGGCCTCGCGGTGCCGGGTGAGGTGGACCAGCCGGGCCGCGCCCAGCACCAGCAGGGCGGCGAGTCCGAGCGCCCACATCACCACGCCGAAGCCGGTGAGCCCGGGCAGCCGGACCGGCAGGACGGCGGCGCCGTTGCCCAGGATCGCGGTGCCCATGACGGCGGCGTACCAGTTGGGACCGAGCTGGGAGAGGTCGAGGCGGGCGAGGCGGGCGTTCAGCGAGGGACGGGCGAGCGGGCGGGCATCGGCCAAGGTGGACATGGTTCCACCGTGCCGCCCCGGGCGGGGCTCCGGTAGCGCCGCGGGCTCTATGAGGACATAGCCTGAACCTATGGCCCTCTCCCCCCGCGTCCCCGAGCTCGGTGCCCTGGAACTGCTGCTCGCGGTGGCCCGGCTGGGCAGCGTCGGACGGGCGGCGGCCGAGCTGGGCGTCAGCCAGCCGACCGCCAGCGCCCGGATCAAGGGCATGGAGCGGCAGGTCGGTGTCCCGCTGCTGGAGCGCTCCCCCCGGGGCAGCAAGCCGACCGAGGCGGGCCGGCTGGTGGTCGAGTGGGCCCGGCAGGTGGTGGAGGCGGCGCAGTCGCTGGACGCCGGGATCGACGCGCTGCGCGAGCGGCGGGACGCCAAGCTGCGGGTGGTGGCCAGCCTGACCGTCGCCGAGTACCTGATGCCGGGCTGGCTGCTGGCGCTGGCCGAGGTCAGTCCGGGGACGTCGGTGACACTGCGGACGGCGAACTCGGCGGAGGTCGCCGGGCACGTACTGGCCGGGGACGCCGACCTCGGCTTCGTCGAGGGCCCGTCCACCCCGCCCGGGCTGGCCGGCGCGGTGGTGGCGGCGGACCGGCTGGTGGTCGTGGTGGCGCCCGGCCACCCGTGGGCACGCCGCCGGACGCCGCTGACCGGGCCCGAGCTGGCGGCCACCCCGCTGGCGCTGCGCGAGTCGGGCTCCGGCACCCGGGAGGTGCTGGAGATGGCGCTGGCGCCGTACGGGAGCGCGGTGCGGCCCCGGCTGGAGCTGGCCTCGTCCACCGCGTTGAAGGCGGCGGCGATGACCGGGGCCGGGCCGGTCTGCCTGAGCGAACTGGCGGTGGTGGAGGAGCTGGCCACCCGGCGGCTGGTGGAGGTGCCGCTGGCGGAGGGGCTGGACCTGCGGCGGCCGCTGCGCGCGGTGTGGCCGCCCGGGCAGCGGCCGAGCGGGCCGGCCCGGGAGCTGCTGGTGCTGACCCGCCGGACGCCCCGGACGAAGCGGGCCTGAGCACGCGAGGTAAAAACTTGAGCGGAATAGACTCAACTTAGTGCATGCTGTAGGTAGCAGCACTGAAGGACGACGAGGGAGGATCCCCCAGCAGTGGACGCCAGCAAGTTCACCACCAAGACGCAGGACGCCCTGTCCGCCGCGATCCGGCAGGCGGGCGCGGACGGAAACCCGGACGTCAAACCGGTGCACATCCTGATCGCCCTGCTGGAGCAGCCCGAGGGCATCGCCCGGCCGCTGCTGGAGGCCGTCGGGGCGAACGTCACCCGGATCGACGCCGAGGCGCGCCGCCAGCTGGCCGCCCTGCCCAAGGCGATGGGCTCGACCGTCGCCGCACCGCAGCTCGCCCGGAACACCCTCGCGGTGCTCACCGAGGCCGGCCGGCGGGCCGACGACCTGGACGACCAGTACGTCTCCACCGAGCACCTGCTGGTCGGCCTGGCCGCCGAGGGCGGGCCCGTCGCCGAGCTGCTGGTGCAGCAGGGCGCGACGCCCAAGGCGCTGCTCGCCGCGTTCAAGGACGTGCGCGGCAGCGGCCGGGTCACCTCGCCGGACCCGGAGGGCACCTACAAGGCGCTGGAGAAGTACGGCACCGACCTGACCCAGGCCGCTCGGGACGGCAAGCTCGACCCGGTGATCGGCCGGGACCAGGAGATCCGCCGGGTGGTCCAGGTCCTCTCCCGCCGGACCAAGAACAACCCGGTGCTGATCGGCGAGCCGGGCGTCGGCAAGACCGCCGTGGTCGAGGGCCTGGCCCAGCGCATCGTCGCCGGCGACGTGCCGGAGTCGCTGCGCGGCAAGCGGCTGGTCGCGCTGGACCTCAGCGCGATGGTGGCCGGCGCCAAGTACCGCGGCGAGTTCGAGGAGCGGCTGAAGGCCGTCCTGAACGACATCAAGCAGAGCGACGGCCAGGTCGTCACCTTCATCGACGAGCTGCACACCATGGTCGGCGCGGGTGCCGGCGGCGACTCCGCGATGGACGCCGGCAACATGCTCAAGCCGATGCTGGCCCGCGGCGAGCTGCGGATGGTCGGCGCCACCACGCTGGACGAGTACCGCGAGCGGATCGAGAAGGACCCGGCCCTGGAGCGCCGCTTCCAGCAGGTGCTGGTCGGCGAGCCCAGCGTGGAGGACTCGATCGCGATCCTGCGCGGCCTCAAGGGCCGGTACGAGGCGCACCACAAGGTGCAGATCGCGGACGCCGCGCTGGTCGCCGCGGCCACCCTGTCCAACCGCTACATCACCTCCCGTTTCCTGCCGGACAAGGCGATCGACCTGGTCGACGAGGCGGCCTCCCGGCTGCGGATGGAGATCGACTCCTCCCCGGTCGAGATCGACGAACTCCAGCGCTCCGTCGACCGGTTGCGAATGGAGGAGCTGGCCCTGGAGAAGGAGTCGGACGCCGCCTCGATCGACCGGCTGGACCGGCTGCGGCGCGATCTCGCCGACCGGAACGAGCAGTTGAGCGCCCTGAACGCGCGCTGGGAGCAGGAGAAGAAGAGCCTCAACCGGGTCGGCGAGCTCAAGGAGCGGCTGGACGACCTGCAGGGCGCGCTCGAACGGGCCCAGCGCGACGGGGACTTCGAGCGGGCGTCGAAGCTGATGTACGCGGAGATCCCGGCCGCCGAGAAGGAGCTCACCGACGCCCAGGAGCGTGCCGCGGACCAGGACGCCTCCGCCTCGATGGTGAAGGAGGAGGTCGGCCCGGACGACGTGGCCGACGTGGTCGCCTCCTGGACGGGCATCCCGGCCGGCCGCCTGCTGGAGGGCGAGAGCGCCAAACTCCTGCGCATGGAGGAGGAGTTGGGCCGTCGCCTGATCGGCCAGACGGAGGCCGTGCAGGCGGTCTCGGACGCGGTGCGCCGCACCCGCTCCGGCATCGCCGACCCGGACCGCCCGACCGGCTCGTTCCTCTTCCTCGGCCCCACCGGCGTCGGCAAGACCGAACTCGCCAAGGCCCTGGCCGACTTCCTGTTCGACGACGAGCGGGCCATGGTCCGGATCGACATGAGCGAGTACGGCGAGAAGCACTCGGTCTCCCGCCTGGTCGGCGCCCCGCCCGGGTACGTCGGCTACGAGGAGGGCGGCCAGCTCACCGAGGCGGTCCGCCGCCGCCCGTACAGCGTGGTGCTGCTGGACGAGGTGGAGAAGGCCCACCCGGAGGTCTTCGACGTCCTGCTCCAGGTGCTGGACGACGGCCGGCTCACCGACGGCCAGGGCCGCACGGTGGACTTCCGCAACGCGATCCTGATCCTGACCTCCAACCTGGGCAGTCAGTTCCTGGTGGACCCGGCCATCCCGGAGGACCGCAAGAAGGCCCTGGTGCTGGACTCCGTCCGGGCGGCGTTCAAGCCCGAGTTCCTCAACCGGCTGGACGACATCGTGGTCTTCGACCCGCTGGGCACCGCCGAGCTGAGCCGGATCGTCGACCTCCAGGTGGCCCGCCTCGGCGAGCGGCTGCGCGAGCGGCGGCTCACCCTGGACGTCTCCGAGGCCGCCCGCGACTGGCTGGCCCTCACCGGCTACGACCCGGCGTACGGCGCCCGACCGCTGCGCCGGCTCGTCCAGTCCGCGATCGGCGACCAGCTGGCCCGGGCGATCCTGTCCGGCCAGGTGCACGACGGGGACACCGTCCTGGTCGATCGGGACGAGGAAGGCGACCGCCTCACCATCCGCAGTCGCGGCCCGCTGGAGAAGTAGCGCCGCAGGTCCGGGCCGCCCGCACAGTCGAGCAGGCGGCCCGGGCAACCTCTGCGTGGCACCGCGCAGTTGAGGCGCGATGCGCTCGCGGACGGGCCGGCCGACACCCTCGCCCGGGCGCTGCCCGACCGGACACGCTCCGTCACCAAAGCCCCGTTCACCAGGCACCGGAAAGCCCCGATCGAAGATCGACGCGTGCCCGGGTGCCCCTGTGAGGCGAGCCCCGAATGAGGCAGGATGGGAGGTGGAAAGGGCGGCCTCTCATTGCCGGCCACCACGTGCACTGAGGAAGAGGACCCCCATGAGCATCGACCCGTCGTCCATCCCGTCGTTCGGCGCCCCCCAGGGCGGTCAGCCCGGCGGCCAGGGGCGGCCGGCCGGCCCGCCGCCGATCATCGTCCCGGACCAGGGCCTGGTCACCCAGCTGCTGGACCAGATGCAGCTCAAGCACGTCGTGGACGAAGAGGGCGACCTCACCGCCCCCTGGGAGGGCTTCCGCGTCTACTACATGTTCCGCGGCGAGCAGAAGGAGCTCTTCGCGGTGCGCGCGTTCTACGACCGCGCGTACCCGCTGGAGAAGAAGGGCGAGATCCTCGACCTCATCGACGAGTGGAACCGCGAGACCCTCTGGCCCAAGGTCTACACCCACACCCACGAGGACGGCGTGGTCCGCCTGATCGGCGAGGCCCAGATGATCGTCGGCACCGGTGTCAACCTGGACTACTTCGTCACCACCACCGCCAACTGGACCCAGGCCTCCGTCGGCTTCGAGCAGTGGATCGTCGAGCGCCTCGGCCTGCAGAACGACATCGAGGGCGAGGACGGCGAGGGCGGGACCCCCGAGGGCACCAACGAGGCCTGACCCCTCCCCCGGCACGCGAGCACGGCCCGACCACTTGGCCCCAGGTGGTCGGGCCGTCCTTGTCCCCGGCCCCCGGCTGTCCCAGGATGGGGCCGACGACGACGCGTGAGGAGCCACCGATGGGTAACAGGCCGCTGCTGAACCGCAGGCTGGCGGGCATGGGCACGACCATCTTCGCCGAGATGTCGGCGCTGGCCACGGCCACCGGCTCGATCAACCTCGGCCAGGGCTTCCCCGACACCGACGGGCCCGCCTCGATCGCGCGGGCCGCCGCCGACGCGGTGGTGAACGGCCGCGGCAACCAGTACCCGCCCGGCCCCGGCATCCCCGAGCTGCGCACCGCCATCGCCGAGCACCAGCAGCGCTTCCACGGCCTCACGTACGACCCGGACACCGAGGTGCTGGTCACCGCCGGCGCCACCGAGGCCATCGCCGCCACCCTGCTCGCCCTGCTGGAGCCCGGCGACGAGGTGATCGCCCTCGAACCCTTCTACGACTCCTACGCCGCCTGCATCGCCATGGCCGGCGCCACCCGCGTCCCGCTCACCCTGCGCGCGCCCTCGTTCCGCCCGGACCTGGACGAGCTGCGCACCCTGATCACCCCGCGCACCCGGCTGCTGCTGATCAACACCCCGCACAACCCCACCGGCACCGTCCTCACCGCCGACGAACTGGCCGCCATCGCCGCCCTCGCCGTCGAACACGACCTCCTGGTCGTCACCGACGAGGTCTACGAGCACCTCGTCTTCGGCGCCACCCACCACCCCATCGCCGCCCTGCCCGGCATGCGCGAACGCACCGTCGCCATCTCCTCGGCCGGCAAGACCTTCTCCTTCACCGGCTGGAAGGTCGGCTGGGTCACCGCGAGCCCGGCCCTGGTCTCGGCCGTCCGCACCGCCAAGCAGTACCTCACCTACGTCAGCGCCGGCCCCTTCCAGTACGCCGTCGCCGAGGCCCTCCGACTCCCCGACGACTACTTCGACGGCTTCCGCGCCGACCTGCTCCGCAAGCGGGACCTGCTGGCCGACGGCCTCACCTCGGCCGGCTTCCGGGTGTTCACCCCCGAGGGCACGTACTTCATCACCACCGACATCACCCCGCTCGGCGAGAAGGACGGCATCGACTTCTGCCGCTCCCTGCCCGAGCGCTGCGGCGTCGTCGCCATCCCCAACGCCGTCTTCTACGACAACGCCGAGGCCGGCCGCAGCCTCGTCCGCTTCACCTTCTGCAAGAAGGACTCCGTGCTGGAGGAGGCGGTGTCACGGCTGCAGCGCCTCTGATCCGACGGCCGGCCGACGGGAATGGTCAGCCCCGCCCTAGACCAGCCAGATGGGCGTGCAGGATCGCCCGGGCCTCGGGGGCGGTGAGGCGGCCGACGAGGACGTGCGTGGTGAGCCCGTCGGCCAGGGCGAGCAGTGCCCTGGCCTCCCGGACGGCGTCCGGGCCGGCGGTCGGCGACGCCTCGGCGATCAGCCGGGTGAACAGGCCTTCCAGGGCGGCGTAGTCGGCGTTCAGCGGCCCGGCCAGCCGTTCGTCGACGGCGGCCTGGGCGACGAAGGCCAGCCAGACCCGCGCCTCGGAGCGCTGCCCCTCGCCGAGCAGCGCCACCTCGGTGGCCGCGTGCGCCAGGGCGGCGGCGGCCGTCGGCGCCGGGTCGGCGGCGGGGGGCGTCCGGACCCGGGCGGTGATCCGCTCGCCGACGTAGCCGAGGGCGAAGCGCAGCATCTCGTCCTTGGTCCGGAAGCAGCGCTGGACGGCGCCGGCCGAGACCTGCGCGCGGTCGGCCACGTCGCGCAGGGTCACCCCCTCCAGGCCGCGCTCGTCGGCGAGCCGGCAGACCGCCTCGGCGATCCGCCGGCGCCGGCTCTCGTGGTCCACCTGTCTGGGCACGGGCCCCGCCTCCGGTTTATTCGATGCGCTCGTATCGGGTCCCAGGCTACGGTACCGATACGAGTGCATCGGTACGAAGAGGGGAGCACATCATGCCGGACGCCCTGTGGCGCCTGACGGCCACCGCGCAGGCGGCGGCGGTACGCAGCGGAGAGGTCTCGGCCGTCGAACTGCTCGACAGCCACCTGGAGCGGATCGATGCGGTGAACCCGCAGGTCAACGCCGTCACCCAGGTCCTGGCGGAGCGCGCCCGCGCGCAGGCGCGGCGGCTCGACCGGGCGCGGGCCGCGGGTGAGGAGCTTGGCCCGCTGGCGGGCGTGCCGTTCACGGTGAAGGAGACCACCGCCGTCGAGGGGGTGGCGACCACCTTCGGGGTGCCACGCTTCCGCGACCTGGTGGCGCGGGCCGACGCTCCCCCGGTGGCCCGGCTCCGCGCGGCCGGGGCCGTACCGATCGGGCACAGCAACATGCCGACCCTGATCCTGGCCGGGATGCACACCCGCAGCGAGCTGTACGGGGACACCGCCAATCCGTGGGAGCCCGGCCGCACCCCGGGCGGCAGCAGCGGCGGTGACGGCGCGGCCGTCGCGACCGGCCTGGCCGCGCTCGGGCTCGGCAACGACTCCGGCGGCTCCATCCGCGTCCCGGCCGCGTTCTGCGGGGTCGCCGGGCTGAAGCCGTCCACCGGCCGCTTCCCCGCCGACCACCGCGCGTTCGGGCCGCAGGACCCGGGCCCGGCCGCCCAGTGGCTGGTCACCGACGGCCCGCTCGCCCGGAGCGTCGCCGACCTGCGGCTCGCCTACGAGGTGCTGGCCGGCCCCGATCCGCGCGACCCGCGGGCCCTGCCCGTGCCGCGCTACGGCGAGCCGCTGCCCGGACCGGTGAAGGTCGCGGTCGTGGCGGACCCGGGCGGACACGGCGTCCACCCGACGGTCCGGGCCGCGGTCGAACGCGCGGCGGCGGCGCTGCGGGACGCCGGGTACGACGTGCGCGAGGTGGCGGACGTCCCGCGGATCGACGAGACCCTGGACGTCTGCGACCGGATCGTGATGACCGAGTTCGCGCCCGGGTGGCCCGCGGTGCGCACCCTGCTCGGCCCGGGCGGCGACCGCTACATCGACATGACGATGGCGCGGACTCCGCCCGCGACGGCCGACGAACTCGTGCAGCTGATGGGGAGTTGGCTCGGCATCCGCCGCTCCTGGGCCGAATTCCTGGACGAGTACCCGCTGTTGCTCGGACCGGTGTTCACCGAGCCACCGGTGGAACCGGGCGTCGAGTCCCGGGACGCCGCGGGGTGGGAGCTGGTCCGCACGGCGATGCGGCTGTGCAAGGCGACCAGCTTCGCGGGGCTGCCCGCGGTGGCGGTGCCCACCGGCCTGGCCGACGGCCTGCCGACCGGGGTGCAACTCGTCGGGCGAGCGTTCCGCGAGGACCTCTGCCTGGCGGCGGCCCAAGCGGTCGAGGACCGGCTCGGGGTCCTCGCACCGATCGACCCCCGGTCGCGAGGGGAGCAATGATGGCCCGACAGGGCGGATGATTGATCGTCAACTCTCCTGACGACCATGCCGTGTTGATGCCTCTGAGACAATTCCGCCGACCTCTCCGGAACGTCCGCCCCGCCCTGCGCGCCCGGCGCACGCAGGGCGGAGGCGTGCGGGCCGTGTCCACGGCTCACTACCGGCGTGCACGGCGCACGAACCGGTGAGAGGGGCGCGCGCTGTGCAGAGTCGCACACCGGGTCGATCAGAGCCGGGGAGCTGGTGTGCTCTAACCGGTGAATGCTTGACAAAGTTGGGTAAATCACCGACGGACCCGGCGTATTCGTGCTTCTCTGCTGCTGAATCTCCAGCCGGAATCCTTCCTTCCACGGTCGGCCGCGCCCAGGGCCGCACAGCCACGAACAGCCTCGCCATCGCCTAGGCCTACTCGATGCTGCTCGGCGGGCGCGCACGGAGCTGAAACGCGGAGCCGAGCATGCTCACCACACTGCAGACCTCCTACACGGACACCCGCGCCGGTGACCTGGCCTGGTGCCTGGGCGGCGAACCGCTGCCCGCTCTCGCGGTCCGCGACCTGAGACTCGACGGAGGCGGCCGCCCGGGCAGGTCCGGCACCCTCCAACTGCGGCTGCTGGGCGCTTCGCACCAGGTGGTGATCGCCGCCGGCCCGGGCAGGTGCCTGGAGACCGTCGCCTGCCTGCCCGGCCGTCGCACCCCGCTGCCGGCCCGGGTGGCCAAGCAGGTCGGCGGCTGGGAGTACGAGTTCGCGGCCCGGATCGAGGCGCTGCCCCCGCACGACTTCGCGGCCCGCGCCCAGGAACTGCTGGCCCTGGTCGAGGGGCACCCGCGCGGCCTGGCCGGGGTGTTCCCGGGCGACCCGAGCGCCTTCACCGCGCTGGTCACCCAGGGCGGCGTGGACCGGCTGCTCTGGCGCACCTGGCACGCCTACCCGCAGGAGGGCCAGCTGGTCTGCACCCGGTCCTCGCTGGTGGTGTCCGAAGCATGACGGCCGCCGATCCGACCAAGGGGGCCGATCCGGCTACAGCCTATGAATCGTACGCAGGAACGATTCGTCAACGCGGCATCCTGCACTGTCCGTCGAATGGACGCAGCTATCCGTCCCGAACGTCCCCTAGCGTTTGTTCGTGATCAACCATCCGGCCGGTCCACCCGCCCGCTCGCGAGTGGACATCGACGACGGCGCCCCACCCCGGCCCGGGCGGAGCCTCGCCCCCCTGCCCGCCCGCCGTCGGTCCCGGCTGCGCTCCCACCCCCGGCTGGCCCGCCTGACCGTCCTGCTGGCCGCGTTCGTCTGCGCGGCCTGCGGACTCGTCTACGAACTCGAACTCGTGGCACTCGGCGACTACCTGCTCGGGGACTCGGTCACCCAGACCTCCGTCGTGCTCTCCGTCATGGTGTTCGCGATGGGCCTCGGCTCACTCCTCGCCAAACGCCTCACCCGACGGCCCGCCACCGCCTTCGCCCTGGTCGAATGCGCCCTCGCGCTCACCGGCGGCCTCTCCGTCCTCGCGCTCTACTCCTGCTGGGCCTGGATCGGCCGCTACCAGGCCGCCATGGTCGGCCTCACCTGCCTCATCGGCATCCTCATCGGCGCCGAGATCCCGCTCCTGATGACCCTCATCCAGCGGATCCGGCGCGAGGACGCCGGGCGCGCCGCCGCCGACCTCTTCGCCGCCGACTACGTGGGCGCGCTGATCGGCGGCCTCGCCTTCCCCTTCCTCATCCTCCCCGGCCTCGGGCCCGGCACCGGCGCCCTCGTCACCGGCGCCGTCAACGCCGTCGCCGGAGCCGCCGTCGTGCTCTGGCTCTTCCGCGAGGAACCCACCCCCCGGCTACGACTCCTGCTCTGGGGCGGCTGCGCGCTCGTCCTCGCCCTGCTCGCCGCGGCCGCCGCCGGCTCCGACGCCATCGAACGCTCCGCCCGGCACGCCCTCTACGGCGCCCAGGTCCGCTTCGCCACCCGCAGCCACTACCAGGAGATCGTGCTCACCGGCCCCGCCGAAGGCCCGCTCCGGCTCTACCTCGGCGGACGGCTCGCCGTCTGCGGACCCGACGAGTACCGCGGCAACGAAGCCCTGGTCCACCCGGCGATGGCCGCCGGACCGGACGCCCGGATCCTGCTCCTCGGCGGCGGCGACGGGCTCGCCCTCCGCGAGGTGCTCCGGCACCACGGCGTCCGCTCCGTCCGGCTCGTCGACGCCGACCCCGCACTCCCCCGGCTCGCCCGCACCGACCCGGGGCTCGCCGCCCTCACCGGCCACTCCCTCGACGACCCCCGCGTCCACACCACCGCCGCCGACCCGATGGCCTGGCTGCGCGGCGGCGCCGCCGCGGCCGACGGCACCTACGACGTGGTGCTCGCCGACCTGCCCGCACCCGCCGACGGCGGACCGGTCACCTTCCACTCCCAGGAGTTCTACGGCCTCGCCACCCGGCTGCTCTCCCCCGGCGGCCGCGTCGCCGTCCGGGGCGGCGGCGACGCGGGTGGCCTCTGGCAGATCGAGTCCGGTCTGCGGACGGCGGGGCTGCAGACCGTCCCGTACGCCGTCCAGGGCGGCGCCACCGCGAGCTGCCGCGCCGACCCGCCGGACACCGCCCAGCACTTCCTCCTCGCGGCCGCCGCCCGACCCCCGCTCGCCCTCGCCCCCGACGCGCCACCGCCCCGCGCCCTCACCCCCGACGGCCTCCGCAGCTCGGCCGCCCGCCTCACCGCCCTCCGCCCCACCCGCCCCCCGGCCGCCCTCACCCTGCTCGGGCCCCGCTGAGGGCAGGGCCGGCCGGGGGCGGGACGGGGAAGTCGGGTGGCGGTAGGTAGGGACCGTGCGGGGTTGGGTCGGTAGGCTCCGTGGCATGGAGCATGAGGTTGTCGTCCCGATGTCCGCCGAGTTGGTGCGGCAGGCCCTGCAGGATCCGGCTCTGCTGGCCCGTAGCGTGCCTGGGCTGAGCACCGAACCGGCCGCGGTCGGTGCCGGGCCGGCGGAGGAGATCGGCGGCCGGCTGAAGCTGCGCATCGGCGGCTCCACCATCACCTACAAGGGCGTGCTGTCGCTGATCGAGGGGCGCGAGGGCGTGCTGACCGTGTTCGCCGAGGGCCAGGAGGCCCGCGGCAGCGGCGAGGCGACCGCCACCGTCCGGGTCAGCGTCGCGGACGGCGCCGAGGACGGCACCGCGGTGGTCCGCTTCACGGGTGACCTGAGCGCCACCGGCCGGCTCACCGAGTTCGACGAGGAGACCCTCGACGCCACCGGCCGCCGGCTGCTGGACCGCTTCGCCGCCGCGCTCGCCTCCCCGGACGCCGAGCAGGAGCCGGAGAGCGACGGCGAGGGCGAGGGCGAGGGCGCCCCGGAGACGGGCACCGACGCCGACACCACGGCCGACACCGACAACGACGGCTCCGACGGCGCCGACGACGCCGACGACGCCGACGTGGTCTTCATCGAGGAGCACCAGGACCAGCCCGGCGACGACCTCGACGACGACCTGTCCGACCTGATCGCCTTCTCCGACGCCGACGCCGAGCGCTTCGGCCTGCCCACCGGCGCCACCGGCGACGACGGGCACGAGGAGGGCGTCGCCGAGGAGCTCCCCGCCGAGCCGCTGTTCGAGTACGAGGACGAGCCGGCGGGCGGCGGCCCGGTGCGCCGCAGCATCGTCGGCCGGTCGGCCGAGGAGGTGGACCACGCCCCGCCGCGCGGACGGTACGCCCCGGCGCTGCCGGCCCGCAGTGCCCGGGCCCGGGCGGCGTCCCGCTGGGGCGGCGAGGCCGGCGGGATCGTGGTGCCGGGTTCGGGCGGCCGGAACGCCGTGCCGTGGGTGATCGGCGGCGGGGTGGCCCTGCTGGGCGGCGCCGTGGTGCTGGTCAGGGCCTTGCGTCGCCGCTGACCGACCCGGGAGCGGACTAGACTGAACGCTCATGAGCAACGACCGCGACGCCCTGCTGGCACAGATCAAGGACAAGGCCGTCGTGCACGGCAAGGTCACCCTTTCCTCCGGCAAGGAGGCCGACTACTACGTCGACCTGCGCCGGATCACGCTGGACGGCCAGGCCGCCCCGCTGGTCGGCCGGGTGATGCTGGACGCGACCTCGCACCTGGAGTACGACGCCGTCGGCGGTCTGACCCTGGGCGCCGACCCGGTGGCCGCCGCGATGCTGCACGCCGCCGCCGCGCGCGGGCGTGAGCTGGACGCCTTCGTGGTCCGCAAGGCGGGCAAGGCGCACGGCCTGCAGCGCCGGATCGAGGGCCCGGAGGTCAAGGGCCGCCGGGTGCTGGCGGTCGAGGACACCTCCACCACCGGCGGCTCGGTGCTGACCGCCGTCGAGGCGCTGCGCGAGGCGGGCGCCGAGGTGGTCGGCGTCGCGGTGATCGTGGAGCGCGGCGGCGCGGCCGCGGTCGAGGCGCAGGGCCTGCCCTACGTGACCGCGTACACCCTGGACGACCTGGGCCTCTGAGCCCGAACGGCCCGACGCCCGGACGCCTGAGACACACGAGGGGCCGGGTCCTGTTTCACGTGAAACAGGACCCGGCCCCTCGGCAGGTGCCCGGAAGCCCCGGTGCTCAGCCCCGCCGGTGGCGGCCGCCGCCGCTCTGCACGGTGTCCGTGTCGGCATCGGCGCTCTCCACGCCACCGGCCTTCTTCTTCTTGCGCTCGCGCAGGACCTCGATCAGGATCGGCGAGACCGAGAGCAGGACGATCAGCAGCACCGCCGGGATCAGGTACTTGTCGATCACCGGGGCGAGCGCGTCGCCGAAGAAGTAGCCGATCAGCAGCATGGACTCGGTCCACAGCACACCGCCGATGACGTTCCACAGGAAGAACGTCCTGGCGGGCATCTCCAGGGTGCCGGCGACCGGGTTGAGGAAGGTGCGGACGATCGGCATGAAGCGGGCCAGCACCACGGCCTTGCCGGGCCCGAACTTGTTGAAGTACTCCTCCGCCTTCAGCACGTACTCGCGCCGGAAGATCTTCGAATCGGGCTTGTCGAACATCTTCGGCCCGACCTTGACCCCGATCAGGTGCCCGAGCTGGGCGCCGGCGATCGCGGCCACCGGGGTCCCGATGAGCAGGACGGCGATCGGCAGCTTGGCGCCGTCGCCGAGCACCGACGAGGCGGCGTTCGAGGCGGCGACGCCCGCGATGATCAGCAGTGAGTCACCCGGGAAGAAGAACCCGACCAGCAGGCCGGTCTCCGCGAAGATGATCGCGATCAGCCCGATGGCGCCGAGGGACGAGATCAGTGATTTGGCGTCGAGCAGGTTGACGGCCAGCTGGTAAGAGTCCACGGGCGCAGGATAGCGGGCCGTCCTGTACGAAGGCTTCGCCCGGCGGGTGGATCCGGTGTCCTCCCGGCGTCGCACGCGGGGCGGTCCGCACCGCCGGCGGCGACGGTCCGACTGGCGGGCTCCTGCTGACCTGCGGGCACGAGTCTGGGAAGATGGCCCAGGCGTCCGGTCCGCAGCGGCACACCACCCTCATCGCCGTACCGCGGAGGTCGCCTCGAACCTTGGTGCCGGAGAGCCACACCGCAGCGCCGCGCGTCGGCGGCCGGCACGGAGTCGTACCGAAGGCGTACACAGCGTCGGACAGCACCGTCCGTACGCCGCAACCCGACAGGAGCGGATCGCATGCCCATCGCAACTCCCGAGGTCTACAACGAGATGCTGGACCGGGCCAAGGCGGGCAAGTTCGCCTACCCGGCCATCAACGTCACGTCGTCGCAGACCCTGCACGCCGCACTGCGTGGTTTCGCCGAGGCCGAGAGCGACGGCATCATCCAGATCTCGACCGGTGGCGCGGAGTTCCTGGGCGGCCAGCACAACAAGGACATGGTGACCGGCGCCGTGGCGCTGGCCGAGTTCGCGCACATCGTCGCCGCCAAGTACGACATCACCGTCGCGCTGCACACCGACCACTGCCCGAAGGACAAGCTGGACGGCTACGTCCGCCCGCTGCTGGCGATCTCCGCCGAGCGCGTGGCCAAGGGCCAGAACCCGCTGTTCCAGTCGCACATGTGGGACGGCTCGGCCGAGACCCTCGCCGACAACCTGGCCATCGCCCAGGAGCTGCTGGCCCAGGCCGCCGCCGCCAAGATCATCCTTGAGGTCGAGATCACCCCGACCGGCGGCGAGGAGGACGGCGTCACGCACGAGATCAACGACGAGCTGTACACCACCGTCAACGACGCCGTGCGCACCGCCGAGGCGCTGGGCCTGGGCGAGAAGGGCCGCTACCTGCTGGCCGCCTCGTTCGGCAACGTGCACGGCGTCTACAAGCCGGGCAACGTCGTGCTGAAGCCGGAGCTGCTGCGCGAGCTGCAGGACGCGATCGGCAAGCAGTACGGCAAGACCGACCCGTTCGACTTCGTCTTCCACGGCGGCTCGGGCTCGACCGCGGCGGAGATCGCCACCGCGCTGGAGAACGGCGTCGTGAAGATGAACCTGGACACCGACACCCAGTACGCCTTCACCCGCCCGGTCGTGGACCACATGTTCCGCAACTACGACGGCGTGCTGAAGGTCGACGGCGAGGTCGGCAAGAAGAGCACCTACGACCCGCGCACCTGGGGCAAGCTCGCCGAGGCGGGCATGGCCTCCCGCGTGGTCGAGGCCGCGCAGCAGCTGCGCTCGGCCGGCAACCGCCTGAAGTGAGCCCGGTGGCCGGGCTGAGCGCCCGGCCACCGTGCGTACGCGGAGGTGCCCCCCGGTGAGTCCACCGGGGGGCACACGTGTGTGGGTGTCCTACTGCTTCAGCTCCGCGTACGCCTCCGCGCTGCTGTCCTTCAGGAACTGCCAGCAGCGGGCCTCCTCCTCGGTCTCCTTGATCGCGCCGGCGGCCCGCGCGAGCGCCGCCAGGCAGCGCAGGAAGCCGCGGTTCCCGCGGTGCTCCCACGGCACCGGCCCGTGGCCCTTCCAGCCGCTGCGGCGCAGCGCGTCCAGGCCGCGGTGGTAACCGGTGCGGGCGTAGGCGTAGGACTCGACGTAGCGGCCGGCCGCGTAGGCGTCGTCGGCGAGCATCGCCCAGGCCAGGCAGAAGGTCGGGAAGTCGGCGGCCACCTGGGTGGGTGAGGCCGACTCCTCCGCCAGCATGCGGTAGGGCTGCTCGTCCTCCGGGAGAAGGGTCGGGTCGGGGCCGTCGAGAAGATTCCGGTGAATCGCCATGCAGGCAGTCTGCCACCCGAGGCGCTGGGGTCAACCGCCCTCCCGGGTTCGGCACCGGGTGACGGTGCCTGCATACCCGGTATGTGGACATTCACCCGTTCGCCATGCCAGGGTGTCGATCGTGCCCGCAGCCCGATCCGCCGCCCGACGCAAGAACTCCCAGGGCGGCCGCCGACGCCGACGGCAACGGCGCAGACTCGGGCCTGGCATGCTCGCGGCACTGGTCACGACGGTGGCGGTGCTGGGCGGTACGGCGGTCGTGCTGAATCGTTCCGCCGATGCGCCCGACGCCGGGCCGACCGCCCAGGCACGGGTCGCCCCGCCCGCCGAGCAGACCCCCGTGCCCGCCACGCCGACGCCGACCGCGGCCGACACCCCGAGCGCGCCGCCCGCCCCGACCCCGGAACCCACCCCCACGCCCACCGCGCCCGACCCGGGCCCGGCCAAGGGCGCGGGCACCTTCAGCATCGCCCCCGCCACCGCCCAGCCGGTCGGACGCGGCAACGTGCGCCGCTACCGGGTGGAGGTCGAGGACGGCATAGGCATCGACGCCCCGGCCGCCGCCACCCAGATCCACGGCGTCCTCGGCGACAAGCGCGGCTGGACCAACGACCGCAAGAACGGCTTCCAACTGGTCGCCGGCGGCGGCTACGACTTCACCGTGAAGATCGCCTCGCCGGCCACCGTGGACAGGATCTGCGGCGCCTCCGGCCTGGACACCCACGGCGAGGTGAACTGCAACGTCGGCAACCAGGTGCTCGTCAACTCCAAGCGCTGGAACACCGGTTCACCGCAGTTCAGCGGTTCGATCGACGAGTACCGGGCGCTGATCGTCAACCACGAGGTCGGCCACCGGATAGGCCACGGGCACGAGGGCTGCCCCGGCCCGGGCCAGCCGGCACCCGCGATGATGCAGCAGATCTACGGGCTCAAGGGCTGCGCGCCGAACGCCTGGCCGTACTCGGAGAACGGCACCTACCTGAGCGGGCCGTCGGTGCCGTAGCCCGGAGCGCCGTACCCCGGAGCGCCGCTGCGCAGGGCCGCCCCGCCGAGGCCCACGCCGAGGCCTCGACGCCCGGCACCGGCCCCGGCTACCCGAGCACCGGCAGGTAGGCCCGCAGGTCGCTGCGCTCGCCGGAGGCGGAGACCGCCGCGGCGTCCACCGCGGCCGCCCAGTCCGCCCGGCCGGTGGCCAGCCGGATCCAGGTCAGCGGATCGGTCTCGACCACGTTCGGCGGGGTCCCCCGGGTGTGCCGGGGCCCCTCGACGGCCTGCACGACGGCGTACGGCGGGATCCGCAGCTCGACCGCGCCGCCGGGGGCGCGCTCGGCGAAGGCGTCGGCCAGCAGCCGGGTGACGGCGGCGACGGCCTGCCGGTCGTGCGGGAAGCCGTCGAGGCCGAGCGCCGCCGCCAGGTCGTCGGCGTGCACGACGGTCTCCACCAGCCGGGTCACCAGCATGTCGGCGAGCGTCATCGAGCCGAGCCGGATCTCGAACCGGCGCTGCGGGTCCCGGACTCCGTCCTCGGAGAGCAGGTGGACCAGTCCGCTCGCGGCCCGGTCGAAGGCCTGCGCCACCGAGGCTGGATCCCCGGCGAACTCGCCCCGGGCCGTCGCCCGCGCCTGCTCGTCGAGCAGCGGCGCGACCGTGCCGACCGCGGCCACCCAGCCCGGCAGGTCCAGCGGCGGCCGGCCCTCCTGCGGATCGTCGAAGTGCGCCGGGACCCAGTCGATCTGGACGGCGAGGTGGGCGAGCAACTCGCGGACCGTCCACTCCCCCATCCTGGTCGGCCGGGCCAGCCGCTCCGCGGCGTCCGGGCGGGCGCAGAGCTCGTGGACGGCGGTACGCAGCGCGCCGGTCTGCGCGACCAGGGCGGCGATCACCTTCGCGGGCTGGTACGTACGGGGTTTGGGAGGCATGGGCCCCAACATACGCCGAGGGGCGGACGGTTCGACCGAACCGTCCGCCCCTCGGAGGCCGCCCACGGGGGGCCGCCGCGATCAGGCGAGCAGAGCCTCGATGACGCCGGTGTGGGCGTCCTTCAGCTCGGCCAGCGAGACGGTGAACTGGCCCTGGACGTCCAGGGATTCACCGTCCACGACACCGATGCGGGTGGCCGGCAGGCCGCGCGCGGTGCACATGTCGTTGAACCGGAGCTCCTCGCTGCGCGGCACGGCCACGACGGCGCGGCCGGCCGACTCCGAGAACAGGAGGACGAACGGGTCCACGCCCTCGGGCACGATGATCCGCGCGCCGCGGCCGCCCTTGAGGCAGCTCTCGACGAGCGCCTGGCCGAGGCCGCCGTCCGAGAGGTCGTGCGCGGCGTCGATCATGCCGTCGCGCGAGGCGGCGATCAGGATGTCGCCGAGCAGCCGCTCGCGCTCCAGGTCGACCTTGGGCGGCAGGCCGCCGAGGTGGTCGTGGACCACCTGCGACCAGGCCGAGCCGCCGAGCTCGTCCGCGGTGTCACCGAGCAGGTAGAGCAGCTGCCCCTCCTCGGTGAAGGCGATCGGCGTGCGCCGGGTGACGTCGTCGATGACGCCGAGCACCGCGACCACCGGGGTCGGGTGGATGGCGACCTCGCCGGTCTGGTTGTACAGCGAGACGTTGCCGCCGGTGACCGGGGTGCCGAGCACCAGGCAGGCGTCGGCCAGGCCACGGGTGGCCTCGGCGAACTGCCACATCACGTCCGGGTCCTCGGGGGAGCCGAAGTTGAGGCAGTCGGAGACCGCGAGCGGCTTGGCGCCGCCGGCCGCGACGTTGCGGTAGGCCTCGGCGAGGGCCAGCTGGGCGCCGGTGTACGGGTCCAGCTTGGCGTAGCGGCCGTTGCCGTCGGTGGCGACCGAGACGCCGAGGTTGGTCTCCTCGTCGATCCGGATCATGCCCGAGTCCTCGCCGACCGAGAGCACGGTGTTGCCGAGCACGTAGCGGTCGTACTGGTCGGTGATCCAGGACTTGGAGGCCTGGTTCGGGGAGCCGGCGACCTTCAGCAGGTCGGCCTTGAGGCCCTCGCCGGTGGTCGGGCGGGCCAGCCGCTCGCCGGTGGGGGCGTCGGCCTGCAGCGCGTCCTGCCAGCTCGGGCGGGCGTACGGACGCTGGTAGGTCGGGCCCTCGTGGGCGACGGTGCGCGGCGGCACGTCGACGACGAGCTCGCCGTGCCAGAAGATCTCCAGGCGCTCGCCGTCGGTCACCTCACCGATGACGGTGGCGATGACGTCCCACTTCTCGCAGATCTCCAGGAAGCGGTCGACCTTGTCGGGCTCGACGATGGCGCACATGCGCTCCTGCGACTCGCTCATGAGGATCTCCTCCGGCGAGAGCGTGTTGTCGCGCAGCGGCACGGTGTCCAGCTCGACCCGCATGCCGCCGGAGCCGGCCGAGGCCAGCTCGCTGGTGGCGCAGGACAGGCCGGCGCCGCCGAGGTCCTGGATGCCCTTGACGAGCTTCTCCCGGAAGATCTCCAGGGTGCACTCGATCAGGAGCTTCTCCTGGAACGGGTCGCCGACCTGGACCGCCGGGCGCTTGGTCGGCTTGGTGTCGTCGAAGGTCTCGGAGGCGAGCACCGAGACGCCGCCGATGCCGTCGCCGCCGGTGCGGGCGCCGTACAGGATGACCTTGTTGCCGGCGCCGGAGGCCTGCGCGAGGTGGATGTCCTCGTGCTTCATGACGCCCACGCACAGCGCGTTGACCAGCGGGTTGCCCTGGTAGCAGGAGTCGAAGACGACCTCGCCGCCGATGTTCGGCAGGCCCAGGCAGTTGCCGTAGCCACCGATGCCCGCGACGATCCCGGGCAGCACGCGCCGGGTGTCCGGGTGGTCGGCCGCACCGAACCGCAGCGGGTCCATCACGGCGACCGGGCGGGCGCCCATCGCCAGGATGTCGCGCACGATGCCGCCGATGCCGGTGGCCGCGCCCTGGTAGGGCTCGATGTACGACGGGTGGTTGTGCGACTCGACCTTGAAGGTCACCGCGTAACCCTGGCCGACGTCGACCACACCGGCGTTCTCGCCGATGCCGACGAGCATCGCGTCCGAGTCGGGCTTCTTCTCGCCGAACTGCTTCAGGTGGACCTTGCTGCTCTTGTACGAACAGTGCTCCGACCACATGACCGAGTACATCGCGAGTTCGGCGCCGGTCGGGCGGCGGCCGAGAATCTCCCGGATGCGCGCGTACTCGTCCTCCTTGAGGCCGAGTTCGGCCCAGGGCTGGGCGACGTCCGGGGTCTGCTCGGCGTTCTTGACGGTGTCGAGGCTCATCAGGCGTTCACCAGCTGCTTCAGGACGGAAGTGAAGAAGCCCAGGCCCTCGACGGTCGGACCGGTGAGCGGCTCCACGGCGTGCTCCGGGTGCGGCATCAGGCCGACGACATTGCCGGCGGCGTTGGTGATGCCCGCGATGTCGCGGTACGAACCGTTCGGGTTGACGTCCAGGTAACGGGCGACCACCCGGCCCTCCGCCTCCAGTTCGTCCAGGACGTGCTCGTCGGCGACGAACCGGCCCTCGCCGTTCTTCAGCGGAACGACGATTTCCTGGCCCGCCGAGTAATCCCGGGTCCACGCGGTGCCGGCGTTCTCGATGCTCAGCTTCTGGTCGCGGCAGACGAAGTGCAGCGAGTCGTTGCGGGTGAGCGCGCCGGGCAGCAGGTGCGATTCGCAGAGCACCTGGAAGCCGTTGCAGATACCGAGGACCGGCATTCCCAGCTTCGCCTGCCCGATGACGGTCTCCATGACCGGCGAGAAGCGGGAGATCGCGCCGCAGCGCAGATAGTCGCCGTAACTGAATCCGCCCGGCAGGACGACGGCGTCGACCTGGTGGAGATCCTTGTCACGGTGCCAGAGGGCGACCGGCTCGGCGCCGGCCAGACGGACCGCGCGCTGGGCGTCGCGGTCGTCGAGGGAGCCGGGGAAAGTGACGACGCCCACGCGGGTGGTCACTTCGCCGCCTCCTCGACCCGGACGGTGAAGTCCTCGATCACGGTGTTGGCGAGAAAGGTCTCGGCGGCTTCGCGGATACGGGCGAGCGCGGCGTCGTCGACCGGGCCCTCCACTTCCAGCTCGAAACGCTTGCCCTGGCGGACGTCGGCGATCCCGGTGAATCCGAGGCGGGGCAGTGCACGCTGCACCGCCTGTCCCTGGGGGTCGAGGATCTCCGGCTTGAGCATGACGTCGACTACGACGCGTGCCACTGGCACTCCCGGTGGTGTCTTCGGTGAGGCGGGGGAACCCCAGACTACCGGGGGTTTCGGGCAGGATTGCTGGCCGGGGATAGCGACGCGCGTAGACCCGAGACCCTTACGCGACAAGGGATCCGGGCCCGCCGACCCCCGCCCGGGCCGGCCGGTTTCAGCGGATTCGGACCCCGGAACGAGAACACCCGAAGAACACCCGAATACGGCACTCCGGGACAGATCGACCCGTCGGCACTCCGGTATCCGGCATCCCGGCGAAGACACGTGAATATCCGGAAAAGAATGCCGGACTCTTCGATTTCGACCCCCTTCGGGTGCAGAATAGGGCCACCTGTCGCGGCAAGTGCTGCGTATCCGGCAGGCCACCAGGCCTGCCCGTATGCGCTTACGCGAGTGGTGCACATCAGGCCCCCGGACGCACCCCGCGGACCAGCGGCCGAATTGCCCGAGAGGATTGACACCCATGGCTCAGCGTGTAGTTGTCACGCTCTCCGACGACCTGGACGGCGGCGCCGCGGCGGAAACCGTCCACTTCGGCGTCGACGGGAAGTCGTACGAGATCGACCTGTCCGTGGACAACGCGGAAAAGCTGCGGGAGGCCCTCGCTCCGTTCGTCGCGGCCGGCCGCCGCCAGAGCCGTACCGGAAAGTCCTTCCGCCGCACCGCGCTCACCCCGGACCCGGCCGCGGTCCGCGCCTGGGCCCAGTCGCGCGGCATGGAGCTGCCGGCCCGCGGCCGCATCCCCAAGCACGTGTACGAGGAGTTCGCCGCGGCGAACTGACCGCCCCGGGTAGCGCACCGGTCGCCCCGCCCGCCTGGACCGAAAGGGTGGGGCGACCACCCCGAACGATGCTGTAGAGTATTCCTCGTCGCCGCAAAGGAGTGATCCGGAGAGGCGGCCGGTGCCCCACCAGGCACCGTGCGGACGTGGCTCAGTTGGTAGAGCATCACCTTGCCAAGGTGAGGGTCGCGAGTTCGAATCTCGTCGTCCGCTCGCAGTGCGCGAGCACAGCACAACTCCATAGTTTGACCTGCGGACGTGGCTCAGTTGGTAGAGCATCACCTTGCCAAGGTGAGGGTCGCGAGTTCGAATCTCGTCGTCCGCTCCAGAACGAAGGGCCCCCTCGATCGAGGGGGCCCTTCGACATTCCCGCCGAAGGGCCCCCGAAGTCGCGCCGAAGTCCCGCCCACGGACAATCCGGCCGAACCGCATTCCCGCTGCGGCCACGGCGGCCCGGCCCATGACATTTGTCACCGCCGACCCGTGGATCCCCACCCCCAGGTCATGACGGCGCGCACTGCCCGCGCGGCCGGGACGGCGGAAGGCTGGAGGCATGGAAACGAGCCAGCCCTTCCGCTCCGGCGACAGCGTGATCGAGGTCACCGACCTGCACCGCCACTACGGCACCGGCACCACCGGCTACCACGCCGTCCGCGGCGTCGACCTGGCCGTCGGCCGCGGTGAGCTGTTCGCCCTGCTCGGCACCAACGGGGCCGGCAAGACCTCCACCATGGAACTCATCGAGGGCCTGGCCGCCCCCACCGGCGGCACCGTCCGGGTGCTCGGCCACGACCCCCACCGGGAGCGCGCCGCCGTCCGCCCGCGGATCGGCATCATGCTCCAGGAGGGCGGCTTCCCCGGCGACCTCACCGTCGCCGAGACCGGCCGCAGCTGGGCCGGGATGACCAGCGGCGCCCGCCCGGTGGAGGAGGCCCTGGAGCTGGTCGGCCTCGGTCACCGCCGCGGCGTCCGGGTCAAGCAGCTGTCCGGCGGCGAGCGGCGCCGGCTCGACCTCGCGATGGCCCTGCTCGGCCGTCCCGAGGTGCTCTTCCTGGACGAGCCCAGCACCGGCCTCGACCCGGAGGCGCGCGCCGCCGTCTGGCGGCTCGTCCGCGAACTGCGCGCCCAGGGCACCACCGTGCTGCTCACCACGCACTACCTGGAGGAGGCGGAGGAACTCGCCGACCGGCTGGCCATCATGCACGGCGGCCAGGTCGTCACCACCGGCACCGTCGCCGAGGTGATCGCCGGCCGGCCCTCCCGGGTCAGCTTCGAACTGCCCGAGTACACCGGGACGGCGCTGCCGGTCCTCGCCGGGGCCGAGATCACCGTCGACGGCCGCAAGGTCACCGTGCAGACCACCGGCCTCCAGCGCACCCTCTTCGACCTGCTCGGCTGGGCCCAGCAGCACGGGATCGCGCTCGGCGCCCTGGACGCCCGCAGCGCCTCGCTGGAGGAGGCCTTCCTCGCCATCGCCTCCGAGGCCGCCCACCAGGCCCCGCCCCAGTCGCCCGCCACCACCGCCCGCCCCGCCCGCCGCCGCCTGATCGGATCCGCCCGATGACCACCGCCGCCACCGCCGGAAAGACCGCCACCACCACCGTCGGCCCGCAGAGCACCTCCCCCCGGCGCCTGCTCTCCCTCGGCCGCGCCGAGGCCACCCTGCTGCTGCGCAACCGCACCGCCCTGTTCACCGCCCTGCTGCTGCCGCTGCTGCTGATCGCCGGCCGGCGCAACATGCTCAAGCAGCAGGCCGAGTCCCACCCCGGACTGGACGTCGACACGCTGCTGATCACCGGCACCATCGGCGGCATCCTGGCGTTCGTCGTCTACTACAACCTGACCGCCGCGTACGTCGCCCGCCGCAACGAACTGGTGCTCAAGCGGCTGCGCACCGGCGAGGCCCGGGACGTGGAGATCCTGGCCGGCACGGCGGTGCCCTCGGTGACGCTCGCCCTGCTGATGTGCGCCGTGGTCTCCGTCGGCGGCGCCGCCGTCCTCAAGCTCAGCACGCCGGTGAACCCGCTGCTGCTGGCCGCCGGGCTGGTCCTGAGCATCGGCACCATGATGGCGCTGGCCGCCGTCTCCAGTGCCTTCACCAAGACCGTCGAGACCGCCGGCATCACCACCCTCCCGGTGCTGCTGATCTCCCAGTTCGGCTCCGGCCTGCTCATCCCGCTGGAGGTCATGCCCCCGCAGCTGGCCGACTTCTGCCGGCTGCTGCCCACCACCCCGGCCTTCCAGCTGATCCGCATCGGCTGGACCGGCACCGACGGCTCGGCGGCCGCCACCGGCTTCGCCGGCACCTGGTCCACCGCCGCCCCGCACCTGGTCACCGGCGCCGTCTGGCTCGGCCTGGCGGTCTGGGGCGCGGTGCGCTACTTCCGCTGGGAGTCGCGCCGCTGACGCCCCGGCGGACACGGTTTCGAATCCGAAGGCTCTGCTCCCATTCCACCTCTGATATGAAGGCATCGACAGGGTAGTGATCGAACGGAGAGCAATTCGATGGACGTCCGGGGGCCGGTCCGCCGGTGGAAGGGCTTCGGCAAGCCGCAGCGCGCCGAGCTGTACTTCCGCTGGTCGCTCTACCTGATGGCCTGGATCATGCTGCCGGTGAACCTGCTGGCCAGCGCGTCCACCGTGCAGGTCGCGCAGTCCGGCACGGCCGTCCAGGTCGCCCTGGTCGTCTCGCTCGCCTCCACCCTGGTCACCCTCCGGGCGTACCGCACCTCGCTCGACCACTACCTGCGGCGCCCCAGCGAGTACCTGCGCTGGCTGGTCGTCAACGGCACGCTCACGGTGGTCGGTTCCTGGGCCGTCCTGCTGCTCGGCCCGTCCTCCGCCGGACCGTCGCACCCCCACGGAGCGCCGTTCACCGCGGTGATCGCCACCTGCCTGCTGGGCGCGAGCGTCGGCCCGATGAGCGTGGGACTGCCACTGCGCTGGGCCTGCCTCGGCGGACTCGGCCTGGTGCTGCTGCTCGCCCCCGCACTGCTGCTCGCCGGGGTCGGCGCCGCCACCACGGCCGGGCTGCTGATCGGAGCGACCTTCGGGATGGCCCTGCTCATCGGCAGCTGCCGCAGCTTCGCCTGGATCACCGCCATCGTCTGGGAACTGGACGCCGCCCGCGAGGCGCAGTCCCGGCTCGCCGTCGCCGAGGAGCGGCTGCGCTTCTCCCGCGACCTGCACGACGTGATGGGCCGCAACCTCACCACCATCGCGCTCAAGAGCGAACTCGCCGTCCAACTCGCCCGCCGCGGGCGGCCGGAGGCCGCCGACCAGATGGCCGAGGTGCAGAAGATCGCCCAGGAGTCACAGCGCGAGGTCCGGGACGTCGTCCGCGGCTACCGCACCGCCGACCTGCACGCCGAGGCGATCGGCGCCAGCGCGGTGCTCCGCTCCGCCGACGTGGCCTGCGAGATCGACCTCGGTGAGGACGCCGACCACCTGCCACCCCCGGTCCAGTCGGTGCTCGGCTGGGTGATCCGCGAGGCCACGACCAACGTGCTCCGGCACAGCGAGGCCCGCCGCTGCCTGATCCGGCTGCACCAGGAGGACGGCCGGGCGGTGCTGGAGCTGGAGAATGACGGGGTGCCCGCCGCCCCGCTCCCCTCGCAGGGCGGCGGCACCGGGCTGCGCGGGCTGCGCGAGCGGCTGGCCGCCCACGGCGGCGACCTGACCGTCCCGCAGGCCGCTCCGGGCACCTTCCGGATGCTCGCCTCCGTCCCCCTCTGACCCGACTCCACGGAGGAAGACCGCCGATGACCGACACCGCGCCCGTGCGCATCCTGCTCGCCGACGACGAGCACCTGATCCGGGGCGCGATGGCCGCGCTGCTCTCCCTGGAGGAGGACATCACCGTGGTCGCCCAGGCCGGCTCCGGCCCGGAGGCGCTGGCGATGGCGCAGGCCCACCGCCCGGACGTCGCGGTGCTGGACCTGCAGATGCCCGGCAAGGACGGCATCGAGGTGGCCACCGAGCTGCGCCGGCTGCTGCCGGACTGCCGCTGCATGATCGTCACCGGCCACGGCCGCCCCGGCTACCTGAAGCGGGCGCTGGAGGTGGGGGTGCGCGGCTTCCTGCCGAAGACCGTCTCGGCGGCCGACCTGGCCGGCATCATCCGGACCGTCCGGGCCGGCGGCCGGTACGTGGACCCGGAGCTGGCGGCGGACGCGATCAGCGCCGGCGAGACCCCGCTCACCCCGCGCGAGACGGACGTCCTGGAGCTGGCCGCCGACGGCACCTCGATCGCCGAGATCGCCGAGCGGGCGGCGCTGTCCCCCGGCACCGTCCGTAACTACCTGTCCTCGGCGGCCACCAAGCTGGGCGCGGAGAACCGGCACGCGGCGGTGCGGATCGCCCGCGAGCACGGCTGGATCTAGGACCGGCCCGCGGGCGGTCGGGCGTCAGGCCCAGGAGGTGCCGGTCAGCCGCTGGTACACCTCGATGTACTTGGCCCGGGTCTGCTCGACCACCTCGGCCGGCAGCTCCGGCGGCGGCTGCTCGCTGTGGCGGTCCCAGCCGGAGGCCGGGGAGACCAGCCAGTCGCGGATCAGCTGCTTGTCGAAGGACGGCTGCGAGCGGCCCGGCTGCCACTCGTCGGCCGGCCAGTAGCGGGAGGAGTCCGGGGTGAGCACCTCGTCGCCGATCACCAACTCGCCGTCCAGCAGGCCGAACTCGAACTTGGTGTCGGCCAGGATGATGCCGCGGTCGCGGGCGATGTCCCGGGCCCGGGCGTAGACGTCCAGGGTGGTGCGGCGCAGCTGGGCGGCCAGCTCGGCGCCGATCCGGCGCGCGGTCTCCTCGTACGGGACGTTCTCGTCGTGCTCGCCGACCTCGGCCTTGAGCGCCGGGGTGTAGATCGGCAGGGGCAGCTCGGAGCTGTTCTCCAGGCCCTCCGGCAGGGCGATGCCGCAGACCGTACGGCTCTCCTCGTACTCGGCCAGGCCGGAGCCGGCCAGGTAGCCGCGGGCGACCGCCTCGACCGGGATCATGTCCAGGCTGCGGCAGATCAGCGTGCGGCCCTTCCAGTCGGCGGGGGCGCCGACCGGGACCTCGGTGGAGATCACGTGGTTGGGGATGATGTCGGCGATCCGCTCGAACCACCACAGGGACAGCTGGGTGAGGATGCGGCCCTTGTCGGGGATCTCGTTCGGCAGCACCCAGTCGTGGGCGGACATCCGGTCGCTGGCGACCATGACCAGTTCGCCCGACTCGGTGCGGTAGAGATCGCGCACCTTGCCGGTGTGCAGGTGGACCAGGCCGGGCACCTGGACCGGCTCAGGCTTGGTGACAAATCCGCTCAACGTGTCTCAGTCCTCAGGGGTCGTTCGCGGGCGCGAGCACGCGAAAGGGGAGGTCACTGCCCCGGCAGTCTTTCATGCCCCCTGAGCGCCTAGTTCTTGGCGAGGTGGTCCAGCAGGTTGGCGGTGGCGCGCTGGATGCGCTCGTCGGTGAGGCCGGGGCGGCCGAGCGCGGGCGACCAGGCGAAGGTGCCGGCCGCGAACACGTACGCGCCGCTGGGCGCCCGGTACAGCGAGGTCTCCTGGTAGCGGGTGCGGCCGGTGAGGTCCTGGTACGGCGAGTGCGCGAGCAGCACGCGCTCGGTGTGCTCGGGCAGCGCCACCTTGGGGTAGTACCGGTCGGCCTCGCCGGCGACCAGGCCGGGCAGTTCGTCGCCCTCCTGCAGGCCGGTGCCGTCCCACAGCCAGTGCGCGGTGTGCCGGGCGACCAGCGGGACGGGCGCGGCGACCCGGCCCGAATACTGGACGCCGAGCACGTGCTGCTCGGGCTCGCCGGCGTCCCGCCACAGCGCGCTGGCCGAACCGGGCACCCCGGCGGCCGGGCTGCCGGGCCCGACCTTCTGCCGTTTGCGGCAGTTGAGCAGCCGGTTGGGTTCGCCGGAGGCGGCGGCGGTCAGCTCGACCCGCCAGTACATGGTGTTGGCGGACAGGAACACCAGCGAGGTGCCGTCGTCCCTGGCCTGCTCGACGGCCCGGCGCATCGGCTCGGACCAGTACTCGTCGTGGCCGGGGAAGATCAGCGCCCGGTGCCGCCCCGGGTCGACCAGGCCCGCGTGCAGGTCGGTGGCGGTGGCATAGGAGAGGTCGTAGCCGTAGCGCTCGGCCCAGCGGATGAAGTCGTACGCGTGGCCGACGTGCAGCGGCAGTCCGGCGGTGGCGTGCGGGCGGTCGAAGGAGACCGTGACGGCCGCCTCCGGCTCGCCGACCAGGCCGCCCCGGCCGTCCCAGGCGTGGTAGAGGCTGGCGCCGCTGCGGCCGTCCTCGGGGAACAGGTTGTAGGCCTGCCAGGTCACGTCCGGGACCACCAGGAGCAGTTCGGCGGCGTGCTCCCGGTCCTCGAAGTCCCTGACCGTGAACGGGATGTGGCTGCGGTGCAGCATGTCCGCGGTGGTCAGCACGGCGACGTAGGCGCCGGGCTTCCAGTGCACCGGGATCTGCAGCCGCCAGGAGTGCCACCAGTGGTGGCAGGAGACCGTCCGCTCGACCACCAGCGGGGCCGGCTGGGCCAGCCCGGCGATCAGCGGGCTGGACGTCATGTGGCTGGCGCCGTCGCCGCCGTAGTGGCCGATCCGGAAGACGTCCACGGTGAACTCGCGGGGCGGGTTGACGGTGACCCGGAAGTCCACCGAGCCGCCGGGGCGGATCACCCCGGCCGAGGCGAAGCCCTTGATCTGCTGGTCCACGTCGTTGGCGCTCTGCGGGGTGCCGACCGGCGGCTTGGGCCGGGCGCCGGCCGCCAGCGGCCGCTGGCCGGGCGCGTCCACCGAGACGTACCAGGGGATGGCGCCCTCCGCGCCGGCCAGGTACTGGTCCGGGCTGCGCAGCCAGGGCAGCGGACCCTGACCGAAGGGGTCGGAGACGCTGTAAGCGTGCGTTCCGGACTCCCAGCGGCGGTTGAGCTCGGTCTCCACGCGCCCCTCCCAGGTGCACTTCCGCCCGGTTGGCACGTGCCCCCCGGATGTGCGTGCGGTCTAATACACCACAGAGTGCAGGCGCTCCGTCACCCTGCGGTCGCAATTCGTGCCGGGAATCTCACGGCCGCCCCGGACCAGGCCTCCGGCCTGCGGAGACGGCCGCCCGCGGAACCGTTCGGGGGCGCGCGCCGGAGCACCGAGCGCCGCCTGCCGGCTCACAACCGGACGGGTTTCTCCAGGCGGACGTCGGCGGCGTCCAGCCAGGCCCGTAGCGGGCCGTCCTGGCCCTGCTCGACGGCCTGGGCGACCGGCCCGGCCAGATCGGTGCGGCGGACCCCGCCGAGCAGCAGCACCGGGCCGTCCAGCCAGTCCAGGCCGGGTGCGCCCCCCGCGGTGTCGACGGCGGCGCAGCAGACCATCGCGGTGACGTGGTCGACCAGCAGGTCGCGACCGCTCCGAACGGGTTCGAGCAGCGGGGCCGGGGCGGTGGTGGGGGCCAGCTGGGCGGTGAGCGCCGCGGCCAGCCGCTCGCCGTCGCCCTCGGCGAGCCGGCCCAGCAGCCGGGTGAGCGTCGGGGCGCCGGGGCGGGACTGCGGGGCGAGCCGGTCCAGGGCGGCCTGCAGGACGGCGGCGCGGGCCCGCCAGCCGGCGTCCACCACGTCGGCCGGGTAGTCGCCCCACTCCAGCTCGTGCCAGGCTCCGGCGGCCGGACGGCCGAAGAACAGCTCGGCGGCGAGCCGGGAGACCGCCCGGTCGACGGTGCCGGGCTCCTCCAGCAGGTCGCAGGCGGGGCGGTCGCCGAGCCGGCTGCCGTAGCCGTCGGCCAGCCGGTCGCGCCGGGACAGCTCGGTGAGGGCGGCGACCACGCCGGCGTTGAGGTGGACGGGGTGGCGGCCGAGCCGCCAGGCGGGCAGCGCGACCCGGGTGAGCAGCCGGTCCCAGCCCGCGTAGGCCAGGCCGACCTGCTCCTGGGCGGCGATCCGCAGGCCGTAGTCCACCGCCCTGGCCTGCTCGGAGGCCCAGCTCGCGACGGAGCGCTCCAGTTCGGCGGCATGGCCGCGGCAGGAGCCGAGCAGCCGGCGGGTGATCCCGCCGGTGATCCGCTCGGCGAGCGCTGCCGGGCCGCGACGGGGCGGCCGGGGCGGGCTCGCCAGGGTGCCGCCGCCGAGGCCGGGGGCGGCGACCTCGCCGGAGTCCAGGCTGGCGTCCAGGCCGCGCAGGAAGCGGCGGGCGGCGGCGATCTCCGGGTCGGCGGAGGCGGCGGCGCCGGCCACCACGGGGGCGAGCAGGGCGCGCAGTTCGCCGGCCCGCATCCACCACAGGAACGGCGAGCCGATCACCAGGACCGGGCCGGGCGGCTCGGGGTGCGGCCGGAACAGGCGGGCCGGCCGCACGGGCGGGACGTCCTCCAGCCAGCTGTCACAGTCCGGGGTGAGCGCGACGGCGGAGGGCGCGGGCACGTCCAGCCGGGCGGCGAGTTCGTCGATCAGCCGGTACAGCTCGGGGGCCTCCGCGCGTTTCAGCGGGACGGCCGGAGTCTGGGGCGGGACGGCCCCGCGGTAGCCGCGGGCGGTCAGCCCGGCGACCAGGAGGGTCAGCGCGGCCACCGCGCAGACCACCCAGCGGGCGGCGTCCCACCCGGCGGTGTCGGAGGAGCCGGGCTCGCCGATCCGCCCGGTGAACCGGCCCGCGAGCAGGACCACCGCGACGGCGGCGGGCATGGCGGCGGCGGCCAGGGCGAGACCTCGGACCCGCAGGACCGCCTGAGCGTGAGCGCGCGCGGTGTCGACTGCGGCCATACGGTGCGGCACCCCCTTCGGAGCCCTCGGGCGCCCGGCGACGGGCCCTGAGCCGACTCGAAACGATCAGTTCCGACCGGGAAGCGGAGGTGTCCGATCCCCGGTAGTGCATGCTGTGTGGCGCTTCTGCCATTTTCGACGCCCGGGCCCGGGTGGGTGTTCCGGATCGCCCCGGTTTCCACTCGTCCCGGTGACACCGCCCGGATTCCGGACGGCCGCGACCGGTCCGGTGCGAAGCACCCGGGCACCCGCCCGGCCGGACGCCGTCCAGCATCCCCCCGCGGGAGCGCCGCTACCCGGCGGCGACCCCGGCGCACGGCCACGTCGCACTGCGATCCAGCGCACCATAAGGCCGGGCGCCCGGTTACGTCAGCTGGATGCTGGTGCTGTCACCCGATGGGCTGGATTCCACCCGCCGAACGGTGCGCCGGCCCCCGGAGCCACTCCCGCCCCGGAAACCCGCAGGGCGCTGCGTCCATGGGGGGAAATCCCACGATGCGCAGCGCCCTGCGGGCGGGTGCCGGGAGTATGCGAACGGCCCCTGGGGGCAGGCCCTAGCTAGGCGGTGGCTGCCTTGAGGGCGATGTCGGTGCGGTGCTGGCCACCCTTGAGGGTGATCCGGTCCACGGCGGCGTACGCGCGGTCGCGCGCCTCGACGAGGTCGGTGCCGGTCGCGGTGACCGACAGGACGCGGCCGCCGGCGCTCAGCACCTGGCCGTCCTCACCGGCCCTGGTGCCGGCGTGCAGGACGAACGCGGTCCCGTCGGCCTCGGCCTCGGCCAGGCCCTCGATCGGGTCGCCGGTGCGCGGCGCGGCCGGGTAGCCCTCGGAGGCGACGACCACGGTGACGGCCGCGCCCTCGTCCCAGCGCAGCGGCTCCAGCTGGTCCAGGGTGCCGGTGGCGGCGGCCAGCAGGACGGCGGCCAGCGGGGTGCGCAGCCGGGCCAGCACGACCTGGGTCTCCGGATCGCCGAAGCGGGCGTTGAACTCGATCACCCGGGTGCCGCGCGAGGTGAGCGCCAGGCCCGCGTACAGCAGGCCGGAGAACTCGGTGCCGCGGCGGCGCAGCTCGTCGACCGTCGGCTGCAGGACACTCGCCTGGACCTCCTCGACCAGCCCGGCGGGCGCCCACGGCAGCGGCGAGTAGGCGCCCATGCCGCCGGTGTTGGGGCCCTCGTCGCCGTCCAGCGCGCGCTTGAAGTCCTGCGCGGGCTGGAGCGGGACGACGGTGGTGCCGTCGGTGATCGCGAACAGCGAGACCTCGGGGCCGTCCAGGAACTCCTCGATGACCACGCGCTCGCAGGAGGCGGCGTGCGCCAGCGCGGCCGCGCGGTCGGAGGTGACCACCACGCCCTTGCCGGCGGCCAGGCCGTCGTCCTTGACCACGTACGGCGGGCCGAAGGCGTCCAGCGCCTCGGCCGCCTCGGCGGCGGTGGTGCAGACGTAGGAGAGGGCGGTGGGCACGGCCGCCGCGGCCATCACGTCCTTGGCGAAGGCCTTCGAGCCTTCCAGCTGGGCAGCTGCCGCGGACGGGCCGAACACCGGGATGCCGACCGCGCGCACGGCGTCGGAGACGCCCGCGACCAGCGGGGCCTCCGGACCGACGACGACCAGGGCGGCGCCGAGCCGCACGGCCAGGTCGGCGACCTGCGCACCGTTCAGCTGGTCGACCGGGTGGACCGTCGCCACCTGCGCGATCCCGGCGTTGCCCGGGGCACAGTGCAGCTCGGACACGGCGGGATCTTGGGACAGAGAGCGGCACAGGGCGTGTTCGCGGGCGCCGCCGCCGATGACGAGGACCTTCACGGTTGGCAAGGGTAGTCGGTGGCCAGTTCCGGCCGCTCTCCGGTCCCGTCCGATCCTCCAGGAGAAGAGCTCCGTACGCCGACGAAGTCGGAGGAACCTCCAAATATTCCCCCGGTCGGTGCGCGCCGGGTGGCCGAGTCAGGACGGCGGGTCACCGGGCCCTCGCTCGGACGGGTGAAATCTCGCCGACCCCCGCATCCCTCCCACCTCGGGTTCCGGTGGCCGAATCCGGTAACGATCACCGGGGAAGCGCCCCCATGGTCAGCCATTTGGCGGTAAGAAGTGCTGTTGGACAACCACCGGCAGACGCCGCGTCAGTCGATGGACCGCCAGACCCAGCAGTCCCGCCCGCCACAGGGAGCCCCACAGGTGAGCCAGCCGGAAATGCAGCCCGAGGAGAGTGCCTGGGGCAAGGAGATCGGCGAGGAGGACCCGCCCGCCGCGACCGTCGCCGACCGGGCGTCCACCCGCCGACGGGCCGATCTGAGCGCCCGCCAGTTCCCGCTCGGGGACTGGGGCGAGCCCGCCGAGCGCCTGGAGGAGCTGTACCGCTGGTCCGAGGAGCGGGCGGTCGAGGCGATCGACTGGTACCGCAAGGACCGGGTCTGGAAGCGCCGCTGGGCGCGCCTGCTGCGGTTCGGCACGGCCGGCTTCGCGGTGGGCGGGGTGACCGCCCCGCTGGTCGACCTGACCGGGGCGGTATCGCACGGCACCAGCTGGGGCTACGTCGGCCTGGCGCTCGCCGCCGCCTGCTACGGCACCGACCGGGTGTTCGGCCTCACCTCCGGCTGGATGCGCGACGTCAGCACCGCGCAGGCGCTGCAACGCCGTCTGGAGGCCTTCCAGTTCGACTGGGCGTCGGAGTGCGTGCGCGAGGTGCTCGGCCCGACCGAGGGCACCGCGGGCGAGGCCGCCGAGCGCTGCCTCGGCGTGCTGCGCCGGTTCTGCGAGGACGTCTCGGACATGGTCCGGACCGAGACCTCGGAGTGGATGCTGGAGTTCCGCGCGTCCATGACCCAGCTGCCCACCCAGGCCCCGGGGACCTGGGGCGGGCGCAGCGAGACCGGGGTGGGTGCCCAGGTGCGGGTGCTGCCGCCACCGGGCACCCGGCCCACCATGCCGCGCCAGCGGCCGCCGGAGGGGCCGCTGCGGTAGCGGGCGGCCGCGGTAGCGGGTGCCGGAGGGCCGCTGCGGCAACGGGCGGCCGAGGGGCTGCCGAGCGGCCGCTGCCGCGAAGGGGCAGCGGCCTGCTGGGGCTTCAGGCGAAGACGACCATCGAGCCCTGGGTGAGGCTGCGGGTCGCCGCCGCGTACAGGCCGGCCCAGGCGTGCCGCTCGCGGGCGAAGGGGTGCAGGTCGTCCAGCGGCGGCCCGAACGGCTGCTCCAGGCCGGTCGGGCCGAGCGGCCGGGTCGGGTCCGGCGGGTTGAGCGGGTCGATGCCCAGCACCGGGGCGACGGCCTGCAGTTCGCGCAGCAGCCCGTGGCTGGAGCCGAGCGGGCCGCCGGAGGCGAGCAGCGCGTCGTCCACCAGCGGCGCCGGGAACTCGATCGGCACGTAGGCGCCCGCGTGGTCGAAGTGCCAGACCAGGTGCGACTGTTCGGCGCTGCTCTCGAACATCTCCAGCAGCTGCTCGTAGTCGCCGCCGAGCGAGTCCACCGGCGTGATGTCCAGCCCGGTGAGGCCCAGCAGGTAGGCGCGGCGCAGGAAGTGCAGCGAGTCGTAGTCGAAGGCGGCTATCGGCTCGACCGCACCGCTGATCCCCGGCACGAACTGGTAGACCGGCACCTCGGGCAGCCCGCGCGAGGCCAACACGGCGTTGTAGAGGGCGAGATCGTCCCGGAAGGGATTGTCGGGGCTGTGGCTCAGCACGTCCACGAGCGGGACGAGCCAGAGGTCGCAGGCCATGGCCGGCAGTTCCTCTCCGGGTGGCGGGGTCGCCCGCAGGGCGGGACGACGACGGGGGCGGGGTCGGTACCCGGACGGCCGTTGTGCGGAGCGCCCGGTTCGACGACCGCCCACCCTACCGGCCCGGGGCCGGGTGCGGGTCGGGCCGTCCCTGCGGTGCGTCCGGGGGCGGCTCGGGCAGCCGCCGGCCGAACCGGCTGTACGGCACCGCACGCGGCTGCGGCACCAGGCCGAGGCCCAGTCCGAGTTCGCGGCCGAGCTCCCGGCCGACCTCCTCGCCCGGCCGACGCCGACCCGACCCGACCCGACCGGCGGCCGGTCGGGCCTCCGGCTGAGCCGCCGTGGGCGGGGCGGGGACGGGCGGGGACGGTGGCGCGGGCTCGTCGTCCACGAGTTCGGTGAGCAGCGCCAGCACCGTCACCGACTCCAGCGGCCGCCCGGCCAACCCGGCCAGCAGCCGGGCGGTGTACAGGTTGTACTCGCAGATGATCCGGTGCGCGCCGGCCAGGTCACCCGCTCCGATGGCGTCGACCAGGTCGAGGTGGCGGTCCCAGCAGACCCCGGCCAGGACGGGCATCTCCCGCAGGTAGGGGGCGGCGAACATCCACGACTGCACCCGCAGCCAGTCCAGGTAGTCGCCGATCCGGCGGTTGCCGATCAGCGCGGCGACCTCCTGCCAGAACCGGCGGTCGCAGCCCACCATCACGTCCAGGTTCCCGGTCCGGGCCGCCCGGACCGCCGCGTCGGCCCGGCGGCGCAGCGAGGGCAGCCGGGTGAGGTCCGGCAGCGCCCGGCGGGCGGAGAACTGGCGGTAGTAGCTGTCGGTGACCAGGACCCGGGACTCGAAGATCTCCAGGAAGTCGTCCCAGCCCAGCGCGGGCACGGTGAATCCGCGGTGGTGCTCGGCCCGCAGCAGCCCCTGCGAGCCGAGGTCGACCAGCGCCTCGCGGGCCGGGGTCGCCGAGACGCCGTACAGCTCGGCGATCTCCTTGACGGTGAAGTTGCGACCGGCCGCCAACCGGCCGGCCATCATCTCCTCGCGCAGTGCGCCGGCGATCTGCTCGCGCAGGCTGTTGCGCTGGATGACGGGACGGGTGTCGCCTGCGCCGTTGCCGGACATGCGCGCGACCTCCTCGGGCGGGCCGACCGGGCCGACCCTCGGTGGACCGGCCATCGAGCGGCGGGGAACACGACGAGTGCTCATCTTCTCAAACCCGCCCCGAGAAGGTACAAACCAACCCCTGGCCGGCCCCGCCCGGGGTCAGCGCTGGACCGGCGCCGGGATCCCCAGCAGGCGGTCCCGCAGCACCGGGAACTCCTCGCGGGCCCTGGCCACCTCGGCCGGGTCGAACTCGACGGTCAGCACCTGCTCCTCCGTGCCGGCCTCGGCCAGCACCCGGCCCCACGGGTCCACCACGATGCTGTGCCCGGCCTGCTCGACCCCGGCGTGCGTCCCCGCGGTGTTGCAGGCCAGCACGAACGCCTGCTCCTCCACCGCGCGCGCCCGGGCCAGCAGCGTCCAGTGCTCGCGCCGCCGGGCCGGCCAGGCCGCCGGGACCACCAGCAGCTGCGCGCCGGCGTCCAGAAGCGCCCGGAACAGCTCCGGGAAGCGCAGGTCGTAGCAGGTGGCCAGGCCCAGGGTGGCGAAGTCGGTGGGCGCGGTGACGATCTCCTGCCCGGCCCCCATCACCACCGCCTCACCACTGTCGAAACCGAAGCGGTGGATCTTGCGGTAGGTGTGCACCAGCTCGCCGTCCGGCGCGAACAGCAGCGAGGTGTTGTAGATCGGACCGTCCGGATCGCGTTCGACGATCGAACCGGCGTGCAGCCAGACCCCGGCCGCCCGGGCGGCGGCCGCCATCGCGTCCGAGGTGGGCCCGTCCAGCGTCTCGGCGCCGTCCGACCACAGGTCGTACGCGAAGCCGCCGAGCGGCCACAGCTCCGGCAGGACCACCAGGTCCGCACCCTGCTGCGCCCGGACCAGGGCGGCGGCACGGGCCCGCCGCTCCGCGGGCGGCTCGGCGTCGGAGACCGCGATTTGGATCAATGAAGCGCGCACAGTACCACCGTCCACGGCAAGAGACCTACGATCGTCACCCGAAAGCGCTGCCCAGCTGTCTCCCGGCAGCGTAACGTGCGGTTAGCGTGTGCGCCCGGAAGCCGGACCAACCCGGCCGACCGGGGAGGCCGGGCGCAGAGGGCAAGGAAGCTGACGGAAGGCCGGAAATTCCCGTGACGGACAACCAGACCGTGCAGGCTTACACGGAGGCGTGGACCCAGAGCATCGAGTCCATATCGGAGCTGGTCGCCCCCCTCCCCGAGGGCTCCTGGAACCGGGCCACCGAATGCTCCGGCTGGTCGGTCCGGGACGTCGTCTCGCACGTCATCGCGGTCGAGTCCGAGCTGCTCGGCGACCCCCGCCCGATCCACTCGCTGCCGCGTGACCTTCGCCACGTGACCACCGAGTTCGCCCGCTACATCGAGCTGCCGGTCGACAAGCGCCGCTGCCACACCGCGCTGGAGATGACCAGCGAGCTGGAGTACACGATCATCCGCCGCTCCCGGGCGCTGCGGAACGCCAAGCAGACGCCCGAGGAGCCGGTGCGCTGGCCGGCCGGCCCGCACAGCCGCGACGTGCCGTACCACGAGCTGCTGCGCCTGCGGGCCTTCGACGTCTGGGTGCACGAGCAGGACCTGCGCCGGGCCCTGGACACCCCCGGCAACCTGGCCGCCCCGGCCGCCCTGATCACCCGGGACGTGCTGCTGGGACTGCTGCCCAAGGCCGTCGCCCACCAGGCCGGCGCCCCGGCCGGAACGGCCCTGGTGCTGGACGTCACCGGCCCGGTGGAGTTCCTGCGCACCGTCCGGGTCGACGCGGCCGGCCGTGGCACCGTCGACGAGTCGATCAGCCTGGCCCCGGACGTCCAGCTCACCATGGACTGGGAGACCTACCTCCGGCTCGCCTGCGGCCGCGGTCGCCCCGGACCGGTGACCGTCGAGGGCGACGGGGAACTGGCCGACCGGGTCCTGGCCGCCTTCACCGTCACCGTCTGACCCGCTCCGAATCCGACCCCTCCGAGAACCTGCGCGCGCCACCCGGCGGTGCCGCCCCGGCGCGCATCTGACGTTCGGGAAGGTTGATCGCGTTTCCGCAGGTCAGAAACCCTACGCCGCCGCCGCAACCTTCCGCCGGAGCCGCAGGATCATCACCGTGCCGACCGCCAGCGGGGCGTACTGCCAGCAGAACGCCCAGCGGAAGGCGTCGGCCGAGTACTCCCCGGCGCCGGCCGGCGAGAGCCCGTCCAACAGCACGCCGATGCCGAACAACGTGATCATCGTCCCGATGAAGCCGCCCATGTTGACGATCCCGGAGGCGGTGCCGAGGCGCTCCACCGGATTGCGCGCCCGGGCGTAGTCCAGGCCGACCAGTGAGGCCGGGCCGTTGCTGCCCATCACCACGATGATCCCGGCCAGCAGCCAGAGCGGCGGGTGCCCACCGGGCCAGGCCAGCACCAGCGCCCAGCCGAGCCCGGTGGCCGTGATGACGGTGAGCACGATCGGCATCCGGGCCCGCGCCGAGACCGAGAGCACCCGGCCGAACAGGAAGCCGAAGGCCATGTTGCTGAGCACCAGCAGGGTCAGCAGCCCGCCGGCCTCGGCGCGGGACATGCCCTGCGCCTCCACCAGGTAGGGCAGGCCCCAGAGCAGGCCGAAGGCGTTGCCGGGGAACTGGGTGGTGAAGTGCACCCAGAGGCCGAGCCGGGTACCCGGCTCGCGCCAGCAGGCGCGGACCTGCCGCCCGACCTTCGGCCGCGCCGCGGACGGCTGCTCCGGCGGCCGGGCGGCCGGCGCCGCCGGGGCCTCCTTCAGGAAGAGCGCGACCAGCGCGAAGACCGCGACGCCGAGCAGCGCGATCGCGGTGAAGGTGGGCGTCCAGCCCTCGTGGTGCAGGGCCTGGGCGAGCACCACGGTGGTGACCAGGTTGCCGCCCATCCCGGCCAGGCCGGTCAGCTGGGCCACGAACGGGTTCCGGGCGGCCGGGAACCACCGGGCGGCGATCCGCAGCACGCTGATGAAGGTCATCGCGTCGCCGCAGCCGAGCACCGCCCGGGAGGCCAGCGCGGGGGCGAAGGAGGAACTGAAGGCGAAGGCCAGCTGGCCGGCACTCAGCAGGACGACGCCGAACAGCAGCACCCGGCGCGGCCCGAACCGGTCGACCAGCAGGCCGACCGGTATCTGCATGGCCGCGTAGACCAGCACCTGGAGGATCGAGAAGGTGGAGAGCGCGGAGGCGCCGATGCCGAAGCGGTCGGCGGCGTCCAGCCCGGCCACGCCGAGGCTGGTGCGGTGGATCACCGCGAGGATGTAGACGCTGACGCCGATGGACCAGGCCAGCCAGGCCGCGCGCCCGCCGGGCGGTGAGGGGGTGGGGACGGCCGGGGGCTCGGCCGCGGTTCGGGGAGCGGGGACGGACAGGGGCGCGGCTGAACGGGCGGGCTCCACGGTCATAGTGCGACCAGATTAGTCATCCCATGATGGGAGGCCTAGCACAGGGTGCGGTCGATCGGGCACGAACCCGGCCTCAGCCGGTCACCGTCCAGGACACCGACCGGGTCATGTAGCGGTCCCGGAAGGTCTCGTCCCGTACCCAGTCGGTGGTGTCCCGGACGGTCGCGGTCACGGTGGCCGTCCGCCCAGGGGCCAGGTTCAGCTGGGCGGTGTCCAGCGCACCGCCGCCGGCCTGCGGCACCACCGGGACGCCGTCCACCGTCCACTGCACCTGCAACTGGCGCGAGCCGGCCAGCGGCAGCGGCCGGACCTGCAGCCGGGGGCGCCCGGCCACCTCGCCGGGCGCCGGCGTCGGGGCGTCGGTCGGCCGGACCCTGCGGTACAGCTCCTCGATGATCGCCTCGCGCGACGGCAGGTTGTACGCGCTGCCCAGGGTGCGCATCACCGAGTCGGGGGTGGGCCGGTAGAGGCCGTTGGCGCTGCGGTAGGCGCCGACCGTCCCGGCGCCGTCCGGGGACTCCACGCCCAGCCAACGCCACCACTTGGTCTGCTTCTTGCGCATGTCGTCGGCGCCGAGGGTGGAGAGGTTCGGGTACTCGGCGTCGTCCGGGGCGCTGTCGTACTCGTCGCCGAGGTCCCCCACGGTGTGCCCGATCTCGTGCTGGATGATCCGCCCGGCGTCCGGGCTGCCGCCGGCCAGGGTGGTCACCCCGGTTCCGCCGGCGCCGCCGTACTCGCTGGAGTTGGCCAGCGCGATCAGGTACTGCGGCCCGGAGCCGTCCCCCGCGTACCGGGCGGTGGCGGCCTCGTCGGCGCAGAGCAGCCGGGCGGTGCCCTCGCACCAGAAGTGCATGCCGAGCGGGGTGGCGGGATTGCGGCCCCGGCTCTCGGTCTCGGCTATCCCGGAGACCGGGGAGACCACCTCGACCCGCCGTATGTTGAAGTACCCCTGGTAGGTGCGGAACGGCTCGATGTCCATCAGCGCGCGCCAGGCCCGGTCCGCCTGCTGCCGGAACAGGTCCTGTTCGGCCCCCGTGTAGCCGTCGCCGAGCAGGACCAGGGTGATCCGGTTGGCCGGGTCACCGGTGCGCCGTATGTCGACGGTCGGGGCGGCCGCGTCCGCCCGGTGGTCGGCGCGCTGGGCGGAGTGCGGCGGCACCGCCCGGTCCGCGGGGGCGCCCGGCCCGATCGCGCCGAACGGCGAGGGGCCGACCAGCTCCAGGGCGGCGGGGAGTACGGCGGTGGACACCAGCACGAGCGCGGCCAGACTCCGGACGAGACGGCCAGGGTTGCCAGGCGGCATACGGGTGCGTCCTCGGGGCTCCGGTCACCCGGCGTCGCCCGGGTGGTGGAGCGGAGACGTACCCGTACGGGTGTGTCGTCCCTACCACTCCCCGAAAAAGTCACCGACCTGGCCGAATGACTAACCCCACACCAGTCATTCCAATGACAGGAACAAGTATCAGAGCAGCCGCCCGAACAGCGACCGGCGAACGCCCTTGCCCCGTCAGCGCTTGCACAGGTTCAGCACCAGATGGGTGCCGAGCCCGAACAGCAGGCCCCAGAAGGCCGAGCCGATCCCGAACAGGCTCATCCCCGAGGCGCTCGCCAGGAAGGTCACCACCGCCGCGTCCCGCCCCTTCTCGTCCGCCACCGCCGCCGCCAGGCTGCCCTGCAGCGAGGCCAGCAGGGCGACCCCGGCGATCACCGCGATCAGCTCCTTCGGCAGGCCGGTGAACAGGCTCACCAGCACCCCGCCGAAGCTGCCCACCAGCACGTACAGCGCGCCCGAGGACATCCCCGCGACGTAGCGGCGGCGTGGGTCGGGGTGGCTCTCCGGGCCGGAGCAGATCGCCGCCGTGATCGCCGCCAGGTTCACCCCCGGCGAGCCGAACGGCGCCAGCAGCAGCGACATCACGCCGGTCGACCCGATCAGCAGCCGGTCGTCCGTCCGGTAGCCGAAGGCCCGCATCACCCCGAGGCCCGGCGCGTTCTGCGAGGCCAGCACCACGATCGTGAGCGGTAGCGCCAGCCCCACCATGGCCGCCCAGGAGAACGCCGGCACGGTGAACACCGGCCGGGTCGGCCCGCTCGATCCCAGGTGCAGCGGCAGTCCGACGGTCAGCGCCGCCAGCACCCCGCCCGCCAGCAGCGCGACCGGCACGGCGTACCGCGGCGCCAGCCGCTTGGCCAGCAGGAACGCCGCGAAGCTGCCCACCACCAGCACCGGCGCGCTGTGCACGGCGCCGAAGATCCCGGCGCCGAAGGAGAACAGGATGCCCGCCAGCATCGCGTTGACGATCCCGGACGGCACCGCCGCGATCAGCCGGCCGAACCAGCCGGTCACCCCGAACAGCGTCACCACCACGGCGCTCACCAGGAACGCCCCGACCGCCTCCCGGTACGGGTACGCGCCCAGGCTGGTCACCAGCAGCGCGGCCCCCGGGGTGGACCAGGCAGTGATCACCGGGGTCCTGGTCCACCAGCTCAGCACGAAGCCGCTCAGCCCGCTGCCGATGGCCACCGCCCAGATCCAGGACGCCGTGTGCGCCGCGTCCAACCGCCCGGCGGCCGCCGCCGCGAGCACCACCACCAGCGGCCCCGAGAACGACACCGCGATGCAGACCAGCCCCGCCAGCAGCGCCGGCCCCGACACGTCCCGCCGCAGTGACCGACGCTCCCCGCCCCCGTCCGACCCCGTCTCCGGTCGGACTGTCAGTTCCTCAGTCATTCCGGAAGTATCCCGAACGCCGCGTCGAAGGCTCCCGAAAAAACTTTTGGCCCCACCTGCAACCACCGCCGGGGATGCGCGTCTATACGGATGAAGGCACGGAGAGCGAGACCGGCAGAGCCGGGGGGCGCTTCCGCTCGGCGAAGAGCGGGGCCGGTCGTCTTCACCCACACACCGTCAGACCATGACCCTGGGGAGTCACGTCATGCGCACGCCCGTTATCACCCGTTTTACGAAGAACGACCGCGTCTTCTCCGGCCGCCGCCGCATCGCCACCCTCGCCGCCGTCACCGTCCTCGCCGGCGGTGTCCAGTTCCTCGCCACCGACTCCGCCTGGGCCTGTGGAGGCCCGGACAACGCGGCCGTCGCCGGTCAGAACGCGCCCGGCCCGATCGCCGACGACTCCTACGATGTGCACGGCCCCGGCACGTCCACGTCCTTCGTCAGCGCCCCGAAGTCGATCGCCATCGGCGGCCCCAAGGTCGAGTTCGGGCTGGAGGTCGGGAACTTCAGCAAGGCCGACTACCAGAAGCTCGTCCCGCAGCTCGGGCTCTTCAACCCGCAGGGCGCCTCGCCCACGCCCTCGCAGGTCACTGTCGAGGTCATGAACCACGGGCAATGGAAGCGCGTGACGATGCGGGGCTCCTGCGACCCGGCGATCCACACCACCGGGCTGGACTCCCTCGGCCAGCCGCTCGCCGTCGGCCACGCCGCCCGCTTCCTGTTCCGCGTCTCGCTCACCGCCGACGCACCGAAGGACATGACCGAGCTGCAGGTCGCCGGCGGTGGCAGCTTCGGGAACGCCCTCACCACGGTCAAGGTCACCGCCCGCCAGGCCCCGGCCCCCAAGCCCACCGCGACCGCGACCGCGACCGCGAAGCCGACCACCCCGGCCAAGCCTGCCCCCGCCAAGCAGCCCAAGCCCGCGCAGGCCGCGCCCGCCGCCGACCAGACCCCGGCCACGACCGCCGCAGCTCCCCCCACCACCGCGCCCGCCACCACCGCGCCGGCCGGCACCCCCGAGCTCGCCCAGACCGGTTCCAGCTCCGCCAACACCTTCCTCGCCGCCTCCGCCGCGGTGCTCCTCGCCCTCGGTGCCGGCGTCCTGATCGCCGTCCGTCGACTCCGTCCCCAGCGCTAGTCGACGGACGGGCACGACGAAGGGGCCCTCCTCCGCACAGCGGTGCGGAGAAGGGCCCCTTCGTCGGTCCTGCGGGCCGTCAGCCCCAGGTGATCAGGCGCTTCGGGCGCTCCAGCAGGGCGGCCACGTCGGCCAGCACCTTGGAGCCCAACTCCCCGTCCACCAGCCGGTGGTCGAAGGAGAGCGCCAGCGTGGTCACCTGACGCGGGACCACCTTGCCCTTGTGCACCCACGGCATGTCCCGGATCGTGCCGACGGCGAGGATCGCGGCCTCGCCGGGGTTGAGGATCGGGGTGCCGGTGTCGACGCCGAAGACGCCGACGTTGGTGATGGTGATGGTCCCGCCCTGCATGTCGCCCGGCGAGGTCTTGCCCTGGCGGGCGGTGTCGATCAGCTCGCCCAGCGCGACGGCGAGGCCCGTGAGGGTCTTGCCGCCGGCGTCCTTGATGTTGGGGACGATCAGGCCGCGCGGGGTGGCCGCGGCGATGCCGAGGTTCACCTGGCCCTTGATGACGATCTCCTGGGCCGCCTCGTCCCACTGCGCGTTGATCTCGGGGTGCCGCTTGACCGCGGTGAGCAGCGCCTTGGCGACCAGCAGCAGCGGGCTGATCCGGACGTCCCGGCCCAGTTCGCCGCTCTCCTTGAGCCGACGGACGAACTTCATCGTGCGGGTCACGTCGACCTGGACGAACTCGGTGACGTGCGGGGCGGTGAAGGCCGAGGCCACCATCGCCTGCGCGGTCGCCTTGCGGACGCCCTTGATCGGCACCCGGACGTCGCCCGTGGTGCCGACCGGCACCGGCAGCGCCTGGACCTGCTCGGCCTCGACGGGCCGCTCCGCCGGAGCGGCCTGCGCGGCGGCCAGGGCCGACGCGTGGGCGTGCACGTCCTCGCGGGTGATCACGCCGTCCTGGCCGGTGGCGACGACGGCGCGCAGGTCGATGCCGAGGTCCTTGGCCAGCTTGCGTACCGGCGGCTTGGCCAACGGCCGTTCCCCGACGGGCTGTTCGGCCACCACGGGCGCGACCTGCGCCGGCACCGGAGCGACCGGAGCAGCAGGCGCGGCCGGAGCCGGCGTCGCGTTGACGGTGGTCGTGGTCGTACGCCGGGCCCGGCGCTGGGCGGTGCCGGTGCGCGGGCCGTAGCCGACCAGCACCTCGCGCCGCTCGGGCTCGGCCGACGCGGCGGCCGGAGCGGCGGCCTCGGCGGCAGCGGGAGCAGCCGGAGCGGCGGCCGGAGCCACGGCCCCGGCCTCCCCGGCGACCGCGACCGAGATGATCGCGGTGCCGACGTCGACGGTCGCGCCCGCCGGGAAGAAGAGCTGCTCGACGACCCCGTTGAACGGGATCGGCAGCTCCACCGCCGCCTTGGCGGTCTCCACCTCGCAGACGACCTGCCCGTCGGTGACGGTGTCACCCGGCTTGACGTACCAGCTGAGGATCTCGGCCTCGGTCAGGCCCTCGCCCACGTCGGGCATCTTGAACTCGCGGAGCGAGCGAACTTCGGTGGTCATCTTCGCTCCCCGGATCAGTACGCGAGCGCGCGGTCGACGGCGTCGAGCACGCGGTCCAGGTCGGGGAGGAACGCCTCCTCGACCCGGGACGGCGGGTACGGCGCGTGGTAGCCGCCGACCCGCAGGACCGGCGCCTCCAGGTGGTAGAAGCACCGCTCGGTGAGCCGGGCGGCCAGCTCGGCGCCCATGCCCAGGAAGACCGGCGCCTCGTGCACCACGACGGCCCGCCCGGTGCGCTTGACCGACTCCTCCAGGGTGGTGAAGTCCACCGGGGAGAGCGAGCGCAGGTCGACGACCTCCAGTCGGCGGCCGTCCTCCTCGGCGGCCGCGGCGGCCTCCAGGCAGACCTTGACCATCGGGCCGTAGGCGAGCAGCGTGGCGTCGGCGCCGGGCCGCACGATCCGGGCGTCGTGCAGCGCGAGGTCGGCGGCGGGACCGATCGCGCCCTTGTCCCAGTAGCGGCGCTTGGGCTCCAGGAAGATCACCGGGTCGTCCGAGGCGATGGCCTGCCGGAGCATCCAGTGCGCGTCGTGCGCGCTGGACGGGCTGACCACGCGCAGGCCGGCGGTGTGCGCGAAGTACGCCTCGTGCGACTCGCTGTGGTGCTCGACCGCGCCGATGCCGCCCGCGTAGGGGATGCGGATGGTGACCGGGAGCTTGACGTGCCCGAGCGCACGGGCGTGCATCTTGGCCAGCTGGGAGACGATCTGGTCGAAGGCCGGGTAGACGAAGCCGTCGAACTGGATCTCCACCACCGGGCGGTAGCCGCGCAGGGCCAGGCCGATCGCGGTGCCGACGATGCCGGACTCGGCGAGCGGGGTGTCGATCACCCGGCCCTCGCCGAAGTCCTTCTGCAGGCCGTCGGTGATCCGGAAGACGCCGCCGAGCTTGCCGATGTCCTCGCCCATCAGGACGGTCTTCGGGTCGCTCTCCAGCGACTTGCGCAGCGCGTCGTTGAGCGCCTTGGCGATGCTGAGTTGACCGGCCATCAGAGGTTCTCCCCCGCCTCGAAGGAGGCCGCGTACTCGACGTACTCGGCCCGTTCCTCATCGACCAGCGCGTGCGGCTCGCTGTACACGTGGTCGAAGATCAGGGTCGGGTCCGGGTCCGGCATGCCGCGCACGCCCTCGCGCACCCGCAGCCCCAGCCGCTCGCTCTCCGCGTCGATCGCGGTGAAGAACTCCTCGTCGGCCAGGCCCTCCTTCTCCAGGAGCGCGCGGAGCCGGGCGATCGGGTCCTTGGCCTTCCAGGCCTCGGTCTCCTCGGTGGGCCGGTAGCGGGTGGGGTCGTCGGAGGTGGTGTGCGCGCCCATCCGGTAGGTGAACGCCTCGATCAGCACCGGGCCGTTGCCGCTGCGGGCGTGGTCGAGCGCCCAGCGGGTGACGGCCAGGCAGGCCAGCACGTCGTTGCCGTCGACCCGGACGCCGGGGAAGCCGAAGCCGGAGGCGCGGCGGTACAGCGGGATCTTGGTCTGGGTGGTGGTGGGCTCGGAGATCGCCCACTGGTTGTTCTGGCAGAAGAACACCACGGGGGCGTTGTAGACCGAGGCGAAGGTGAAGGCCTCGTTGACGTCGCCCTGGCTGGAGGCGCCGTCGCCGAAGTAGGCGATGACCGCGTCGTCGGCGCCGTCCTTGCTGACGCCCATCGCGTAGCCGGTGGCGTGCAGGGCCTGCGCACCGATCACGATGGTGTACAGGTGGAAGTTCTTCTCGTTCGGGTCCCAGCCGCCGTGGTTCACGCCGCGGAACATGCCGAGCAGGTTGAGCGGGTCGACGTCGCGGCACCAGGCGACACCGTGTTCGCGGTACGTGGGGAAGGCGTAGTCGCCGGTGCGCATGGCGCGGCCGGAGCCGACCTGCGCGGCCTCCTGGCCGAGCAGCGAGGCCCACAGGCCGAGCTCGCCCTGGCGCTGGAGTGCGGTGGCCTCGCCGTCGAACCGGCGGACCAGCACCAGGTCGCGGTAGAGGGCGCGCAGCTCCTCCGGAGTGGTGGTGAGCGGGTAGTCCGGGTGCTCGATCCGCTCGCCTTCCGGGGTGAGCAGCTGTACGAGCTCCGGCTGGGCGTCCGTCCCCGTGGCGCGCAGGGTGTCAGGGACGCCGGGGGCCGCCTTCTTGCGAGCCCTCGCCGTGCTTTTGACGGTCACGTTCACTCCTCGGTCTGTCCGGCCGCCCGGGGTCGCCGGTGACCGGTCCGGTCACCGCCTCGCGGGGCGCGCGTGGGTGTGCGCACCTACTGCGGGGCAGGTGGTGATCCTGTTCCGACGGCGTCCCTCACGAGAACGTTACCCAGCGTCCGCCCTTGGCGCGCTTGCGCTAGGACGTCCTACTTGTTCAGGGCCTACAACCCTGAGGGTGCCGCGGGTAGCGCGCCGTCGGAAGGGTGGGGGTGACGGACCGCGTGACGCAGCTCTCAATTCGGGCGCCTTCAGGACACCAGCGCACGTTATCCGGGCGGCGGCCCGTACGTAAGGGGGTTCTCGGTATCGGTTTTGGAGCGCTCCGACCGGATCGCGTTGCCGTGGTGGTAGGGGGGATAGGTCTTTCGTGCGGTGGTATGGGAGTCTTTGGAGGTGACTGATAACGGACAAATCAGGGTATTCCTGCTCGACGATCACGAGGTGGTCCGGCGGGGCGTGCACGATCTGCTCTCGGTCGAGGACGACATCGAGGTCGTCGGCGAGGCCGGCACCGCCGCCGAGGCGCTCACCCGGATCCCGGCGGTGCACCCGGACGTCGCGGTGCTCGACGTCCGGCTGCCGGACGGCAACGGGGTCGAGGTCTGCCGGGAGGTCCGGTCCCGGCTGCCGGAGATCAAGTGCCTGATGCTGACCTCGTTCTCGGACGACGAGGCGCTGTTCGACTCGATCATGGCGGGCGCCTCCGGCTACGTCCTGAAGGCGATCCGCGGCACCGACCTGATCACCGCCGTCCGGGACGTCGCGGCCGGCAAGTCGCTGCTCGACCCGGTCGCCACCAGTCGGGTGCTGGCCCGGCTGCGCGACGGCGGCGAGAAGGAGGACGAGCGGCTGGCGCAGCTCACCAAGCAGGAGCGCCGGATCCTCGATCTGATCGGCGAGGGGATGACCAATCGTCAGATCGGCAACGAGTTGCACCTGGCCGAGAAGACGGTCAAGAACTACGTCTCCAGTCTGCTCGCCAAGATGGGCATGGAGCGGCGCACCCAGGCGGCGGCCTTCGTGGCACGGCACCAGGCGGACCAGCAGCACTGATCAGAACCGCAAGCACAGATCTGATGCCCTGTCAAGGGCCCCCGCACGGGGGCCCTAACCTCTGGCTGTGACTTTCAGCCAGACCCTCTCCTGCTCCCCGGCCCGCCCCGACCTCTCCGCGCCGCCGATAGGGACCCTCAGTCCGCCCGTCCCGCGCGCCGCACTCGCCGAGGTCCTGGGCCGTTACCGGGTAGGGGGGCTGCTGGCCGCCGAACCGGTCGCGGAAGGCCTGCTGAACCGCGGGTACCGGGTCACCACCGAGACCGGCGGGTACTTCCTGAAGTGCTACGTCGACGCCGCCACCGCCAGCCGTCCGAAGATCGTCGCCCACCACCGCGCGATGGCCGGGCTGCAGGCCCTCGGGCTGCCCGTCGCACCCCCGCTGGCCTGCGCCGAACGATCCGGCACGGTGGCCGGCTACGGCGGCCGGCTGTTCGCGCTGTTCCCCTGGGTCGATGGCCGACACCGGCACGGTACCGACCTCTCCCCGCCGCAGTGCGACGCGCTCGGCGCGCTGCTCGGCCGACTGCACGGCGCACTCGACGACGTGTGCACCCCCCTCGACCAGCCCGCCGGCTACCGCGTCGCCGACCCCCTCGACAGCGCCGACCTCGCCCGCGACCTGCGGCGGCGCGCCCGCGACCACCGCCCGTACGGCGACCTGGACGCGCTGGTCGAACTGAGGCTCACCGAACGGCTGGAACTGCTCGCCGAACACGCCCACCGCCGCCCCGACCCGCAGACCGCCCCGCCCACCGGCTGGACCCACGGCGACTTCCACGGGCTGAACCTGCTGTACGGCGACGGCCCCGACGGCGGCCCGGTCGCGGCCGTCCTGGACTGGGACAAGCTCGGACCGCAGCCGCGCGCCGAGGAGGCCGTCCGCGCCGCCACCCTGCTCTTCAACGACCGGACGTCCGGCACGCTCGACCTGGTGCGGGTCCGCCACTACTCGCAGGCCTACCGGGCCACCGGGGCCGCCACCGCCGAGCACCTGGCCGCCGCCGCGCACCGGGTCTGGTGGGAGCGGCTGAACGACTTCTGGATGCTCCAGTGGCGCTACCAGCGGGCCGACCACCGGGCCGACCCGCTCTACCCCGCCTCCGCGGGCCAACTGGCCTGGTGGTGCCAGGAGTACGAGCAGGTCCTGGACGCCTTCGCCAACTGACCGGCGTCAGCCCGGACCGATCAGGGCGTCGCCGGCGGCTGTGTCACCGGCGGGGCCGTCACCGGCGGAACCGACTTGGTCGGCGGCGGCGGTGAGGTGGCCGTGTTGCCACCGCCGCCCGTGCTCGGGGTGGTGGGCGCCGTGGTGGGCGGGTTGGTCGTCGGCGGGGCGGTCGTCGGCGTGTGGCTGGCACTCCCGGTGGACGTCGGGGTCGGCGTGTGCTTGCCCGAACTCTGCGACGGCGACATGTTGTTGTTGCCGCTGTTGTTGTTGTTTCCGTTGTAGTTGCCGTTGTCGGTCGGCTGCTGCGGGCGCCGGGTGCCGGTGTTGGGCGCGGGCGGGCTCTGGGTGCCGCTCTGGGTCGGCGTGGTGGGCTCGGTCGTGCTGACCACCGGTGCGGGCGTCGGCGGCACGACGTGCGAGGTCCCGCCGTCGCCACCGCTGAACGCGAACGCCATGCCGACCCCGGCCGCGACCAGCACGGCCGCCACTCCGGCCACCCAGCCCCACGGCCCGCGCCGACGACCGGAGCCTTCCCCGTCACCGCCGTCGCCCTCACCGCCACCGCCGTAGGGGCCGCCGGCCCCCGGGTAGGGCGTCGACGGGGTGTGCGGTCCGCCGGCCCCCTGGCCCGTCCCCGGGTAGGGCATCATCGAGGTCCGGTCACCGGGGCCGATCGAGCCGAAGGCCGCGGTGGCCGCGGTCTCGTCCGGCCGGATCACCTGGGTGGCGCCGGTGTTCCCCTGCCCCGCGGCGGCCAGCCCGGCCGCCGCGCCCGCCCAGCCCGCACCGGCCGCGCCGTGCATCTCGCGCAGCGCGTGCTGGATGTGCGCACGGAACTCGTCGGCGTCCTGGAAGCGGTCGTCCGGGTTCTTGGCCAGCGAACGCAGCACCAGCGGGTCCAGCCCGGCCGGCACCCGGCCGTTGGCGTGCGAGGGCGGCACCGGCATGTCCTGGACGTGCTGGTAGACCACCGAGAGCGGGGTGTCGCCGGTGAACGGCGGGCGCAGCGCCAGCAGTTCGTAGAGCATGCAGCCGGCCGCGTACAGGTCGGAGCGGTGGTCGACCGGCTTGCCGAGGGCCTGCTCGGGCGACAGGTACTGCGGGGTGCCCATGACCATGCCGGTCTGGGTCATGGTGCTGGCGGTGCCGGTCAGCGCCCGGGCGATGCCGAAGTCCATCACCTTGACCGCGCCCGCGGTCGTGATGATCACGTTGGCGGGCTTGATGTCCCGGTGGACGATGCCGTGCCGGTGGCTGTAGGCCAGCGCCTCCAGGACCCCGGCGATGATGATCAGCGCCTGGTCGACCGGCGGCGCCTCCTCGTCCACCAGCAGCTCGCGGACGGTCCGGCCCTCGACCAGCTCCATCACGATGTACGGCGTGGACTCGTCCCCGACGTACTCCTCGCCGGTGTCGTAGACGGCGACGATCGAGTGGTGGTTGAGCGCCGCGACGGCGTGCGCCTCGCGGGTGAACCGCAGCCGGGCGATGTCGTCCTGGGCCAGCTCGCCGCGGAGCAGCTTGACCGCGACGGTCCGGCCCAGCCGGACGTCCTCGGCGGCGAACACCTCGGCCATGCCACCGCGGCCGAGCCGGTGGGTCAGCCGGTAGCGGCCGTCGCCGACCGTACCCAGCGGGGCGGCGGTGCCGCGGCCGGGGGTGTGCGGGCCGCCGGCCCCGGTGACCGGCGGGAACGCGGTGGTCGCGGCGTCGCTGCCGGGCTCGGGAATCCTCGGCGTCCCGCCGGTCCGGCCGTTCGCACCGGCTCCCGTGTCGTCGTCCGGCTGCTGCGTCTGTGCCATCGCTCCTCGCCCCGGGCGTTCGCTCGGATCGCGGTGCCCTGTCGCTTACGTATCCCCGAACGCTACCGCTTCCGGCCCGGACCCGTGGCACGCCCGAACCGGCCGGAAAGCGTCAGAGCAGGCCATTCCGGTCGGCCGGAAGGTCCACCACCAGCACCGCCGCGGGCCGCTCGCCGCTGGTGTGCCCGGTCTTGGTCTTCGTCTTGTTGTCCTGCGCCTTGTTGACCACGATCGCGATGATGATGCCGGCCAGCACGAGCACGCCGACGATGATCCCGATGACCACCGCGGCCGTCGAGCAGCCGCCGCCGCTGGGCGCCTTCGGCTGCTGGTACGGCGGCATCGGCTGCGGCGGCGGGGTGTGCGCCTGCTGCGGCGCCCCCTGCTGCGGGTACTGGGGGTGCGGTGTGTGCGGGCCCTGCGGGTGCGACGGCTGGAAGGCCGGCGGCGGGGTCCGGTACTGCGGCTGCTGCGGCGCCCCCTGCTGCAGGTACTGGGGGTGCGGGGTCTGCGGGCCCTGCGGGTGCGACGGCTGGAAGGCCGGCGGCGGGGTCCGGTACTGCGGCTGCTGCGGGTACTGCGGCTGCGGCGTCTGCGGGGCCGGCGGCGCGGCGTGCACCGAGCGCGGCCCCTCGTTGATCACCAGCGGCGTGCTGGCCTGCAGCTGGTGCCCGCTGCCGCCGCCCTTCGCGGCCGCGATCAGCCGCTCCGCCTCGTCCCGCATCGCCGCCGCGCTCTGGAACCGGTGGGCCGGGTCCTTGCGCAGGGCCTGGGCGACGAAGGCGTCCACCACCGGGGTGACCGACCGGTTCAGGGTGGACGGCGCCGGCGGCTCCTCCTGGACGTGCTTGTAGGCGATCGAGAAGGCCGAGTCGCCGTCGAAGACCAGCTGGCCGGTGAGCATCTCGAAGAGCATCACGCCGACCGAGTACAGGTCCGAGCGGGCGTCCACCGGCTTGCCGAGCGCCTGCTCGGGCGACAGGTACTGCGGGGTGCCGACCACCATGCCGGTCTGCGTCATCGACGTGACGCCCGATTCCAGCGCCCGGGCGATGCCGAAGTCCATGACCTTGACGTTGCCCTTGCGGTCGAACATGACGTTGCCGGGCTTGATGTCGCGGTGCACCAGGCCCATGTCGTGCGAGGCCTCCAGCGCGTTCAGCACGCCGACGATGACCTTCAGGGCCTCCTCGGTCGACATCGCGCCGAACTGGGCGACCGCCTCGTTGATCGCCTCGCGCAGGCCCTTGCCGTCGATCAGCTGCATGACGATGTACGGCGTGCTGGAGCCGTCCGGGGCGACGTCCTCGCCGCTGTCGTACACCGTGACGATGTTCGGGTGCTCCAGCCGGGCCACCGCCTGCGCCTCGCGGCGGAACCGCTCCTTGAACGAGTCGTCCCGGCCCAGCTCGCTGTGCATGCTCTTCAGCGCGACCTGCCGGTCCAGCACGCTGTCGTACGCGAGGTGCACGGAGGCCATGCCGCCCTCGCCCAGCAGCCGCTGCAGCACATAGCGGCCGTTGCCCAGGGAGGAGCCCTCGACCGCCGCGTTGCCGTGCTCGCTCATGGTCCTCTGCTCCCCCTCGGCGCGGCCGTGGCGCCGCGACCGTGACGTTCGGTCTCGTCCGTGCGTGGTGGGCCCGGCCCGCTGGCCTGGCGGACCCCTGCCGCGGCGGTACGACCGGCCTGCGACAGGGGTCAGGGTATCGGCTCACGCCGACGGTGATCGGTCCAGGGCCGATCCTGGCCCCGGGCCGCCGACACCGTCCGGTGGCGCCTCGATCCGGGGCGGATCGTCGTGGTACGTCCGGTTCCGACGGCCCGCTACAGGTACGGGCCGGACCGGATGCCGCGGCTCTGGCCCGGCTCGTCCTCGTCCGGCTCGCCACCGTTCAGACCGGGCGGCAGCGCCCGCCGCATCTGCTCCAGCTGGGCCCGTGCCGCCATCTGCTGGGCGAACAGCGCGGTCTGGATCCCGTGGAACAGGCCCTCCAGCCAGCCGACCAGCTGGGCCTGGGCGATCCGCAGCTCGGCCTCGGTCGGAATGCTGTCCTCGGTGAACGGCAGCGAAAGCCGCTCCAGCTCGGCGACCAGCTCGGGGGCCAGACCGAGCTCCAGCTCCTTGATCGAGCTGGCGTGGATGTCCTTCAGCCGGGCCCGGCTGGCCTCGTCGAGGGGCGCCGCCCGGACCTCCTCCAGCAGCTGCTTGATCATGCTGCCGATCCGCATGACCTTGGCGGGCTGCTCGACCATCTCGGTCACCGGGAGCTCACGCGGCAGGTCTCCCCCGTCGTCGCCCGCCGAACCGGCGAACCCCTGGCCCACCGGCAGCCCGTCCGGTCCGACGATCAGCACCTTCTGGCCGTCCTGCGACTGCCCGCCCGCGGCCTGGAAGGGCTGCTGCGACGAGCGCTCGTTCATCGGATTCGTCATGAACAACATTCTCTCTCACTGGGGTTGGTCGGGCGGAAGCCCCCGTACGCCCGCCGTCCTGAGCCGCCGCTGACGACGGTACGCCGACGCGCGCCGCCCCGGGAATCCGTGCGGATACTCAGTTTCCGCCCCGGCCCACCACGCCCCGGCCCACCTACGGCCGCCACACACCCCTCACCGAACCTCCCCCCACCACCCGGCGCAACCGCTCCACCGCGGGGTTCACCCCCGCCGCAACCGCAACCCGATCAACCCGAGCCCGCACCCGATCAGCCCCAGCCCCGCGCCCAGCGGGAACTGCAGGGTGGAGGCGTCACGCCAGCGGGCGGGCAGGACGGTGGGGGCGGCGGCGGCCACGGCCTGGTCGGTCGCGGCCGTGGCGGTGGCGGTGTCCGGCGCGGCATCGTCGGCGGGAGCCGTCGCGTCCGGGCCGCCCTGGTCGGCCTCGAGCGGGTTCGACGTGGTGGCCTGCGCAGGAGCCCGGTCCGGCACCCGCTCCGGCGCCTGCTCCGGGGCGGCTTCGGCACGCTGGGGTGCCCACGCGCTCCGGTGGCGATGCACCCGGGGGCCGCCACCGTCCGGGTGCGGGCGGGGCACCGGGTGCTGCGGCGGCGCGGCCGCCGGGACTGCTGCGTCAGTCGGCACAGGAGTCAGCGCCGCCGGGACCACCGGGGCCGTGGGCACGGCGGCCACGGCCGCCGCCGGCGCGGCGCCCGGCGTGGCGCTCCCGCCAGGCGTCGTCGCCGGTGTGCCGGACCGGGTCGGGCCGGTGGTCGGCGCCGCGGCCGGCTCCACGATCGTCTCTGCGGTCGGCTCCGCCCGATCGCTCGCCTCGCCCGTCGGCGACGGGTGCAGCGCGGGGGACGGCACGGCGACGGCCACCGAAGCGGCGGCCAGCGGGAGCGTGAGCCCCAGCACGGCCGTCGCGATCAGCCGATGGGCCCGGCCCGGGCGGGTGCGGTGGGGACGACGGTGGTGTGGCGCGGAGGGCAGCGGCCCGAGGAGGTGTGTAGGTGCGGCCACGGTCGGAGGTCCTTCCGACGGCCGACCGCCCGCGGGCGGGTCGGCGGCGGGACAGCTCGGGACCAGCCTCACACATTCGGCCAATGAGAGCATTTCGGACCATTCGCACCAGGCCCCGGCCCTCAGCACTCAGGCCTCAGCCTCAGGCCTCAAACCCGCAGCACTCAGGCCCGCAGCACGACCTTGCCGACCTGCTCCCCCGCCGCCAGCACCCGGTGCCCCTCCCCGGCGTCAGTCAGCGGCAGCACCCGGTCGACCACCGGCTTCACCACCCCGGACTCGACCAGCGGCCACACGTGCTCGCGCACCGCCGCCACGATCGCCGCCTTCTCCGCCAGCGGACGCCCGCGCAGGTTGGTGGCGATCACCGCGGCGCGCTTGCGCAGCAGCGCGTTGAGGTCGAGTTCGCCCTTCACGCCGCCCTGCAGCCCGATGATCACCAGCCGCCCGTTGACCGCCAGCGCGTCCACGTTCCGCTGCAGGTACTTGGCGCCCATGATGTCCAGGATCACGTCCACCCCGGTCCCGCCGGTGGCCTCCTTGACCACCTCGACGAAGTCCTGCTCGCGGTAGTCGATCGCGATGTCCGCGCCGAGTTCGGTGCACCGGGCCAGCTTCTCGGCGCTGCCCGCGGTGACCGCGACCCGCGCGCCGACCGCCTTGGCCAGCTGGATCGCCATGGTCCCGATGCCGCTCGCGCCACCGTGCAGCAGCACCGTCTCGCCGGGCCGCAGGTGGGCGGTGAGGAACACGTTGGACCACACCGTGCAGGCGACCTCGGGCAGCGCGGCGGCCTCCTCGAAGCCCAGGCCCTTGGGCAGCGGCAGCAGTTGCCCGGTCGGCACCGCGACGCGCTGCGCGTACCCGCCGCCGGCCAGCAGCGCGCACACCTCGTCGCCGACCGCCCAACCGGACACGCCCGCCCCGAGGGCGACGATCCGCCCGGCGCACTCCAGCCCGGGGTAGGGCGAGGCGCCGGGCGGCGGGTTGTAGTTGCCCTGCCGCTGGAGCAGGTCGGCACGGTTGACGGCGGTGGCCGCCACCTCGACCAGGACCTCGCCCTCGCCGGGCACCGGGTCGGGCACCTCGGCCCACACGAGCGCCTCGGGACCGCCGGGTACGGGAATCGTCATCGCATACATGCCTCGAACCTACTGCGCGTCAGGGCGCGGCGGCGGGCAAGGCCCGCGTCAGCCGGTCGACTTGATCACGATCACCCGGTCGGTGAGCTGGAGCGCGGCGGCCTCGGGCTCGGTGTAGTTGAGCACCCGCCGGCCACGGACCACCGCGACCACCAGGTCCTCGCACGCGCGCGGGCTGTGCCCGGCCTCGGCCCGGGTGACGGGGCGCTCGACCACGTCCAGGCCGTGGCCGTAGGTGAGCAGGTCCTCCATCACGGCGCCGGCGTGCGGGCTGAGCATCGACAGGCCGAGCAGCCGCCCGGCCGAGCTGGAGCTGGTGACGACGACGTCGGCGCCGCTCTGCCGCAGCAGCGGGGCGTTCTCGTCCTCCCGGACGGCCGCGACGACGGTGGCGCCCTTGTTCAGCTGGCGCGCCGTCAGGGCGATCAGGACGGCGGTGTCGTCCCGTTCGGGCGCGATCACGACCCGGGCCGCGGTGGGCAGGGCGGCGCGCAGCAGGGTGTCGGTGCGGGTGGCGTCGCCGACCACGCCGACCAGGCCGTGCCGGGCGGCCTGCTCGATCACCTTGCGCTGCGGGTCGACGACGACGATCTCCTCCTTCTTCACGCCCTGTCCGAGCAGGGTGTCGACGGCGCTGCGGCCCTTGGTGCCGTACCCGATGACGACGGTGTGCTCGCGCACGGTGGACCTCCAGCGGTTCAACCGCCACTGCTGGCGGGTGCGTTCGGTGAGCACCTCCAAGGTGGTGCCGACCAGGATGATCAGGAACACCACGCGCAGCGGGGTGATCACGAAGATGTTGGTGAGCCGGGCGCCGTCGCTGTACGGGGTGATGTCGCCGTACCCGGTGGTGGAGAGCGTCACGGTGGCGTAGTACGCCGCGTCCAGGAAACTGAGCCCGCCGCCCGCGTTGTCGTTGTAGCCGTCCCGGTCGACGTAGACGACCAGCGTGGTGGCGACCAGCACGGCGAGCGCCAGCAGCAGCCGCGAGCCGACCTGCCGCCCGGCGGGCGCGGTCCGGCGGGCGGGCAGCACGATGCCGGCGTCCGCCCACGGCTCGCTGCCCGGGGCGGCCACCCGTCGCAGCCTGCTCATCCGCCCACCTCTCCCCCGGCCGTCGGCCACGGGTACCCCCGCCGTCCGGCGGCCGCTCCGCACGACACCTGCGCCCCGACGGTTCGCCCGTTCACGGCGCCTCCAGCAGTTCGACGGGCTCGCCGGCCGCCGCGCCGCCGGGCGGGACCACGGCGAGCGCCTCGGCCCGGGCGAGGCCGCGCAGCATCGCGGGCCCGTCGAAGGCGAGCGGCACGACGCCGTCGGCGGTGCGCCGGACGGGCAGCAGCCGGGTGTCCACCGGGTGCCCGGGCAGTCCGACCGCGGCGGGCGCGAGGGCCGGCGAGGAGGCGGACCGGCCGCTGCGGGCGTGCAGCAGCGGCAGGGCGAGGGTGACCGCCCCGGCGACGGCGGCCAGCGGGTTGCCGGGCAGGCCCACCAGGTGCCGCCCGCCCGGGGAGGCCTCGGCCGACGGGATTCCGGTGGGCGGGAGTTCGGCCAGCAGCATCGGGTGTCCGGGGCGGACGGCCACACCGTCCACCAGGAGCCGGGCACCGGCCTCGGCGAGTGCCCGGTGCAGGAAGTCGACCGGGCCGGCCGCCGTTCCGCCGGTGGTGACGACGACGTCGGCGGTGGAGTGCCGCAGTGCGTCCCGGAGCAGCCCGAAGTCGTCCCGGACGAACCGGACTTCGGCCACCTCGGCGCCGGCCGTCCGCAACCAGGGCGGCAGCAGCGGCCCGAGCGCGTCCCGGACCAGGCCCGGCCCGGGGACGCCCGAGGCGAGCAACTCGTCGCCGAGGACGAGCAGTTCGACCACCGGGCGGCGGCGGACGGCGAGCCGGTCGTGGCCGCAGGCGGCGGCCAGCCCGAGCACGGCCGGGCCGACCGGGAGGCCACCGGGCAGCAACACCTCGCCGCGGCGGCACTCCTGGCCGCGCGGACGGACGTCCTGGCCGGTGGTCAGCGACTGGTGGCCACGCTCGTGCAGCAACGTGCCGTCCGTCCGGCCGCGCTCGCGGCGCAGTACGGCGGTGGCGCCGGACGGCAGTTGGGCGCCGGTGGCGATCTCGACGGCCATGCCGTCGGCCAGCGGCGCGGCCTCGGCCCGGCCGGCCAGCACCCGCCCGGCGACCCGCCAGGGACCGGGCCCGGCGACCGCCCAGCCGTCCATCGCGGAGGTGTCGAAGGCCGGCAGGTCGGTCAGCGCGGTGAGCGGCTCGGCGAGGGTGCGGCCGAGCGTCTCGGCGAGCGGCAGCCCGATCGCGGGCAACGGGCGCAGCCCGGCCCGGCGGGCGGCCTCGCGGGCCTGCGGCCAGCTCAGCACGCCCGGTCCGGTCGACGGGGCGGCCACGGTGGTCTGCCCGACGGCGCTCACGGCTCGCCCGGCCCGGCGGCGGCGCTCCAGCGCTCGGCGAGCGCGGCGGTCCGGCGGGCGGCCTCGGCCACGGCCTCAGGCCCGCCGCCCTGCTGGGCGGCCGCGTAGCCGATCAGAAAGGCGGTCAGCGGTGCGGCCGGGCGGGCCACTCCGTGCGCGACCACCCGGGTGAGGTCGAGCAGTCCCCGGACGTCGACGTCCAGGTCGATGCCCAGGTCGGCCCTCACCTCGGCGATCCAGTCTTCCAGCGTGCGCTCCATGCGCCCATGCTGCCTGATCGGCGGTTTCCCCGAGGTGTTCGCCCCATGTGCAGCGCGCGTCGTTTCCCGCACGGGCTCCCGCCCGGGCCGTGCGGGAGCCCGTGCGGGAGCGCCCAAGCGCTAGGACCGGTCGCGCTCCCGGGCCTGTTCGAGGTCCTCCCAGGTGTCGCAGTCGTAGGCGACGTTGTCGGTGTCGGCCACCAGCAGGCGGGCCAGGCCGCCGGTGAGGCGGCGCAGCGGGAGGCCGGCCGGTTCGCCGATGGCGGCCAGCGCGGTGCGCAGCGGGGCGGTGCGGTAGGCGGCGGCGAGCGGCTGGTCGCGCCCGCCGGCGTCGACCAGGACGGCGGCGTCGACGGCCGGTCCGGCCTCGGCGAGGGCGGTGGCCAACCGGTCGACCGTCCGCCGGTCCAGGAACGGCAGGTCGGCGGCGAGGAGCAGCACGGTCGGCGCGGTGACCAGGTCGAGACCGGCCGCGACGGCGGCGACCGGCCCGCCCCCGGGCGGCTGCTCCCTGGTCCAGCGGACGCCGGTGCGCGTGGTCGGCCGGGTGGGGCCGACCACGACGGTGCTGCCGGCGCCCGCGCAGGCGGCGAGCACCCGGTCGAGCAGGGTGGTCTCGCCCACGCTCAGTCCGGGTTTGTCGGTCCCGCCGAGGCGCCGGGCGGCCCCGCCCGCCGGGACGATCACGTCGTACGGCGTCATGCGGCCAGTATCCGCCCTACTCGGCTTCGTCCTTCTCGGCGCCCTCGGGGCCCTCGGGGCCCTCGGCCCCCGTGGCCGCCGTGGGCTCCTCGGCGGCCTCCGCCGCCCGCCCGGTGTTGGCCGCGGCGCCCAGTTCCAGGATGGCCGGCAGCGTCAGCTCCCCGTACCGCTCGTTCATCGCGGTGACCAGCGCCTCCGGGTCGTCCGGGTGCTCGGCCAGCAGCCGGTCGAAGTCCTGGAGGTACTCGCCGGTGAAGGCGAGCACCCGGGCGGCCTCGTCGCCCTGTTCGGGGGCGCGGTGGCCGGCGATGACCCGGTCGACGCCGAGCTCGGCGATCCGGCCGAGGTTGTGGCCCCAGGTGGTGCGCTGGGCCGGGGTGGTGTCGGCGGTCCAGACGTGGGTGCCGTTGTAGGCGAAGTCCCCGGCGATCACGGTCCGGATGCTCGGCACGTGGACGACCGTCGAATCGCCGCAGTCGCCCTGGCCGAGCAGCAGCACGGGGATGACCTGGCGGTCGAGCATGAGCGGCTGCGGCAGCAGTGGGGCGGGGATCAGCGGGTGGTCCGGGATGTCGTCGCCGTAGACCGGCTTCCACTGGGCGACCTTGGCGGCGGCGGTGCGCCGGATGCCGTCCACCACGACGGGTGCGGCCAGCAGCCGGGCGTCGGGGAAGAGCTTCAGCACCTCCTCGGCGCCGAAGTAGTGGTCGGGGTGCTGGTGGGTGACGACGATGGCGAGCAGTCGGCGGCCCTTGCCGGCCACCCATTCGGCGAGTTCGCGGCCGGCGCTGCGGGTGAGCTGGGCGTCGACCAGGATCGCGGTCTGCTCGCCGAGGATCAGGGTGGAGGTGGCGAAGAAGGCCGATTCGGGGCCGGTGAAGACGGCGACCTCCAGCGGGCGGGCGGGCTGCCCGGCGGCCGGGGCGGCGGCCTCGGCGCCCGTACGCTCCGCGCCGGCGCCCTCCTCGGGCGGGGACGACGTCACTGGCTGCTCCCTCTGGTCGGCGGTCGGACTTCCTGCGCCCTACAGCATGGGAGCACCGGCGGCCGATTGCGCGGAAGGCGCGCCCGGCGGGGCGCGCCTTCCGGCTCAGGTCACATCGGGGCTCAGACGGCCGCCGTCTTGGCCCTGTGGGCGGCCTGCTCCAGGGCCTGGGCCTTGGACTCGGCGGCCTGGGGCACGAAGTCGGACAGCGCGGGGACGATCGGCGCCAGGGTGAACTCGGGGACGATGAAGTCGACCTCCAGCCCGAGCATGCCGGTCAGCACCTTCTCCAGGTAGGTGGTGACGAACTCGTACGGCTCGCGCGGGGCGCCGGGCGCGTAGGAGCCGCCGCGTGCGGCGACGACGGTCACCGGGGTGCCCTTGGCGGAGGGGGCGTCGCCTGCGGTGCGGCCGACCAGGATCACCTGGTCCAGCCAGGCCTTGAGGCTGGACGGGATCGTGAAGTTGTACATCGGGCTGCCGATGACGACGGCGTCGGCCTGCTCCAGCTCGGCCATCAGCTGCTCGCGCAGGGCGAAGGCGGCGGTCTGCTCGGCGCTGCGGCCCTCGGCCGGGACGTACGAGGCGGAGATGCCGTGGACGTCCAGGTGCGGTACCTGCTCGACGGCGAGGTCGCGGTAGACGACCGTGCCCTCGGGGTGCTCGGCCTGCCAGGCGGCCCGGAAGGCCGCGGTGACCTCGCGGGAGACGGAGCCGTCGGCGACGGCGGAGGAGTCGATGTGCAGAAGCGTGGGCATGACGGAACCTCCATAGGATTAGCAGCTGCTCTTTCCTCCGCAGCTGCAACTACCGTAGCAGCTTACTTTTCTGCAGTCACTATGGAAGGGTCGGGTACGCTGGAGCCATGTCCGAGCAAGAGCTAGCGACCGACCGGCTCCAGGGCCCGCCCGGGGTGCCCACGGGACACTGTGCGGCCGCCTCCCCCGCCCTGACCCGGGTCTTCGCGCTGCTCGGCAAGCGCTGGTCCGGCATCGTGGTCGCCGTGCTCAGCCACGGGCCGGCCTACTTCTCCGAGCTGCGCCGCACCATCCCCGGCATCAGCGAACGGATGCTCTCCGACCGGCTCACCGAGCTCGCCGACGCCGGGCTGGTCCTGCGCGAGGTCGACGCCGGCCCGCCGCTGCGGGTCAGCTACCGCCTCACCGAGGCCGGCGTCGCGCTGAAGCCCTCGCTCACCGAACTCGCCCTCTGGGCCGACCGGCACCTGCCGGAGCGCCCACTGCCCCCGGGCGGCTGCTGATCCTGCCGCGCAGGCGCGCGCACCACGCGCGAAGCCGCCCGGAGAGCGTCCGAGCGCGCAAACGCCCGGGGCCCGTCCGTTCTCGCAACGGACGGGCCCCGGGCGTACGGGAAGCTCAGCGCCTGGCGGCGCCACGCAGGCGGGCCAGCCGGTCGGCGACGCCCCAGGCGGTCACCCGCCACAGCGCCTCGACCACGATGTTGCGGCTCATCTTGGACGCGCCCAGCTCGCGCTCGACGAAGGTGATCGGTACCTCGGCCACCTTGAACCCGGCCTTCACCGTGCGCCAGGCCAGGTCGACCTGGAAGCAGTACCCGGCCGAGGCGACCTCGTCCATGCCCAGGCCCTGCAGGGTCTCCTTGCGGAAGGCCCGGTAACCGCCGGTGACGTCCCGGATCGGCACGCCCAGCATCAGCCGCGAGTAGGTCGAGCCGCCGCGGGAGAGCAGCAACCGCGACTTCGGCCAGTTCACCACCCGGCCGCCCGGCACCCAGCGCGAGCCCAGCACCAGGTCGGCGCCGCGCAGCGCGCCCAGCAGCCGGTCCAGCTCCTCGGGCTGGTGCGAGCCGTCCGCGTCCATCTCGACCAGGACGTCGTAGCCGTTGTCGATGCCCCAGCGGAAGCCCGCGAGGTAGGCGGCGCCCAGGCCCTCCTTGCCCTTGCGGTGCATGACGTGCACGTTCGGGTCCTCGGCGGACAGCTTGTCGGCCAGCTCGCCGGTGCCGTCGGGGCTGTTGTCGTCGGCGACCAGCACATGGGCCTCGGGCACCGCGGCCCGCACCCGGCCGACGATCCGCTCGACGTTCTCCGCCTCGTTGTAGGTCGGAATGATCACCAGGACCCTGCCGAGATCAGCAAAACTCTGCTGGTTCACGGTCACGTACAAACCTCTCGGCCGATGACGGGGAGTGTCAGAACACCGTCGCCCGCACTCTGGAACGCGGCTCCGCCGGCAGCCCGCCGACGGGATGACCACGGTGGAATCTGCTGCGCAGGGCGGAGACTACTGCGTCCTGGCATCCTACTACCGCGCCCGGGAACCACCGGTCCGGCCAGGGCACTCCCCTCCGGCACCGGCCGTTTCCCCGGTGGCGGCACCGGTCGGCTAGGGTCGATGCCCTTGCCTGTGCCCGGACCCCCGCACCGCCGGGCCCGCTGCCCGGCGATCCGGCACACCCGCCACCCAGCGAAGGAGTAGGACCGCGCGCATGGACAGGCTCGTCAACACCGTCCGCCCGTACGCCTGGGGGTCGCCGACCGCCCTGCCCGACCTGCTCGGGCAGGAGCCGACCGGCGAACCGCAGGCCGAGCTGTGGATGGGCGCCCACCCCGGCGACCCGTCCCGCGCCGACCGCGGCGACGGGCCCCGCCGGCTGGACGAGCTGATCGCCGCCGATCCCGAGGGCGAGCTCGGCGCCGCGACCGTCGCCCGGTTCGGCCCGACCCTGCCGTTCCTCTTCAAGGTCCTGGCCGCGGGCATCCCGCTGTCCATCCAGGCCCACCCCACGCTCGACCAGGCCCGCGCCGGGTTCGCCGCCGAGAACGCCCTCGGCATCCCGCTGGACGCCCCCGAGCGGAGCTACCGCGACGCCAACCACAAGCCCGAAATGGTCTGCGCGCTGGGCGAGTTCGAGGGCCTGTGCGGGTTCCGCCGGCCCGCCGAGGCGGCCGGGCTGATGGCCGGGCTCGCAGTGCCCGGGCTCGCCCCGCTGATCGATCTGCTGGCCGTCGAGGACGAGTCCGCGGCACTGCGCGGCACGCTGGCCGCCATCCTCACCATGGACGGGAAGGCCGCCGAGGAGACCGTCCGGGAGACGGCCGAGGCGCTGGCCGGCACCGACCCGGAGGGGGTCTACGGGCCGTACGCCCGGATCGCCAAGGACTTCGCGCAGGACCGCGGCCTGATCGCAGGACTGCTGCTCAACCACTTCCGGCTGCGGGCCGGCGAGGCGCTCTACCTGGGCGCCGGGGTGCCGCACGCCTACCTGGCGGGCGTCTGCGTCGAGCTGCAGGCCAACTCCGACAACGTCCTGCGGGCCGGCCTCACCCCCAAGCACATCGACGTCCCCGAGCTGCTGAAGGTCGTGATCTTCGAGGCCGGCGCCCCCGAGGTGCTGCACCCGGCCGTCGTCGAGGGCACCCCCGGCGAGGAGCTCTACCCCGTCCCGATCGACGAGTTCCGGCTCTCCCGCTTCACCCTGGACGGCCGGGACCGCGAGATCGACGGCCGCACCCCGCAGATCCTGCTCTGCACCGCCGGCACCGCCCGGCTCACCGGCGCCGACGGCACCAGCCTGGACCTCGCCCGCGGCCGGTCGGCCTTCCTCCCCGCCACCGGCACCCCCACCCGCCTCTCCGGCACCGGCACGACCCTGTTCCGCGCCACCGTGACCGTCTGACCGCACCCGCCCGGCGGCCCCGGCACGACAGGATCTGCGAACACCTGCGCACCGCCGGCCTGGGCGCCCTGGCCGACCTCGAAACCAGCCGGTGACGAACGATCTAGTGCAGCGCCGCGTTGATCCTTCGGGGGTTCATGCGGCTTTGAGCGGGCTGCCGTCGTAGGTCCAGCGGTAGGGCTTGGCGTCGCGTTCGTCGTAGGCCAAGACGAAGGTGGCGCTCGACGATGTCGGCGAAGGGAACCCCACGCCGCACGACATACTCCCGGCGGATTACTCCGGTACCTCCCGGGGGCTACGAACGACACCAGAATGCTTACATCCATGGGCTGATTCGATACGGAGCTGCGGATCCTAGCGTCGATCCCATGAAACGCAATCGCCGTATCAGCGCTGTCGCGGTGCTGGCGCTCGCCGCCCTCGTCACCGGAACCGGCGCCGGGTTCGCCGCCACGACCACACCGTCGGCCACACCGGTGGCCACGCACGCGTTCGACACCGCACCGGCCGCGGCCACCGCGCCCACGCGGACCTTCCACGGCACGCTCCCCGCGCCGACCGGCCCCTACGCCGCCGGCGAGGAGATCATCCACCTCACCGACACGAGCCGCCTCGACCCGTGGGTGCCGTCGTCCGGCCCCCGCCAACTGACCGTCACGATGGTCTACCCCGCCGTCCCCGGGACCGGGACCCCGGCCCCTTACATGACCGTCGCCGAGGCAGCCGGAATCACCGAGCGCCGGAAGTTGCCGGCGAGCACCGGCGTCACCCCGCAGACCCTTTCCAGCGTCACCACTCACGCCTTCGACGGCGCGCGGCCGCAACGCGGCAAGCATCCGCTGGTGGTCCTCTCAGCCGCGTCCGAGAACCCGCGCATGATGCTCACCTCGCTCGCGACCGACCTGGCCAGTCACGGCTACGTCGTCGCGCTCGTCGGCCACACCTACGAGGACAGCGGCGAGACGCTGGCGAACGGCCAGACGCCGCCGTGCGCGATCTGCGACCACCCGGAAACGATCGACTTCGACGCCGAAGCTGTCAGCCGCGGGCGGGACGTGTCCTTCGTGATCGACCAGTTGACGCACGGCAACACCGCGTGGCGCCTGGCACACCTCATCGACAAGCACGAGATCGGCATGGCCGGACACTCCCTCGGCGGAGCGGCGGCGGCCGCCACGATGATCGCCGACCCGCGTGTACGGGCCGGAGTGGACATGGACGGCACCTTCCACCCGCTCCCGATGCCCGGCCAGATCAACCGGCCCTTCCTCATGCTGGGTAGCGACGGCCACACGCCCGGCAGCGGCGACGGCATCGTGGGGCGGGCCTGGGCCGCCCTCGGCGGCTACAAGAAGTGGCTGACGGTCACCGGCGCCGACCACTTCAGCTTCTCCGACCTGGACGTGCTTCAGGAGCAGGCCGGGTTCCCGGCGGGGCCCCTCTCCCCGGAACGCGGGGTGGTGATCACCCGCGAGTACGTGACGGCGTTCTTCGACCAGACGCTGAAGGGGATCCACAGTCCGCTGCTGGACGGCCCCTCACCGAACAATCCGGAAGTAACCTTCCAGTCCTAGTGCAGCGCCGCGTTGATCCTTCGGGGGTTCATGCGGCTTTGAGCGGGCTGCCGTCGTAGGTCCGGCGGTAGGGCTTGACGTCGTGTTCGTCGTAGGCCAAGACGACGGTGTCGATGGCCGCGGCCAGTTCGTCGCGGGAGGCGAACTGGCCGCGGCGTAGTAGACGTCGGGTCAGGGTGGAGAAGAACAGCGCGACTTGGTTGAGCCAGCCGGCGTGTTCGGGGGTGTGGTGGATGTTGAAGCGGGGACGGGTGGCCAGCCAGGCCTTCGTCTTCTTCGCAACGTGGGATGAGCCGTTGTCCATGACCAGGTGGATGCTGGTGCCGGCGGGGATGGACTCGTTGAGTTGGCGTAGGAAGCCGATGAAGGTGTCGGCGTTGTTGCGGTCGATGCGCTCGGTGAGGACTTGGCCGGTGTGGACGTTGGCGGGCCGGATACGCCTACATCGACGCCGTCATCAACGGCGACGACGAAGACGACTTGCAACTGTGCAGGCTCAAGGACACCGGCCACCCCGAGATGCGGGGCTTCGCTCTGTTCACCTACAGCAACGAACGCTACGAGGACAACATCCTGCCCACGGGCCTGTCCTTCGGAAGCCCCGAAGACGCCCTCGACTGCGCCGTCGGCCTCTACCTCGGCGACCCCGCCAGCTGACCGGCAACCCCCGAAGGATCAACGCGGCGCTGCACTAGGACTCCAGCCGGACTTCTCCATTCCCGCTGGTCAACGGTCTGGGAGTGGGGAGTGTAGCCGGGCGGGGGCGGGTGTGGGGCGGTCTTGGCCGCCCCGTCCCGCCAACGGGTGACCCCTGCGCGTGTAGTGGCAACGCTGCGGGCAGTCAGCCCTCGTGAACGATGCACCAACCAGCCTGTGGGAAAAAGAACTTGGCGATCTGCTCTTGCGTCGAAAGACCTGTGCCGCGCGCTGGACCTGGGCTTCGAACCGTCCAAGATCGAAGGCATGCGGTCCAAGCTCAAACGCCTGACCGCCGCCAGCCTCGTTGCCGAAGACGAACCGGGCTTGTTCGCCCTGCCGCGCCCCCGCCCCGGCGGCTGACCCCTGACCAGCCCGCCTCACCCAACACCAACGACGAAGCGGGCATCACGGTACGTCACGCCCTCTGAAGCGCATTCGGGAGGACCGGTGGGCTCCACCACGGCCGTCGCCGTCGTCGGTGGTGGGTACCGGCAGCTGTCAGCGGCCCCCTGACCCTCCCGGTCGGCATGGCGCCAGCTGGGCGTAGTAGGAGAACGGCGGGCCGATCAGCCGGGTCACGTGGAGCCCCACAGCATTGGCATGGCGAGCCAGGGTGGCGCGCCGCACCTGGTGCCGGTCGAAGAACTCGCCCACCACGATCCTCCCGGTCGGCTTGACCACCCGCTTCAGCTCCGTCAGCGTCACCTCCGGCTGCGGGATCTCGCCCAGGGCCGTCACCAGGTAGGCGGCGTCGAACACGGAGTCCTCGAACGGCAGGTGGTGGGCGTCCGCCTGGGTCGGCGCGACGTTGGTGAGGCCGCGCTGTGCGGCCCGGCTCATCACGTGGTCGAGCATCTCCTGCTGGATATCGACGATATCCAGTCGACCGTCAGGGCCCAGTTGCGGGGCGGTCTGCAGAGCCTGCAGGCCCGTACCCGGTCCGACCTCCAGGACCCGCTCGCCATGGCGCAACTCCAGCATCGAATCGAGCCGCCCCTGGCTGAGCAGCGGCAAGGGCAGATCGAGCAGCCAGCGCTGCGCGTACGGATAGGGGGCGGAGTCCAACATCCACCAGGACAAAGCCGCAGTGCCGGCCGCCGCCGCGGTCAACCCCCATCGCGCTCCGGGCCGACCGAGCGCAGTACGAAGATTCATGATCGAGGGTCCTCTGTTTTCCAGTGATCGACGGTTGGTGTCGGAACTCGGAGCGGTCGCCAGGCGACGACCGCACAGACCACCGCAAGCGGCAGTTCGCCGAAGCACGCCATGGCCAGCGCCACGGCGAAATCGCGGCCAGGCCCCGCTGTCATCAGGTCGAACCAGGAGTCGACCAGCAACAGCATCGACGTGGCCGCGGCAGACAGGACCCGTCGGAGATCGCCACGAGCTGCCAGGACCCCGGTGGCGATGAAGCCGAGCGCCTCCATGACGTCCAACCCGGCCCAGGCGGCCGACCAATCCGCAGCAGTCGCCGTGGACGGCAGGGCGATGCAGAGCACGAACGCCCAGGCGAGTACTGCGACTCCGCAGCCGATGAGCGCCAACTCAGGCCACCGGCAAGGAAAACGGCGCCGATGCTGCGCGGGCTGCCTGCCCGCAACGGCGCTGTCGTGACTCGAATCGGACTGCGCCTTCGCCGCTGACCGGTCGATGACGCTCATGGTTTCTCCTCGCCGTACTGGTGGCCCTTCGCGTCCTCCAGCCTGCGAGCGGTACTTCGCCGATCCGGCCTCACCAAGCTGATCGACGCGCGTGCCCTCGACGGTGACACTGCCGCTGGAGGGCTTGTCCAAACCGGCGATCAGGTTCAGCAGCGTGGACTTCCCACTGCCGGAATGGCCGAGGATCGCCACACAATCACCGGACGCCACGGAAAAGGGTCACACCGGCCAGCGCGGGCGGGCCGTCATCGTATTTCTTCGTCGCCTCGCGGACGTCGATCATCGGTGCGTTCGTCATGTCCACGAACCTACGAACAGAGCGTGATCCGTCGCGTCGGCCGGTGGATGTCACCGTTCCCCAGGCCGTCGGCCCGGGGGTGTACCCCGCGTACATCCCCGGGGCGACGCGCGGAGCCGACGCCGCTGAATACGATCTCCGTATGGAAGAGCTTCTCCAGCGTCTCTCGACATCGAAGCGCGTGACCTGGCTGACGGACCAGGCCGTGGTGCTGGCCACCGCCTGCTTCTACGCGGTGATGCTCTGCTGGTCGATCGCTCAGGTTCGGGACCACGACGGCCTGTTCCGGTTTCCCGACCTCGGGCCCTTCCAGCTGATGGGTCTGTGCGTCGTGCTCGCCCTTCCGGTTCTGCTGATGCGCCGTCTGCCGGCGGCGGTCTTCGCGATGATCCTGGGCGAATCGGTCCTCGGCGACATCTTCGGCGTGCGGCCCTGGATCGTGTTCGTCCTGCTCGTCGTCTTGGGCGGGCACCTCGCCGTCCGGCGGCCGAAGGCTGCCGCCGTCGGCTCCGTCGCGGCCGTCGCGGCCGCGTTCGTCGAGAACATCCGCGTCTACCCCGGGGAGACGGTCAGCGACGCGGCCCAGTGGGCCGGGCAGTTCGCGTTGTGGTTCGCGGTCGCGTGGGTCTTCGGGGGGGTGTATCGCAAACGCCGTGAATACCTCGGAGCCCTGCACGAGCAGAGGGCGGCCCGCGCCGTCGTCACCGAGCGGCTGCGGATCGCCCGCGAACTGCACGACAGCGTCGCGCACAGCATCGGGATCATCACGGTGCTGTCGGGAGCGGCGGCGCGGGTCGTGGACACCAAGCCCGAGCAGACGCGGCAGGCGCTGACCGGCATCGAGTCCACCAGCCGCCAGACGCTGCTCGAGCTGCAGCGCATGCTCGGGGCGCTCCGCCGCGCCGAGCCGGACGACGCCATGCCGGGGGCCGCTCCGCTGGCGCCGGCCGGCAGCCTGGCCGATATCCCGCGGCTCGCCGAACGCACGGCCGACGCCGGGGTGCGGGTCCACGTGGCCTGGCGGGGCGAGCGGCGTCTGCTGCCGCCGGAGATCGAGCTGTCGGCGTTCCGGATCGTCCAGGAGTCGGTGACGAACGTGGTGCGGCATTCCGGTGCGCGGACGTGCCGGGTCGCGGTGGGTTACGAGCCGACAGGAGTGACGATCGAGGTGGTGGACGACGGGGACGACGGTCCCGGCCGTCCGAGGCCCTCGGCGGCGGCCGGCGGGAGCGGCTTCGGCCTGCTCGGCATGCGCGAGCGGGTGTCGCTGCTGTCCGGCCAGTTCAGCGCGGGCCGGCGTCCGGAGGGCGGATTCCGGGTGGCGGCGAGGTTCCCGGCATGAGCGTGCGGGTGCTGCTGGTCGATGACCAGCCGCTGATGCTGGTCGGGCTCGGGATCCTGATCGGCGGCACCGACGACCTGGAGGTGGTCGGCGAGGCCGGCGACGGCCGCGAGGCGGTGCGCCTGGTGCGTGAGCTGCGGCCGGACGTCGTGGTGATGGACATCCGGATGCCGGGCATGGACGGGATCGAGGCGACCCGGCAGGCGACCGCCGAGCCGGACCCGCCCAAGGTGCTGGTGCTGACGACCTTCGACGACGACGAGTACGTCTACGGCGCACTGCGCGCCGGCGCCAGCGGATTCCTGCTCAAGAGCATGGCCCTGGACGCGATCCTGGACGCGATCCGCGTGGTGGCGGCCGGCGACGCGTTGATCGCGCCGAGCGTCACCCGACGGCTGATCGCCGACTTCGCCGGAACCTCCGCCACCCCCGCGGCCCCCGCACCGGACACCGAGCCCGCCCAGGACTCACGTCTCATCGCAGAGATCACCGACCGGGAGCGCGAGGTGCTGGCACTGGTCGGACAGGGACTGTCGAACGCTGAGATAGCCGAGCGGTTGGTGATCAGCGCGGCGACGGCGAAGACCCATGTCGCGCGTCTGTTCGCCAAGCTCGAGGCCCGGGACCGCGTCCACCTGGCGATCATCGCCTACGAGAACGGACTCACGCCGGGTAGACGGTAGGGCAGGGTGAGAAGAACGATCGCCGACCACGAGTTCGCCGCGTTCGCCAGATGCGCGAGCTCACCCACCTGGCCGCGGCCTCTCAACCCCGATCGTGAACCAGCCGTCGGCGAGTTTGCGCAGCCAGCCGCGGTCGGCGAGCTTGGTCGGTTGTGCGCGAAGCGGCTCCAGCTTGCCCCGGACGCCGACAGGAAGGCCGAGTATCTCGCCGACCCGACGGACCGTGACCGGCCGAAGAGCTCGTAGTCCGGCGGGAGCGCGTCGGGGCCGGAGCCACCACGAACCGCCCTGACGGACGATCTACACCACAGACACCCGCCCACGACCAGTACGAATACCCACGAACCCTGACACACCAGCACGCTGACCAGCCACTTCGAGATGGTGGATCTTCAGTGGCCTCAAATTGACCATCAACCGTGAGACTTGGCCACGAAATCTGACCTCCCCTCCAGTCAGACGTCTCCGCCGTGTGTATTCATGGCTCGGCCACGCACGCGGACGACAGCCGGGGCGGTCTTGTACACGAAGGGGAACTACTCGCTGGCGAGGCATGAATCCCATGCCCCTGTCCTATTGGCCACACGATGGACATCACCGGTGGGAAAAGGACAGGGCATCCGGGATCCCACACCGACAAGCCCTAGTCGCGGGTCATGTCGACGAAGCGGGAGTAGTGGCCCTGGAAGGCCACCGTGATGGTGGCGGTGGGGCCGTTACGGTGCTTGGCGACGATCAGGTCGGCCTCGCCGGCGCGCGGGGACTCCTTCTCGTAGGCGTCCTCACGGTGGAGCAGGATGACCATGTCGGCGTCCTGCTCGATCGAGCCGGACTCGCGCAGGTCGGAGACCATCGGCCGCTTGTCGGTGCGCTGCTCGGGGCCACGGTTCAGCTGGGAGAGCGCGATGACCGGGACTTCCAGCTCCTTGGCCAGCAGCTTCAGGTTTCGCGACATGTCGGAGACCTCCTGCTGGCGGTTCTCGGCCCGGCGGGAGCCGCCGGACTGCATCAGCTGGAGGTAGTCGATGACGACCAGCTTGATGTCGTTGCGCTGCTTGAGCCGGCGGCACTTGGCCCGGATCTCCATCATCGACAGGTTCGGGGAGTCGTCGATGAACAGCGGCGCCTCGCTGACGTCGGGCATCCGGCGGGCGACCCGGGTCCAGTCGTCGTCCGTCATGTTCCCGGAGCGCATGTGGTGCAGCGCGACCCTGGCCTCGGCGGACAGCAGGCGCATGGCGATCTCGTTGCGGCCCATTTCGAGCGAGAAGATCACGCTCGGCAGCTTGTGCTGGATCGAGCAGGCGCGGGCGAAGTCCAGCGCCAGGGTCGACTTGCCCATCGCGGGACGGGCCGCGATGACGATCATCTGGCCGGGGTGGAGGCCGTTGGTGAGCTGGTCGAAGTCGGCGAAGCCGGTCGGGACGCCGGACATCTGGCCGTTGCGGGAGCCGATCGCCTCGATCTCGTCGAGGGCGCCTTCCATGATGTCGGCGAGCGGCGCGTAGTCCTCGTTGGTGCGCTGCTCGGTGACGGCGTAGATCTCCGCCTGGGCGGCGTTGACGATCTCGTCCACGTCACCCTCGGCCGCGTAGCCCATGCCGGCGATCCGGGTGCCGGCCTCGACCAGCCGGCGCAGCACCGCGCGCTCGTGGACGATCTGGGCGTAGTACTCGGCGTTGGCGGCGGTCGGGACGGAGTTGACCAGGGTGTGCAGGTAGGAGGCGCCGCCGACGCGCTGCAGCTCGCCGCGCTTGGTCAGCTCGCCGGCCACGGTGATCGGGTCGGCCGGCTCCCCGCGGGCGTACAGGTCGAGGATCGCGCCGTGGACCATCTCGTGCGCGGGCCGGTAGTAGTCGGCCGGCTTGAGCACCTCGACCACGTCGGCGATGGCGTCCTTGGACAGCAGCATGCCGCCGAGGACGGACTGCTCGGCGGCGAGGTCCTGCGGGGGGACCCGCTCGAAGCCGTCCACGCCGCCCTGGCCCTCGTCGTCACCCCGGCGCTGCCAGCCGCCCTCACGCTGCGAACCGTCGCGCGGGGAGCCGTTCCGGCCGCCCTTGCCGCCCTGGGAGCCGCCGCCCTTCTGGAAACCGCCTTCGCGGCCTCCGCCGCCCTGGCCGCCACCCTGGCCACCGTTCTGGCCGGCGCGGCCGCGGGAGACCGGGAGCCGGTCGCCGGGCCCGTCCGGGAAGGGCGCGTCGTCGAAGGCGCCGGCCGGGAAGGGGTCCTCGGCGGTCTGCCAGTCCTCCTCCGGCGGCGGGGCGTCGTGGTCGTCGTACTGGGGGCCGGTCACGCGTGTTCCCCGATCAGCGAGTGGTGCGAGTTGGAGCGGGCCTTGCCGGTGGCTGGGTGGAACGGAGCCGCTCCTCTTTGTACGCCACGGCACCGACAAATCGGACGCCGGGGCGGGCGGGAGTGTCGGGCGGAGGGCCCACGCTAAGGCGCCGGGAGCCGTTCAGCCAAGACGGTTATCCACAGGGGGTGTGGACGAGCGGCCCTGGGCTGTGGAGAAGTGCCGCAAAGCTGTGGACACCCCTGTGGAAGGTCCTGTGGATAACCAGACCATCCGCCCACCGTCAACCCGCTGACCAGGTATTACCTCTTACCGGGCCTGTGCATGAGAAATTCTTCACACGCCGCCGGGTGGCTGTGGGCGCACAGCGGGCCGAGTGCGTCGCTCAAGAATTCGAGTAATGGCCAGATACCACTAGCAGTCATTACCTGTGGATGAGTAGCCTGGAGCCCATGACCGCCTCTCCCGCAGCCCCGACCCCCGCCAGACGCCGGCACGACCGGGAGATCCTCGCGCTGGCCGTTCCGGCCTTCGGAGCGCTGGTCGCCGAGCCGCTCTTCCTGATGGCCGACTCGGCGATCGTCGGCCACCTCGGCACCCCGCAGCTGGCCGGCGTGGGCGTCGCCGCCGCCGCACTCTCCACCGCGACCGGCGTGTTCGTCTTCCTCGCCTACGCCACCACCGCCGCGGTGGCCCGCCGGATCGGCGCCGGGGACCGCCGGGGCGCCGTCCAGCAGGGCGTCGACGGCATCTGGCTCGCCCTCGGCCTGGCCGTCCCGGTGGTGCTGCTCACCCTGCTGCTGGCCCCCTGGGCGGCCGACGTCCTGGGCGCCTCGCAGACCGCCGCCCCCTATGCAGTGACGTATCTGCGGATCAGCTCCCTGGGCATCCCCGCGATGCTCATGGTGATGGCCGCCACCGGCGTGCTGCGCGGACTCCAGGACACCCGCACGCCGCTGCTGGTGGCGATAGCGGGCTTCGCCGCCAACATCGGCCTGAACGCCGGCCTGGTGTACGGCGCCGGGCTCGGGGTGGCCGGCTCGGCCTGGGGCACCGTGCTGGCGCAGACCGGGATGGCCGCCGTCTACCTGGTCGTGGTGGTGCGCGGGGCACGGCGTGAGCACGCCTCGCTGCGGCCGGACGCGGCCGGCATCCGGGCCAGTGCGAAGGCGGGCGGTCCGCTGCTGGTCCGGACGGTCAGCCTGCGCGCGGTGCTGATGATCGCCACCGCGGTGGCCGCCCGACTGGGCGACGACCAGGTGGCCGCGCACCAGATCACCATGACGCTGTTCAGCTTCCTGGCCTTCGCACTGGACGCCATCGCGATCGCCGGCCAGGCGATCATCGGCCGCTACCTGGGCGCCTCGGACGCCCCGGGCGCCCGGGCCGCCACCCGCCGGATGGTCGAGTGGGGCATCGGCTCGGGCGTGCTGCTCGGCCTGCTGGTGGTGGTCGCGCGCCCGCTGTACGTCCCGCTGTTCACGCCCGATCCGGCGGTGCAGGGGCAGCTGGACACCGCCCTGCTGCTGCTCGCGCTCAGCCAGCCGGTCGCCGGACTGGTCTTCGTGCTGGACGGGGTGCTGATGGGCGCCGGGGACGGCCCCTACCTGGCCTGGGCCGCGCTCGCGACCCTGGCGGTGTTCACCCCGGCGGCCTTCGCGGTGCCGACCACCGGCACCGGGCTGGCCGGGCTGTGGTGGGCGATGAACCTGTTCATGCTGGTCCGCGCGGCCTTCCTGGTCGGACGGGCCCGCGGCGGCCGCTGGCTGGTCACCGGGGCCGTCCGGAGCTGAGGGCCCCGGAACACGACCGAGGGCCGGGCTCCCGGAGGAGCCCGGCCCTCAGGCCACTGCTACGGAACTCAGGCAGCGACGACGGCGACGTCGAGGTTGGCCTGGACGTCGGCGTGCAGCTTGACCGAGACCTTGTGGGTGCCCACGGTCTTGATCGGCGAACCGATCGCGACGGCGCGCTTGTCCACGGCCGGGCCGCCGGCGGCCTTGATGGCCTCCACGACGTCGGCCTGGGTCACCGAACCGAACAGACGGCCGGCGTCACCCGAGCGAACGGCCAGCTTGACCTGGACGCCCTCGAGCTTGCCCTTGACCTCGTTGGCGGCCTCAAGGGTCTGGATCTCGTGGATCTTGCGGGCGCGACGGATGGCGTCGACGTCCTTCTGGCCACCCTTGGTCCAGCGGATGGCGAAGCCACGCGGGACCAGGTAGTTGCGGGCGTAGCCGTCCTTGACCTCGACGACCTCGCCGGCGGAGCCGAGACCCGGCACCTCGTGCGTGAGGATGATCTTCATTACTTGGTCACCCTCTCTTAGCGCGCGGTGCTGGTGTAGGGCAGCAGCGCCATCTCACGGCTGTTCTTCACGGCCGTGGCGACGTCACGCTGGTGCTGGGTGCAGTTGCCGGTGACCCGGCGGGCACGGATCTTGCCACGGTCGGAGATGAACTTCCGCAGCAGGTTCGTGTCCTTGTAGTCAACGTAGTTGACCTTGTCCTTGCAGAAGACGCAAACCTTCTTCTTCGGCTTGCGAGCAGGCGGCTTCGCCATTGTGTGCTCCATTTGGGGTTCACGGCCCGGCGGGCGTCCTTCGACGCCGGCGGCCGGGCCGCACGAAATCTGTCAGCTCTTAGAACGGGGGCTCTTCCGAGTAGCCGCCACCGGACGGGGCACCCCAGCCACCGCCACCGCCGCCCTGCTGGCCGCCGGAGGGAGTGCTGGACGCCCACGGGTCGTCGGAGGGGCCGGCCTGGCCGCCGCCGGAGTTTCCACCCCAGCTGCCGCCGCCCTGCTGACCGCCACCGCCGCCCCAGCCGCCCTGCTGGCCGGCGCCGCCGCCCTGCTGGCCGCCGAAGCCGCCACCGGGGCCGCCGGACCGGTTGGCCCGGGTGACCTTGGCGGTCGCCGAACGCAGGCTCGGGCCGACCTCGTCGACCTCGACCTCGAAGACCGTCCGCTTCTCGCCTTCCTTGGTCTCGTAAGACCGCTGGCGCAGTCGGCCCTGCACGATGACGCGCATGCCGCGCTGCAGCGACTCGGCCACGTTCTCCGCCGGCTGCCGCCAGACGTTGCACGTGAGGAAGAGGCTCTCGCCGTCCTTCCACTCGTTCGTCTGACGGTCGAAGGTGCGGGGGGTGGACGCGATACGGAACTTCGCGACCGCCGCACCCGACGGGGTGAAGCGCAGCTCGGGGTCGTCGACGAGATTGCCGACGAGGGTGATGACGGTCTCGCCTGCCATGGTGGTGATGACCTCTCGGGAAGATGTCCGTTCACCGCTGTTTCACGTGAAACAGCGGTCGCGAGCTACCCGAGACCCGAAGGCCTCAGAGGTGGCTCAGTGGGTGTCCGGGCGCAGGACCTTGGTCCGCAGAACCGACTCGCTCAGGCCCATCTGGCGGTCGAGCTCCTTGACGACCTCAGGCGTGGCCTTGAGGTCGATGACCGAGTAGATGCCCTCGGACTGCTTGTTGATCTCGTAAGCCAGACGGCGACGACCCCAGGTGTCGACCTTCTCCACCTTGCCGCCCGCGTTGCGGACGACGGTGAGGAAGTTCTCGATCAGGGGGGAGACAGCGCGCTCCTCGACCGAGGGGTCGAGGATGACCATCACCTCGTAGTGACGCATGGGTAACCCACCTCCTTTGGACTCAACGGCCACGGTCTCTCCGTGGCAGGAGGGTTGTGCAGCGTCGGCACCGGAGCAGTGACGACACCGGCCCACCGTAGCGGCCGGGTCCGACAGTCGGCCCCCGCTCACCCGGTGGGGCGGTCGCCCGGAAGAGGGCGCAAGGGGGCACAACTACACCAGTGCAGATGGCACAGCCTACCCGCACCCGTACGGCCGAACAAAACGCATAGGGGTTGTGAGACCGGCCCAACCGCCGCAATCTGGACGGAACGGGATTCCTGCCCGTTCGTTTCCACGCCAGGAGGTGGGACTCATGGCCCAGTCCGTCCACCGCATGCCCGCGCTCACCCTGAACACCGACGGCCACCCGCACCCCCGGGAGAACGCCCTGGTCGGCCTCACCGCCGTGCTGGGCGTGATCGCCTTCACCACCTCGTTCTTCCACAACCTGCACCTGCTGACCTCGTGGACCGGCCTGTTCGGGATCATCACGGGGCTGCTCGGCATGTTCGTCTCGGTCACCACGGCCGAGCGCTTCGTGCTGATGATCACGCTCGGCGCCTCCGCCGTCGGCTTCTACCTCGGCGTCGCCCGCGGCGGCCTCTGGGGCTGAGCCGCCCCGCCGGACCGCTCCGCTCCGGTCGGACGGCCCCACCGGACCGCCCGCGCGGAACCCTCGGCGCCCCCGTGACGTATCTGCAAGAAGACAGGTACGCGACGGGGGCGCCGTCGCGCCCGCAGCGGCGGGTGCCCGGGCCCCGGACGATAGGGTCAGCCCGAGAACCTGGGGCCCACCGCAGCCCGACCGACGAGGAGCACCGAGCAATGAGCCTGCGCCTGAGGACGATCACCCGCGAGGAGCACCTCGCCTTCATCAGGAGCCGCGCCTCGGCCAGCCACATGCAGGTGCCGTCGTGGGGCGACGTGAAGGCCGAGTGGCGCTCGGAGTCGATCGGCTGGTTCGACGACGCCAACCAGCTCGTCGGCGCCGGCCTGGTGCTCTACCGCCAGCTGCCGAAGCTCAAGCGCTACCTCGCCTACCTGCCCGAGGGCCCGGTCATCGACTGGTTCGACCGGGACCTCGACCGCTGGCTCTCCCCGATGCTGGCGCACCTGAAGTCGCAGGGCGCCTTCTCCGTGAAGATGGGCCCGCCCGTCGTCATCCGCCGCTGGAACGCCCCGACCATCAAGGAGGCCATCGCCGCCAAGCAGGCCAAGCGCCTGCGCGACGTCGAGGCCGACTGGTACGAGGCGCGCGCCTTCGAGGTGGCCGACCGGCTGCGCAAGTCCGGCTGGCTGCAGGGCGAGGACGGCGGCGCCGGCTTCGGCGACGTCCAGCCCCGCTACGTCTTCCAGGTGCCGCTGGCCAACCGCTCGCTGGACGACATCCAGAAGGGCTTCAACCAGCTCTGGCGCCGCAACATCAAGAAGGCCGAGAAGAGCGGCGTCGAGGTGTACCAGGGCGGCTACGACGAGCTGCCGATCTTCCACCAGCTCTACCTGGTGACCGCCGAGCGCGACAAGTTCACCCCGCGCCCGCTGGCCTACTTCCAGCGGATGTGGAAGGCCCTCACCGCCGAGGACCAGAACCGCATGCGGCTCTACATCGCCTACCACGAGGGCGAGCCGCTGGCCGCGACCACGATGCTGGTGGTCGGCGAGCACGTCTGGTACTCCTACGGCGCCTCGGCCAACCACAAGCGCGAGGTCAAGCCGTCCAACGCGATCCAGTGGCGGATGATGCGCGACTCCTACGCGCTCGGCGGCGGGGTGTACGACCTGCGCGGCATCAGCGACACCCTGGACGAGAACGACCACCTGTTCGGCCTGATCCAGTTCAAGGTCGGCACCGGCGGCCAGGCGGCCGAGTACCTCGGCGAGTGGGACTTCCCGCTCAACAAGCTGCTGCACAAGGCCCTCGACCTCTACATGTCCCGCCGCTGAGGAGGCTGCCCCGATGACGCTGTCCCTCTACCTCGACACCGAACGCTGGCGCACCCACCAGCGATCCGTCCTCGCCGAGTTCCCCGGCCTGGTGCCGGTCGCCAAGGGGAACGGCTACGGCCTGGGCAACCACCGGCTGGCCGAGGAGGCGACGCTGCTCGGCACCGGGGTGCTGGCCGTCGGCACCGCGTACGAGGCCGCCGACGCCGCCGAGTGGTACGGCGGCGAGCTGCTGGTGCTCACCCCGTACCGGGTCGGCGAGGAGGCGCTGCCGCTGCCGCACGCCCGGGTGATCCGGACGGTGGCGAACCTGGACTCGCTGCGGGCGCTGCACGGCTCCCGGGTGGTGGTGGAGTGCATGACCTCCATGCGCCGCCACGGGGTGAGCGCCGCCGACCTCCCGGCGGTCGCCGCCGAGCTGGCCGGCGTCGCCTTCGAGGGCCTGGCGCTGCACCTGCCGATGGACCGGCCGGACGGCTCCAGCCCGGTCGAGGAGGTCGCCCACTGGGTGGACACCGCCCGGGCGGCCGGCGTGCCGGTGCACACCGTGTACGTCAGCCACCTCGGCGCGGCCGGCATGGAGCAGCTGGCCCAGCGCTACCCGGACATCGTCTTCCGGGCCCGGATCGGCACCCGGCTCTGGCTGGGCGACCACGGCGCGCTGGAGGTCCGGGCCACGGTCCTGGACGTCACCCCGGTGAAGAAGGGCGACCGCTACGGCTACCGCCAGCACCCGGCGCCGTCCGACGGCCACATCGTGGTGGTGGCCGGCGGCACCGCGCACGGCATCGGCCTGGAGGCGCCCAAGTACGTCCAGAGCATGGCCTCGCGGGCCAAGGGCATCGCCCGGGCCGGCCTGGCGACCGTCAACAAGACCAAGTCGCCGTTCCACTGGGCCGGCAAGCAGCTCTGGTTCGCCGAGCCGCCGCACATGCAGGTCTCGCTGCTGTTCCTGGACGGGGAGACCAAGCCCCCCGCGATCGGCGACGAGCTCGGCCTCCAGGTACGGCACACCACCACGCACTTCGACCGCGTGGTGGACCGCTGACAGCTGGTTCTACTTCTCGGCCGGCTCCGACAGTTCGGGCTCGTTCAGCCACTGCTCGGAGCCGGCCGGCGCGTATCCGGCGTAGCTCTCCTCCTCGCGCAGCGCCCGGGCGGCGCCGACCACGAACACGTCCGGGGCCCGGTCGAGCACCCCGCCGGACGGGTCGTCGCTGCCGTCCAGGCGCACCGGGTCGCGGTCCGGCAGCAGAATGTCGCGGACCACCAGGGCGACCAGGTAGAGCGTCCCCAGCAGGTGCAGCACGACCGCGAAGTGGTACCAGGACTCGCCGATCCCGTGCTGCTTGGTCCCGGTGACGAAGCCCAGGTGGGACCAGATGCCCAGGGTGTACAGCACCTCGCAGGCCTGCCAGACCAGGAAGTCCCGCCAGCGCGGCCGGGCCAGCACCGCGAGCGGCAACAGCCAGAGCGCGTACTGCGGCGAGTACACCTTGTTGACCAGCACGAACAGGGCGACCACCAGGAAGGCCAGCTGCGCGAAGCGCGGGCGGCGGGGCGCCGAGAGGGCGAGCCACGCTATGGCCAGGCAGCCCAGCACCATGAGCACGCCGATGTAGAGGTCGAGGTCGGTCAGTCCCGTGCCCCGGGCCTGCATCAGGATCAGCCAGAACGAGCCGTAGTCCTCGGCGCGGTGCTTGCTGAAGACGTAGAAGGTCGACCAGCCCTGCCAGTTGGCCGCCATGATCGGCAGGTTGACCAGCAACCAGGCGCCGACCGCACCACCCAGCATCACCCGGAACTCGCGCCACTTCCCGGCCCGCCAGCAGAGCACCAGCAGCGGGCCGATCAGCAGCACCGGATAGAGCTTGGCCGCGGTGGCCAGGCCGATGAAGACGCCCGCCCAGCCGGGCCGGGAGCCGGCCCACCAGGCCATCGCCACGGCGGCCAGCGCGACCGCGAGCAGGTCCCAGTTGACCGTGCCGTTCAGCAGCAGGACGGGCGCGAGCGCGAACAGCAGGGCGTCCCAGGGGCGGCGGCGGTGGGTGCGCGAGAGCGCCACCACGGCCACCACCGCGCAGGCCATCAGCATCCCCGCGTTGATCGCCCAGAACCAGCGCTCCTGGTCCTGCTGGGTGCCGGCGCCGGGCGTCAGCCAGGCCGCGACCTGCATGAACAGGCCGGTCAGCACCGGGTATTCGAGGTACTGCAGATCCCCCGAGGTGCCCGGGATGCGGTCCACGTACGGGTGCAGCCCGGCCGAGAAGCCGCGGCCGGAGAACAGGTGCGGGATGTCGCTGTAGCAGGCGTGGATGTACTGCGGCGAGCCCGGCTGGAACCAGGCCTGGTTGTAGCAGGGCGCCTTCTGCACCATGCCGAGCACCGAGACCACGATCACCGCCAGCGCCAGGAAGCGCGCCGGGATCCACCAGGAGACGCCCAGCAGCGCCCGGCGGCCCGGCGGGCCGCCGATCACCTCGCTGCCGGCCGCCGCCACCGGGTCCTCGTCGGCCGGGACGACCACGGTGTTGACCGGCGGCGCGGCCGTGGCGACGGCCGTCGGCGCCGGCCCTGCGGCGTCGCCTGGCCCGACCGGGCCGGCGGATTCGTCACGATCGCTCGACGTCATGCCGGACATCCTGCCGCACCGGCCCCACCAGGACGAGGAGGCCCCCGCAACGGGCCCGGCCCCCGTCGCCCGGGGTGCGGCGAATCATGACGAAACGGCGGTGGCGGCCCTCCGGAGAGGACCGCCACCGCCGTTCATCCGCTCTGCGGATGGCCTCAGGGCAGCAGGGCGCCGCCCTGTGCCCCGCCCGTGCTGGACGGTGTCGGCGGCTTGCCGCTCGGCTTGCCGCTCGGCGGCGGGGTGTCCGTCGGCGGCGTCGTGGGCGGCGGCGTGTGACAGCCGAGGATGCCGCAGCTGCTCGTCGGACCGGGGTTGGTCTGCGTCGGCGTCTGGCTCGGCTGCGCCGGGCAGTCCACGCCCGGGACACAGCCCGGGCCCTGGGTGGGCGCGGGCGGCTGCGGCGGGTTGTTGCCGGCCGGCGGGGGCTGGTTGGCGGTCGACTGCGTCGTGGGCGGGGCCGACGGGGTGTCGGTCATCGTCGGCGAGGACGTGGGGGACGCGGTGCTCGGGGCCCCGGAGGAGTCGACCTCGGTGCCGACCGGGGTCGGCGTCGGGAAGTCCAGCTTCTTCTCGTTGGCCAGCGCGACCTTCATGTACCGGGTGAAGATGTCGGTGGGGATGTCACCACCGTGGATGGACTCCTTGCCGCCGGTGCCGTTGAGCGACAGCCGCTCGTGCTTGGTCGGGTCCTCCCGCCACATCGCGACGCTGGTGACCAGCTGCGGGGTGTAGCCGACCCACCAGGCCGACTTGTTCTGGTCGGTGGTACCGGTCTTGCCGGCCACCGGGCGGCCCAGGGGCTTGGTCTTGGTACCGGTACCGTTGCTCGCCACGTTCACCAGGACGTCGGTGACGTTGTCCGCGACGGCCGGCTCCAGCGCCACCCGGGGCTCCTTCTTGCCGAAGCCCGGGCGCTCCTTGCCGTCCACCTCGACCTTGGTGACCGAGTAGGGCTCGGACTCCTTGCCGCTGGCCGCCAGCGTGCCGTAGCCGGTGGCCATCCGGATCGGGCTGATGGTGGAGGTGCCGAGCGCGAAGGTCGGGGTCTTCGGGTCGGCGAAGCTCTCCTTCTTGATGCCCATCTGCTCGGCGATGTTGGCCACGTTCTGGCCGCCGACGTCCTGGTTCAGCTGGACGAACGGCACGTTGTAGGAGTACTGCATGGCCTGCCGCAGCGAGACGTAGCCGTGCTTGGTGGCGTCCTCGTTCTTCTGCCGGTAGGGCTTGCCGTCGTCGCCGATCACCAGCGAGCCGTCCGGCTTGCGGATCTCGGACAGGTCGTCGGCCAGGTAGCGGCTGTCGGCGTTGATCCGCTTCGGCTTGCCCTTGTCGTCGGTGGCCGTCTGGACGCCGACCTGCATCGCGGTGGCCAGCACGAAGGGCTTGAAGGTCGAGCCGACCTGGACCCCGATGGCGTCGGCGTTGTTGTCGAAGTGGCCGTTCTCCACGCCGTCGCCGCCGTAGAGGGCGACGATCGCGCCGTCCCCGGGGCGGATGCTGGCGGAGCCGAACTGCACCCACTTGTCCAGGTCGGGGCGCTTCTGCAGGTTGAGGTTCTCGCCCTTGACGTCGTCGACGGCCTTCTTCAGGGCGTCGACCTTGTCCTTCTCGAAGGTGGTGTAGACCTTCAGGCCGCCCTTGTCGATCATCTGCTGGGTGATCGTCTTGTCCGTGGCCATCAGGTACTTGTTCGCGGTGTCGACCAGGTAGCTGACCTCACCGTTCATGCTGGAGCTGGGCTTCTGCGGGACCGGGTCCGGGAACGTGGTGCACTTGGCGCGCTCCTCCGGGGTGATGGCCTTGGTCTTCACCATCTGCTCGAGGATCCAGGTCCACCGGTCGTTGGCCCGCTGCTTGTTCTCCGGCTTGGTGGGGTCGAAGTACGCGGCGCCCTTCAACAGGCCCGCCAGCATGGCGCTCTGGCAGACGTTCAGGTCCTTGGCGTCGACCCCGTAGTAGGCCTGCGCGGCGGCCTGGGCACCGTTCGCTCCGCGACCGAACCAGCTGGTGTTGAGATACCCCTTGAGGATCTCGTTCTTGTCCTTCTCCTGGTTGATCTTCAGCGTGATGAAGAACTCCTTCACCTTGCGGCTCAGGGTCTGCTCCTGGCTGAGGTAGGCGTTCTTCACGTACTGCTGGGTGATCGTCGAGGCGCCCTGGGTCTCGCCGCCCTTCGCCATGTTGTAGACGGCGCGGAGCATGCCCTTGGGGTCGATGCCGCTGTCGGTGCGGAAGCTCTGGTTCTCCGCCGCGATCACCGCGTTCTGCAGGTTGGGGCTGATCTCGGAGAGCTCGACGATCTGACGGTTGGTCTCGCCCTTGCGGGTCATCTCCGAGTCGTCGGCCCAGTAGTAGATCGTGTTCTGATCCTTCACCAGGTCGTTCAGCTGCGGGACCTGGGTGGTCTGGTACAGGTAGAAGACCAGGCCGACGAAGGCGGCGAAGACGGTCAGACAGGCCGTCAGCCACTGTCGCCAGGACGGCAGCCAGCGCTTGACACCGGTCTTGCCGAACCGCGGGTAGTCGATGAACCGCTTCTTGCCCGGGCCGGCGGCGACGGCCGCCGATGCGGCGGCGGCACCGCGCCGGCCGCCCTTGCCACCCTTCTGCGCGGCCTTGCGCATCTCGGCACGGCCCATGCGGGGCTGCTGGGCGGTCTCCCGCACGCCCGGTGGGCGGCGGCGGCCGATTCCGTCCGAGTTCAACTCGTCACGGCCGGGTCCGCCCCGACGGTCTCCACCTCCCGGGGGCTGCTGCCCGTCACCGCCCGGGTTGGGCGTCCTTCGCCGTCGTTCGCTCATGTTGCAGCCACTCCTCGCCAGGCGGTTCCAGCCTGAAGGCAGGGTTCACGTCCGATGCCCGCCAACCGCCCTAACCCCGGAGGTGGTCCTCGTGCACACGCGACAGCGTACGCAGCCGTTAATCACACCTAATCGGGCATCAGTCGCCAATGGCCGCAAAACGGCAACAGATCATTACACGCCCGTTGCCAATCACCGCCGCGCGTCGCCTTGTGATCACATTCACGCGTGCCCCCCTTGCCCGTTCCGGGGGCCAGGTTTACTGTTCTCGATATATCGAGCCGATACATCGAAGCGGCATACCGCCGGATGCAGCGGCCGGACGAGGGTCGAGAGGAAGGAGGACGACGGCAGTGGGCAGGCGCTCAGGAGTGCTGGAGTTCGCCGTTCTCGGCCTGCTCCACGACGCCCCGATGCACGGCTACGAGCTGCGCAAGCGGCTCAACGTCCTGCTCGGAACGTTGCGGGCGTTCTCCTACGGAACGCTCTACCCCTGCCTGAAGAGCCTGGTCGCCCAGGGTTTCCTGGTCGAGGACAACCCGGACGTCGAGTACGTCCCGGCCACCGCGCTCAACGGCAAGCGGTCCAAGACCGTCTACCGGCTCTCCCCCGAGGGCAAGCAGCGCTTCGAGGAGCTGCTCGCCGACTCCGGGCCCGACGCCTGGGAGGACGAGCACTTCGGCGTCCACTTCGCGTTCTTCGGCCAGACCGACCGGGCCGTGCGGATGCGCGTCCTGGAGGGGCGCCGCAGCCGGCTGGAGGAGCGCCTGGAGAAGATGCGCAACTCGCTGGCCCGGGCCCGCGAGCGGTTCGACGACTACACCGTCGAGCTGCAGCGGCACGGGCTGGAGTCGGTGGAACGCGAGGTCCGGTGGCTCAACGAGCTGATCGAGACCGAGCGCGCCAACCGCACCGGCCGGACCGGGCCCGCCACCGGCGGGAACACCACCGCCGTACCCCACAAGACTTCGGACGGCCGTGGCCAGGAGGAAGGGTCCCTGGACCCGCCCGGGCCACCGTACGACCGCCCGGGGCGCTCCGACCAGGAGCGCTGACACCGCGTCAGCCCTGTGCCGCGCGGCAGGAGTGGGCGCCTTGCGCCCGTACATGCAGTCATCGAAGAAGCAGGACGAGTGCCGTCGACCCCGGCGGTCCTCATGAGATCACAGGGAGCAACCGGAATGGGTTCGGTTCGCGTAGCCATCGTGGGCGTGGGCAACTGCGCCGCGTCGCTGGTGCAGGGTGTCGAGTACTACAAGGACGCCGACCCGGCCGGCAAGGTCCCCGGGCTGATGCACGTCCAGTTCGGCGAGTACCACGTCCGTGACGTGGAGTTCGTCGCCGCGTTCGACGTCGACGCCAAGAAGGTCGGCTTCGACCTGGCCGACGCCATCGGCAACAGCGAGAACAACACCATCAAGATCTGCGACGTGCCGCCCACCGGCGTCACCGTCCAGCGCGGCCACACCCTCGACGGCCTGGGCAAGTACTACCTGGAGACCATCGAGGAGTCCGACGAGGCCCCGGTCGACGTCGTCCAGGTGCTGAAGGACCAGCAGGTCGACGTCCTGGTCTGCTACCTGCCGGTGGGCTCCGAGGCCGCCGCCAAGTTCTACGCCCAGTGCGCCATCGACGCCAAGGTCGCCTTCGTGAACGCCCTGCCGGTGTTCATCGCGGGCACCAAGGAGTGGGCGGACAAGTTCACCGAGGCCGGTGTGCCGATCGTCGGTGACGACATCAAGTCCCAGGTCGGCGCCACCATCACGCACCGCGTGATGGCCAAGCTGTTCGAGGACCGTGGTGTCATCCTCGAGCGCACCATGCAGCTGAACGTCGGCGGCAACATGGACTTCAAGAACATGCTCGAGCGCGAGCGCCTGGAGTCCAAGAAGATCTCCAAGACCCAGGCCGTCACCTCGCAGATCCGCGACCGCGAGCTGGGCGCCAAGAACGTCCACATCGGTCCGTCGGACTACGTGGCCTGGCTGGACGACCGCAAGTGGGCGTACGTCCGCCTGGAGGGTCGCGCGTTCGGCGACGTCCCGCTGAACCTGGAGTACAAGCTCGAGGTCTGGGACTCCCCGAACTCCGCCGGTGTCATCATCGACGCCGTGCGCGCCGCGAAGATCGCCAAGGACCGCGGCATCGGTGGCCCGATCCTGTCGGCCTCCTCGTACTTCATGAAGTCTCCGCCGGTCCAGTACTTCGACGACGAGGCCAAGGAGAACGTCGAGAAGTTCATCCGCGGCGAGGTCGAGCGCTGAAGTTGACGGCGGGTAGCCGCCGTTAGGGGCCCCGGCCTCACCGAAGGGCCCACGGTCACCGGATCGTGGGCCCTTCACCGTTTCCGGCCGAATGTTTCACGTGAAACAGCGACCGGTTCCATGGCACCCTGGGCGGGTGGCGATCACCGAGAACGGCAGCACCCACCAGTCCGCGCACCGTGCCACGCTTCTCGGCCTGCTCCGCGGTCGGGACTTCCGCCGGCTGCTGACCGCCCGGGTGCTCTCCCAGCTCTCGGACGGCGTCTTCCAGGTCTCGCTCGCCGCCTACGTGGTGTTCTCCCCGGAGAAGCAGTCCTCCCCCGCCGACATCGCCTCGGTCCTGGCCGTGATGCTGCTGCCGTTCTCGGTGATCGGCCCGTTCGCCGGTGTGCTGCTGGACCGCTGGCGCCGCCGCCAGGTGCTCTACTACGGCAACCTGGCCCGCTTCGGACTCGGGCTGGTCACCGGCGCCCTGCTCCTGGCCGAGGCGCCGACCTGGCTGTTCTTCGCCTCGGCGCTGCTGGTCACCGCGCTCAACCGGTTCATCCTGGCCGGGCTGTCCGCCGCCCTGCCCCGGGTGGTGGAGCAGGACCAACTGGTCACCGCCAACGCGCTCTCCCCCACCCTCGGCACGGTCGCCGCCGCCTCCGGCGGGGGCGTCGGCTTCCTGCTGCACCAGGTGATGACCCCCGGGCCGAAGGCGGACGCCGCGCTGGTCACGGTGGCCGCGCTGCTCTACCTGTCGGCCGCGCTGGCCGCCCGCCGGATGGACCGGGACCTGCTCGGCCCGGAGAAGCACGGCGACCGCCCGGCGCTCGGCCAGGCGCTGGTCCGGGCCGCCGTCGAACTCGGCGCCGCCGTCCGCCACCTGGTGCGGGACTGCCGGCCCGCCGTCCACGCGCTGGCCGCCGTCACCGCGGCCCGGTTCTGCTACGGCGTGCTGATCGTGGTCGTGGTGATGCTCTCCCGGTACACCTTCAACGACCCGACCGACAGCGCGGCCGGGCTGGTCACGCTCGGCCAGGCGGTCGGCCTCTCCGCCGCCGGGTTCTTCGTCGCCGCGGTGGTCAGCCCCTGGTGCACCCGGCGGCTCGGCCTGGCCGGCTGGATGACGGTCTGTCTGGCGGCCCCGGTGGTCTTCGTCCCGGCGCTGGGCCTGAGCTTCACCCTGCTGCCCTGCCTGATCGCGGCGCTGCTACTCGGGGTGGTCACCCAGGGCACCAAGATCTGCGCCGACACCGTGGTCCAGGAGTCGGTCGAGGACGAGTACCGCGGCCGGGTCTTCGCGATCTACGACGTGCTGTTCAACGTCGCCTTCGTGGCCGCCGCCCTGGTCACCGCGCTGGTGCTGCCGCTCTCCGGCCGCTCGGTCGCGGTGCTCGCCGGGGTCGCGGCGGTGTACGGGCTCGCGGCGGTCCTCTACCTGCGCGCCGCCCGGCGCCACGGCCCGCTCCCCGGTGACCAGCACTCCTGAAATCCCCTGGGCACCGGTGGCGTCCGACCGACTCGCTAAGGTACGTCAGATCTGTCGGAGCGACAGCACTCCGCCTCGGGGGACGAACTGATGAGCACACCGCCCGGCCCGTACGGGCCGCCGCCGCCGTACGGGCAGCCGCAGCAGGCCCCGCCCGGCTTCGGGCCTCCGCCGCCGTACGGGCAGCAGCCCCCGTACATCCCCTCGCAGCCGCAACCGCAGCCCGGGGCGCCGCAGCCCGCCCCGCCCGGCTTCGGGCCGCCCCCGGCGTACGGCCAGCAGCAGCCCGGCTACGGCGCCCAGCCGCCGTACGGGCAGCAGCCCCCGTACGGCCAGCAGCCGCCCGCCGGTCCGTACGGCTATCCGCAGCCCGCCCCGGCCGCCGGCGCGCCCGGTGGGGGGAAGCGCGGCGTCAAGGCCCGGCTGAAGGCCGTCGGCGTGGTCGGCGGCTGCATCGCCCTGGCCGTCGGCTACTTCGTCAGCGGCCCGGCCGTCAGCAGCGCCAAGCCCGGCGACTGCGTCCGGGTGAGCGGTACGCGCGATGTCGAGATCGTCAAGTGCACTGACTCCACAGCGAATTACCGAGTGCTGTCGAAGTTCGACGACACCACCGACGTGAACCGCTGCCGCCAGACACCGCAGACCACCAGCGCCGTCTCGGGCAAGAGCGGGCGCCGCTGGAACAAGAAGCGGTACGTGCTCTGCCTCGGCCCGATGGCCCCCGCCGGCACCCCGCCGGTGAAGAAGTCCTGACCTCTCCACCACCACCGTTTCCCCGGGGGACCCCTTGTCCGTTCCGCCGCCCCAGATGCCCTACGGCTCTCAGCAGCCCGACGACGGCAACCCGTACGCCGCCGGGAACCCCTACGGCGCACCGACCCCGCCCCCGCCGCCGGGCCCGCCGCCCGGCTACGGCTACCCGACCGCCCCGCCGCCGCCCGACCAGCCGTACGGCTACCCCCCGCAGCCCGCGCCCGGTTACGGCTACGGGTACCCGCCGCCGGCGCCGCAGGACGGGCCCACCTGCCGCTTCTGCGGCGGCTTCCCGGCCGTGGACACCACCGTCCGCGGCCACCAGGGCCTGCTCCTGGCCTACCGGATGCTGCGGATGTCGGGCCCGTTCTGCCGCACCTGCGGGACGGCGACGGTGCGCGACATGTCCGCCCGCACCCTGGTCCAGGGCTGGTGGAGCCCGGTGTCGGTGCTGCTGGCGCCGATCACCCTGCTGCTGAACCTCGTCCCCAACGGCCGGATCAAGCAGCTGCCGCCGCCCGTCCCGGGCAGCCACGGCCCCCAGCTCGACCCCGGCGTCCCGCTGGGCCGGCGGCCGCACGCGCTGATGCTGCTGCTGCCGCTCTCGCTGGTCGTCACGCTCGTGCTGGTCGCCACCGGGGCGCTCGGCCCGAAGCAGGACGACCCGGCCAAGCCGATCGCGATCCCGACGGTGACGGTGCCCCCGGTGTCCACCTTCTCTCCGCCGGCACTGCCGACCTACACGCCGCGGCCGTTCCCCTCGCCGACGTTCACGATGCCGCCGCTGCCCAGCATCACGCTGCCGCCGCCGTCCGACCCGAGCACCGAGGCGAACAGCATCGACCAGGCCAAGTCCGGCGACTGCCTGCGCAACGAGAACGGCACCGGCGCGACCCACGACGCCAACCCGAAGATCACCATGCTGCCCTGCGGCGACTCCCGCGCCCAGTACAAGGTGGTCTTCAAGTACCTCGCCACCTCCGACGAGAAGGTCTGCGAGAAGCAGCCGAAGTCGGACAGCACCTACACCCGCACGTACTCCAACCTGCCGTCCCTCAGCTACGTGCTCTGCCTGCAGAGCCTCCACGGCTGACCTTCCGGCACGCCCGAGGGGTGGTCCCGGCCGACGCCGCGACCACCCCTCGTCAACACCCCTCAGCCCTGCTGCCCGGCCCACCAGGCCCGCAGCGCGGCCACCGCCTCGTCGTGCTCCATCGGGCCGTGCTCCAGCCGGAGTTCGAGCATGTGCTTGTACGCCTTGCCGACCTGCGGGCCGGGCTTGAGGCCGAGCAGCTCCATGATCTGGTTGCCGTCCAGCGCCGGACGGACGGCGTCCAGCTCCTCCTGGGCCCTCAGCTCGGCGATCCGCTGCTCCAGGCCGTCGTAGGTGCGCGACAGCGCCGTCGCCTTCTTGCGGTTGCGGGTGGTGCAGTCGGAGCGGGTGAGCTTGTGCAGGCGCTCCAGCAGCGGCCCGGCATCGGTGACGTAGCGGCGCACCGCGGAGTCGGTCCACTCGCCGCCGCCGTAGCCGTGGAAGCGCAGGTGCAGCTCGACCAGGCGCGAGACGTCCTCGGTGAGCTCCTTGGAGTACTTGAGCTCGCGCATCCGCTTGCGGGTCATCTTGGCGCCGACCACCTCGTGGTGGTGGAAGGAGACCCGGCCGTCCGACTCGAAGCGGCGGGTGCGCGGCTTGCCGATGTCGTGCAGCAGCGCGGCCAGCCGCAGGATGAGGTCCGGGCCGTCCTGCTCCAGGGCGACGGCCTGCTCCAGGACGGTCAGCGAGTGCTCGTAGACGTCCTTGTGCCGGTGGTGCTCGTCGCGCTCCAGCCGCAGCGCGGGCAGCTCGGGCAGCACGTGGTCGGCCAGGCCGGTGTCGACCAGGAGCCGCAGGCCCTTCACCGGGTGCTCGGCCAGCAGCAGCTTGTTCAGCTCGGCCTGGACGCGCTCGGCCGAGACGATGGTGATCCGCTCGGCCATCGCGGTCATCGCGGCGATCACCTCGGGGGCCGGGTCGAAGTCGAGCTGGGCCGCGAAGCGGGCGGCCCGCATCATCCGCAGCGGGTCGTCGGAGAAGGACTCCTCGGGGGTGGCGGGGGTGCGCAGCACCCGGGCCTCCAGGTCGTCCAGGCCGTGGTGCGGGTCGACGAAGCCGCGGCCGGGCAGGTCGACGGCCATCGCGTTGACGGTGAAGTCCCGGCGGACCAGGTCCTGCTCGATGGTGTCGCCGTAGCTGACCTCGGGCTTGCGGGAGGTCCGGTCGTACGCCTCGGAGCGGTAGGTGGTGATCTCGATCAGGAAGGAGCCCTCGGCGGTGTCCTTGCGGGCACCGACCGTGCCGAAGGCGATGCCGACGTCCCAGACCGCGTCCGCCCAGCCCTTGACCAGCTTGAGCACCTGCTGCGGGCGGGCGTCGGTGGTGAAGTCCAGGTCATTGCCGAGCCGGCCGAGCAGCGCGTCCCGCACCGAGCCGCCGACCAGGGCCAGCCGGTGACCGGCCGCCTCGAACCGGCGGGCGATCTCGTCGGCGACCGGCGACACCCGCAGCAGCTCTTGCAGCCCCAGGGTCTGGGCCTCGCTCAGGCCTGGGACGACCTGGACGGCGGTGCTGGAAGGGTCGATGCGCGCGGTGGGCTCATTGGCAGTGGACACGGCTCACAAGAGTACGTGGCCCGGCAGGTCAACCGCCCGCGCGTTTTGGGCGTCTCACCCCAAGGCCCGCAACACTGCATCCCGGGCTGCATCGTTACCATGCCGGTGGACGAGTCTCGGGCACCGGACAGGGGATGCGGTGTCGCGCGCCGCCGTGGCCGGCGGAGTATCCGCGGCACCGGCACGGCGAACAGCGTCAAGCGAACAGCATCAGCAGCGAGCGATCGAGAACGGCGAGGGCGGAACGAGTGAGTGAGCCGGCACGGCACTCGGGCCTGGGGGCGCACCGACAGCCCGAACGGACCGAACGGACCGTCGAGGGGCGCGGCCCGGGACTGCGCGCGAGGCGTGCGGCCCGCCGCCTCGCCGCCGCCTGCGGGGCCGCCATAACCCTGTTCGCGGCGGTCGCCCCCGCCGAGGCGCTGCCGAGCGGGGGCAACGTCCGGCCGGCCGCCGACAGCGGGTCCACGGCCGAGTACCCGGTGACGATGACCATCGACACGGTGGCACCGCAGGTGGCCAGTCCGAACGGCACCGTGACGATCACCGGGCACGTCACCAACACCGGCAAGTCGGCGCTCAAGGGCGCCCACGCGGCCGTCCGCAAGCCGGTGTCGGGCAAGCCGCTGCAGCGGCGCAGCGAGCTGTCCTCGGTGGCCGGCCGCTCCGGCCCGGGCAACTCGGACGGCGTGGAGCTGGACAGCCCGCAGTACGCCCTGCCGGAGCTGGGCCCGGGCCAGAGCCAGCCGTACACCCTGGGCGTCGCGGTGAGCGACCTCGGACTGTCCGAGAGCGGCGTCTACGAGCTCGCGGTGGACGCCTGGGGCTCGACCGCCGACAACCAGCGCGACCGGCCGCTGGGCATCGCCCGGACCTTCCTGCCGTACAACCCGGGCGGCGCCGAGGCGCAACCCACCAAGATCACCCCGCTCTGGCCGCTGGTGCACGCGCCGGTGCTGGTCGCACAGACCACCTCCGAGAACGACCAGACCGTCCCGGTCCTGCGCGACGACAGCCTGACCGCCGAGTTCTCCCCGGGCGGCCGGCTGTACGAGCTGGTGGACACCGGGGCCAAGCTGCCCGGGCTGACCTGGGTGGTCGACCCGGACCTGCTGGACGCCGCGTTCGCGATGACCAAGCAGTACCGGGTGCAGAAGCCGGGCCACGACTCCTCCGGCAAGCCGGCCAAGGACGACAACACCGTCCTCGGCAACGGCCAGGCCGCGGCCACGGCCTGGCTGGACAAGCTGCGGGCCGCCATCGCCAAGCCGGGCGACCAGGTGGTGTCGCTGCCCTACGCCGACCCGGACCTCGCGTCGATCGCGCACAACGGCGCCGACCTGACCGGGATGGGCACCGCCCTGAACAAGGCCGCCACCGCCGGCCGGCTCACCGTCGAGGGGCGGCTGTCCGTCGACACCCGCTCGGACGTGGCCTGGCCGTACCAGGGCTACCTCGACCAGCAGATCGCCGGCGTCGCCCAGCAGGCGGGCAGCAACCTGCTGGTGGTCAACGGCGCGAGCATGCCGGAGTCGGACTCGATCACCTACACCCCGACCGCGGTACGCCCGATCGGCAACGGGCAGAACGCGGTGGTCGCCGACGAGACCGTCTCCGGGTTGTTCCAGACCGACCTCACCACCCCGCAGGCGCAGACCCAGGCGACCCAGCGCTTCCTCGCCGAGACGTACACGATCACCCACGAGCAGCCGCAGAACCAGCGCGGCCTGCTGGTGATGCCGCCGCGCGAGATGACCGTGAGCACCGCCAAGGTGCTGGCGGGCGCCCTGCAGACGGCCTCCGACAAGTGGCTCTCCCCGGTCAAGCTGGACACGCTGGCCCAGGCCTCGCCCGACCCGAAGGCCACCACCGCCGTCCCGGCGGCCACCGACTACCCGGCCCAGGCCCGCGCCTCGGAGCTGTCGGCGGACGACCTGAGCAAGACCGACGGCATCCAGCACGACCTGGACACGCTGATGCGGGTGCTCACCCTGCCGCAGCGGGTGCGCGGCCCCTTCAGCGCCGCGATGGTCCGCTCGCTGTCCACCGAGTGGCGCACCAACGCGTCGGCCGGCAGTAGCTACCGGGACGGCGTCACCGACTACCTGGACGAGCTGACCAAGGCCGTCCGGGTGCCGCCGAAGACGGTGGTCACCCTCTCCGGTGACACCGGTCTGCTCCAGGTCAGCGTCCGCAACGACCTGACCCAGGCCGTCACCAACCTCAAGCTGGTGCTCACCTCGACCCAGCCCAACCGGCTGCGGGTGGGCAAGGACGAGGAACTGGTCATCCCGGCCTCCCAGAGCGTCACCCTCCGGTTCCAGGCCGAGGCGCACAACAACGGGCCGGTCACCATGACCGCCCAGCTCTGGACCACCGGCCCCAACCCGCAGAAGTACGGCGCGGCACAGACCTTCCAGGTCGAGGTCACCTCGGTGACCAACGGCGTGCTGTACGTCTTCGCGGGCGCCGCCCTCCTGCTGCTGCTCGCCGCGCTGCGGTTCGTCCGCCAGCGCAAGCGGCGGGCCGGGCAGCCGCACGCCGACGGAGACCAGCCGGTCGACGGCCCGGCGACGGGCGGCCCGGCCGGGGACAACCCGGCCGGGGGCGGTGCGGCGGACCCGGCGAAGGACGGGGGCACCGACGGGGACGAGCCCGAGGACGGTGCCGGCGAACCCGCCGAGGACGGCCCGGACGACGGCCCCGACAGCGGCTCCGGCGACGGCTCCGACGCCGCCGGTCCGGCGCAGACACCGCGCGGCAGCAGCGCGGATGGGCGGGATCGGACCGCCAGTGATGAGAAGGTTGGTCCTTGATACCGCCGACCCCCGCAACGCCGGGCCGGCCACCCCCACGACAGCGAAGAGGTGACATGACCGGGCGCAGCGAGGAGCGGCCGCCGGGCCGCGGTGAGAACCGGCCGGGCGCCGAGTCGCCGTCCGGCGACTGGTACGTGGCCGACACCTACGCCCAGGACCCGTACGCGGCCGACGCGTACGGGAACCCGCGGGCCGGCCAGGACCCGTACGGCCTGCGGGCCGACCGGCCGGCGACGCCGCAGCCGCCGGCCACCGCGTACGACGTGCCGCCGCAGCTGCCACCGCACGGCGGCGGCTACCCGACACCGGTGCCGCCGGTCCAGTTCCCGTCGCCGGCGCCGTTCCCGTCACCGGTGCCGCCGGTGCAGCCCGGCTGGGACACCCCCGCGCAGGCCGCCTGGCAGGAGGCGCCGGCTCCGGCCGGCGGCGGCCAGTGGGGCGGCCAGGAGCAGCCCCGGCAGCAGTGGGAGCCGGGCCCGGCGCACGCGACCTGGGACAGCGAGACCACCGAGTACGTCGGGGTGGACGCGCTGTTCGGCGGCCACCCGGCGCAGGCCGCGGCCCAGCCGCCGGCGCCCCAGCCCGCCCCGGTGCCGCCGATGACGCCGCCGGGTGCGCCCGTGCCCCCCGCCGCCGGGCCGCCGGTCACCCCCGCGCCGTACCCGCCGCCGGGCGGCTATCCGGGGCAGCAGCCGCCGCACGGCGCTCCGGACGGGTACCGCCCGTACGTGCCCCCGATCGAGTTCGACCCGCCGCTCTCCGAGGAGGAGGCCACCATGCAGGTGGCCGCCGTGGCGGTGCCGCCGGCGGTGGAGCCGCTGGCGGACATCGTCGCCGACGAGCGCGCCGCCCAGCAGGCGCCCGCGCCCGCGGCCGAGCCCGCCCCGGCGCCCGGCGGCGGCAAGGTCGCGAGCCTGCTGAACTCCAGCGCGATCATGGCGGCCGGCACGCTGGTCTCCCGCGGCACCGGCTTCGTCCGGACCATGGTGATCACCGCGGCCATCGGCGTCGCCGTCATGGGCGACTCGTACAACGCCGCGTACACCCTGCCGACCCTGCTGTACATCCTGATCGGCGGCGGCGCGCTGAACGCGGTCTTCGTGCCGCAGCTGGTGCGCAGCATGAAGAACGACGAGGACGGCGGCACCGCGTACGCCAGCCGGCTGCTCACCCTGGTGATGGTCGGGCTCGGCGGCGTGGTGTTCCTCGCGGTGCTCGGGGCACCTCTGCTGGTGCAACTGATCTCGCACCCGATGATGGAGAACCGGGCCCGTGCCGACACCACGGTGGCGCTGGCCCGGTACTGCCTGCCGACCATCTTCTTCATGGGCGTCCACGTGGTGATGGGGCAGATCCTCAACGCCCGCGGCCGGTTCGGCGCGATGATGTGGACCCCGGTCCTCAACAACATCGTGGTGATCTTCACCTTCGGCGCGTACATCTGGGTGTACGGCGGCTACAGCGGCTCCCAGGTGACCCCGGAGACCATCTCGCCCGAGGGCGTCCGGCTGCTCGGCCTCGGCACCCTGCTCGGCCTCGTCGTCCAGTCGCTGGCGATGATCCCGTACCTTCGGTCGGCCGGCTTCCGCTACCGGCCCCGCTTCGACTGGCGCGGCCACGGCCTGGGCAAGGCCGCCCGGCTGGCCAAGTGGACCTTCTTCTTCGTGCTCGCCAACCAGGCCGGCTACCTGGTGATCACCCAGCTGGCCACCGCCGCCGGCAGCGCCGCCGAGAAGCTCGGCCACGAGGGCGTCGGCCTCTCGGCGTTCTCCAACGCCCTGCTGATCTGGCAGCTCCCGCAGGCCGTCATCACCGTCTCGATCATGAGCGCGGTGCTCCCCCGGCTCTCCCGGGCGGCGGCCGACGAGGACGCCGGCGCGGTCCGCGACGACCTCTCGTACGGGCTGCGCACCTCTGCGGTGGCGGTCGTCCCGGGTGCCTTCCTGTTCCTGTCGCTCGGCCCGGCGATCGGCCGCTCGATCTACGCGGTCGGCGGCGGTGACAAGGCCCTGGACAACGCGACCAACGTCGGTCTGATGCTCTCGGCCTTCGCGCTCGGGCTGATCCCGTACTCGGCCCAGTACGTGATGCTGCGCGGCTTCTACGCCTACGAGGACACCCGGACGCCCTTCTCCAACACCGTCTGGGTCGCGGTCTGCCAGGCCGGGTTCTCGCTGGTCTGCTGGTTCGCGCTGCCCGCCCAGTGGGCCGTGATCGGGATGGCCTTCGGCTATGGTCTGGCCTACGCCGTCGGAGTGGCGGTCGCGCTGCCGAAGCTGAAGAAGAAGATCGGCGGGCTGGACAGCAAGCGGATCGCCAAGACCTACAGCCGGCTGGCCACCGCCTGCGTGCCGGCCGCGGTCGTCGGCCTCGGCGTCAGCCTGGCGGTCCAGCAGGTGCTCGGCGGTTGGATGGGCAGCGTGCTCTCCCTCGTCGCGGCCGGCGGCCTCCAACTGGCGGTGTTCGTGTTCATCGCGAAGCGCCTGCGGATCGAGGAGCTCAACGCCATGCTCGGCATGGTTCGCGGCCGGCTGGGCCGCTGATCCACCGCACCAACCGACCGGACGAGCGGGCGCCCTGACCGGGCGTCAACCGGAGCCACCGACTCCTCCGCCCGTCCGGCCGGGTGTCGGGCCGCCGCCCGCGCCCGGATCCGCCCGGGCCGCCAGATGGCGGCCCGGTGTCGGGTCTGCACCACATCTCTCCACCGTCATGCAACCGAGCAGGCCCTTCAGCGGTCGTACTCGGTGGAGAAGAGTGGGCACAATTGTCCTGGAGCACGGGGCCCCCAACCCGCGGGCTCCAGCGACTCTCTCAGGCCGGGGCGACACAAGGGGAGGCAGGACCACGGTGGCTGATGGCACCAAGGCGGTCGTCGACACGTCAGCAGCTGACGCGGCGGCGGACGAGGCCGCACTGGCCGCGGCGATCGACGAGCTCGCGGGCGGGAAGACCGCCCCTGCGGGCGACGCCGGCGCGCCCTCTTCGGACGCCTCCAAAAACGCCTCCACGGACCCCGAGCAGGGCTCCGCCCCGGACACCCCGGTGGCCGACGACGCGGCCGACGACGCGGCCGGCGACGCGGGCCCCGACGCGGCCGCGGAAACGGAGGCCGACACGGGCGCGGAGGCCGACGCGGAGGCCGGAAAGGGCGCCTCCGGCGGCGAGGAGACCTCGGAGATCACCGCTCCGCTCTCGGTCCACGAGATCGCCGCCGAGCTGGCCGCGGGCACCGCCCGGCGCAAGCCCGCCGCCCCGGAGCCCGCGCCGGCCGCCAAGCGCCGCCCCACCGACCCGCAGCCCACCGTCGACCCGCGCGACACCGCCACCCTCCCGCGCACCCTCCCCGCCCCGCTGCGGCACAGCGGCGACAAGATCGGCAACCGGTACCGGCTGGAGGAGTGCATCTCCCAGACCGAGACCTTCAGCAGCTGGCGCGCGGTCGACGAGAAGCTGCGCCGGGCCGTCGGCGTCCACCTGATGGCCTCCGGCCACCAGCGGGCCCGCAAAGTGCTGGCCGCCGCCAAGTCCGCCGCCCTGCTCGGCGACCCGCGCTTCGTCCAGGTCCTGGACGCCGTCCAGGAGGGCGAGCTGGTCTACGTCGTGCGGGAGTGGCTGCCGCACGCCTCCGACCTCGCCAAGCTGCTCGCCGACGGCCCGATGGAGCCGCACGCGGCGTACCAGATGGTCCGCCAGGTCACCGACGCCGTCGCCGCCGCCCACCGGCGCGGCCAGGCCCACCTGCGGCTCACCCCGCGCTGCGTACTGCGCACCGACAGCGGCCAGTACCGGATCAACGGCATCGCGGTGGACGCCGCGCTGCGCGGGCTGCCCGCCGACGATGGTGCCGAGGACTCCCAGCGCGCCGACACCCGTGCGATCGGCGCACTGCTGTTCGCCGCGCTCACCCACCGCTGGCCCTACCCCGAGGACCGCTACGACCTCCAGGGCCTGCCGAAGGACCTCCAGAACGCCGCGCCGGACCAGGTCCGCGCCGGCGTCCACAAGGGCCTGTCGGAGCTCGCCGCGCGGGCCCTGTTCGACCACCCGCCGCATCACGCCGAGCCGATCACCACTCCGGAGGAGCTGGCCCGGGCGATCTCGCTGATGCCCCGCATCCGCCAGCCCGAGCCCGAGCTGCCCGTCTTCCCGACCCCGCCCCGGCACAACACCCACGCCCTGCCCACCGCGCCCATCCCCAACCGGGTGGCCGACCCGGCCGTCGCCCCGCTGCCGGCCTCGTCCCGCCCGACCTCGACCCGGCGCACCCGGCGGCGGCTGCGCCGGGTGGTCAAGGCGACCGCCTGGACGGTCGCCCTGGGCGCGATCGGCATCGCCTCCTGGCAGTTCGTCGACACCCTGCGCAACAACCAGGGCGCCGTCGCGTCCCCGCTGCCCTCGGCGAGCAGCGCCTCGGTGACCCCCCACCCCACCACGCACACCCCGGTGCCGATCCCGATCAAGGAGGCGCTGTCGTACAACCCGCTGGGCGACGGCCCCGACGGCAACGACAGCATCGGGAAGGCCGTCGACGGCGACCCGAACACCAACTGGACCACCCAGTGGTACAACGACCAGCTCGGCCCCAAGCCGCCCGCCCTCAAGTCGGGTACCGGTCTGTTGATCGACCTCGGCTCGCCGCAGGCCATCAGCTCCGTGAACGTCCAGTTCGTCGGAAACCACACGGCGGAGCTCCGGGTGCCCAACGCCGCGGCCGCGGCCGACCCGAAGGGCGCCCCGATCGGCGAGTACACCCTGCTCGGCAAGAAGAGCGGCACCGCGACCGACTTCACCCTGGACAGCCCGGTCACCACGCGTTACGTCATGATCTGGCTGACCAGCCTGTCGAAGGATTCCGACGGCAGGTTCCGTGGCCACGTCGCCGAGGTCAAGGTCTCCGGCTGAGCGGAGGCCCGCACACACCGGGACGGCGGAGAGGGGGGGCAAGGGTGACGACGGCGGACGACGACGCGGCGTTGCTCGCCCGGCACGTCGCCGGCGACCCGGACGCCTTCGGCCTCCTGGTGAACCGCCACCGCGACCGGCTCTGGGCGGTCGCCCTGCGCACCCTCGGCGACCGCGAGGAGGCCGCCGACGCCCTCCAGGACGCCCTGGTCTCCGCCTTCCGCGCCGCCCCCGGCTTCCAGGGCCGCTCGGCGGTCACCACCTGGCTGCACCGGATCGTGGTCAACGCCTGTCTGGACCGCGCCCGGCGCAGCGCCACCCGCCGCACCACCCCGCTCGACGAGGACCCGCGGCGCCTGGACGCCCTGGTCGGCGCCGCCGAGCCGGCCGACTCCCCGGTGGTCCGGGCCGAGGTCCAGCGCGAGCTGACCGCGGCGCTCGCCGAACTGCCCGCCGAACAGCGGGCCGCGCTGGTCCTGGTCGACATGCAGGGCTACCCGGTCGCCGAGGCGGCCGAGCTGCTGGGCGTCCCGGTGGGCACCGTGAAGAGCCGCTGCGCCCGGGGCCGGGCCCGACTGCTCCCGCTGGTCCGCCACCTGCGCGAGAACGGCGGCGGGGCGGATGTTTCACGTGAAACACCGGACGGCCCCGGCCCGGCCCTGCCGTCACGGCGGAGCGCACCGGGGAACCCCACGGACACCCGCACCGTCACAGGGACAGGCCCGAACACCGGTCGGACGGTTCTGGAAGGAGACGCGAGCACGCGATGACGGCCCACTTCTCCTCCCCCGGCACCCCCGGCCCCGCAGGGGCCCACCCCTCCGTCGACGAGCTCGCCGACCTCGCCGAGGGGCTGATCGCGTCCGCCGGTGCCGCCGACGCGCTGCGGCGGCACCTGGACGGCTGCGCCGAGTGCCGCGAGACCACCGACACGCTCGGCGAGGTCCAGGCGCTGCTCGGCGCCGTCGAGACCCCGCCGATGCCCGCCGACGTCGCCGCCCGGTTGGACGCCGCCCTGGCCGCGGCCGCCACCGCCCCCGAGGCGGTGCAGGCCACCCAGGACACCCCCGCCGCGGGCTCCCGGGCCACCACCCCGGCCCCGCCCTCGCGGGCCGTCACGGCGCCCACCGCGCCCCCTGCCCGGCCCGCCGCACCCACCGGCCCGGGCCGCCCGCGCCCCCGGCGGCGGCGCGTCGCCCTGCTGCTCGGCGCGGCCACCGCCCTGGCCGCGATCGCCCTCGGCGGGGCCCTGCTGCTGCGCCCGGCCGACCAGGGCGACCGGCATCCGGCCGCGGCCGCCGGCGCGCCCACCGAGACCGGTGCCGCGCACAGCGCCCGCGCCGACCAGGCCGCGGGCGCCGGCCCCGTCTTCCGGGACGACGACCAGCTGGCCGACCAGATCCGGCAGCTGCTGGCCCACGCGGGGACCACCCCCGGGCTGCGCCCGACCGGGCCCGCCAAGCCCTCCGCCGCGCCGCCCGCCGAGGGACGCCAGGAGCTCACCACCCAGGCCTCCCCGCCGGCCTGCCAGGCCCCCGCCGAGGGCACCCCGCTGGCCACCGACCACGGCAGCTACGCGGGCGCCCCGGTCGAGGTGCTGGTCTACCCGGCGCCCGGCCGACCCGGGTTCGCGGACGTCTACCTGCGCTCCCCCGACTGCGGGCCGGTCGTGCTGCACCGCACCGTCCCCACCCGTTGACCGCCCGATCCCGTCCGACCGGCCCCCGTTCCCATGCGATCGACGACCAGGGCGCCACGCCGCTCCCGCAGTGCGGGCAGCTGGTACTGATCCGCCTGGGAATGCGAGACACTGGTCAGTCGTTGTCCCGGGCGGCGGAGCAGGACCGCCCTCCCCGCACCTAGCGCGGGTCGCGATGCGAACCAGGAGATGCAGTGAGCGACGTCCGTAACGTGATCATCATCGGTTCCGGCCCGGCCGGCTACACGGCCGCGCTCTACACGGCTCGGGCCTCCCTGAAGCCGCTGGTCTTCGAGGGGGCCGTCACCGCCGGTGGCGCCCTGATGAACACCACCGAGGTCGAGAACTTCCCGGGCTTCCGGGACGGCATCATGGGACCCGAGCTGATGGACAACATGCGGGCCCAGGCCGAGCGCTTCGGCGCCGAGCTGATCCCGGACGACATCGTCGCGGTCGACCTCACCGGTGACGTCAAGACCGTCACCGACTCCGAGGGCAACGTGCACAAGGCGCGTGCCGTGATCGTCACCACCGGCTCCCAGCACCGCAAGCTGGGCCTGCCGAACGAGGACAAGCTGTCCGGTCGCGGTGTCTCCTGGTGCGCCACCTGCGACGGCTTCTTCTTCCGCGACCAGGACATCGCGGTGGTCGGCGGCGGCGACACCGCGCTGGAGGAGGCGACCTTCCTCTCCCGCTTCGCCCGCAGCGTCACGATCATCCACCGCCGGGACAGCCTGCGCGCCTCCAAGGCGATGCAGGAGCGCGCCTTCGCCGACGAGAAGATCCGCTTCGAGTGGGACAGCGCGGTCGAGGCCATCCACGGCGACCCGAAGCTGAGCGGCGTCACCCTGCGCGACACCACCACCGGTGAGACCCGCGAGCTGGACGTCACCGGCCTCTTCATCGCGATCGGCCACGACCCGCGCACCGAGCTGTTCAAGGGCCAGCTGGACCTCGACGGCGAGGGCTACCTCAAGGTCGAGGCGCCCTCGACCCGGACCAACATCCCGGGCGTGTTCGGCGCCGGCGACGTCGTGGACCACACCTACCGCCAGGCCATCACGGCCGCCGGCACCGGCTGCTCCGCCGCGCTGGACGCCGAGCGCTACCTCGCCGCGCTGGACGACCTGGAGGCCAAGGCCGCCGCCGTGGCGGTCTGACCTCCGCGCCCCTCGCGCCACCGACCGATCCCCCGCGGGGGTGTGGCACCTGTTTCACGTGAAACACCCCCGCCCCGGCCAGGCCGAAACAGAACGGGCCCGCCCGTTGTTGACCTGGCAGCAGCCCTCTCCGTCCGAACCCGAGGAGTACCCGTGGCCGGCGCCACCACCACCGTCACCGACGCGACGTTCCAGGCCGACGTCCTGGACAGCGACAAGCCCGTGCTGGTCGACTTCTGGGCCACCTGGTGCGGCCCGTGCCGTCAGGTCGCCCCGATCCTGGACGAGATCGCGGCCGAGAACGGCGACAAGCTGACCATCGCCAAGCTGGACGTGGACGCCAACCAGGCGACCGCCGCCCAGTACGGCGTCATCTCGATCCCGACCCTCATCCTCTACAAGGGCGGCGAGCCGGTGAAGTCCATCACCGGTGCCCGTCCGAAGGCCGCGCTGCTGCGCGAGCTGGACGGCTACATCTAGGTCGACAGGTCGTCGACCGAACGGCGGCGGGGCTCCCCACACCAGGGAGCCCCGCCGCCGTCGTTTCCACGGCCGCCGTCGTTTCAACGGCCGCCGTCGTTTCAACGCCCTAGAACGGCCGCAGCGCAGGCTCCTTGCGCCCCCCACCGAGCAGCCGCTCCAGCGCCACCTCGACATCGCCCCGCCAGGAGAGCGTGGTCCTCGCCTCCAGCCGCAGCCGCGGGTAGCGGTGGTGCGGCCGGACGGTCTTGAAGCCGACCGCGAGCAGATGGTCGGCCGGCAGCACGCAGCCGACCGGCTCCGGCCCCGCCGAACCGAACGCCTCGATCGCCCGCACCCCGCGCCCGAGCAGGTCCTTGGCCACGGTCTGCACCAGCACCCGGCCGAGCCCCTGCCGCTGGTAGCCCGGCAGCACCCGGCTGACCATCAGCTGCACGGCGTCCGGCGAGACCGGACTGGTCGGGAAGGACTGCGACCGGGGCACGTAGGCGGGCGGCGCGTACAGCACGAAGCCGGCCGGCTGGTCGTCCACGTAGACGATCCGACCGCAGGAGCCCCACTCCAGCAGCACCGCGGAGATCCACCCCTCCTTCTCCAGCTCCGGCTTCCCGGACTCCACCGCCGCCCTCCCGCTGACCGGATCCAGCTCCCAGAACACACAGGAGCGGCAGGTCGTCGGCAGGTCGGCGAGGTTGTCCAGGGTCAGCGGAGCGATCCGGCGTCCCATGCCCCGCACCTCCTCCTCGTCACGGTCGAGCATGCCCCCACAGACGCCGATGGGTGCATGTTTCACGTGAAACAGCGCTCACGAAACAGCGCTCACGTGGAACATGCACCCATCGGGTACCGTCCCCGGCCCGGCTCAGCCCTGCGACAGCCGCAGACCGTCCTCGCCCGGGGCCAGACTGTCCAGGATCCGGTTCAGGTCCTCGACCGAACCGAACTCCAGCACCACCTTGCCCTTGCCCAGCTTGCCACCGCGCTGCGACACCTCGACCTTGACCCGGGTGTCGAAGCGGTCCGACAGCCGGCTCGCCAGATCGTTGAAGGCCGGGGAGAGCAGCTTGCCGGCCTTCGGCGCCTGGCGCTTCGGCTTCTCCTCCTCCGAGCCCATCACCGTGACGATCTCCTCGGTGGTCCGCACCGAGAGGCCCTCCGCGACGATCCGCTTGGCCAGCTGCTCCTGCCGCTCGGCGTCCGCCACACCGAGCAGCGCCCGGGCGTGGCCGGCCGTCAGCGTTCCGGCGGCCACCCGGCTCTGCACGGTCGGCGAGAGCTTCAGCAGCCGCAGCGTGTTGGAGACGTGCGAGCGCGAGCGGCCGATCCGGTCCGCCAGCTCGTCGTGGGTGCAGGAGAAGTCCCGCAGCAGCTGGTCGTAGGCGGCGGCCTCCTCCAGCGGGTTCAGCTCGGCCCGGTGCAGGTTCTCCAGGAGGGCGTCCAGCAGCAGCTTGTCGTCCTCGGTGGCGCGGACGATCGCCGGAATCCGCTCCAGCCCGGCCTCCTTGGAGGCCCGCCAGCGGCGCTCCCCCATGATCAGCTCGAACTTCTCCGAGCCGACCTGGCGCACCACGACCGGCTGGAGCAGGCCCACCTCCTTGATGGAGGCGACCAACTCGTCCAGCTTGTCCTCGTCGAAGTTCTTGCGCGGCTGGCACGGGTTGGCCACGATCGCGCCCAGCGGCAGCTCGGCGAAGAAGGCACCGGCCACCGGTGCGAGCCGCACCTGGTCGGCCTGCTCCCGCAGGCTGCCCGCGGCCGCCCTGGCCGCCACCGTGGCACGGCCGCCCGGCAGCACCGGCACCGAGGCCGACGACACCGAGTCGGTCGCCACCGCCGAGGCCGGTGCGGGCGGGACCGCCACGGGCTGCGCCGCCCCGCCGTCCACCGGCGTGGCGGGGCCGATCAGCGCCCCGAGCCCTCGTCCCAGACCCCTGCGACCACTCACTGATGACCCTCCGTCGTACCGTGCTGTGCCACCGGGGCTCCGTGCCCCTGCTGGCCGTCCCGCTGCTGGCCCACCAGTGTGGAGCCACCCACGCCCGTGCCCACCGCGCGCAGCGCGAGCTCGCGGGCGGCCTCCAGGTAGGAGAGCGCCCCGGTCGAGCCCGGGTCGTAGGTGAGCACCGTCTGACCGTAGCTGGGCGCCTCCGAGATCCGGACCGAGCGCGGGATCGCGGTGCTCAGCACCTCCTGCTGGAAGTGCGTCCGGACCTCCTCGGCGACCTGCGCGGCCAGCCTGGTCCGGGCGTCGTACATGGTGAGCAGGATGGTCGAGACGTGCAGCGCGGGGTTGAGGTGCGCGCGCACCAGCTCGACGTTGCGCAGCAGCTGGCCCAGGCCCTCCAGCGCGTAGTACTCGCACTGGATCGGGATCAGCACCTCCTGCCCGGCCACCAGGGCGTTGACCGTGAGCAGGCCCAGCGAGGGCGGGCAGTCGATCAGGATGTAGTCGAGCGGCTGCTCGTAGGCGGCGATGGCGCGCTGCAGCCGGCTCTCCCGCGCCACCAGCGAGACCAGCTCGATCTCGGCGCCGGCCAGGTCGATGGTCGCGGGGACGCAGAACAGTCCCTCGACGTCCACCACCGGCTGCACCACGTCGGCGAGCGGCTTGCCCTCGACCAGGACGTCGTAGATGGACGGCACCTCGGCGTGGTGGTCGATGCCGAGGGCCGTGGAGGCGTTGCCCTGCGGGTCGAGGTCGACGACCAGGACGCGCAGTCCGTGCATGGCGAGCGAGGCGGCCAGGTTGACGGTGGTGGTGGTCTTGCCGACCCCGCCCTTCTGGTTGGCGACCACCATCACCCGGGTGGCGGCCGGGCGGGGCAGACCCTCACCCGCTCGGCCGATCGCCTGAACCGCAGCCTGGGCAGCCCGCGCGATGGGCGTGTCATCGATCTGGTCGATGGTCTCCGAGTCCTGCATGGAGGTCAGTGTTTCACGTGAAACCGGAGCGGCAACAGTCGCCGCCCGGCTGCGGCCGAGGATTCCCGAGAGCAAGGAGCGACGTTTCACGTGAAACACCATGCCTGCTATGTCGGAAATATGACGTTGCGACACTCCGGTGTCCTCCCGTCGACCCACCGTCACCCGGCCGGCCACCGGAACGCCGACGGGCGGGTGCTCCCCCGTTCAGGAGGAACCACCCGCCCGTCGTCGAGCGTGTCCGGCGTCACCCGTCTCAGCGGGTACGGCGCCGCCCGCCCCGGGTGCGCTCACCGGTCCGGGCGCCCGCGTTGCGCCCGGCCCGGGCCGCCTTCGCCCGCCGGGTCGCGGCCTTCACGCCGCCGGGGCTCTCGCCGGCCTTGACCTGGACCACCCGGGTCGAGGTCTCCAGGGTGCCCTCACCGACCGAGATCACGCTCCACTCGACCGCGCCCAGCTTGGTCAGCCCGGCCCGCGAGTCGGCCAGCTCCTGCTCGGCGCTGTCGCCCTTGAGCGCCAGCATCTGCCCGTGCGGCCGGAGCAGCGGCATCCCCCAGCCGGCCAGCCGGTCCAGCGGCGCCACCGCGCGGGCGGTCACCACGTCCACCGCGAGCTTGCCGACCATCTCCTCGGCCCGGCCGCGCAGCACCGTGACGTTCTCCAGCCCGAGCTCCCGGACGACCTCCTCCAGGAAGGTGGTCCGACGCAGCAGCGGCTCCAGCAGCGTCACCGAGACGTCCGGACGGGCCAGCGCCACCGGGATGCCCGGCAGACCGGCGCCGGACCCGACGTCGCACAGGGTCGAGCCGGCCGGCAGCAGCTCGGCGAGCACCGCACAGTTGAGGACGTGCCGGTCCCAGAGCCGGGGCACCTCCCGCGGCCCGATCAGCCCGCGCTGCACGCCCGCGGTGGCCAGCAGTTCGGTGTAGCGGACCGCGGCGTCGAAGCGATCGCCGAAGACCTCCCGGGCGACGGCCGGAGCACCGGCCAGCTCGGGCGCGTCGGCCGCCTCGGCGGCCTGCCCGGCAGCGGCCGGATTCACGTCGGCCGCCCCCGGCCGACCAGCGGCCGCGTTCTCCGTGTCCATCTCGACCTCTCCGATCCCCGGATCCACCGACCCGCTCTCCGCACTGTTTCACGTGAAACATCTCGCGCCGGGCTCACGCCCCGCGAAGGGACGACGACCCCGCCCGCACGAGGCGGACGGGGTCGCGTCCGGTGAAGCCCACCGGCCGCCGAAGCAACCGGTCGTCGTACCGCCGGCCTCAGACCGGCAGCACGACCACGCATCGCTGGGGCTCTTCGCCCTCGGACTCGCTGCGCAGACCGGCGGCCGCGACCGCGTCGTGGACGACCTTGCGCTCGAAGGGCGTCATCGGCCGCAGCTTGACCTGCTCGCCACTGCTCTTCGCCTGCTCGGCGGCCTTGGCACCGAGCGCGGCCAGCTCGGAGCGCTTGCGGGCCCGGAAGCCGGCAATGTCCAGCATGAGGCGGCTGCGCTCGCCGGTCTCCCGGTGGACAGCCAACCGGGTCAGCTCCTGCAGTGCCTCCAGCACCTCGCCGTCCTGGCCGACCAGGCGCTGCAGCGCGCGGTCGTTGCCGTCACCGACGATGGAGACCAGGGCGCGGTCGCCCTCGACGTCCATGTCGATGTCACCGTCGAGGTCGGCGATGTCGAGCAGACCCTCCAGGTAGTCCGCCGCGATGTCGCCCTCCTGCTCCAGCCGGGCGATGAGGTTCTCGTCGGCGCTGGCGGCGGCCTCGGCCTCGACGGCGGAGGTGGTGCCTTCAGTCACTGATGGACTCCTTCGGAGATGGGCCCAGTTGGTGGGCCGGGAACGAAGCTCTGCGCGCTGTCACAACAGGTCCGGGACCGGTCAGGACTTCTTCTTCGGCCGCTGCCCGCCACCGCGCTTCGGCTGCTGCCGGGCGCCCTGCTGCCGGGTGGTGCCCGGCTTGGCCGCACCGGGCTTGGTCGCGCCCTGCTGGGTGGCCGCCGGATTGGCACCGGAGTCGGCCTGGACGGCCTCCTCGGCGGGCTCCTCGGTCGAGGACGGGGCGTCCTTGGTCAGGTCGGCGGTCTGCTGCCCGGTACCGCTCTGCTGGCGCTGCGCCTTGCTCTGCTTGCGGGGCTGCTGGCGGCGCGCCTGCGCCGACTCCTCGACCACGGCGGCCGCGGACGAGGCCGCGCTGATGGCCGCCTTGGACGGGGGAAGCATGCCCCACAGCGCGCCCTTGATCTCCGAACCGTCCGGGTTCAGCCGGCCGGCCTTCTTCAGGCGGACCTGCCGATCCGCGAAGGCCTTGCTGCCCGGAGTCGGGTTGTTGCGGATGACGATCAGCTGCTGGCCCATCGACCAGACGTTGGTGGTCAGCCAGTAGACCAGGACACCGACGGGGAAGTTGATGCCCATCACGGCGAACATCACCGGGAAGACGTACATCAGCATCTTCTGCTGCTGCATGAACGGCGTCTTCACCGTGAGGTCGACGTTCTTGGTCATCAGCTGGCGCTGGGTGATGAACTGCGACAGCGACATCATGATGATCATCACCGCGGTGACGATCTTGACGCTGGTCTCGGGGCTGCTGACGAAGGTCGCGGAGAGCGGGGCACCGAAGATGTGCGCCTTGCCGGCGCTCACCAGCAGGTCGCCGTGGATGACGCCGATCTCCTGGCTCTTGGCGACCTTGGCGAGCACGCCGTAGAGGGCGGTGAAGAACGGCGCCTGCACGATGATCGGAAGGCAGCTGGAGAACGGGTTGGTACCCGCCTCCTTGTACAGCTTCATCATCTCTTCGGACTGGCGCTGCTTGTCGTTCTTGTAGCGCTCCTGGATGGCCTTCATCTTCGGCTGGATCGCCTGCATGGCCCGGGTCGCCTTGATCTGCTTCACGAAGAGCGGGATCAGGCAGATCCGGATGACGACCACCATCGAGGCGATGGCCAGACCCCAGGCCCAGCCACCGTCCGGGTCGAAGATGTTGCTGTACAGCGAGTGGAACTGGACGATGATCCAGGACACCGCTGTGTACAGGGGATTCAGGAAGGAGAAGGTCACCGGTCAGGCTCCTTGGACATGTGGATTGGCCCCGCGGGGCCAATGGTCGCCGGGCCCTCTGGGTCCGGACCGGCGGGGGTCGTGGTCACCGGCTGTCCGGTGGCGGACCGGCTGCTCAGCCAGTCTCGCAACCGCCGGTGCCACACCGGATGCTTACGCGGCGGAACGTGATCGACCCCGCCGGGCGTCCACGGATTGCAGCGCAGGATGCGCCACACGGTCAGCCCGCCGCCCTTGACCGCCCCGTGCACCTTCACGGCTTCGAAGCCGTAGTGCGAACAGGAGGGGTAGTAACGGCAGACCGGACCGAGCAGTGGGCTGATGGTCCACTGGTAGACCCTGATCAGACCCATCAGCAGGTACTTCATCGACCTGCTCCCGTCGGCGCCGTCGTGGCGGGCTCCACCTTCAGCAACCGCTTCAGCGCCGCGTCCAGGTCACGTTCGAGGTCCTGGTACGAGGCGGACGCGGCCTGGGGCAGCGCACGCACCACTATCAGGCTACCGGCGGGCAGCCTGGACAGACGATCACGAACGAGGTGACGCAACCGGCGCTTGACCAGGTTGCGAACGACCGCCGGGCCGACGGCCTTGCTCACGACGAAACCCGCACGCGCCGAAGGAGTCCCCTCGGCGACGTGCGGGCGGGAGTCGCTGGTCCGGTCGGTCTGCCCCTTGGGGTCACCATCTCTGCTGAGATGGACGACCAGAAGGGGCCGGCCGGCCCGACGACCGCGTTTCACCGCGGTCGCGAAGTCCTGGCGCCGCCGCAGCCGATTCTCGGAGGGCAGCACAACAGACTCTGTCGTGGATCAGGCGGACAGGCTGGCGCGGCCCTTGCCACGGCGGGCAGCCAGGATGGCGCGGCCGGCGCGGGTACGCATACGCAGCCGGAAGCCGTGGGTCTTCGCGCGACGACGGTTGTTCGGCTGGAAGGTGCGCTTGCTCACTCGGGGGCTCCTGAGGTGAATCGTAGGATGACGGGGAGTCGCTTGGCCGTCACCGTGCGTCCGCGTGATCTCCCCTGATACGGAAATCCGGCCCATCACCCCAGTTCGGCTGGGGTTTCAGGCAATCCACGGCGCCCGTGCTGCGCGCCTTATGGAGCGGGTGGACCCGCGGACATGCGGCAGCGGCCATCGACAACTCGACCTGGTTACGGTACGCGGGACGGGGCGCGAGGGTCAAACCAGCCTCTTCGAACGGTCCCCCACGGATGTCCGAAACCCGCTTCGCCCACAGCCTGTGGACAACGACTTGATCCGGCCCTGTTCGCTGACTACCGTTGCAGGACTTGTCTGGTTTGTTCTTAGTGTTTCGTTCCTCGTGGGGTCGGTCCGCCGGAGACGGGCCCACCGATCACTGTCTCCTGATCCACCACCCCCTGCTGGAGCCGCGGGGAACCGAGAAAGCGTGCACCAGTGGCTGATGTCAACAGCGACCTCGTCCCGGTCTGGGCGAGGGTCGTCGAGCGGCTGGTCAGCGACCCGGACGTCGGGGAGATGGACAAGCAGTGGGTGCAGCGCACCCAGCCGATGTGGATGATGCACGACACCGCCCTGCTGGCGACCCCGAACGAGCGGGCCAAGCAGGTGCTGGAGGGCCGGCTGCTGCCGCAGCTCACCGAGGCCCTCAGCCGCGAGCTCGGCCGTCCGGTCCGGATCGCCGTGATGGTCGACGCCAACGCCGTCCCGACCACCCCCGCACCCGCCGCCCAGGCCCCGGCCGAGCCGTACCCCGGCCCGTCCGACGAGGACACCGGCGGCTACGGCGGCCAGGGCTACCAGCAGCCGTACGAGCAGGACTACGAGCGGCCCCGCTACGACACCGGCGGCTACGAGCAGCGCCCGGCGCCGTACGGCGGCCCGGCGGCCGGTCCGACCTGGCCGGGCTACCAGGAGCAGGGCGGCTACCAGGAACACGGCTACCCCGACCAGGGTGGCTACCAGGAGCAGGGCGGGTACCAGGAGCAACCGCCCGCCTACCGCGAGCCCGACGAGCCCGCGCCCCGACCTGCGCCGCGCCCGATGCCCGGCCCGCCCGCGACCACCCAGGGCGACCTGTTCGGCGGCGCGTACGGCCCCGGCCCGAACGAGCAGCCCCGCGCCGGAGCCGGCCGCCGCTCCCCCGGCTCCCGCCCGGCCGGCGGCCGCCCCGCGGACAAGAACGCGCCGGAGCGCGCGACCGAGCGCCCCGCCGTCCCCGGAGTACCCGCCCCGCCGGGCGCCCCGCCGGCCGGCGGCTCGCGCAAGGACGAGCCGGCCGCCCGGCTGAACCCCAAGTACCTCTTCGACACCTTCGTCATCGGCGCGAGCAACCGCTTCGCGCACGCGGCGGCGGTGGCGGTCGCCGAGGCCCCGGCCAAGGCGTACAACCCGCTCTTCATCTACGGCGAGTCCGGGCTGGGCAAGACCCACCTGCTGCACGCCATCGGGCACTACTCGCGCAGCCTCTTCCCGGGCACCCGGGTGCGCTACGTGTCCTCGGAGGAGTTCACCAACGAGTTCATCAACTCGATCCGGGACGGCAAGGCGGACACCTTCCGCCGCCGCTACCGGGACATGGACATCCTGCTCGTGGACGACGTGCAGTTCCTCGCGAGCAAGGAGTCCACGCAGGAGGAGTTCTTCCACACCTTCAACACCCTGCACAACGCGAACAAGCAGATCGTCCTCTCCTCGGACCGGCCGCCCAAGCTGCTGACCACGCTGGAGGACCGGCTGCGCAACCGCTTCGAGTGGGGCCTGATCACCGACGTCACCCCGCCGGAGCTGGAGACCCGGATCGCGATCCTGCGCAAGAAGGCGATCCAGGAGCAACTCAACGCCCCGGCCGACGTGTTGGAGTTCATCGCGTCCCGAATCACCCGCAACATCCGGGAGTTGGAGGGCGCCCTGATCCGGGTCACCGCCTTCGCCAACCTCAACCGGGCGCCGGTGGACCTGGAGTTGGCCGGGATCGTCCTCAAGGACCTGATCCCGGGTGGGGACGAGGACGCCGGTCCGGAGATCACCGCGCAGGTCATCATGCAGCAGACCGCCGCGTACTTCGGGCTGGGTGTGGACGACCTCTGCGGATCCTCGCGCAGCCGCGTCCTGGTGACGGCGCGTCAGATCGCGATGTACCTCTGCCGGGAGCTGACCGACCTCTCGCTGCCGAAGATCGGCGCGCAGTTCGGCGGCCGCGACCACACCACGGTGATGCACGCGGACCGCAAGATCCGCTCGCTGATGGCCGAGCGGCGCTCGATCTACAACCAGGTCACCGAGCTGACCAACCGCATCAAGAGCTAGCGCCGCCGGCTCGGGAGAGCCGGCCCCGCCGTTGCGGGCCGCCGGCCCCGGCACCGCGGGAAAGGGCGTCAGGAGCGATCCTGACGCCCTTTTGGCATATCCACAGGTGTGTACCGCGCATCGGCTGGGCAGAGATGCCCTCGACGGACGTTCCGCCAGTCCACAGCCCGCGCCGAACATCTGACCGGCAATTCGAAAGCCGGGGCCGCGCAGGGCAGTTGTCCACAGGACGGGCGCCCTCCCCGTAGTCCACAGGCCGGGGAGTCCGAAGTTATCCAGAATTCGTCCACAGGCCCGTCACCGCTACGCTCTTCCGCGCAGGTCAGGTGCCTGTGGACTTGTGCACAACGGTTATCCACAGGCTGTGGACAATTGACGGGCCGCCAGTGGGCCATCCGGGTTATCCACCGGTTGTCCCCAGGATCGGGGCGGTTATCCCCAGGTTGTCCACAGAGTGGTCCACAGTTCGGCAACCGTGGGGTGGCGTTCATGCCCTGGTGTGAAAGGCGTCACGTAAAGTTGACCGGCGCCCGTGGATAACCGGGCCCGGATCTGGGGATAGCCCTGGGGATAACCTGTGGATACCCAGCGTGCCCTGTGGGTAACGCTCCGCTGTCCACAGCGAGGCCTGTCCGTCCACAGCCGCCGTCCACAGTCGCTGTGGACAAAAAAGTGGGCCTGACCTGCGGAAACGGGGTTATCCACGGTTTCCACAGGCCCTACTACTACCACTACACCTTTAGACCCATCGACTCGCTTGAAAGTGGGTGGGCCCCGAATCTGTGGACAACCGCCGCCCGACATCTGTTCGGGTTGCTTCCGCCCGTCTGCCCCGTCTGTCGGCGGAGTACGTCAGACTGTCCTCTGCGACTGGAAGCGGAGTGGCAGTGCTCGGTGGACAGCCGAACCGACGATCAAGATCAGACGAACCAGAGTGCGAGCGGGAGCGCTCGATCCAGGAGGCGGTTACCGGTGAAGTTCCGGGTGGAGCGTGACGTCCTCGCGGAGGCGGTGGCCTGGGCTGCCCGCAGCCTCCCGGCACGGCCGCCGGTGCCGGTGCTGGCCGGCCTGCTGCTGACGGCACAGGACGGCAGCCTGGCGCTGTCCGGCTTCGACTACGAGGTCTCGGCCCGGGTCGAGCTGGAGGCGGACATCGAGGAGGCCGGCACCGTCCTGGTCTCCGGCCGGCTGCTGAACGACATCTCGCGCAACCTTCCCAACAGGCCTGTGGAGATCTCCACCGACGGCCAGCGGGTCAGCGTGGTCTGCGGCAGCTCCCGGTTCACCCTCCCCACCCTCCCGGTGGACGAGTACCCGGCCCTGCCCCAGATGCCCACCGCCACGGGCACCGTCCCCGGCGACGTCTTCGCCTCCGCGGTCAGCCAGGCCGCCGTGGCCGCCGGCCGTGACGACACCCTGCCGGTGCTCACCGGCGTGCGGGTCGAGATCGAGGGCGACCGGATCACCCTGGCCGCCACCGACCGCTACCGCTTCGCGGTCCGTGAGCTGCTGTGGAAGCCCGAGCAGTCGGACATCTCCGCCGTCGCCCTGGTGCCCGCCAAGACCCTGCAGGACATCGCGAAGTCCCTGGGCAGTGGCGACAACGTCTCGATCGCGCTCTCCTCGGGCGGGGCGGGCGAGGGCCTGATCGGCTTCGAGGGCGCCGGCCGCCGGACCACCACCCGGCTGCTGGAGGGCGAGTTCCCGAAGTTCCGCAGCCTCTTCCCGACGGAGTTCAACGCCATCGCGGCGATCCAGACCCAGCCCTTCCTGGAGGCGCTCAAGCGCGTCTCGCTGGTCGCCGAGCGCAACACCCCGGTCCGGCTGAACTTCGAGGAGGGCGTGCTGACCCTGGAGGCCGGTTCGGGCGACGACGCCCAGGCCACCGAGCGGATCGACGCCTCCCTGGAGGGCGACGCCATCTCGATCGCCTTCAACCCGGGCTACCTGGAGGAGGGCCTCAAGGCCATCGACTCCGCCTACGCCCAGCTGAGCTTCACCACCCCGACCAAGCCGGCCCTGCTCAGCGGCAAGGCGTCGGTGGACGCCGAGGCGGACGAGGCCTACCAGTACCTGATCATGCCGGTCCGCCTCTCCGGCTGACCTCCCGGCTGACGACCCACAGGCTGTGCACACGGTCTGTGGACGGCCTCCCCCGGTCGGCCCGACCGCGGGGAGGCCCTGCCGCTTCAGCGCGTAGGCTCGGGGAGTGCGGCAACGGCGCCGCCGGCAGGCACGTCACCACAGGTAAGGACTTGGTCATGGAGCTCGGCCTCATCGGTCTCGGCAAGATGGGCGGCAACATGCGCGAGCGGATCCGCCGCGCCGGCCACACCGTCATCGGCTACGACCGCAACCCGGACATCTCCGACGTCGAGAGCCTGCAGGAACTCGTCACCAAGCTCCAGGGCCCGCGGGTGGTCTGGGTGATGGTCCCGGCCGGTGCCGCCACCCAGGCGACCGTCGACGAGCTCGCCGAGCTGCTCTCCCCCGGCGACGTGGTGGTCGACGGCGGCAACTCCCGCTGGACCGACGACATCAAGCACGCCGAGGCGCTGGCCGCCAAGGGCATCGGCTTCGTCGACTGCGGCGTCTCCGGCGGCGTCTGGGGCCTGGAGAACGGCTACGCCCTGATGTACGGCGGCGACGCCGAGCACGTCGCCCGCGTCCAGCCGATCTTCGACGCGCTCAAGCCCGAGGGCGACTTCGGCTCGGTGCACGCGGGCGCGGTGGGCGCCGGCCACTTCGCCAAGATGGTCCACAACGGCATCGAGTACGCGATGATGCAGGCCTTCGCCGAGGGCTGGGAGCTGCTGGAGGCCGCCCCCGAGGTCACCGACGTGCGCGAGGTCTTCCGCAGCTGGCAGGAGGGCACGGTCATCCGTTCCTGGCTGCTGGACCTGGCCGTCCGCGCCCTGGACGAGGACGAGCACCTGGCCAAGCTGCGCGGCTGGGCCGCCGACTCCGGCGAGGGCCGTTGGACCGTCGAGGCCGCGATCGACCACGCGGTGCCGCTGCCGGCGATCACCGCCTCGCTGTTCGCCCGCTTCGCCTCCCGCCAGGACGACTCGCCGCAGATGAAGATGATCGCCGCGCTGCGCAACCAGTTCGGCGGCCACGCGGTCGAGTCCAAGTAACTCCCCCAGGGTTTGTCCACAGAAGGCGAGCGCAGTCCACAGCCATGCACGTCGCGCATCTGTCGCTCGCCGACTTCCGGTCGTACGCCCGGGCCGAGGTCCCCCTCGACCCGGGCGTGACGGCCTTCGTGGGGCCCAACGGCCAGGGCAAGACCAACCTGGTCGAGGCGATCGGCTACGTCGCCACCCTGGGCAGCCACCGGGTCGCCACCGACGCCCCGCTGATCCGGCTGGGCGCCGAGCGCGCGGTGATCCGCACCTCGGTGGTGGACCGCGGCCGCTCCACCCTGGTCGAGCTGGAGCTGACCCCGGGCAAGGCCAACCGGGCCCGGATCAACCGCTCCGACAACGTCCGCCCGCGCGATGTGCTGGGCCTGCTGCGCACCGTCCTGTTCGCGCCCGAGGACCTCAGCCTGGTCAAGGGCGATCCGGGCGAGCGCCGCCGCTTCCTGGACGAGCTGCTGACCGCCCGGGCCCCCCGGCTGGCCGGGGTCCGGCAGGACTACGAGCGGGTGCTCAAGCAGCGCAACGCCCTGCTGAAGACCGCCGCGATGGCCCGCCGGGCCGGTGGCGGCAAGGGCGCCGACCTCTCCACCCTGGAGGTCTGGGACGGCCATCTGGCCCGGGCCGGCGCCGAGTTGACGGCCTTCCGGATCCAGCTGGTGGCCGCCCTGCAGCCGCTGGTGGCGGCCGCGTACGGGCAGCTGGCCCCGGGCGGCGGCGACACCGCCCTGGAGTACCGCAGCTCCTTCGAGGGCGGGCTGCCGACCAGCCGCGAGCAGGCCGAGGAACAGCTGCTGAACGCGCTGCAGGCGATCCGCAAGCAGGAGGTGGAGCGCGGGATCACCCTGGTCGGCCCGCACCGCGACGAGCTGGTGCTCAAGCTCGGCCCGCTGCCCGCCAAGGGCTACGCCAGCCACGGCGAGTCCTGGTCGTTCGCGCTGGCGCTGCGGCTGGCCTCGTACGAGCTGCTGCGCGCCGACGGCGGCGAGCCGGTGCTGATCCTGGACGACGTGTTCGCCGAGCTGGACGCGGCCCGCCGGGACCGGCTGGCCGAACTGGTGGCCGACGGCGAGCAGGTGCTGGTCACCGCGGCGGTCGCCGAGGACGTGCCGAAGGCGCTGGCCGGCGCCCGGTTCGCGGTCGCCGACGGCGCCGTCCGTCGGATCGACGCCTGACTCCCCCGGCACACCCGCAACCGCCGCCCGTGCACTCCCGTAGGCTGGACGGCTCATCGGCGCGCACCCGCGACCGTTGTCCACAGGCTGGGGAAAGGAGATCGCCGTGAGCGAGCCGGCGGAGCGCTCCCCCCAGCCGGGCGACCCGGCACCGACCGGCGCCGACCTCGCCCGCTCCGCCCTGCGGGCGGCCCGGGCCCAGGCGCGGCAGCGCGGCGAGCAGGTCCGGGAGAAGCGCGAGGCGAAGCGGTACGGACTGCGCAGCGGCGCCCGGTCGGACGGCCGCGACCCGGTCCCGTTGGGGGCGGCGCTGAACCGGCTGCTGACCGAGCGGGGCTGGGAGTCCTCGGCCGCGGTCGGCGGGGTGATGGGCCGGTGGCCCCAGATCGTCGGCCCGGACATCGCCGCGCACTGCCACCCCTCCTCCTACGACGACGCCGCCGCGGTGCTCACCGTGCAGTGCGACTCCACTGCCTGGGCCACCCAACTACGCTGGCTGGCAAGGCAGTTGGTGGCCCGTCTGAATCACGAGCTGGGCCACGGCACGGTCCGCACCATCAAGGTGCTCGGCCCGGCGGCGCCCGCCCGGGGCTACGGCCGGCTGCGCGCGCCGGGGAGCAAGGGGCCGGGCGACACCTGGGGCTGACCGCGGGGCCGGCCCCGCGGTGACCGACGCCGAGCGGACCACGATCTTCCGGAACCCCTGACAGCCCTTCCAGGCGCTCTGGGCCCCCGGGGCGAGTATCGGGACACGTGCAGAGGGGATTCAGGGCGGCATATCTGCCTTCAAGGGCTGCCAAACGCCCATCTCTGTCAGTCGTACCGGTAGACTGAGAGCCAAACACTGTTGCTAGTGGCAACCGAGTCTAAACGCCGTGGTCGCACGCCCGCCCGCACGGGGCGGGATTGCGGCCCGTGCTGTGCCAGAGAGGGCGCTTCGTGGCCGATTCCGGCAACCCCAGCCAGACCCCAGACCAGACCGACCAGGCTTCCTACACCGGTAGCAACATCCAGGTGCTGGAAGGCCTCGACGCCGTCCGCAAGCGCCCCGGCATGTACATCGGTTCCACCGGCGAGCGCGGTCTGCACCACCTGGTGCAGGAGGTCGTGGACAACTCCGTCGACGAGGCGATGGCCGGGTACGCCGACACCATCGACGTCACGATCATGGCCGACGGCGCGATCCGCGTCGTCGACAACGGCCGAGGCATCCCCGTGGACATCGTCCCCGGCCAGGACAAGCCGGCCGTCGAGGTCGTGCTCACCGTCCTGCACGCCGGCGGCAAGTTCGGCGGCGGCGGCTACGCCGTCTCCGGCGGCCTGCACGGCGTCGGCGTCTCCGTGGTGAACGCGCTGTCCACCAGGCTCTCCGTGGAGATCCACAAGGACGGCAACACCTGGACCCAGGACTACAAGATGGGCGCCCCGGTGGCCGCCCTGGCCAAGGGGGAGCCGACCGACCGCACCGGCACCACGGTCACCTTCTGGGCCGACAGCGACATCTTCGAGACGACCGTCTACTCCTTCGAGACGCTCTCCCGGCGCTTCCAGGAGATGGCGTTCCTCAACAAGGGCCTGTCGATCTCGCTCACCGACGAGCGCCCCGAGCACGTGGACGAGGAGGGCAAGCCGCTCACCGTCACGTACAAGTACGACGGCGGCATCGCCGACTTCGTCGCCCACCTCAACTCCCGCAAGGGCGAGGTGATCCACCCCTCGGTGATCGACTTCGAGGCGGAGGACAAGGACAAGGCGATCTCGGTGGAGATCGCGATGCAGTGGAACTCCTCCTACACCGAGGGGGTCTACAGCTTCGCCAACACCATCCACACCCACGGCGGCGGCACCCACGAGGAGGGCTTCCGCGCCGCGCTGACCGGCCTGGTCAACCGCTACGCGCGGGACAAGAAGCTGCTCCGCGAGAAGGACGACAACCTCTCCGGCGAGGACATCCGCGAGGGTCTGACCGCGATCATCTCGGTCAAGCTCGGCGAGCCGCAGTTCGAGGGCCAGACCAAGGACAAGCTCGGCAACACGGAGGCCAAGACCTTCGTCCAGAAGGTCGTCTACGAGCACCTCAACGACTGGCTGGACCGCAACCCCAACGAGGCCGCGGACATCATCCGCAAGTCCATCCAGGCCGCCACCGCGCGCGTCGCCGCCCGCAAGGCCCGCGACCTCACCCGCCGCAAGGGCCTGCTGGAGTCCGCCTCGCTGCCGGGCAAGCTCTCCGACTGCCAGTCCAAGGATCCGTCCGAGTGCGAGATCTTCATCGTCGAGGGTGACTCCGCCGGCGGCTCGGCCAAGCAGGGCCGGGACCCGCGCACCCAGGCCATCCTGCCGATCCGCGGCAAGATCCTGAACGTCGAGAAGGCCCGGATCGACCGGGTGCTGCAGAACACCGAGGTCCAGGCGCTGATCTCGGCCTTCGGCTGTGGCATCCAGGAGGACTACGACGAGTCCAAGCTCCGCTATCACAAGATCGTCCTGATGGCGGACGCCGACGTCGACGGTCAGCACATCCGCACCCTGCTGCTCACCCTGCTGTTCCGCTTCATGCGGCCGCTGGTCGAGTCCGGGTACGTCTACCTCGCCATGCCGCCGCTGTACAAGATCAAGTGGGGCAAGGACGACTTCGAGTACGCCTACTCCGACCGCGAGCGCGACGCGCTGATCGCGGCCGGGGTGGAGGCCGGGCGCCGACTCCCCAAGGACGACGCGATCCAGCGCTTCAAGGGTCTCGGCGAGATGAACGCCGAGGAGCTCCGGGTCACCACCATGGACGCCGAGCACCGGCTGCTGCTCCAGGTCACCCTGGAGGACGCCGCCCGTGCCGACGAGCTGTTCTCCGTGCTGATGGGCGAGGACGTCGAGGCACGCCGCTCCTTCATCCAGCGCAACGCCAAGGACGTCCGCTTCCTGGACGTGTGACGCCGCCCGACCGGCAGCGAACCACGTACCAGTCCGCGTGAAAGGAAACTGACCACCAGTGGTCGACGACAACCGTCCCGAAGGCGAACAGCCCGAGACCCCCGCGGCCCCCGAGGCCACCGCCCAGGCGACCATGCGGATCGAGCCGGTCGAGCTCGAGACCGAGATGCAGCGCTCCTACCTCGACTACGCGATGAGCGTGATCGTCAGCCGGGCGCTCCCCGAGGTCCGCGACGGCCTCAAGCCGGTGCACCGACGCGTGCTCTACGCGATGTACGACGGCGGGTACCGCCCCGAGAAGGGCTACTACAAGTGTGCCCGCGTCGTCGGCGACGTCATGGGCAACTACCACCCGCACGGCGACACCTCGATCTACGACACCGTGGTCCGCCTGGCCCAGCCGTGGTCGCTGCGGATGCCGCTGGTGGACGGCAACGGCAACTTCGGGTCCCCGGGCAACGACCCGGCCGCGGCCATGCGCTACACCGAGTGCAAGATGATGCCGCTGGCCATGGAGATGATGCGCGACATCGACGAGGAGACCGTCGACTTCGCCGCCAACTACGACGGCCGCTCGCAGGAGCCGACCGTCCTGCCCGCGCGCATCCCCAACCTGCTCGTCAACGGTGCCACCGGCATCGCGGTCGGCATGGCCACCAACATCCCGCCGCACAACCTCCGCGAGGTCGCCTCCGGCGCGCTCTGGGCGCTGGAGCACCCGGAGGCCTCCAACGAGGAGCTGCTGGAGGCCCTGATCGAGCGGATCAAGGGCCCCGACTTCCCCACCGGCGCGCTGATCGTCGGCCACCGCGGGATCGACGAGGCCTACCGCACCGGCCGCGGCTCGATCACCATGCGTGCCGTGGTCGAGGTCGAGGAGATCCAGGGCCGCCAGTGCTTGGTGATCACCGAGCTGCCATACCAGGTCAACCCGGACAACCTCGCGCTGAAGATCGCCGACCTGGTCAAGGACGGCAAGGTCGCCGGCATCGCCGACGTCCGCGACGAGTCCTCGTCCCGCACCGGCACCCGCCTGGTGGTCGTGCTCAAGCGCGACGCGGTCGCCAAGGTCGTGCTGAACAACCTCTACAAGCACACCGAGCTGCAGACCAACTTCGGCGCCAACATGCTGGCCCTGGTCGACGGCGTGCCGCGCACGCTGTCGCTGGACGCCTTCATCCGGCACTGGGTCAACCACCAGGTCGAGGTCATCGTCCGGCGCACCACCTTCCGGCTGCGCAAGGCCGAGGAGCGCGCCCACATCCTGCGCGCGCTGCTGCGCGCCCTGGACGTGATCGACGAGGTCATCGCGCTGATCCGGGCCTCGGCGAGCGCCGACGCCGCCCGCACCGGCCTGATGGGCCTGCTCTCCATCGACGAGCTGCAGGCCAACGCCATCCTGGAGATGCAGCTGCGCCGCCTGGCCGCCCTGGAGCGCCAGCGGATCATGGACGAGCACGACGAGCTGCAGCGCAAGATCGACGAGTACAACGCGATCCTGGCCTCGCCGATCCGCCAGCGGGAGATCATCTCTGAGGAGCTCACCGCGATCGTCGAGAAGTACGGCGACGAGCGGCGTTCCACCCTCATCCCGTCCGACGGCGACCTCTCGATCGAGGACCTCATCGCCGAGGAGGACATCGTCGTCACGATCACCCGTGGCGGCTACGTCAAGCGGACCCGCTCCGACCTCTACCGCTCGCAGAAGCGCGGCGGCAAGGGCGTGCGCGGCGCGCAGCTCAAGCAGGACGACATCGTCGACCACTTCTTCGTGACGACGACGCACAACTGGATCCTGTTCTTCACCAACCGGGGCCGGGTCTACCGCGCCAAGGGCTACGAGCTGCCGGACGCCGGACGCGACGCCCGCGGCCAGCACGTGGCCAACCTGCTGGCCTTCCAGCCGGAGGAGCACATCACCCAGGTGATGGCCGTGCGCACCTACGAGGACAAGCCGTACCTGGTCCTCGCCACCCGGGCCGGCCTGGTGAAGAAGTCCGCGCTGAAGGACTACGACTCGCCGCGTTCCGGCGGCCTGATCGCGATCAACCTGCGCCAGGACGAGGAGGGCCGGGACGACGAGCTGATCGGCGCCGAGCTGGTCTCCGCCGAGGACGACCTGCTGCTGGTCTCCAAGAAGGCCCAGTCGATCCGCTTCACCGCGACCGACGACGCGCTGCGCCCGACCGGCCGCGCCACCTCCGGCGTCAAGGGCATGGCCTTCCGCGAGGACGACGAACTGCTCTCGATGAACGTCGTCCGCCCGGGGACGTACGTCTTCACCGCGACCGATGGTGGGTACGCCAAGCGCACGGCCGTGGACGAGTACCGTGTCCAGGGGCGGGGCGGCTACGGCACCAAGGCGGCGAAGATCGTCGAGGGCCGGGGCTCGCTGGTCGGCGCGCTCGTGGTCGACGACAGTGACGAGATCATGGCCATCACCCTGTCGGGTGGGGTGATCCGGACGAGGGTTTCCGAGGTTCGTGAAACCGGACGTGACACGATGGGCGTCCAACTGATCAACCTCGGAAAGCGCGATGCGGTCGTGGGCATGGCCCGCAACGCGGAAGCCGAGGACGAGGAGACGGCGGACGACGAGGTCATGGACACCGAGTCCACCGAGACGGCCGAGGGTACGGAGACGACGGTCGGCGGCGACGCCGGGATCTGAACCGAACCACGGGCCGGTGCCGTCGCGTCCAGAGAGAGGACGCGGCGGCACCGGCCGCCGACCAGTTCCGGGCAATCCCGCCGGGCGCTGGATGACGAGTGACGAAGCAGGGCGGTGCCGCCGCCCTGGTGGGAAGTGCGGGAGGACCAGGTGAGTGGAGCCACGGGTGCTGCGGGAGGACCCTCCGGCGGCCGTCCGGGCGCGCAGGGCGGGGGTGGGTACGGCGTTCCGCAGCCGCCGGCCGAGCACTCGGCGTCCACCTCGCTGATGCCACCGGTCGGCGGCGGGGGCCAGGGCGGCGCGACCTACGGCGGCCAGACGCCCCCGCCGCCGCCGGGTGCACCGGCGCCGGGCGGCGGCTTCTCGCAGCCGACCACGTACGCCAAGGGGCAGCCGACCCCGGGCCGGGGCACCCGGACCAGCGGCAACACCCCGCCCGGCGGCACGCCCGTCCCGGGTGCGGCGCGCCGGCCGACCGCCGCGCCCGCGGCCGCCGGCCCGGGCCTCGGCCGGACCCGCAAGGCCCGGCTGCGGGTGACCAAGGTCGACCCGTGGTCCGTGATGAAGGTCAGCTTCCTGCTGTCGCTGGCGGTCGGGATCATCATCATCGTGGCCGCCGCGGTGCTGTGGATGACGCTGGACTCGCTCGGCGTCTTCAGCTCGTTGACCAAGACCCTCAAGGACGTCACGGGTTCGGACAGCACCGGCGGTCTGAACCTGATGGACTACGTGGGCTTCGGCAAGGTGATGACCTTCACCGCGCTGATCGCCGTGGTCGACGTCGTCCTGCTGACCGCGCTGTCCACGCTCTCGGCGTTCATCTACAACGCGGCGGCCGGCTTCACCGGCGGCGTCGAGCTGACCCTGGCCGAGGAGGACTGACCCCGGCCGGATCCTGACCCTGGGTCATCTCCCCGTCCACGGACGGAATGTCCGGGCCCCGCAGGCTGTTGCAGCCTGCGGGGCCCGTCGGCATTTCGGGTGACAGACGGCGACCCGCGGCGTGCCGTCCGGAAGCCGGTCGGCCGCGGTGGGATTAGCTGGATGGCGCCCGGTCCACGCCTGGGAGTGCCGCAGGCCGCCCCCGGTCCGCCCGACCGGGTCGGATGACGTTCCGTAGGACGGCTGGACGGAGGCGCGCGGTGGCGAAGCTCGCAGGTCAACTGGTCGAGGCCCTGGACGGGCTGTTGGGGGTCCCGGTACCGCTGCGGGTACAGGTCTGGGACGGCAGCGTCGCGGGGCCGCCGGGCGCCCCCACCGTGGTCCTGCGCAACCGCCGGGCGCTGCGCCGGCTGCTCTGGCAGCCGGGCGAGCTGGGCCTGGCCCGGGCCTACGTCGCGGGGGACCTGGAGATCGCCCCCGGCACCGACCTCTACGAGGTGCTGTCGGCCGTCGGTCGGTTCGCCGAGCGGCCGGAGATCCGTCGCCTCGACCTCGGCCCGCGCGACGTGCTCGGCGCGAGCGGTCGCCGGGTGCTCGCGGCCGCGCTGCGGGCCGGGGCGCTCGGCCCCGAGCCCACGCCGCCCCCGGAGGAGGTCCGCAAGGCCCGCGGGCGGCTGCACAGCCGCAGCCGGGACCGCGCGGCCATCAGCTACCACTACGACGTCGGGAACGACTTCTACGGGCTCGTACTGGGCTCCTCCATGGTCTACTCGTGCGCCTACTGGGCGCCCGGGGCGAAGAGCCTGGAGGCCGCCCAGGAGGCCAAGCTCGACCTGATCTGCCGCAAGCTCGGCCTACGGCCCGGGATGCGCCTGCTGGACGTCGGCTGCGGCTGGGGTTCGCTGCTGCTGCACGCGGCCGAGCACTACGGCGTCACCGCCGTCGGCGTCTCCATCTCGCGGGAGCAGGTCGCGCTGGCCCGCCGGCGGGTCGAGGAGGCCGGCCTGGCCGGGCGGGTGGAGGTCCGGCTCCAGGACTACCGGGAGATCGTCGACGGCCCGTTCGACGCGATCTCCAGCGTCGGGATGGCCGAGCACGTCGGCTCCGAGCAGTACCGGGTCTACGCCGAGGGCCTCTACGGGCTGCTGGTGCCCGGTGGCCGGCTGCTCAACCACCAGATCGCCCGCCGCCCCGACCACCCCGGTGAGCCGCACCGCACCAGCCCCTTCATCGACCACTACGTCTTCCCCGACGGCGAGCTCTCCCCCGTCGGTTCCACGGTGGCCCGGCTGGAGGAGGCCGGCTTCGAGGTCCGGGACGTCGAGTCGCTGCGCGAGCACTACGGGCTGACTCTGCGCGAGTGGGTGGCCAACCTGGAGGCGCACTGGACGGAGGCCGTCCGGTTGGTCGGCCGCGGCCGGGCCCGGGTCTGGCGGCTGTACATGGCGGCCAGCGCGCTCGCCTTCGAGCAGAACCGGATCGGGATCAACCAGATCCTCGCCGTCCGCAGCACCGAGCAGGGCGGGGCCGGCCTCCCGTCGACCCGCGAGGAGTGGCTGCTGCGCCCGGCCGCGGGAGTGCCGCAGATGGTCACCGGGGTGCCCGCCGCGGGCCCCGCCGACCCGGATTTGGGAGATCGGCCATCGGTCCGCTAATCTTTCAGTGCGGCAAGGGCCTATAGCTCAGACGGTTAGAGCGCTTCCCTGATAAGGAAGAGGCCACAGGTTCAAGTCCTGTTAGGCCCACCACCGCGAAGGGCCCGGAGTCATGCACTCCGGGCCCTTCGGCGTTTCCCCGGCCGCTCCGGGAACCGCGTGCCCCGCCCGGCTGTTCACCGGGGAAGGGACGTGTGGAGGGATGGTGGCGACGTGGCGGTCTTCTGGGCGATGAGCATTCCCGGACTGGTCTGCGCCCTGGTGGTGCTCGCCGCGCTCGACCAGCTCGCGTTACGGGCGCGCCGGTCGCGCTGGGTGCCGTGGCGGGGGCCCGGCCCACGCGGGCCGACCGTACGACAGGAGGTGCGGCGTCAATCCTTCGCCCGGACTGCCGGGTTGGCCGCAGCGGCGGCTGGTCACGATTGGGACACCGGTGTGTATCATCGGCCGCAAGGGCAGTCTGGCACCCGGCAGCCCGCTCGCGCTCGAAACACAACTGGACTCGTCGGCCCGGTCAGTCCGGCCGGAGCACCGACTCTTGAGTCCACCAACGCAAGAAGGACGAGGTCCCGCGGTGAAGAAGCTTCTCCTGGTCGCCCTGGTCGCCCTCGGCGGCTTCTTTGTCTACCGTCAGGTCCAGGCGGACCGCGCCGAGCAGGACCTGTGGACCGAGGCCACCGACCCGGTTCCGGCCGGTCGCTGAACCCCGGACGATCTGACGATCGACGATCTTCGGAGGCGCCCGAGCGCGCCTCCCGGGCCGGCCGGCCCGGTCATCCGACCGGATCGGCCGGACCCCAGGCACCGCCCGGACGCCGCCTCGGCGGCAGCTCCGGTCGGCCCCGGGGGAGGGCGCTGGGAAAAGCGCCGGAACCCGGTACGCTAGTGCCCGTCGGCACCCGCGGTGCCGTCGAGGGGCATTAGCTCAGTTGGTAGAGCGCTGCCTTTGCAAGGCAGATGTCAGGAGTTCGAGTCTCCTATGCTCCACAGCACGCGCGAAGCGGCTGACCTGCACTGGCGGGTCAGCCGCTTTCGCGTTTCCCGGCTCACGTCAGCATCGACATCGACACGCGCGGGTCTGGGCGCCGGGTCAGTGCGGCTTGCGCGGGTCGTGCGGCTTGGGGTGGTCGTCGTCGGGCTTGCCGGGCTCCGCGCCGGGCCCGGCGGTGGCGGGCGGGGCGCTCTGCGGGCCACCCGCGGCGTCCGGGAAGGTGCCGTTGACCGGTGCCGCGGCCGCCGCGCCGGCCGCGTGCGCGCCCGTGGGCCGGTCGGCCGGGGGCTCGACCAGCCACTCCGGGTTGCTGTGCCGGCGCCACCACTGCCAGGCCAGGACGCCGCTGCCGATCGCCAGCGCGCCGGCCACGGCGAGGCCGGTGGCCCAGCCGTTGCACCGCCCCTTCCTGGCGTTGCGGGCGGCGAGCTCGCTGATCTCGGCCGAGGTGACGTGGCCCTGCAGCGCGGTCAGCGCGGCGGCGCCCCGGGTCTGGGCCTCGTGGGCGACCGGGGTGACGGCGGCACGGGCCTCCTCGACGGCCTGGGCGACCCTGGGGCCGACCGTGGAGCGGGCCTGGTCGGCGGCGCGGCCGGCGGACAGGCGGGCCGCCAGAGCGGCCTCCTGGGCCCGGTGGAAGGCCTTCAGGGCGTTCTGCTGGGCTTCGGGCGGCAGGCTGGCGAAGGCGTGACCGAACTGCGGGGCGAGGTGCCGGTCATAGTGGACACGGAGCCCGTGGGCGGCCTGGGCGGCCTTCGGACCGAAGGCGTCCAGGGCAGGGCCCAGACGGTGCTTGGCGCCGTCCGCGAGCTGCACGGCGGTGTCCCGGGTCTTGGCGGCCGTCTCACGGGCCGAGTCCGAAAAGGTCACGAGTTCTCTCCTCCTGGGTGGCGTCCTTTATGCACATATCCACCTGAATGCTGATCATGCATGCTGATTTGTCCATCAGCATGTCGGAGTGGGCCGTACGCGGGGTTCGGAAGAGGTTCCGGGGGCGCCCGGCGCCGGACCGGCCGCAGTAGGCTGGCGATTTCGGTGGTCGCGTACGGGAAGGGAACACCTCATGCTGACCGGCTGCTACCGGCACCCGCAGACGGCCACCGGGGTCTCCTGCACCCGCTGCGAGCGCCCGATCTGCCCGCAGTGCATGGTGGGCGCCTCGGTGGGCTTCCAGTGCCCGGAGTGCGTCGGGGACGGGCACGCCGGGATGCGGCAGGCGACCACCCGGTTCGGCGGGGCGCTGACGCCGGACGGCGCGCTGGTCACCAGGGCGCTGGTCGGGATCAACGTGGTGGTCTTCGTCCTGGCCGCCTACGTGCTCGCGCCGCGGCTGGGCGAGACCTGGTCGCTGTTCAGCGCCGGGCGGGCCGTCCCGGGCGGCCCGGGCGGCGTGGCCGACGGCCCGGGCCAGTGGTACCGGCTGCTGACCGCCACCTTCGTGCACCTCCAGTGGTGGCACATCGGCATGAACATGCTGGTCCTGCTCTGGCTCGGCCCCGCGCTGGAGGAGGCGCTCGGACGACTGCGCTTCCTGGCCCTCTATCTGCTCTCCGGCCTGGCGGGGAGCGCCTTCGCCTTCCTGCTGGCCGGCAACTGGATGAACACCGTGGGCGCCTCCGGGGCGATCTTCGGTCTGATCGGCGCCACGGTGGTGTCGCAGCTGCGCAGCCGGGGCCCGATCGCCCCGGTGATGGCGTTCCTGGTCTTCAACCTGGTCATCACCTTCGCGCGGACGGACGTCATCGACTGGCGGGCGCACATCGGCGGTCTGGTGGTGGGCGCGCTGACGGCGGCCGGTCTGATGTACGCCCCGCGCGAGCGCCGCGGCCTGGTGCAGGGGCTGGCGGTGACGGGCTCGGCGGCCGTGGTGGCGGCGATGCTGCTGATCGGGATGGCCCGCTACGGCGCGTGACGCCGGGGGGTGTTTGTCCACAGCGGGTGCGGGGTTGTGCACAGGCTGTGCGTCGCCCCGGGTGTGGACTGCTGTTCTACGCGTGTCCTGCTGTGCGGTTTTCCCGTTCCCCGAGGGTTGTGCACAGCTGTGGAAAGTCCGCGGCCGCAAAGTTATCCACAGGCTGGGGAGACTTTTCCCCAGTGTGGATAACCATGTGGATAAGCGTGACAGTCCGATTGTGGGGATAGCCGACCGGTTTCCCGCCCGAGTCCGGGCATGCCTGACCGCCGCCCGGGGCGAGCGATCCGAAGCGGCGGAGGCGGCCCGAGAGGGACCTCAGGAGGAGCGGGGCGTCACTTCCACTGGGTGGAGACGCCGAACCCCGCGGCGATGAAGCCGAAGCCGACCAGGATGTTCCAGTTCCGCCAGCTCTCGACCGGGTAGCTGCCGCTGGTCACGTAATAGGTGACGATCCAGACCAGGCCGATCAGGAACAGTGCCAGCATCAGCGGTGCGACCCAACTGCGGCCCGAACTGATCTTCACCGCGGCCGTCGTCGGCGGGGTGTAGTCGGACTTCTTGCGGAGTCGAGACTTCGGCACGAGGAGCTCTCCTGTCGATGCGCTGTGAGACCGCGCAGAGGTGCAGCGGGGGGTCGGTAGGCGGGTGGTGGGCTGTGCGGAACGCAGGGGACCGCTCCCACACATGCCACCGGCGTCCGTTAGCGTAGTGGCTCGGCGGGTCTTAAGGAGATAAGGGTACGGTGCCTAATTTGTCGATTCCCCCTCGGCCGACCGGTACCCGCCGCTCCGGCACCCGAATTGTCGGACGTGCCCTGACGTGCGCGGTCTTCGCACTCGCCGGACTGCTCTTCTACATCAGCGCGCAGACCGCCCGTGGCACCGACCTGCGGACCGACAACTCGCTGCTGAGCCTCGGCGACGTGATACGCCAGCGCAGCTCGCAGAACCAGCAGGCGCAGTCCCAGCTGGCCGACCTCCAGGCCCGCGCGCAGGAGCTCACCGGACAGCAGAGCGGCAATCCCGCCGACGCGGCCCGACTGGACGGCCTGCGGCTCGGCGCGGCCCTGGAGCCGCTGCAGGGCGGCGGCCTGACCGTCACCCTCAACGACGCCCCGCCGAACGCCACCGCGCGCATCCCGGGCGTCCCCGAGCCGGGCGTCAACGACCTGGTCATCCACCAGCAGGACATCCAGGCCGTGGTCAACGCGCTGTGGCGGGGCGGTGCCGAGGGCGTGCAGGTGATGGACCAGCGGCTGATCTCCACCAGCGCCGTCCGCTGCGTCGGCAACACCCTGCTCCTGCAGGGCCGGGTCTACTCGCCGCCGTACGTGGTCAAGGCGGTCGGCCGCACGGACGGCCTGAAGGCCGCCGTGGACGCCGACCCGACGATCCGCACCTACCTCAAGTACGTCCAGGCCTACGGGCTCGGCTGGAAGGTCCAGGAGAGCGGTGACCTGACCCTCCCCGGGTACTCCGGCACCACCGAGCTGCGGTCGGCGGGCGGGCAGCAGTAGCGGACCGGCCCCGCGGTCGTTGATCCCGGGTCTACTCTTGACCCCAGTCCGCTACGTCGAGGGAGCACCATGTACGGCTGGATCTGGCGTCACCTCCCGGGAAACACCCTGGTTCGCGCCGTCATCTCGCTGCTCCTCGTCGTGGGGATCGTCTACCTCCTCTTCACCTACGTCTTCCCGTGGGCGGAACCGTTGCTCCCCTTCGGTGACGTCACAGTGGACGGCGGCGACGGTGCCGCGGCCGGCTGACCCGGCGGCCCTGCTCCGCCACCCAGCCGACCCCGCCCCGCATCCCACGGAGACCACGCGAGAATGACCACCCAGCCGACCGCGCCCCGCATCCTGGTCGTGGACAACTACGACAGCTTCGTCTTCAACCTGGTCCAGTACCTGTACCAGCTCGGCGCCACCTGCGAGGTGGTGCGCAACGACGAGGTGACCGTCGAGCACGCCGTCCGCCGCTCGGGCGAGGAGGGTTTCGACGGGGTGCTGCTCTCCCCCGGGCCCGGGGCGCCCGAGGAGGCCGGCGTCTGCATCGCGATGGTGCACCACTGCGCGGGGATCGGGCTGCCGGTGTTCGGCGTCTGCCTGGGCCTGCAGTCGATCGCGGTCGCGTACGGCGCGGTGGTCGGCCGGGCGCCGGAGCTGCTGCACGGCAAGACCTCGCTGGTCGAGCACGAGGACGGCGGGGTGTTCGAGGGCCTGCCCTCGCCGATGACGGCCACCCGGTACCACTCGTTGGCGGTCGACCCGGCCACGGTGCCGGACGAGCTGGTGGTCACCGCGCGCACCGGCAGCGGCGTGATCATGGGCCTGCGGCACCGCGAACTCCCCGTCGAGGGCGTGCAGTTCCACCCCGAGTCGGTGCTCACCGAGGGCGGGCACCGGATGCTCGCGAACTGGCTGGCGGAGTGCGGCGACCCACGGGCCGTGGACCGGTCGGCCGGGCTCGCCCCGGTGATCGGCCGGGGCTGAGCGGCGTGACCGCGCTGCGTCCGGAGGGGCGTTACCAGCCGGAGGCGGGCCCGTACGAGGGGCAGCCGTACGGCGGCGCGCAGTACGGCAACGGCCAGTACGGCGGCGCGCAGTACGACAACGGCCAGTACGGCAACGGCCAGTACGGCAACGGACAGCACTACGGCGACCGGCCGTACCCGGGGCAGGGTGCCGCCGAGGACGCCTGGGGCGTGTACGAGCAGGCCGAGCAGCCCGCCGCGTCAGGCCCCGAGTACCCGTGGCTGCCCGACCAGACCCTGCAGCTGCGCCTGCCCCTCGACGTCGGCGGGCCGGTGGCCGAGCCGGCCCCGCCCACCGGCGGCCGGGCCGAACGGCGGCGGGCCGCCCAGGGCCGGACCTCCGTGCGCGCGGGCGTGGGGCGGCGCCGGGCGGCCGGCCGCGGTGCCGGGGCGCGGGTGCGGCCCAAGGAATCCGCGGCCGTGGTGACCGCGCGGCTCGTCGGCGAGCTGTGCATCACGCTCGGCGTGGTCATGCTGCTCTTCGTCTCGTACCAGCTCTGGTGGACCAACGTGCAGGCCGACGCGGCCGCCTCCGGTGCCCGAAACCAGTTGGAGCAGCAGTTCGACGCCGCGCAGGCGCCGCCCCAGCCCGGGCAGCCGGCCCCGGACCCGGCCAAGCCGGAGGCGTTCGAGCCCGGCAAGGGCTTCGCCATCATCTACCTGCCCAAGCTGGGGCTGAAGTTCCCGATCGCCGAGGGCACCTCCAAGCCGGCGGTGCTCGACAAGGGCCTGGTCGGCCACTACACCGGCACCGGGATGCCGGCCGACAAGGCGGGCAACTTCGCGCTGGCCGCGCACCGCAACACCCACGGCGAGCCGTTCCGGTACATCAACCAGCTCGGCAAGGGCGACAAGGTCGTGGTGGAGACCGCCACGGCGTACTACACCTACGAGATCACCGGCGGCATCCCGGAGACCTCCCCCAACAACGTGAGCGTGATCAAGCCGGTCCCCAACGGCGCCGGGTACGCGGGCGCCGGCCGCTACATCACGTTGACCACCTGCACGCCCGAGTTCACCTCCAAGTTCCGCCTCATCGTGTTTGGCAAGATGACCGAGGAACGGCCGCGCAGCCAAGGCAAGCCGGCCGCGATCACGGGCGGGTAGCCGCCCGAGCACCCGGCACAGAGGGGGAGCAGCGGAGATGACGGACGAGACCGCGCAGTGGGCCGAGCCACAGGAGGAGGCCTTCCCGCCGCCCCGGCCCGGCCCGGCGCCCGCCCGGCGCGGCCGCGGCCGCGCGCTGGCCGCGCTCGGCGTCTTCGGCGAACTCCTGATAACTCTGGGCCTGGTGCTCGGTCTGTTCGTCGCCTACTCGCTGTGGTGGACCAACGTGGAGGCGGACCGCTCGGCGGCCACGGCCTCCGGCAAACTGCGCGACACCTGGGCCGCGAGCCCGACCGGCACCCCCTCGGCAGCCCCCGGTGCGACGCCCGGTGCGACGCCCGGCGCGACGCCCGGCGCGACGCCCACCGCGCCGTACGCGGCCGGGGACGCGGTCGGCTTCCTGCACGTCCCGGCGATGGGCAAGGACTACCAGGTGCTGATCCGGATGGGCACCGACAGCGCCACCCTGTCCGAGGGCGTGGCGGGGGTGTACGAGCAGCCCTACCGGGCCGCGATGCCCTGGGACGAGGCCGGCAACTTCGCGCTGGCCGCCCACCGGGACGGCCACGGCGCCAAGTTCCACGACCTGGACGCCGTCCACAAGGGCGCCGCGATCGTCGTCGAGACCAAGGACAAGTGGTACGTCTACCGGGTCGACAACACCCTGCCGGAGACCTCCAAGTACGACACCGGCATCGTCGCGCCCGTCCCGGCCGGCTCCGGCTACGCCGGCCCCGGCCGGTACATCACGCTGACCACCTGCACGCCGGTGTACACCTCGCGCTACCGGATGGCGGTCTGGGGCAGCCTGGTCCGGGTGGACGACGTGGACGCCAAGCGCACCCCGCCGCCGGAGCTGCGCTCCTCCTGAGCTCCGCGGAGAACGCCCGAGGGCCCGTCGCAGTCGTCGCGACGGGCCCTCGGGCGTTCCTGCTCAGGACAACCAGGCCTCAGAACCAGGGGAACCAGGGCTTAGTTGTTTCCCCCTTTGGTGTTGGAGGGTGTCGGGGGGACGGGGGGGAGGGGGTCGCCCCCTTTGGGTGGATCGGCCGGCTTCGTGACGAGCTGCACCTGGGTGTTCGGGTCCAGCTGGGTGCCGGCCGGCGGGTTGGTGTTCATCACGGTGGCGTTCGGGTCCGAGGGACCGGACACCACCGTGAAGCCCAGACCGGCCTTCGTCAGCTGCGAGATGGCATCCGACAGCTTGACGTTCTGCAGCGCCGGGACCTGGGGCTTGTCCTGCATCTTGTAGACCGTCAGCGTGATCTTCGTGTTGGCCGGGGCCTTGGTGCCGGCCGGGACGGACTGCTGGGCGACGGTGTTCACCTTGGTCGGGTCGTTGGTCTGTGTCGTCTTCGAGGCGTCGACCTGGAAGCCCTGGCCCTCCAGCTGGGCCTGCGCGACCTCCTTCTGCGCGCCGACCACGTTCGGCACGGGCAGCTTCGCCTTGCCCTGCGAGACGGTCAGCTTGACCGGTGCGCCCGGGTCGGCCGAGCCGGACGCCGGATCCTGGGCGGTGACCGTCTCCTGCGGGGCGGTGTCGTCGTCCTTGTACTCGGTGGTGACGTTGGTGAAGCCCGCGTCGTTGAACGCCTTCGTCGCCTGGTCCTTGGTCTTGCCGATCACGCTAGGCACCGGCGTCTTGGCCGGGCCCGAGGAGATCTGCACCGTGATGGTGGCGTTCTCGGCGACCTGACCGCCGACCACCGGGTTCTGGGTGCAGACCTGGTCCTTCTTGATGTTGGCGTCCGGGCAGGCGATCTTGTCGCCCTCGGTCACCACGAGCTTGGGACCGGCCGCGGCGGCGGCCGTCTTGGCGTCCGCCAGGCTCTTGCCGACCAGGTTCGGCACGGAGACCTTCGGGGCGTCCTTGGTGCCGCCGTTGCCGTTGAACATGGCCTGGGCCACGAAGAAGGTGCCGACCAGGACCAGCACGGCGGCCACCGCCAGCACGATCCAGGAGGTGTTGCTCTTCTTCGGCGGCTCCTCGCCGCGCCGGCCGCCCTCCCGGCCGTAGCCGTCGTCGGGACCGCCGCCCGCCGGGCCGCCGGCGTAGGTCTGGCCGTAGCCGTCGTCCTGGTAGCCGCCCTGCGGCCCGTAGCCGGGCTGTCCGCCGGCCTGCGGCAGGACGGTGGTCGGGCCGCCGCCGGGCTGCTGCGGGAGCACGTTGGTCTGGCCGTACGGGTCGTGCTGCTGCGGGTAGCCGTTCTGGTCGTAGCCGTACCCTGCGGCGCCCATGCCGTACGCGGCGGCCTGCTGGGCGGCGGCCACCGGCAGGCCGTCGAGGAAGCGCTCGATGTCGTCGCGCATCTCGTCGGCGGACTGGTAGCGGTAGTCGCGGTCCTTGGCGAGCGCCTTCAGCACGATCGCGTCGATCTCGGGGCGCACCTCGGGGTCGAACACGGACGGCGGCTGCGGCTCCTCCCGGACGTGCTGGTAGGCCACCGCGACCGGGGAGTCGCCGACGAACGGCGGGCGGACGGTCAGCAGCTCGTAGAGCAGGCAGCCGGTGGAGTAGAGGTCGGAGCGGGCGTCGACCTGCTCGCCCTTGGCCTGCTCGGGGGAGAGGTACTGGGCGGTGCCGATGACGGCCGAGGTCTGGGTCATGGTCATCCCGGCGTCGCCCATCGCGCGGGCGATGCCGAAGTCCATGACCTTGACGTTGCCCTGCCGGGTCAGCATCACGTTGGCCGGTTTGATGTCGCGGTGCACGATGCCGGCGCGGTGCGAGTACTCCAGCGCCTGCAGGATGCCGATGGTCATCTCCAGCGCGCGCTCCGGCAGCAGCCGGCGGCCGGAGTGCAGCAGCTCGCGCAGGGTGGACCCCTCGACGTACTCCATCACGATGTACGGGATGGAGATGCCGTCGATGTAGTCCTCGCCGGTGTCGTACACGGCGACGATCGCGGGGTGGTTCAGGGACGCCGCGGACTGCGCCTCGCGGCGGAAGCGGGCCTGGAACGACGGATCCCGGGCCATGTCGGCCCGGAGCGTCTTCACTGCGACGGAACGGCCGAGCCGGGTGTCATGGGCGAGGTACACCTCGGCCATGCCGCCGCGTCCTAGGACGCCGCCGAGCTCGTACCTGCCGCCGAGGCGACGAGGCTCTTCCATAGTTCCGACCCTCTCCCTCACCCGCCGGTGAGGTTGTGACGTAGGTGTCCCCGCACGCTCTGGGTGACGCCGCGCGGGCCTCGACCGGTTCTCCGGCAGGGCCGTGCGCCGTCTCGCGGGCGGCAACGGGCACACCCGCTGCTGGCGGATACGCTACCGGTCGTACCGCGCCGGGCCGGAGTCGGCCGTCGGCCGATATCAGACCGGTATCCGGACGAGGGTGCCGATCGTGACATTCGACTCACCACCGGGCCCCTCCCTACTTGCCGAGCACGGCCTGCATCACCGCCTTGGCGATCGGGGCGGCCAGCCGGCCGCCGCTGATGCCGTCGCGGTTGTCGGAGCCGTCCTCGACCACGACCGCGACCGCGACCGACTGGCCGTCGGAGGTCTTGGCCCAGGAGGTGAACCAGGCGAACGGCAGCCCGGCGTTGTCCTCGCCGTGCTGCGCGGTACCGGTCTTGCCGCCGACCTGCAGGCCGGGGATCTTGGCGTTCTTGCCGGTGCCGTTCTCCACCACCGAGACCATCAGGTCCTGCATCTTCTGCGCGGTGCTCGGGCTCATCGGCTGGGAGAACTGCTTCTCGGTGTGCTTGGAGATGGTGGTCAGCGAGGCCGAGCGCTCCTGGTCGACCAGGTACGGCTGCATCAGGCTGCCGTTGTTGGCGATCGCGGCGGAGACCATGGCCATCTGCAGCGGGGTGGCGCGGGTGTCGTGCTGGCCGATCGAGTCCTGCGCGGTGCCGTCCAGGCTCGCGCTGTCCGGGAAGATGCTCTTCTCGGAGCGGACCGGGGTGTCGATCGTGCTGTTGAAGCCGAACTTCTCCGCCTGCGCCCGCATCTTCTCCTTGCCGAGGTCGGCGCCCATCTTGGCGTAGACCGTGTTGCAGGACTGGTCCATGCCGGACTTGAGCGTGGCGTTCTCGCAGCGCTCGGTGGGGCTCTCGTTGTTCAGCACGGTGTTGGTGCCGGGCAGCTTGTACGGGTCCGGGGTCGAGGTGGCGTCGTTGATGTTCTGGTACAGGCCGTTCTCGAACGCGGCGGTCGCGGTGACCAGCTTGAACGTCGAGCCGGGCGGATAGGTCTCCTTCAGCGCCCGGTTCAGCATCGGCTTGTTCGGGTCCGCGTTGAGGTCCGTCCAGGCCTTGGAGTCACCGCTCTCGCTGCCGGCGATGGTGCCCGGGTCGTAGGACGGGGTGGAGACCAGGGCCAGGATCGCGCCGGTCTTCGGGTCCAGCGCGACGGCGGCGCCCTTCTTGTCGCCGAGGCCGTCCCAGGCGGCCTTCTGGGCCTTGGCGTTGATCGTCGTGACGACGTCGCCGCCGCGCTTCTGCTCGCCGGTCAGCATGTCCAGGGTGTTGCGGAAGAACAGCCGGTCGTCGGTGCCGGAGAGGATGCCGTCCTCCAGGCTCTCCAGCTGGTTGGATCCGAAGACCTGGGAGGAGTAGCCGGTGACCGGGGCGTACATCGGGCCGTCGGTCCAGGAGCGCTTGTACTTGTAGCGCAGGCCGTTGACGAAGTCGGACTTCGTGACCGGCTGACCGCCGACGATGATGTTGCCGCGCGGGTGGGCGTAGCGGTCGTACTGCTGGCGCTTGTTGTTCTTGTTGGTGGCCCAGGACTCGGCCTGGACGCCCTGCACCCAGTTGGTGCGCACCATCAGGGCCAGGATCAGGACGAGGCAGAAGATCGAGACCCGGCGGATCGGCTTGTTCATCGGGCGGGTCCTCCCTGGCCCTCGGTGGCCGGGGCCGGTTCGACCCCGGGTCGTCGCGCGCTGTCGCTGATCTTCAGCAGGATCGCGATCAGCGCCCAGTTGGCGACCACGGACGAACCGCCCTGGGCGAGGAACGGCATGGTCATACCGGTCAGCGGGATCAGTCCGGTGACGCCGCCGGCCACGACGAAGACCTGGATCGCCATCGCCGAGGCGAGGCCGACGGCGAACAGCTTGCCGAACGGGTCGCGGGCGGCGAGGGCGGTGCGCAGGCCGCGCTGCACCAGCAGCGCGTACAGCAGGAAGATCGCCATCAGGCCGGCCAGCCCGAGTTCCTCGCCGAACGAGCCCAGGATGAAGTCGCTCTTGGCGGCGAAGTTGATCAGCCAGGAGCGGCCCTGGCCGAGGCCCGAGCCGGTCACCCCGCCGGAGCCGAGCGCCATCAGCGACTGACCGATCTGCTCGGTGGCGCCCTTCGGCGGGTGCGGGCCGAAGGCGGCCATCGGGTCCAGCCAGGCGTCGATGCGGACCTTGACGTGGCTGGTGGTCATGGCGACCGCGACCGCGCCGCCGACCGACATCAGCAGGCCGAACAGGATCCAGCTGGTCCGCTCGGTGGCGACGTAGAGCATCACCACGAACAGGCCGAAGAACAGGAAGGACGTGCCGAGGTCGTTCTCGAAGATCAGGATCAGCAGGCTGAGCAGCCAGATGACGACGATCGGGCCGAGGTCGCGGCCGCGCGGCAGGTACAGGCCCATGAAGCGGCGGCTGGCCAGCGCCAGCGCGTCCCGCTTGACCATCAGGTAGCCGGCGAAGAACACGGTCAGGATGATCTTGGCGAACTCGCCGGGCTGGATGGAGAAGCCGCCCAACCGGATCCAGATCTTGGCGCCGAAGTCCTCCGCCCGGGCCGGGAAGAAGGCCGGCGCGGCGAGCAGGACCAGGGCCGCCACCATCGAGATGTACGTGTAGCGCTGGAGCACCCGGTGGTCCTTCAGGAAGACCATCACGGCGATGAACAGCCCGATCCCGAGGGCCGACCAGATCAGCTGGTTCCGGGCTGCCGGGAAGTTGGCGGTCAACAGCTTGCCGGCCTTGTCGAGCCGCCAGATCATCACCACGCCGAGCCCGTTCAGCAGGGTGGCGATCGGCAGTATCAGCGGGTCCGCGTACGGCGCGAAGCGGCGCACCAGCAGGTGTGCGATCAGGGCCAGCGCGCCCATGCCGAGGCCGTAGCCGAGCATGCCGGCGGGCAGTGCGGAGTCCATCGCGAGGCCCACGTTGGCGTACGCGAGGATCGGCAGCACGACGGCGAAGGCCAGCAGGGCCAGCTCGGTGTTGCGCCGGTTCGGCGTGCCCTGCGGGGAGATGGTGGTGTTGCCCCGGCGTCGGCCGGTGGCGCGCTCGGCCGCCGTCCGGCGTCGGCCGGCCCGGCCGGAGTCGCCGCTCAGGTCGTAGGTGCTCACGTGGTGACCGCTCCCTGACGGCCGGCAGCCCCGCTCGGGGCGGGCCTATGTCGGATCACGGAGGTCACTGCTTCGGGCAGGAGTCGGCCCGGCTGCGCTCCTCCTCGGTCAGCCCGGGCAGCTCGCCGGCCGAGCCGGTGTTCGGCGCGGTGGCGTTCGGCGCGGGGGCCGGCGTGCTCGGGGCGGTCGGGGTGGGGGTGGCCTGGGGGGTGCTGGTGGGGGCCGCCGCCGCCGGGCCGCGGGTCTTCTCGCCCGGGGTGGGCGTGGCGGCCAGGAACGTGGCGTGGGTGGCCTGGGTCGTCTGGGGGGTGCCCTGCGCGGCCGGGTTGGCCCGGGCGTCGGCGACCTTCTTGCAGAGCTTGACCCAGCCGTCGAGCTCCTGGACGGTCGTGTTGGCGTCGTTCAGGCTGCCGACCGAGATGGTCTTGCTGAGGTGGCCGCGCTGGTCCTGCGGCAGGTACCGGAGCTCGACGTCCTTGTACGAGGTGTGCACCGAGGACAGGCTCAGGCCGGCCAGGTTCTGGTTGATGCCCTGGTAGACCGCGACGTGGTCGCCGTCCTCGCCGACGTAGTACTGGTCCTGGGTCCACTGGTAGCCGAAGAACCCGGCGCCGCCGAGCAGGCCGAGGGTGACCAGGACGGCGAGCGAGACGGTGAGGCCCCGGCGCCTGCGCTTCGGGGGCGCCTCCTCGTCGAACTCCTCGGTGCCGTACACCGAGGGCTCGCCGGAGCCGTAGCCGTCGTACTCCCCCTCGTAGCCCTCGGCGGGGCCGAAGCCGCCCTGGGCGGCGCCGTAGCCGGCCTCGTAGCCCTCGGCCGGGCCGAAGGCGCCCTGCGGGGCGCGCCCGAGGCCGGCCGCGCGGCCGGCCGGGGTGTCGGCGATCGAGCGGTCCGCGGCGGTCGAGGACGGCGGGGTGTCGGCGACCGCGCCGACCACCACCGGGACGTCGTTGAACTGGCCGCTCATGGTGTCCGTGGCACCGACGTCGATGACGTCCGCCACGATGCAGGTGATGTTGTCCGGACCGCCGCCGCGCAGCGCGAGCTGGATCAGCTCCTGCACGGTCTGCTCGGGCGAGTAGTAGCTGCCGAGGGTGTCCTGGAGGGTCTGGTGGCTGACCGGGCCGGAGAGGCCGTCGGAGCAGATCAGGTAGCGGTCGCCGGCGCGGACCTCGCGGATCGACAGGTCGGGCTCGACCTGGCCGCGGCCGTCGAGCGCCCGCATCAGCAGTGAGCGCTGCGGGTGGGTCTCGGCCTCCTCCGGCGTGATCCGGCCCTCGTCGACCAGGCGCTGCACCCAGGTGTGGTCCTGGGTGATCTGCACCAGCGAACCGTCGCGCAGCAGGTAGGCGCGGGAGTCGCCGACGTGCACCAGGCCCATCCGCTGGCCCGTCCAGAGCATGGCCGTCAGCGTGCAGCCCATGCCCTCCAGCTGCGGGTCCTCCTCGACCATCTGCCGGAGCCGGTCGTTGGCGCCCTGGACGGCGTTGCCCAGCAGGGTCAGCAGGTCGGCGCCCGGCACGTCCTCGTCCAGCCGGACGATCGAGCCGAGCACCTCGGAGGACGCGACCTCGCCGGCCGCCGCGCCGCCCATGCCGTCGGCCACGGCCAGCAGCCGCGGCCCGGCGTAGCCGGAGTCCTCGTTCCCCTCCCGGATCAGTCCCTTGTGGGAGCCGGCGGCGAAGCGCAGCACCAGGGTCATGCGACCTGTGCCCCCCTCTGGGTCATGGACGGGATGCTGTCCCTCATGCGCTACTACTTCCGCAGTTCGATGACGGTCCTGCCGATACGGATCGGCATGCCCGGCTGGAGCGGGGTGGGCGCGGTCAGGCGCTGCCGGTCCAGATAGGTGCCGTTGGTGGAGCCTAGATCCTCGACCGTCCACTGCCCAGTCTGATCCGGATAGATCCTGGCATGCCGGGAGGACGCGTAGTCGTCGTCCAGCACGATGGTGGAGTCGTGCGCACGGCCCAGGGTGATGGTCTGGCCCTGGAGCGCGACGGTGGTGCCGGCCAGCGAGCCCTGCACCACCACGAGCTGGGTCGGGGCGCCGCGGCGGCGGCCACCGCCCTGGGTCTGGCCCGCGGCAGCGGCGGCCGGGGCGGGCGTGGCGCGCCCGGTGGCGGCCGTGGTGGCGGCACCGCCCGAGGGCGCAGCAGCGCCGCGACGGGAGGACCGGGGGTTCACCTTGGTCCCGAACAGGTCGCTGCGGATCACCTGGATCGCGACGATGACGAACAGCCACAGCACGGCCAGGAAGCCCAGCCGCATGACCGTGAGGGTCAGTTCTGACATGGCCGGCCCGCCTGTCGGTGAGCGAGGCGCGCGAACAACTCGGACACTACCCTTCGACCTGTCGGTAGACGATGGTGGTGGAGCCCACGACGATGCGGGAGCCGTCGCGGAGCGTAGCGCGCTGGGTGTGCTGGCCGTCCACCACGATGCCGTTGGTGGATCCCAGGTCGAGAACCATCGAAGGGGTGCCGGGGCGGATCTCGGCGTGCTTGCGGGAGACCCCGGGGTCGTCGATCCGCACGTCCGCCTCGGTCGAGCGGCCGAGCACGCAGGCCGCGCCGGTGATCTGGTGGCGGGCGCCGTTCACCTCGATCCAGCGGCGGACCGAGGCGCCGTGGCCGGCGCCGGGGAACGCGCGGACGTTGCCGCCGGACGTCGCGGGCGGGCCCGGGGGCATCGCCGGGGGCGCGGCCGGTGGCGGCGGGGGCGCGTTGAACTGGCCGGCGCCCTGCTGCTGCCACGGTGCGCCGGGGGCCGGGGCGGCCGGCTGGCGGTCGTAGCCGGGCTGCTGCGGGGCGTACTGCTGCGGTTCCTCGGCGGCCAGGGTGCGGCTGCGCACCCGGTACAGCCCGGTGTCCAGGTCGTCGGCCTTCTCCAGGTTCACCTGGAGCGGGCCCATGAAGCTGTACCGCTGGGCCTCCGCGTACTCGCGGACCATGCCGGCCAGCTCGGTGCCCAGCTGCCCGGAGTAGGGGCTGAGCCGCTCGTGGTCGTGCGGGCTCAACTCGACGATGAAGTCGTTCGGCACGACGGTGCGGTCGCGGTTCCAGATGCTCGCGTTGTTGTCGCACTCGCGCTGCAGCGCCCCGGCGATCTCCACGGGCTGGACCTCGGACTTGAACACCTTGGCGAAGGTGCCGTTGACGAGACCCTCAAGTCGCTGCTCGAACTTCTTCAGCACTCCCATGGGGCACCCCCTTCCAGGGTTCGTTCGCCTGCCTGCCGACCGGATCCCACCCGGGAGTCGGTCGTGCCTACTTGCGGTACTTCCGTACTGATCGTATCCACGCCGGGCCCTTCCGTACGGTTCCCGGACAGCGTGGTGCCCGGGGGTGGGCTCGGACACACAGGGTGACGCATACCGGGTACGGCACGCCAGGTGTGCCCGCCCGGACGGGCTCCCATCCCCCGCTCACCCGTTCGTCGTGCATCCGTTCGGATGCGGTTCGTCCCGCCGAAGAACGGATTCGGAGCGGCCCCCCGGGTCGTGCTACTGTTTTCCACGTCGGAAGGGCCGCCCGCAAGGGAAGCCGCTCCAAGGAAACGCGAAGACCACATGGTACCGAGCGGTTCCGAAGATCGGTCGGCAACGAAGACGACACCCATGCGCGGGTGGCGGAATAGGCAGACGCGCTGGATTCAGGTTCCAGTGCCCGAAAGGGCGTGGGGGTTCAACTCCCCCCTCGCGCACAGCGAAGCCCCGCAGATCTACGGATCTGCGGGGCTTTCTCGTTGTTCCGTCCGCGGTTTCGAGTGCGGTGCCACACAGGATCAGGAACGGGTGGCGGGCAGCTCGGCGCGGACCTCGAAGCCGCCGTCCTGGGTGGGGCCGGCGGTGAGGGTGCCGCCCAGCAGCTGGGCGCGCTCGCGCAGGCCGACCAGGCCGTGGCCGCCGCCCGGCAGCGTCTCGGCCGGGCGGACCGGAGGTGCGTCGTTGCGCACCTCGACCCGCAGCCGGCGCCCCTTCGCCCGGACCTTCACGTGCACGGCCGCCTCCGGCGCGTACTTGGTGATGTTGGTGAGCGCCTCCTGGACGGTGCGGTAGGCGGCCCGCTCGACCGCCTCCGGCCATGGGCGGTCACCGGGGTTCAGTTCGGTGTCGGCGGCCAGCCCGCTCTCCGCGATCAGCCGGGGCAGGTCGGCCAGCCGGGGCTGCGGGGCGAGCGGGGCGTCGGGGCGCGCTCCGGCGGTGCCGCGCAGCACCCCGACCATCTGGCGCAGCTCGTCGAGGGTGCGGACGGCCAGCTCGCGGATGGTGCGGGCGGTGGTCGCGGCGGCCGGGTCGCCGGTGCTCACCTGGAGCGCGCCGGCCTGGATGCTGATCAGGCTGACCTGGTGCGAGACCACGTCGTGCATCTCGCGGGCGAGCCGGCCGCGCTCGTCGAGCAGCACCCGCTCGGCGAGCAGCCGGCTCTCCCGCTCCTGGCCGCGGGTCAGCTCGTCGAGCCGGGCGGCCAGCTCCCGCCGGGTGCGGGAGAGCAGCCCGGTGGCGGCCGGGCCGGCGGCCAGCATCACCGACTGGATGGCGTAGAGCGCGGTGTCCCGGCTCAGTTCGAGGGTCTGCTCGGACAGTGGCCAGTGGAAGAACTCGACCAGCGTGAACAGGGTCGCGCAGGGGATGACGACCCGGCGGCGGGGGCGCTCGGCGGCCACCGTGTACACGGCGGTGATCGGGGCCAGCCAGATGTCGTCGACGTAGCTGCCGGGCATGGTGAGCAGCAGCACCGCCACCGGGAAGCGGCGGCGCCAGAACAGTGAGACGGCGGCCAGCGCGGAGAGTGCGAGTTGCCACCACGGGGTGCCCCGGGCGACCAGGGCGGCGTCCAGCAGGGAGTACAGGACGGGCAGCAGCAGCATCAGCCAGGGTGCGGTGCACCAGGCCGGGAGCCGTCTGGACGGCAGCTGTTCGGTGGTCGTCATGCCCCGTCGCCGGGTTTCGGCCGGACCAGCCCGGCCCGGTGGGCGAGCACCGCCGCCTGGACCCGGTTGGCCGCGCCGAGCTTGCCGAGGATCGCGCTGATGTGGTCCTTGACGGTGCCGGTGCCGAGGAAGAGGCGGTCGGCGATCTCGGCGTTGGACAGGCCCTCGCCGAGCAGGGCCAGCACGTCCAGCTCCCGCCCGGTCAGGGTGCGGGCGAGCGAGGTGGCCTCGGCGTCCGGGCCGCCGCCGTCCACGTAGCCGCCGATCACGGTGCGGGTGACGGTCGGGGACAGGATGTTGCCGCCCGCCGCGAGCACCCGGACGGCGTGCACCAGCTGCTCGGGGGCGGTGTCCTTGAGCAGGAAGCCGGCGGCGCCGGCCCGCAGCGCGGTACCTATGTACTCGTCGGTGTCGAAGGTGGTGAGCATCGCCACGGCGGGCGGGTCCGGCAGGGCGCGCAGGCGGCGCAGCACCGAGATGCCGTCGAGGTCCGGCATCCGGATGTCGAGCAGCACCACGTGCGGGCGCAGGCTCTGGACGAGCTCCTCGGCCTGGCCGCCGGAGCAGTCGCCGACCACCTCCAGATCGGGGGCGGAGCCGACGATGAGGCCGAGGCCGGAACGGACCAGGATCTCGTCGTCCACGATCAGCACGCGGGTGTCGGTGATGGTGCCTCCTCGGTTCGGGCGGCCGGGCTCGGGCGGTCCGCGCGGGTCGTTTCGAGAGTAGGGGTAGCCGGGGCGGGGCGCCGAACGGATGGCGGGTCTGCACCCCCGCCGTTCGGCGGGGGTGGGAATCCGCTACCCGGTTCACGCAATTCTCAGGCCGGGTGGGGAACCATGGAGTTGGCTGCCCTTTGTCGGCCTGCTCCACGCGGTGGGCGCCCGGTCGAGGTGAGGGCCGCCGGTCAGTCCGTCGGGCCCGTGCGGGCGCCCGGCGCCGGGCCGTGTGCGGATGCGCCCCACCATCTGATCGTTTGGAATTGAGCTGTGTCGTCCACTGTGAAGTCGGAGCCGTCCGCCACGTCCACCGGGCCCCGGCCCGTCGGCGTGCTCGCCCGGTGGCGTCCGAGGGCCGCCGTGGCCTCCGTCTGGTACCTCAGGCTGCTGGCGCTGCTGAACGTGGCGACGGTGCTGCTGGTGCCGTTCCGGGACCAGGTGACCGAGCACAACGAGGGTGAGTACTTCACCCCGTACCTGATGACCGCGGGCCTGGCCAGCGCGGTCCTGTCGATCTTCCTCGCCGTCGCGATGCGGCGTCGCAAGCGGGCCGCCTGGATCTTCAACATGGCGCTGTCCAGCCTGTTCGCGCTGCTGTACCTGGCGGTCATGGTGCTGCCCGGAGAGCACTTCAACCGGCACCCGCTCAACTACATCTCCACCGTGCTGACCTGCCTGTTCGTGCTGTCGCTGGTGGTCGGGCGCAAGGAGTTCACCTCCAAGGGCGACCGTTCCAACCCGAAGACCGCGGCCGCCGCGTTCGTCGCCGGGCTGCTGTTCGGCGGCGGGGTCGGCGCACTGCTGGTCTGGATGACCAACGGGCTGGGCGGGGCCGACTTCTGGGACCTCTTCCGGTACTCGGTCGGCCGGATGATCACCATCACCCCGACCGAGCACCTGCGCTCGGTGATCTCCGCGCCGACCTGGGTGAACGCGGCGATCAACGCGATGGGCGCGGTGCTCTTCCTGCTGGTCCTGTACGTGGCCTTCCGCAGCCCGCGCGGCAAGGAGCTGCTGAACCCCGAGGACGAGGCGAAGCTGCGCTCGCTGCTGGACAAGCAGGGCGAGCGGGACTCGCTCGGCTACTTCGCGCTGCGCCGGGACAAGGCGGTGATCTTCTCCCCCAGCGGCAAGGCGGCGGTGACCTACCGGGTGATCGGTGGGGTCTCGCTCGCCTCGGGCGACCCGATCGGCGACCCGGAGGCCTGGCCGGGCGCGATCGACGCCTGGCTGTCCGAGGCCCGCGAGCACGCCTGGGCGCCGGCCGTGATGGGCGCCTCCGAGGAGGCCGGGGTGATCTACGCCCGGCACGGGCTGGACGCGCTGGAGCTGGGCGACGAGGCGATCGTCGAGCTGGACGAGTTCTCGCTGGACGGCCGGGCGATGCGGGTGGTCCGCCAGGCGTACAACCGGGTCAAGCGGGCCGGGTACACGGTGCGGATCCGCCGGCACGAGGACATCCCCGAGCGCGAGATGGCCGAACTGGTGGCCAAGGCCGACCAGTGGCGCGACGGGGCGACCGAGCGCGGCTTCTCGATGGCGCTCGGCCGGCTCGGCGACCCGGGCGACGGCCGCTGCGTGATGCTGGAGTGCCACGACGGCGACGGCGAGCTCAAGGCGCTGCTGAGCTTCGTCCCGTGGGGCCCGGACGGGCTCTCGCTGGACCTGATGCGCCGGGCCCGGGACACCGAGAACGGCCTGATGGAGTTCATGGTCATCGAGCTGCTGCAGCGCGCCGACGAGGTCGGGCTGAAGCGGGTGTCGCTGAACTTCGCGATGTTCCGCTCGGTCTTCGAGCGCGGCTCGCGGCTCGGCGCCGGTCCGGTGCTGCGGCTGTGGCGTTCCATCCTGGGCTTCTTCTCGCGCTGGTGGCAGATCGAGTCGCTGTACCGGGCGAACGCCAAGTACCGGCCGATCTGGGAGCCCCGCTACCTGCTCTTCGAGAAGAGCAGTGAGATTCCGCGGATCGGCATCGCGAGTGCGCGGGCCGAGGGCTTCATCGTCGCGCCGAGCCTGCCCGCCCTGTTCCGCCGTCGGCACGCCGGGGCCGCCATGGTGGCGCCCCGCCTCCCGGTCGCGGCGCGGGACGGGAAGGGGTAGCCCTCCGCCGGGGGGCGGAGGGGACCGGACAGCCGGATGGGGGTGGGATCGGGGATATCCCTCCCCCCAGAGGATGACCCTGCTCCCCATCAATGCCGATGTGGATTTGTTAAGAGGCTTCTAATGTTGGAGTAGTTGGGAAAGTACGGGGATTCAGGAGAAACGGCTGTGATTGACAGGACCCACGCGGGGGGCGTGCGAAAGGGGCCGCTGGCAGTAGCCAGATCGGCCGCTGTCGCCGAGTGGGGGACGTTGTACGGGACGGTCCGGGACGCGGTGGTGCGGCGGAAGTTCGCCGCCGTTCCGATGGCCACGGCGGCGACGTTTCTGATCCTGCTGTTCAGCATCACCCAGCATCTGCCGGGCGGTGAGCGCTTCGTCAACCACATCGGGGTGGTGAAGGCGGCGCTGCCGCTGGACGTCTCGCTGCTGCGGACGCCGCTGTCGCTGTACGTGCCGGCGCTGGACCTGCCGGTCTGGGGCGCGCTGGCCCAGGTGTTCGTGGTCTTCGGCATCGCCGAGATCGTGCTCGGCCGGCGGATGACCCTGGTGGTGGCCTACACCTGCACCCTGGCGGGCACGCTGTTCGCCCGGATCGGCGTGGCGCTCGGCCCGGGCCACGTGTTCGGCTTCCCGAAGTGGGTCGCCTACGTGCGGGACACCGGGCCGTCGGCCGCGGTGGTGGCGCTGGCGATCTGCATCGCGTTCCGCTGCCGGGCCTGGCTCACCGCCGGTCTGGTGGTGGCCACGATGGTCGGCGAGGCGGTCGTGCTGCCGAACCTGGCCGGTCTGGAGCACGTGGTCGCGGTGATCACCGCGCTGCTGCTCGCCGTGTCGGTCGAGGTGTTCGGGGACTTCTGGCCCCGGGTGCTGAACGGGGTCGGCGCCGCCACCTCGGTGGCCGCGGTCGCCTCGCGGGAGGTCGCGGTGGAGGCCCGGCGCGGGGCGGCGGGCGCGGTCACCCCCTGACCGGCGCCGGGTCCGGCCGTCAGGCGTGCGGCAGGGGGAGTTCGAACCAGACGACCTTGCCGACCGCCTTGCGGGCGGTGCCCCAGCGTTCGGCGAGCTTGGTCACCAGGGTGAGGCCGCGGCCGGTCTCGCCGAGCTGCTCGGCCGGCTCCAGCGAGGGCAGGTTGTGGTTGTCGTCGCTGACCTCGACCAGCAGCTTGTCCACCCGGATCAGCTGGAGCTGGACCCGGTCCCTGGCCACCCGGACGGCGTTCGTGACCAGCTCGCTGACCAGCAGCTCGGTGATGTCGCTGAGCGCCTCCAGGTGCCAGCCGGCCAGCTGCTCGCGGACCAGTGAGCGGGACCGGCGCACCTCGCGGTGGTCCACCGTGAGGTCCCAGGTGGCCACCTCGGACGGGGCGACGCCGTCGAAGCGGGCCACCAGCAGGGCGACGTCGTCCTTCCGGTCGTCCGAGTGCAGCCGCTTGAGCACGACGTCGCAGGCTTGTTCGGGGCTCTGCCGGGGGTCGATCAGGTTGCCGCAGAGCGCGGCCAGGCCCGCCCCTATGTCACCGCCCCGGACCTCGACCAGGCCGTCCGTGCACAGCACCAGCATCGAGCCGTCCGAGACGTCGATGGTCTTGGCCACGAACGGCACCCCGCCGACCCCGATCGGTGCGCCGGCCGGGATCTCCAGCAGCTCGCCGGAGCCGTCCGGGTGGACCAGCACCGGCGGGACGTGGCCGGCGCTGGCCAGCTCGCAGGTCCGGTTGATCGGGTCGTAGACCGCGTACAGGCAGGTGGCGAGGTGGTCGTCGCCGAGCTTGTGGGCCAGGTTGTCCAGGTGCCGCAGCAGCTGGCCGGGCGGCAGGTCGAGTGCGGCGAGGGTCTGCATGGCCGTCCGGAAGCGGCCCATCGCGGCCGCCGAGTGCAGGCCGTGACCCATCACGTCGCCGACCACCAGGGCGACCCGGCTGCCGGGCAGCTGGATCGCGTCGAACCAGTCGCCGCCGACCTCGGCCTTGGGGTCCCCCGGCAGGTAGCGGTGGGCGATCTGGACGCCGGGGATCTGCGGCGGACGGGTCGGGATCATCGAGCGCTGCAGGGTGGTGGCCACCCTGGCCTCGGCGCGGTGCAGCCGGGCGTTGTCGAGCGAGAGCGCGGCCCGGACGGCCAGCTCCTTGAGCGTGGCGGCGTCGCTCTCGTCGAAGGGCGCGCGGTCCGGCAGCCGGAGCAGCTTGAGGATGCCCAGCACGGTGCCCCGGGCGGACAGCGGCACCACCAGCATCGAGCGGCCGGTGACCACCGGGGCCAGCCGGGCCCCGCCGAGCGCGATCGCGTAGTCGACCGCGACGTCCGCGCTGACCACCGGGACCAGCACCGGCTGGTTCAGCTGCAGGGCCATCCCGGGCGGGGTGCGGCGCGGCATGCTGACCAGCGAGCCCTCGGAGAGCACGTGGTCCCAGGCGCCGCTGGTCTCGTTGTAGACCAGGGCGACCCGGCGGAGCATGGTGTCGTCGTCCGGCCGGGCGACCGGCAGCTCGGAGTCGGAGATCAGCCCGTCCACCAGGTCCACGCAGGCGAAGTCGGCGACCCGGGGGACCAGCACCTTGCAGAGCTCGTGCGCGGTGAAGCCGAGGTCCAGGGTGGTGCCGACCTTGCCGCCGACCTCGTTCAGCAGCGCCAGTTGCTCGCCGGCCTGCCCGTTGGTCAGGAACGGGCCCAGCCGCCCGGGCGGACAGCCCTCGGCGTCGCCCGGGGCCTGGGCGGGAAGTGCCTGATCGGCGCGGCGGGCCGGGTGGCCGGTGGCGGGCGGTTCGACGGCGGCCGGCTCGATGGCGGGTCCTCCTCCGGTCGGGGACGGGACGGCCTGGGACAGGGCGGTCGGGGCCGGGGTGCTCAGGGACGGAACACCCGCCGGGGCGCCGGTGGGCTGGGCGGCGGACCGCTCGGCGGCCTCGCGCTGGGCCGGCAGCGGGCCGGACGGCCGGCCCCGGACGGTTCGGGCCGCGGGCGAGGACTGCTCGGGCTGCGGCGGCGGGCCGACCCGGGCGGCGCGTTGCTGGGCGGTCGGGTAGCGGCGGCCGAGTCCGGCGGCGGCGTGCGCGGCGGAGGCCTGCGGGTCCGCGGGCAGGACCGGCAGTACGGTCGCCGGGTCCAGCCGCAGCGCGGGCAGACCGGCCTGGTCCAGCACGTCGAGCAGCAGCGCCCGGCGGTCGGCCGAGCCGGCCGGCAGCAGCCTGGCCAGCTGGTCGGCCGGCAGGAGACCGGCGCGCAGCCGGCCGGGCGGGGTCAGGGCCGCGCCCAGCCGGTGGAAGCCGCCCCGGGCGGGTGGGGTGGCGGCGAACGGCAGCAGCCGCTCGCCGAGCGCGAGCCGGGGCCCCGCGGTGCGCAGCGGCCGGGCGTCGGCGGCGAGGGCGAGCAGGCCGCCGGGCGGGTCGGGCAGCGGGTAGGCCCACCAGAGCACGTCGCGCAGGTGCTCCTCGCGGTCGATGACGGCCATCTGGCCGGCCCAGGGGCGGCCGGTCGCGGTCAGTGCGGCCAGGGTGTCCAGGGCGTCGCAGCGGCGGCGCAGGACGGGCCCGGTGGCCTGCCCGGGGGCGCCGAACGGCTCCACGGCGGGCAGCAGGCCGCTGGCCGGGCGGTCGTGGGCGACCTCGGCGCGGTGCCCGAACAGCTCCTCGGCGGCCCGGCTCCACTGGGCGATCCGTCCGGTCCGGTCGACCAGGACGAGGGCGAGCCGGACCAGGGCGGCCACGCCGGTCGGGTGGTCGCCCGGCACGGTCTCGGCGTCCGCCGGACGCGGTGTGGAGTTGGACTCGGCCACCATGGATTCGGTCTGCTCCCGCCTGGCCGCCACACCTGGAGGCGGCCGTCTCTCCGGAGGAAGGCACGCTGTGTGGGTACCAGCGAAGCACGGACCGGGCCGGGCTCGATAGCGAAACGGGGAGATTCCTCAGGATCGGTTGCGTGTCGCGCAGCGCGCGCCGGTTCGCACTCCTCGTTCACCCGGACGGGGCTTTCGCGCACGAGGGTAGGGTGGCAGGCCGGGCCACCCCGCGAGGCGGCTCCGCAGGACGCAGCCGGCCGGACGAGACAGAGGCGAGAAGTGACCGCGCAGAGCCCCGTCCGCTGGACGGACCCGCAGCAGCAGGAGTTGGAGGAGCGGGTCGCCGCCGCCGAACTCGCCTGGCTCAGCATGGACGTCGACGTGCAGACGCTGCGGGTCGAGATCGACAACTTCGCCCTGATCCACCATCAGCTGCTCGGCCCGCTCTACGCCCGGCTGGACGAGCTGGAGGCGCTGGTCGCCGAGGCGGTCGCGGCCCGGACCGGGCGCCCCGAGGACCTCCGCCGGGCCGCCGAGGCCCGCCGCCAGGTCGACGAACTGCCCGACCTGGACGCGCTGTTCGACTCCGTCCGGGAGCAGGAGGCGGCCCCGCCGCCCGCCGCGCCGGCCCGGGTGCGCCCCGGGCGGGACGCCCAGCGGGTCTACCGCGAGCTGGTCCGCCGCGCCCACCCCGACCTCAGCACCGACCCGGCCGAGCAGCAGCGCCGGGCCGCGTTCCTGACCCGGGTCAACGAGGCCTACGCGCTCGGCGACGCCGCCGCGCTGGAGGGCCTGGCCGCCGAGTGGTCCACCGCGCCCGAGGCCGCACCCGCCGCCGACTCCCCCGACCGGCTGGAGTGGCTGCGCCGCCGGCTGGAGTGGCTGACCGGCAAGATCACCGAGACCGCCACCGAGCAGGTCCGGCTGGAACAGACCCCGATGGGCCAGCTGCTCGCGCTGGCCCCGCAGGACCCGGACCGGCTGCTGGAGCAGCTCGCCGAGGAACTGCTCGCCAAGGCCGCCGCCCAGCAGGCCGAGCTGGAGCGGCTGCTCGGTGGCCCGGCCGCGGGCGACGGCCACCGGCGGCCGGTGGGCGACAATGGCACCGACCCGACCCTCCCCCAGCCTTCGGCCGGGAGGAACCCCCACCAGGAGAGCCACACGATGTTCGCGCAGATCCCCTCCGCCACCGCCGCCGCCGTGCCCGCCGACGCCGTCCTGCTGGACGTGCGCGAGCAGGACGAGTGGGACGCCGGCCACGTGGACGGCGCGCTGCACATCCCGCTCGGCGAGGTGATCGCCCGGATCGGCGAGCTGCCGGACGGGAAGCTGTACGTGCTCTGCCGGGTCGGCGGCCGCTCCGCGCAGGTCGTCCAGTACCTGGTGCAGCAGGGCCGGGACGCCGTGAACGTGGACGGCGGCATGTACGCCTGGGAGGGCGCGGGTCGTCCGATGGTGAGCAGCACCGGCCAGGACGCCTTCGTGCTCTAGCGCCGTCTTCGAACTGCCGATGCCTGCCGGTAGGGCAGGATGGGCGCGCGACCGCGCGGGGACGGGCCCGGGCGGCGCGCCGACCGGGCAGGGGAGACCATGCCGGAGACGACGGGCCGCCCGGCCGCCGGACGGGTCTGGTCGACGCCCGCGCAGCTCGTGCTCGGCCTGGCCGGGGCGGTGCTGGTCGTCGGCACCGGGCTCTTCCTCGCCGCGGTGTTCCTGCACGTCGCGCCCGCCAACTCGGTGTCCCGGCAGTACCGGGACGAGGTCGACGGCCTGGTGTACCCGGAGTTCGAGCAGAACTGGAAGCTGTTCGCGCCCAACCCGTTGCAGCAGAACGTCAGTCTGGACGCCCGGGTGCGCACCGCCGTCGACGACGGCACCACCCGCACCCGTGACTGGACCGGGCTGACCGCGCAGGACCTCGCCGCGATACGGGGCAACCCCGCCCCCAGCCACGTCGACCAGAACCTGCTGCGCCGGGCCTGGGACTTCTACGACGGCTCGCACAACCCGCAGGACGAGGCGCTGACCAACCCGCGCGGCAAGCTCGCCGAGCAGTACCTCAAGCGGATCGCCCTGCAGCGGATCGGTCGGGAGGTGGACGGCGAGCGGATCCTGGAGATCGAGTTCCGGGTGACCGCGGCGACCGTCCCGCCGCCGTCCTGGAGCGGCGAGGCCGCGCCGCCGGCGCCGCGGGTGCGAGAGCTGCCCTGGTGGCCGGTGGGCGACGAGGACTACCGGGGGCTCGGATGAGCGAGGTGTCGCCGGAGACGTCGGCGCAGGCGTCGGCAGAGGTGTCCGCGCAGGCGTCCGCAGAAGTGTCGCCGGAGGTCTCGCAGCCGGTCGGGCCGGGGCGGCTGGAGGGCATCCCGCGCCAGGTCGGGCAGTCGGCCGACCCCGGCGTCGGCGCCGGCCCTTGGCCCGGTCCGGCGCCGCGCGGGCCCGGCCCGGCCGAGTCGGCCGCCCGGGCGATGGCGGCCTTCACCGGGCGGGCGCTCGGCCGCCACCAGGCCGCGGTGGTGCGGATCGGCTTCGGGCTGGTCTGGCTCGCCTACCTGCTGCGCGAATGGCCCCACCGGCGGGTGCTGTACGGCGACCGGTCGCCCTGGTCGATGGACCTGGCCGAGCGCCTGCTGTCCGACAACGGGGCGTTCACCGTGCTGCCGTGGTTCGGCGGGCGGCCCTGGTTCGAGCTGGTCTACCACCTGGCGGTGCTGGCCGCCGTCGCGGTGGTGCTGGGCTGGCGGACCAGGGCGAGCACGGTGCTGTTCCTGGTCACCGTGCTGTCGCTGCAGAACCGCAACGTCTTCCTCGGCGACGGCGGCGACAACGTCGTCCACCTGATGGCGGTCTACCTGGTCTTCACCCGCTGCGCCGAGGTCTGGTCACTGGACGCTCGACGGGCCCGGTCCGGGCGCGGCGGGGTGGTGCTCTGGGCGGTGCTCGGCGCCGTCCTGGCGGCCTGTCAGTTCGGCGGTTTCGCCGGGGAGAGCCTGACCTGGACGGCCCGGACCTTCCCGTACGTCGGCTGGGCGCCGCTGTTCTGGGGGCTCTGGGTGGTGGCCGGGCTCTGGTGGACGCTCGGGCGGCTGCGGCCGGACGGCGAACCGCGCGCGGTGCTCGACGCGCTGGCGAACATGGTGCACAACTGCGCGATGCTGGTGATCGCCGTCGAGGTGGTGCTGATCTACGCCACGGCCGGCTGGTACAAGGTGCAGGGCTCGCGCTGGCAGGACGGCACCGCGCTGTACTACCCGCTGCACCTGGACTACTTCACGCCCTGGCCGGGGCTGTCCGCGCTGGTCGGTTCGGCGCTGCTGCCGGTCTTCCTGATCTCGTACGGCACGGTGGTCGTGCAGGTCGCGTTCCCGTTCACGCTGTTCAACCGGCGGGTCAAGAACGTGCTGCTGGCCGTGATGACGGCCGAGCACCTGGGGATCGCGCTGCTGCTCGGGCTGCCGGTGTTCTCGCTCGCGATGATCGCGGCGGACGCGGTGTTCCTGCCGACCGGCGCGCTGCTCTGGCTGGCGGCGCGGCTGCGGCGGATTCGGCGGCCACGGGTGCCGGTGGCTCAGGGCGTGCCCTAGGCTGACCGCCATGTCCTGGTTTGACGCCCTTCGTGACACCGCGCGGACCGGGCTCACCCTCGACCGGGCGCTCACCGACCCCAAACGGGCCGTCCGCGGGGCTGTCGCCGTCGCCCTGGTGCTCTTCCCGACCCTGGCGATCGGGGGGCCGGCCCTCGCCACCTCCGCCGCCATGGGCGCCTTCATCGCCGGCACGGCCACCTTCCAGCGCAGCTTCCGGCCCCGGGCCAGCCTCGCCGTGGCGGCCGGCCTCGGACTCGGCACCAGCACCTTCCTCGGCTACCTCGCCGCCGGGGTCACCGGCCTCTTCCCGGTGCTGCTCGCGGTCTGGGCCTTCGGCGCCGGGCTGGCCTGGGCGATCGGGCCGACCGCCGGGATCGTCGCCGCCAACACCGTCTCGGTGATGCTGATCGTCGTCCAACTCCCCGTCAGCGTGCTCGCGGCCCTCGGCCACGGGCTGATCTGCGCGCTCGGCGGCGTCGTCCAGGCCGTCGTCATCACCCTCTGGCCGATCGGCAGTTGGACCGCCCAGCGGGACGCCCTCGCCGACACCTATGCCGAACTCGCCGACTACGCACGTCGGTTGCGTCAGGACCCGACCGCGCACGTCGACCCGGCGCCGTTCATGACCGCCCGGCACGCCGCGGCGCTCACCCCCTGGCAGGACCGCCACCGGCCGCCCGAACTGCGCGGCCTGCGCGGCCTCGCCGAACGCATCCGGCCCACCCTCGCCGCGCTCGCCGACCCCAAGGTCGGCGCCCCCGCCGAAGGGCCGGAGCGCGACCGGGCCCGCGAGGTCCTGGCCGCCGCCGCGGAGGCCATGGACGCCCTCGCCCGGGCCATCCGCACCGGTGATCCCGTCCAACTGACGCGCTCAGCACCGTCGTTGACGCTCGCTCCGCCGGTCGACGGCCCCCGGTTGCAGGGAGCCGCCCGGCGCTCGTCCCGGCGGCTCGCCGGTCTGCTGCGCAAGGCCTCCGACGCCCTCGACCGCGGCGACGAGGACACCGTCAGCACCCCGGTGGTCGGGGCCGGCGGGGCGCTGCACAAGCCGCCGCTGTTCCGGATGCTGCCGGTCGCGCTGCGCTCGGTGCAGCGCCAGCTCCAGCCGCGCTCGGCGGTCTGCCAGCACGCCGTGCGGCTCGCCGGGGTGGTCACCGTCGCCTACCTGCTGGCCCGGCTCATCGGGTTCCACCACGGCTACTGGGCGCCGATGACCGCCGCCATGGTGATGCGGCCCGACTTCGCCCAGACCTACAGCCGGGGCGTCGCCCGGCTGGCCGGCACCGTCGTCGGCGTCGCCGTCTCCACCCTGGTGGTGCAGCTCACCCACCCCGGCCAGTGGGTGCTGGCCGCGCTCGCGGTGCTCTGCATCGGCGGGGCGTACCTCACGCTGAAGACCGGGTACGCGCTGATGACCGTCGGCATCTCCTCGTACGTGGTGTTCCTGCTCGGCCTGCAGCCCGGCGACCCGCTCGCGACCGCGTTCGAGCGGGTCGGGCTCACGCTGCTGGGCGGGTCGGTGGCTCTGGTGACGTACGCGCTCTTCCCCACCTGGCAGACCGCCCGGCTCGGCGAACGGCTGGCCGAGTGGCTGGCCGCCGCCGGGCGGTACGCGGGCGCGGTGATCGCCTGCTACGAGAACCCGGCCGCGCCGCGTGGACGGGCGGTGCGGACCGCGCTGCTGGACTCCCGGGAGGCCCGCTCCGAGCTGCTCCAGGCCATGCAGCGCGCCGACGCCGAACCCGGTCGGCACGCCTCCGGGCTGCCCGGGGTGAACCGGCGCCAGGTCGACCGGGCCCGGGCGGCCGTCGGGCACCTCGGGCGGGTCGCCGTCCTGCTGGAGGCCCACCTGCCGGCCGCCGACGCGGACCCGGTGCCGGGGACGGCGGAGTACGCGGAGGAGCTGCGGCTGGCCACCGCGCTGGCGGGGGCGGCGCTGCTCACCGGGCAGCCGGTGGAGTTCGGCGCCGTGCGGGAGGCGCAGGCGCGGTTGGAGGATCGGCTGGCGCAGGCGCCGGCGGGGGTGCAGCGGGACGTCGTGCGGGCGGCGACGCGGCTGTTGGGGCAGGCGTTGAAGGACCTGGAGCGGGCGCTGCGGGGGCGGGAGGACATCCGGGGGCCGGAGCCGCGCAGGCCCGGGGACCGGCGGTAGGCCGGTCCCCGGGCCGGGGTCAGGCGGTGCGGGCGGCGGCTTCGACCCAGTTGGCGAACTCGCAGGCGAAGTGCCACTGGTGGCCGGTGCCGAGGAGCTCGGGGGCGGCCGCGGGGAACTGGACGGTGAGGCGGATCCGCAGGCCGTCCGGGGTGTCGGCGAACTCGTGCATCACCCGCAGCACCTCGGTGCCGTCGGCAAGGGTGCCGGTGCCGCCGATGCGGACCGGGAAGGCCTCGTGGCCGGGCCCGGCGATCGGGACGTCGTCGTGGAAGCGCAGGAAGAAGCGGGCCGGGCCGGTGCCGAGGGTCTCGATGATCTCGACCCGGTCGCCGGTGGGGTCGGCCAGGTAGTGCTCGGGGTTGGCGGTGAGCAGGGCGTCCCGGTCGGCCGCCTGCAGGCGGCCCTGCCACCAGGCGAGGAAGCGGGCGGCGTCGATGCCGGCGGTGGTGAGCTCGGTGACGGCGGTGCGCCACCGGCCGCCGGAGGCCCGGGCCCAGGCGGCCAGGGCGGTGTCGGCGGCGGTGGTGTCGGGGGTGAGCAGGTCGCGCATCCGGTCGTCGCCGAGGCGCTGCTTGAGCAGGCGCAGGGCGGCGCGGGCGCGGTCGAGCTCCCAGGCGAGGACGGCCTCGCGCGGGTGGCGGGTGCCGTCGATGTCGGTGTGGACGGCCAGCACAGTGGTGCTCGCGGTGGTGCTCACGGCGTCGCTCCTCGGCTCCTCAACGATACGGAGAGATTTTCTCCGCTTGGCTGACGCTAGCATAGGGGGAGAGAATTTCTCCGGTTAGGGAGTTGCCGATGAGGGCCGACGCGGAACGCAGCCGGCGCAGGATCCTGGACGCCGCCTGCGAGGTGTTCCTGGAACGGGGCCCGGACGCCCCGCTGGACGCCGTGGTCCGGCGGGCCGGGGTCGGCCCGGCCACCCTCTACCGGCGCTTCCCCGACCGGGAGGCGCTGGTGCGCGCGCTGGTCACCGACCTGCTGGCCCGGCTCACCGAGGCCGCCGACCGGGCCCGGCTCACCGAGGCCGACCCCTACCGGGCGCTGCGCCGCTTCGTGCACGCCGCCGCCGACCTGCGGATGGGCGCGGCGATCGTGGTGCTGCTGGAACGGCTGGTGGTGGACGAGGACCTGGTCGCCGTCCGCCGCGGCGCCGTCACCGCGGTCGAGGTGCTGCTGCGCGCCGCCCAGGACGCCGGGCGGCTGCGGGCCGACGTGGGGATGGGCGACCTGGTGCTCCTCTGTGTCCGGGTGTCCCGCCCGCTGCCGGGCGCGCTGGCCGCGCTCGACGCGGACGGCTCGCTGGTCCACCGGCACCTGGACCTCGCGCTCGCCGGGCTGGCCGCCGAGCCGGCCGGCCCGGCGGGCCCGCCGCTCGGCTTCGACGAGGTGATCGCCGCCGCCGGCCGCCCCGGCGAGCCCGCCCCGGGCGGGGTGGCAGAGTGAACGCCATGGACGACGAGGTGCTGCGGGCGTGGCGGGCGGGGGAGCGGGAGCCGGGGGCGGTCCTGCTGGACGGGTTCCACGTGCTGAAGCACGCGCTGCGCTTCGGCGGGGACGTCCGGCGGGTGCTGACCGCCGACCGGGCGGCGCTGCTGGCACTGGCCGGGGAACTGGCGGCGGACGTCGTGCCGGCGCTGGACGCGCTGGCGGTGGAACTGCCCGAGGCGCGGCTGCGGACGCTGGCGCCCCGGCTGCACCCGACCGGGGTGGTCGCGCTCGCCGTGCGGCCCTCCGTCGAGGCGAACCTGGCGGCCCTGGCGCGGCGTCCGCGCCCGGCGCCGGTGGTGCTGCTGGAGAACCCGCGCAACCTGGGCAACGTCGGGGCGGTGATCCGGCTGGCGGCCGGCTTCGGCGCCACCGGGGTGGTGACCACCGGCGACCTGGACCCCTGGCACCCGAACGTGCTGCGGGGCAGCGCGGGCCTGCACTTCGCCACCGCGGTGGAGCGGCTGGCCCTGCCGGAGCTGCCCGCCGGGCCGCTGTACGTGCTGGACCCGGAGGGGGCGGACATCCGGACGCTGCCGTTCCCGGACGACGCGTTGCTCGCCTTCGGCACCGAGCGGCACGGCGTCTCGGCGGAGCTCAGGGCGCGGGCGGACCACCTGGTCTCGGTGCCGATGCAGCCGGGGGTGTCCAGCTTCAACCTGGCGACCAGCGTGGCGATGGGGCTCTTCCACTGGATGTCGTCGAAGGGGTGAGGCGTGACGCCGGGGTGAGGCGTGGCGCCGGGGTGAGGCGTGGCGCCCGCCGGGGCGGGCACCACGCCACGGCGCGTCAGGAGAAGAGCCGGCGCCAGGTGTCCGGGCCGGGGTAGCCGTCGGCCTCGGCGCCGCGCCAGCCCTGGGCCTGCTGGAACGCCTGTACGGCCCGGCGGTCGCTCTCGCTCCAGCGCGGTCCGGGGCCGACGCCGTAGGAGCCGCCGAAGCCCTTGCGGACCAGTTGCTCGCCGAGCCGGCGGACCCAGTCGTTGTTCTGACCCGGGCCGAAGTACTGCCGGCCGGGGAAGGCGGCCGCCCCGGTGCCGGGCCGGACCGGCGGCGGCAGCGGGGCGTCGGCGTCGACGGCGCGGCCCTTGTCGTTGACCAGGTAGTCCCAGGTGTCCTTGCCGGGGATGCCGTCGGCCTCGGCCCCGCGCCAGCCCTGGGCCTGCTGGAACGCCTGGGTGGCCTTGCGGTCGGCCTCGCCCCAGCGCGGACCGGGGCCCTCGGTGTAGAACCGGGCGCCGCCGCGCTGGACCAGCAGCTGGCCGAGCTCGGTGACGTACGCGTTGTTCGCGCCGGGGCCGAACTTGTCCGCGCCCGGGAAGGCCGTGACGGAGGTGCCGTCGTTGCTGCCGTCGGACAGGCCGGTGTAGCGGTACGGGACGTAGGAGCCGGAGTTGTTCCAGTAGGCGTACGGGGTGTCGCGCTTCTTGGTGCCGGGGGAGGTCTGCTCGTAGGCGAGGTAGCGGGTGCGGGAGGAGTCCGTCCAGCCGCCGAAGATCGCCACGTGCGAGCCGGCCTGCGGGTCGGCCGGGTTGTTGTAGACCAGCACGTCGCCGGGCTGGAGGTCGGCCTTGCCGATCCGCTCGGCGAAGTTCGGCAGGGTCCAGGTGGTCTGGCTGCTGCCGAGGCCCCAGGCCATCGAGACGAAGCCGGAGCAGTCCTGCCGGTAGCCGTCCGACCAGTAGCGGCCCATGCTGTACGGCACCTGCTGGTCGACCCAGCCCTGGGCGCGCTGGATGATCTGCGCCCGGGTGAGAGGCTGGGCGGCGGAGCGCGGGGCGGCGAAGGCGCGGGTGCCGGAGGGGCGGGTACCGGAGGCTTCGCCGTAGAGGCCGCTCACCTCGCCCTGCGGGGTCTGCGGGGGCCGGGCGGCGGAGCTGCCGCCGCCCGGAGTGGGGCCGGGGGTGGGGGCTGCGGCGGCCTGCCCGGCGGCGGCCGTGCCACCGCCTATCGCGGTGCCGACCGCGGCCATCAGCACCGCGGCCCGGCGGCGGATGCTGCGGGCTGCGGCGTGCCCGCCCTCGTGCACCGGTGCGGCGTGCAGCCGGGCGCGGCGGCGGGTGCTGCAGCCCCCGCATATGCAGTCCTCCTCCGGTTCGACCTCGTCGAACTCCAGCAGCGGGGACAGGTGGTCGGTACGGGTCATGCTCCGCCTCTTTCCTGCGGTCTTCCTGGTCGACGCCTGACGGCGTGACAGGACTGGCCTTCCCGGGCCGGCTCCGCGTGTTATCGGGACCAAAGTCCCAAAGCGGGCGGAACGTGGCGCGGCGGATTACGCCGGGCGGGTGACGGCCGTTCGGCGGCCCGGGCGTGGCGCAGGTGGGGCGGAGGAGGTAGGGCCGGTGCGGACCCTGGTGGGTGGTCAGGCGCCGCGGGTGGGTGGGTTGGCCGGGGAGTATTCGGGATCGGTCCAGGTCAGCGGGGTGGCGTCGGCCAGTTCGAGGACGCCGGTGACGGTCAGTTCGACCGTCCGCTCGGCGCCCGGGGCGGCCTGCCGGGCCTCGGCGGACCAGTCCGTCCGGGCCTCGCCGGTGACCAGTAGCGCCCCGCCGGTCTCCCAGTCGGGCAGCAGCAGCCCGGCTCGCGGGTCCAGCTCCAGGTTGCCGAGGGTCAGGAACATGCTGTTGCCCGGGTACTCGGGCCAGCGCAGCCGGTCCGGCGCCACCGCCTGCAGGAAGCCCGGGAAGCCGCCCCGGTGGGAGGCGTCCACGCTGCCGTCCGGGCCGGTGGTGGCGATGAAGAAGGTGTCCACGGTGGCCGCGGTCAGCCGCTGCAGGGTGGACAGCGCCGGCCCGGCGGTGACCGCGCGCGGCGCCCCGGCGGCCGGGCGGTCCTGCGGGCTGCGGCGCTGGATGTACTTCGGGCAGTTCGAGATCACCTGCTCGGCGGCGACGGTCAGGCCGCCCCGGCCGTCCGGGGTGGAGCGGCCGTTGAGCCGCATCCGGCGGCGGCCGGCCGGGTCCAGCGCGATGGTGCCGACCCGGGCCGGGCGGGCCAGCGCCTCGGCCAGCGGGTCGGCCCCGGCCGGGTGGGCGGCGACCGTCATGGTCCGCTCGTCCGGGGCCCGCAGGAAGCCGGCCGGGCCGGTCAGCTGGGTGGCCCAGACCCGGCCGTCCCGGTCGGCGGCGCCGACGACCAGCATCCGCCGTTCGGTGAGGAAGCGGGCGGCCACCGGTGGGACGGTGTCGCGGATCGACCGGCCGACGTGGTCGGCGCGCTCGCTCACCCCGGCCCGGGCCTGCGCGGCCCGCTCGCCGGGGTGGTAGGGCGGGCTGGTGGTGGGCATGGCCGGCTCCCCGGAAGTCCTAGAAGAAACCGCAGGTCGGGGCGTCGGCGGTGGGCGCGGCGGCGGTGGTCTCGGCCACGCCGGTGCGGGTGTAGATCTCCAGCCGGATGCCGTCCGGGTCGGTGAAGAAGATGCCGCCGGAGGCCGAGCCCTCGCTGTGCGGGACGACGCCGTCGTAGGCGAAGCCGGTGCCCAGCTCGCGCAGCAGCGACTCGGCGGCGCGGACCTCGTCGAGGCTCTCGACCTCGAAGGAGAGGTGGTGCAGGCCGGGGGCGGTGGTGGCGAAGGCGCCCTCGCTCTGCTGCCAGAGCGTCACCACCAGGCGGCCGTCCCGGCCGAGCAGGGCGAAACGGCGCTGCGGGTCGGTGCCCTGGTGGGTGACCTCCAGGCCGAACAGGGCGCGGTAGAAGTCGACCGAGCGGTCCAGGTCGGTGACGTTCAGTCCCACGTGGCCGGTCTGCAGGGTGTGGAGCAGGGTGGTGCCGGACATGCCTGATCACTCCCGGGGTTGGGGCGGCCGACCAGGCCGCTGCCTAACCGGTACTCATAAAAGTACGAGTTAGGTGATGGGGCGTCAACCGGTTTGGAGGCATGAAGGGGTTAGATCCGGGTGCGGGCAGGCGGAAGACCCGCCGGGCCCGGAGCCCGACGGTTCGACGGGGACGGTTACTGCCACTCCCAGCGGATGCCGATGTGGCCGGGCTGCTGGTCCGGCGCCAGCACGTGGGCGCTCGCGGAGGCGCCGATCCAGAGCTGTTCGCGGCGGTGGTCGACGTCCGCGCCCGGCTCGCGGTCGTAGCGCTCGCAGTGCGCCGGGACGGCCGCCGGGTCGAAGTGCACCTGGAGCACGTACTCGCGCACCGGGGAGGCGAAGCGACGGCTGTACTCCAGCGTCGGGCCGCCCGGCGGGATCTCCACCTCGTACTCGAAGACCGTGCTGTCGCCGAGTGCCAGCGGGCGGTCCAGCATCAGCTCGCCGACGGTCAGGCCGACCTCCGGGCGACGCCGGACCCGGCCCAGCCGGCCGTGCCGCACCGAGGTGATCTCCGGGCAGCCGGTGGCCTCCTCGTCGGCCTTGTGCACGACCAGGCAGCGGCCGACGCCGCCGACGGTGGCGCGCACCACCTGGCGCATCCGCAGCAGGTTGCCGCGCCGCTCGGCGTCCACGTAGTACGAGTCGTGGATGCTCAGCCGCTCCAGCTCGCCCGGCGGCGGGGCGTCCAGCTCGGCGAAGATGTCCGCGATCTGCTGCTCGCCGGGCCAGACGTCCTCCAGCCCGAGGTGGCAGGTGTTCGCGGCGGCGGCCCAGCGGCCGCGCGGGCGCGGGGGGCCGAGCAGCGAGGTGAGCGCGCTGTGCGGCAGCCCGAGCAGCTCCTCCAGCAGGTGGACGGCGCGCAGCGAGCTGGCCCGCTCGGGCTGGCTGCGCCCGCGTCTCCAGTAACTCAGCGTCGTGACACTGACTCTGACGCCACGTTGGGTGAGCGCGGCCCTGATCCGGTCCAGGCTGAGGCCGCTGGCCTCGATGGCCACGTGCAGGGTCTCCGCGAAGCCGCCCGTGGCGGCGGGCCGCCCGGCGGGCGGGGGCGCCGGCACCGGTGCGGGTACGGACGGGCCGGGGTGCTCCGGGCGCAGCCCGACCAACCGGAGCCGCGCGGAGTCCTGAGGCTGCTGTGCGGCCATGCGGTAACCCTCCCCACCACGTGAGTCCGGTGGGAGCGGGGCGGTGTCGAGGCTCGCCACCGACGGCTTCACCGAGCTTTGGGGAACCCTATGCACGGTCGAGAGGCTACGTCATCAGTCGTGCGTATGACAGTGGTCACGGCAGGTGAACCGCAGGGTTATTGATCTTGAAACAGTGTGGAAACACGCGCTCCCGCCGCCGGGGCGGCGGGACGGACGCGACGCCGCCGGGGCGGGCCGTGTCGGCGCCGCCCCGGCGGGGGTCAGGTGGTGCTACCGGCTCGTGGTCAGTTGACGTTCAGCGCGACGTCGTCGATCACGAAGCTGGTCTGGTTGGAGCCGTCCTCGGTGCCGGTGAACTTGATGGTCACCGTCTGGCCGGCGAAGGAGGAGAGGTCCAGGGTGCGCTGCACGTAGCCGGCCGCGGCGTTCACGTTGGAGTACGTCGCCAGCGTGGTGCTGTTGGCCTGGACGGTCAGCTTGTCGTACGCGGTGGAGCCGGTCTCCGCGGTGTCGATGTGCAGCCAGAAGGTCAGGCTGGCGGACTTGCAGCCGGTCGGGATCGAGACGGTCTGCGACATGGTGTCGGTGTGGGCGCTGCCGTAGCCGTCCATCCAGGCCTTCCAGCTGCCCGAGTGGGCCGGCTGCGAGGAGCTGTTGTCGACGACGCCGCTGGAGGCCGTCCACGGGGCCGCGCTGCCGGTCTCGAAGCCGCCGTTGCCGACCAGCTGGGCCGCGGTGCAGCCGCCGGGCGGCGGGGTGGTGCCGCCGCCGAGCAGGGCGGTGGTCAGGCCGTCGGCGATCGGGGAGCCCCAGCCGGTGACCTGGTCGTAGCCCGCCTTGGCCGGGAAGTCCTGGTTGGACCCGCTGGTCACGTCGTGGAAGGCGCCGGCGGCGCCGCTGCCGTTCGCGACCGAGTACAGCCGGGGGCTCGCCTCGCCCAGGACCGGCTGTGAGGCCGCCTTGGCCTTCTGGTTGAACTGGGCCGCGTAGCCGGACCACAGCGGCGCGGCCGCGCTGGTGCCGCCGTAGACGTTCCAGGAGCCGCCCGTGTAGATCGCGAAGCCGCTCGCCGGGTCGGCGTTGGAGGAGACGTCGGGGACGGTGCGCATGGTGCCGCTGACCCCGGTGCCGGTCTGCCAGCTCGGCTTGCTGAACACGGTGGAGACGCCGCCGCCGGCGGTGCTCCAGGCGCTCTCCGAGGAGTAGGTGGTGCCGGACACCTTGAGGTTGGTGCCGCCGACACCGGTCTGGTGCGGGCTGGACGCCGGGAAGTCGACCGCCTTGACCGACGAGCCGCTGGTGGAGCGGGTGCAGTCGCGCGAGCCGTCGTCACCGGAGGCCGAGAAGATCGAGATGCCCTGGGCGGCGGCCTGCTTGAAGGCGTTGTCGACCGCCGTCATCGAGGCGGCGGTGGTGTCCGGCTCGCAGGAGCCCCACGAGATCGAGACGACCGAGACCTTGTTGTCGGCCACGATCTTGTTGGCCATGTCGATCTCGCCCTGGTCGCTGTTGGGCGCCTCGTAGACCAGCTGGGTGGCCTTCGGCGCCGCGCCGCGGACGATCTCGCTGTCCAGCTCGACCTCGCCCTGGCCCTGGCCGGGAGCGGAGTCGTAGTTGGCGCCGTCCACCGAGACCGTGGAGACCGCCGGGCCGCTCAGGCCGTACTGCGAGTCGTAGGTGGTCAGGTTGGAGGACTGGTAGCCGTCGAACTCCCAGAGGGCGACCGTCACGCCGGTGCCGTCGGCGCCGGTCTTGTTCAGGTTGTAGGCGCCGTCGTACTGCGACGGGCCGAAGCCGCTCGGGGTGGCGGAGGCCGCGTTCGGGGTGATCGAGTTCGGCTTGGCCAGGCGGTTCTTGCGCACCGCGTGGTTGTCCAGGCCGCTCACGCCCTGGACGATGCCGGCCAGGTCGGACGGGATCGAGGCGGCGTCGTCGTTGGCGAAGAAGGCCCGCTGCAGCTGCGGGTCGACGTAGGCGCTCTCGTGGGTGCCGAAGGCCTGCGAGACCTGCGCGGTGGTGCCGTGGGCGCTCACCACCTGGCGGTTGGCGCTCACCTCGGTGACGGTCAGGCCCTGGGCGGCCAGGTAGGCCTTGACCTGGTCGACGGAGGCCTGGGACGGCCCGAACTGGGCGGTGAACTGCTCCGGCGTCAGGTACTTGCCGAACTCCGGCGCGCCGGGCGTGGTGACCGCGGTGAGGAAGCGGTCCAGGGCGTCGGTGTTGCGCAGCTTCAGGCTGACGGCCACCGAGATCTGCTGCTCGGCCGGGACGTCACCCTTCTTCTCCGAGTGGGCCACCGCCGGGTTGACGGTGTTCGGGAGCGCGACGCGGGGCGCGGGGGCGGCCTGTGCGGTGGAGACGCCGAGCGAGACGGCGGTCAGGGGCAGTACGGCTATCGCCGCGGCGAGGGCAAGAGAGCGGGGGCGCAACGGATCCTCCTCTTGGCCGGCTGTGGGGGCCGGCAAGGGGCCAGGCGTTCCGGGTCGAGAACGCTGGCTAGAACATGACAGAACCAGTGACGGAAGTGGCTCATGATCAAGCAATCGATTGCTAAAAAACAGTCAACTGTGGACGCCTGGAAATGCGGCCGTTCCATACAGTGAATGGCCGGAATTCCGGAACCGGTCCATACCAATTGGGGTCGGAGGGGCGGACGTAGAATCGGCTGGAGCCGAGGGAGAACGATGACTGACGTGATGGCGGACCCGAGGGACCCCCGACCGCTGATCGGTGAGCCGCTGGCGCTCGACCTGCTGAACACGCGGTGGTCCGGCACGCCCGTCAACGACCTGCTGGCCGAACCGGACGGGTACGGGATCTGGCTCTCCTCGGCCGGCCTCGCCGACCGCTGCCGGGTGGCCGATGCCGGGCTCGCGGCCCTGCGGGAGGCCCGTGCGGCGCTCGCCGGCGCGGTCCAGGACCTCGACGCCACGGGCGAGTTGGGGCCGGAGGCGGTGGCCGGGCTGAACGGCGTGCTGCGGCACGGGCGGCTACGGCGGGAACTCGACGGGCAGGGGCCGACCGAGCACGTCGAGGTGGACCGGGCGGAGTGGCTCGCGGCCTGGCTGGCGGTGGACGACTTCCTCGACCTGCTCGACCAGGGGGCACACCGGATCAAGCAGTGCGCGCACGAGGCGTGCATTCTGCATTTCTTCGACACGTCGCAGAACGGGCGGCGCCGGTGGTGCCGGATGGCGGTGTGCGGGAATCGGGCGAAGGCGGCGCGGCACTATGTGAAGGGCCGGGCCTGACCGGCGGCCCGACGGAGGGTCGGCGGGTGCGGGGATCGCCGCACCCGCCGACGCCGGGTCAGGCCGGGTCGCCGAGCCAGCTGGTGAGGGCGGCGCGCAGCTCGCCCTGGCCGGGGTCGACAGCGGCCCAGGCGGCGTAGCCGTCCGGGCGGATCAGCAGGACGGTGTCGCGCAGCTTGCCGTGCGGGTCGGCCGGGGCGGCGGTGACCATGCGGTCCGCCCAGGGCTCGGCGGCGGCCAGTTCGTCGTTGCTGACGAGCACGAACCGCCCGGCGCGCAGCGCCTCGTAGAGCCGCTCGGGGGCGGCCGGGGCGCCCTCGACGGGCTTGCGCAGGGCCGTCAGCCGCAGGTCCGGGACGCGCTTGCCGACCTGCGGGTGGGCGTCCTTCGGGGCCGGGTAGGCGATGCCGATCCCGGAGATCATCCGGGCGCCGCGTTCGGTGACCAGGTCGAGGTGGCCGCCGATCGTGGTGAGCGCCCCGCGCAGGGCGCGGGTGGGCGCGGACTCGGCGAGCGCGAGCCGGATCAGCGCGCCGGAGGTCCGCAGCACCGTCCGGCCGACCGGGTGCCGCTCGCTCTGGTAGGTGTCGAGCAGGGCGTCGGTGGCGTGGCCCTGGAGGGCGGCGACGAGCTTCCAGGACAGGTTGGCGGCGTCCTGGAGGCCGGTGTTCATGCCCTGGCCGCCGGCCGGCGAGTGGCAGTGGGCGGCGTCGCCGGCCAGGAAGACCCGGCCGGAGCGGTAGTTGGGGGCCTGACGTTCGTCGCTGTGGAAGGTGGAGCTCCAGCGGACGTCGTGCAGGCCGTGGTCCTCGCCGAGGGCGGCCCGGGCGATGGCGGCGAGGCGCTCCGGCGAGGGGCTGGAGCCGTCCGGCTGCCGCTCGGCGCGGTCCCAGGCGATGAGGCGGTACCAGCCGTCGCCGAAGGGGGCGAGGAAGGCGAAGCCGGCCTCGTTGGCGCCGACGGTGACGGCGTCGGCGGGCTCGCGCTCCAGCCGGACGTCGGCGAGCATCACGGAGTCGACCACGGACTCGCCGGGGAAGGGGATGCCGAGCAGGTCCCGCACGGTGGAGTGGACGCCGTCGGTGCCGACCGCGTACCGGGCGTGGTGGCTGCCCCCGTCGCGGGTCTCCAGCGTGACTCCCTCGGCGTCCTGGCGCAGGGCGGTGACCTCGGCGCCGCGCAGGATGGTCGCGCCGGCCTGCTCGGCGCGTTCCTGGAGCAGCCGTTCGACGTGGTACTGCGGGGTGATCAGGACGAACGGGAAGCGGGTGGGCAGCGAGCCGAGGTCCACGCCGAAGCGGTTGAACATCTTCAGGCTGGTGAGCGGGCGGCCGGTGGCGATCAGGTCGTCGGCGAGGCCGCGGGCGTCCAGGAGCTCCAGGCTGCGGGCGTGCACGGCGAACGCCCGGGTGAGGTTGGACTCGGCGGCGCGCTTCTCCAGGACGGTGACGCCGACCCCGGCCGCGGCGAGATCGCCGGCCAGTAGCAGTCCGGTCGGTCCGGCACCGACGATCAGGACGTCGGTGGCGGTCGTCGGCTTCGCGGTCATGTGTCAGCTCCCGGTGTTCGGAGGGCGGTTGGACGCCGGTTCCCGGCGTTCTCCCAGACTCCATCATCGCGGGCGTGCCGGAAGCTGTGAACCGCCGGGCCCCGGGGTGGGCGATCACCGGGCTCGGGGGCCGTGAACCGCCGGGCCCCGGCGACGGGTGATCGCCGGGGCTTCGGGGGACGAGCGGAGGGTCAGGGGCGGACGGGCGGGGGCTCAGCCGTGGCGGCGGACCTCCACGGTGCGGAACCGGTTGGCGACGAACGCGCCGTCGCAGTAGGCCGAGTTGGCGGCCGGGTTGGCGCCGGTGCCGTGCAGGTCGGAGAAGGCGGCGGTCTGGTTGGGGTAGACGCCGCCGGTCAGGTTGAGCGACAGCGAGACGCCGGCGTCCAGCGCGGCCTCGACCAGCAGGGCCTCCACCTCGGGCGAGGTGGTGTAGCCGGAGGCCGTCATGGCGCCCTTGTCGCGGACCGTGGTGCGCAGCAATTCGACGGCGGCGGGGGTGGATTCGACGGCGACGGCGAAGGATACCGGGCCGAAGCACTCGGTGCGGAAGACCGCGCGGTCGTCCGGCTTGTCGGCGTCCAGCTTGACCAGCGCGGGGGTGCGGACGGTCGCGCCGGGGAAGTCCGGGGAGGTCACCGCGCGCGGGGCGAGGGCGAGTTCGCCGTACTCGCCGCCGGCCGCGGCGGCCGAGCGCTGCAGCACGCCCGGGTTGACCACGGCGCCGAGGATGCCCGCGGCGCGGGCGTCGTCGGAGAGCAGGCCGTCGATGGCGGCGGCGAGGTCGGCGACCACCTCGTCGTAGGACTTGTCGCCCTGGTCGGTGGCGATGCCGCCGCGCGGGATCAGCAGGTTCTGCGGGGTGGTGCACATCTGGCCGCTGTAGAGCGAGAGGGCGAAGGCCAGGTTGCCGAGCATGCCCTTGTAGTCGTCGGTGGAGTCGATGACCACCGCGTTGACGCCGGCCTTCTCGGTGTAGACCTGGGCCTGCCGCGCGTGCTCCTCCAGCCAGTCGCCGAAGGCGGTGGAGCCGGTGTAGTCGATCAGCCGGATCTCGGGGCGGACGGCGAGGGTCTGGGCGACGGTGCCGCCCTCGTGCTCGACGGCCAGGCAGACCACGTTGGGGTCGTAGCCGGCCTCGGCGAGCACCTCGCGGGCGATCCGGACGGTCAGCGCGAGTGGCAGGACGGCGCGCGGGTGCGGCTTGACCAGCACCGGGTTGCCGGTGGCCAGCGAGGCGAACAGGCCGGGGTAGCCGTTCCAGGTGGGGAAGGTGTTGCAGCCGACCAGCAGCGCCAGGCCGCGCGGGACGACGGTGAACTCCTTGGTCATCACCAGCGGATCGCGCTTGCCCTGGGGCTTGGTCCAGCCGGCCCGGCGGGGCAGCCGGGTCTGCTCGGCGTAGGCGTAGGCGACGGCCTCCAGCCCGCGGTCCTGGGCGTGCGGGCCGCCGGCCTGGAAGGCCATGCCGTAGGCCTGGCCGGTGGTGTGCATGACGGCCTGGGCGAACTCGTGGGAATTGGCGTTGATCCGGTGCAGGATCTCCAGGCAGACGGCGGCGCGCTCCAGCGGGGTGGCGGCGGCCCAGCCGGGCCGGGCGGCGCCGAGCGCGGCGATCAGCGCGTCCGACTCGGCGTGCGGGTAGCCGATGCCCAGCTCGATGCCGTACGGGGAGGCCTCGCCGCCGACCAGGTCGCCGTCGGCGGGGTGGCCGTCGAGGGTGAACGGCTTGCCGAGCAGGGCGTCGAAGGCGGCCTTGCCGTCCGTGGGGCCGCTCTCGCCGTACGCCTTCGGGAACTCGGGGTAGGGCGACCAGTAGTCGCGCTTGGCGGCGGCGTCGAGGGCGGCGTCCAGGGTGGCCTGGTGGCGCTCGACCAGCTCGCTGACGAGGGGGTGGGTGACCGCTGCGGACATCTGTGCGCTCCTCAGGAGGGAGGACGGGACACGTCACAGAGTAACCGAACGATCGGTCGGCTCACGAGGGTGCGGGGGGACGGAATCCGGGAGAACGCGCGGGACGGAGCCGGGAGAACGCGCGGGACGGAGCCGGGAGAACGCGCGGGGGCGCGTCCGTGGCGGACGCGCCCCCCGGGGCCGGTTCGGGCAGGGTCTACGGCACGCCCAGCTCGAAGATGACGTACCCGGCGTACCAGCCGGAGGCGACCGCGCCCGAGCCCAGTACCGCGGCCAGCACCGGCCAGCTGAGCTTGCGCATCGCCACCGCGAGCGCGATGAGCAGCGGGAACGCCGGCAGCAGGTAGCGCGAGACGTTGCCGAAGATGCCCAGGCTCCCGAGCACCGAGACGATCGTGGCCAGCGTGTAGGCGGTCAGCACCAGCGGCGGGCGCAGCCGGACCAGCAGCACGATCAGCACCGGCAGGGTGAGCACGATCAGGGTGGCGAAGAGGTCCGGCACCGGGAACGCGAACGGGTAGTCGTTGCGGCCCAGCAGCACGCCGCGGATCGCGTGCCAGGTGCCCTGGCCCCAGTCGAAGTAGTGCAGCCAGGCGTCGTGCTGGAGCCGGAAGTAGCCGCCCCACTCGCCCATCCGCCAGCCCACCCAGGCCACGTAGCCGAGCAGGCCGACCGGGGCCATCAGCATCGCCGCCAGCGGGCGGACGACGCCGCTCTCCCGCCGGTACAGCTCGACCAGCGCGGCCAGCCCGACCGCGCCGATCAGAGCCGCGGCGGTCGGCCGGTTGAGCCCGGCGACCAGGGTGATCACACCGGCCGCGACCCACTGCTTGGTCATCACGCAGTAGCAGGCCCAGGCGGCCAACGCGACGAAGGTGGAGTCCGAGTAGACCGCCCACTCGGCGCCCGAGCCCGGGGCGATCGCCCAGATCCCGGCCGCGATCACGCCCGCCCGGGGGCCGGCCATCCGGTCCACCACGGCGTAGATCCCGGCGGCGGCGAACAGCGAGGCCACCACCGACACCAGCATCCCGGCGCCGTACAGGCCGAGGCCGGTGACGTCCGAGGTCATCCGCATCAGGCCCGGGTAGAGCGGGAAGAAGGCGGCGGAGTTCTGCTCGACGGAGAAGCCGACCGGGCCGTTCGGGATCTCGATCAGCGCCGGGTGGTAGCCGAACTGGGCCACCTGCTGGTACCACCAGCCGTCCCAGCTGGCCAGCACGTCCCAGGGGTTGGCGCCGCCGCCGAAGCGGGCGGGCTTCTTGAGGTACTCGCCGGAGAAGGAGAGCAGCTTCATGAAGACGGTGAAGCCGATCAGCTTCAGCACCGCGTAGCACCACACCGCCGGCCCGAACCGGACCACCAGGGCGCGGGCGCCTTCCCGCCAGGCCCTGCCGGGCACCCCCTCCGCTTCCTCGCTGCGCTGCTCGGGCGCGTCGGAGGCGACGGCCGGTATTGCGTTCATCGGACTGGACCCCACCCTGCTGGACGTGGACGATCGTCCGCCGAGTCTAGGGCGTGTCCGAGAATTCCCGCCTGCGCGGTGACGCCGGGGCACGGGGACTGGTGTGGACCAACCGGACCCGACCGCGTAGGGCTGCGGGCGGCCGGGGATACTCGGAGGATGGCCGATCACACCACGCGTACCGCCTACACCGTGGAGTCACTGCTCGCGGTGACCGTCGACGTGTTCAACGAGCGCGGCTACGACGGCACCTCGATGGAGGACCTGTCCCGGGCCGCCGGGATCTCCAAGTCCTCCATCTACCACCACGTCCGCGGCAAGGAGGAGCTGCTGCGGCTGGCCGTCGGGCGGGCGCTGGACGGGCTGTTCGGGATCCTGGCCGAGCCGGCGGCGGTGCGGGGCCCGGCGGTGGAGCGGCTGGAGCACGTGGTGCGGCGCACCGCCGAGGTGCTGCTCGCGGAGCTGCCGTACGTGACGCTGCTGCTGCGGGTGCGCGGCAACACCGCCACCGAGCAGTGGGCGCTGGAGCGGCGCCGGGAGTTCGACCACCAGGTCGCCGAGCTGCTGCGGGCGGCCGTCGCGGACGGCGCGCTGCGGGCGGACGTCGAGCCGCGGCTGGCCACCCGGCTGCTGTTCGGGATGATCAACTCGATCGTTGAGTGGTACCGGCCGGGCCTCAAGGCCGCCGACGGCGTCGCGGACGCGGTCGTCCACCTGGCCTTCGACGGGCTGCGCGCGCGGTAGCGGGCGGTCGGGCGGTCGGTCTGGCTTTCGGTCCGGGCGGTCCGGGCGGTCAGTCCGGCGGGACCTGGTCGGTCTCCTCGAAGATCAGCATGGTCCGGGTGCCGAGCACCTGGGGGATGGACTGGATGCTGCCCAGCACCAGCTCCCGCAGAGCGTGGTTGTCGGCGGTGTGCACCAGTAGCAGCACGTCGAAGTCCCCGCCGACCAGCGCGATGTGGGCGACCCCCGGGAGCTTCAGCAACTGCTCCCGGACCGTACGCCAGGAGTTCTGGACGATTTTCAGGGTGATGTACGCGGATGCGCCCTGACCTGCCCGTTCGTGGTCGACCCGGGCGGTGAAGCCGCGAATGACGCCGTCCTCGACCATCCTGGAGATCCGGGCGTACGCGTTGGCCCGGGACACGTGCACCCGCTCGGCCACCGAGCGGATGGAGGCGCGGCCGTCCTGCTGCAGCAGCCGCAGGATCGAACGGTCGACCCGGTCGAGTCTGGACATCTGTTCAGCCGACATGACCCCCCACCCTCGCCGATTGGACGTACTGCCACCAGTCGACCGCCGCTCAGGCCGAATGTCCACCACCTTGTCACGCTTCTGGTCAAGATGAACAGACGACCGAACAATCGGTAGGGAGCCCCCGCCACCCCTGGAGGTGCCCCGAGATGACCGTTCTCGACCACAGACACCACACGGCGGTGCCCGGCTGGATGCCGGGGGCCACCGCCCCGCGCACCGACCCGGCCCCCCTGCTCCCGGACGCAGCCCCGGTCCGGGTGCTCGGCACTCCCGCGCTGGAGAAGCAGGACCCGGCGCTGCTGCGCGAGCTGTACCGCCGCCTGGTGGTCGGCCGCCGCTACAACCAGCAGGCCACCACCCTCACCAAGCAGGGCCGGCTCGCCGTCTACCCGGCGTCCACCGGCCAGGAGGCCTGCCAGGTCGCCGCCGCGCTGGCGCTCGGCGAGCGCGACTGGCTCTTCCCCAGCTACCGCGACACCCTCGCGGTGGTCTCCCGGGGCGTCGACCCGCTGGAGGCGCTGACCCTGCTGCGCGGCAACGCCCACACCGGCTACGATCCGCGCGCCACCCGCACCGCCCCGCTCTGCACCCCGCTGGCCACCCAGGCCCCGCACGCCGTCGGGCTGGCCCACGCCGCCCGGCTGGGCGGCGAGCCGGTGGTCGCGCTGGCCATGCTCGGCGACGGCGGCACCAGCGAGGGCGACTTCCACGAGGCGCTGAACTTCGCCGCGGTGCTCCAGGCCCCGGTGGTCTTCCTGGTGCAGAACAACGGCTACGCGATATCCGTCCCGCTCAGCGCGCAGTCCGCCGCGCCCACCCTGGCCCACAAGGCCGTCGGCTACGGCATGCCGGGCCGGCTGGTGGACGGCAACGACGCGCCCGCCGTGCACGGCGTCCTGGCCGAGGCGGTCGAGCGCGCCCGGACCGGCGGCGGCCCGACCCTGGTCGAGGCGCTGACCTACCGGGTCGAGGCGCACACCAACGCCGACGACGCGACCCGCTACCGCACCGAGCCCGAGGTGGCCGCCTGGCGCGAGCACGACCCGATCCTGCTGATGGAACGCTCGCTGCGCGGACTCGGCGTCCTCGACGACGCGCTGGTGCGGGAGGCGGCGGACGAGGCGGAGGCGCTGGCGGCCCGGATGCGGGCCGAGTTCCACGCCGAACCCGAGCTGGACCCGATGTCGCTGTTCACCCACGTCTTCGCCGAACCGACCCAGCAACTGCGGGAACAGGCCGCCCAGTTGTCCGCCGAACTGGCCGCCGAAGCCGAGGTGCAGCAGTGAGTACGGCAACCCCGACCCGCACCGCCACGATGGCGCAGGCCCTCAACGCCGCGCTGCGCGACGCCCTGCGGGAGGACCCGGCGGTGCACGTGCTCGGCGAGGACGTCGGCGCGCTCGGCGGTGTCTTCCGGATCACCGACGGGCTGACCGCCGAGTTCGGCCCGGACCGCTGCCTGGACACCCCGCTGGCCGAGGCCGGCATCCTCGGCACCGCGATCGGCATGGCGATGTACGGGCTGCGCCCGGTGGTCGAGATGCAGTTCGACGCCTTCGCCTACCCCGCGCTGGAACAGCTGTTCTCGCACGTCGCCAAGATGCGCAACCGCACCGCCGGGAAGCTCCCGCTGCCGATCACCGTCCGCATCCCGTACGGCGGCGGCATCGGCGGGGTCGAGCACCACAGCGACGCCTCCGAGGCGTACTACGCCGCCACCCCCGGGCTGCACGTGGTCACCCCGGCGACGGTGGCCGACGCGTACGGGCTGCTGCGCGCCTCGATCGCCTCCGACGATCCGGTGGTGTTCCTGGAGCCCAAGCGGCTCTACTGGGGCAAGGCCGGGTTCGACCCGGCGGCGCAGGTCGAGCCGATCGGCAAGGCCGTGCTGCGGCGCACCGGCACCTCCGCCGTGCTGATCACCTACGGGCCCTCGCTGCCGGTCTGCCTGGACGCGGCCGAGGCGGCCGCCGCCGAGGGCTGGGACCTCGCGGTGCTGGACCTGCGCACCCTGGTGCCGTTCGACGACGAGACGGTCTGCCGGGTGGTGCGCTCGCTCGGCCGGGCCGTGGTGGTGCACGAGGCGAGCGGCTTCGGCGGCACCGGCGCGGAGATCGCCGCACGGGTCACCGAGCGTTGCTTCCATCACCTGGCCGCGCCCGTGCTGCGGGTGACCGGCTTCGACATCCCGTACCCGCCGCCGATGCTGGAGCACCACCACCTGCCCGGGGTGGACCGGATCCTGGACGCGGTCGCCCGGCTGCAGTGGGAGGACCGAGGATGATGCCCGTCGTGCGCGAGTTCCGGCTGCCCGACCTCGGTGAGGGTCTCACCGGGGCGGAGGTGGTGCGCTGGATGGTCGAGGTCGGCGAGGTGATCGCGATCGACCAGCCGGTGGTGGAGGTGGAGACCGCCAAGGCCGTGGTGGAGGTGCCCTGCCCGTACGGCGGGGTGGTCACCGCCCGGTACGGCGAGCCGGGCGAGGAGGTCGCCGTGGGCGCGCCGCTGGTCACGGTCGCGGTGGCCCCGGCGGAGGGGCCGTTGGCGGCCGGGTCGCCGGCAGGGTCTTCGGCGGGTTCTTCGTCCGGGGCTTCGGTAGGGGCTTCGGCGTCTTCGGCGCGGGTCGAGGCGGCGGCGGAGGTGGAGCGGCCGCTGGTCGGCTACGGGGTGGCCGAGCCCGGGAAGGGCGGGCGGCGGCGCCGGGTGGGGGTGGCCGCTCCTGGGCTTGCGTCTGCTCCTGCTCCCGTGGTGCGGATCGTCCCGGTCGTGGTGCCGGTGATCTCGCCGCTGGTGCGGCGGTTGGCCCGGGAGCAGGGGGTCGACCTGGCCGCGCTCGCGGGCAGCGGTCCGGACGGGCTGATCATGCGTGCGGACGTCGAACGGGCCGTCGCGGCCCAGGTGGTGGCGCAGGCGGCCCCGGCGCCGATGGCGCGGGAGGACGTCGTCCCGCTGCGCGGCCTGCGCAAGACGGTGGCCGAGAAGCTCAGCCGCAGTCACCGGGAGATCCCCGCCGTGACCTGCTGGGTGGATGCGGACGCCACCGAACTGATGTCCCTGCGGCGGCAGTTGAACGCCGCGCCGGGCCCGAAGGTGAGCGTGCTGGCGCTGCTCGCCCGGATCTGCACGGTCGCGCTGGCGCGCTTTCCCGATCTCAACTCCAGTGTGACGGACGATGGTTCGGGCATCGTCCGGCACTCGGCGGTGCATCTGGGCTTCGCCGCGGAGGGCCGACGGGGCCTGGTCGTCCCGGTGGTACGGGACGCCCACACCCGGACCACCGGCCAACTCTGCGAGGAGCTGGGACGGTTGACCGAGAGCGCGCGCGACGGATCGCTCTCCCCGGCCGAACTGACCGGCGGCACCTTCACGTTGAACAACTACGGGGTGTTCGGGGTGGACGGCTCCACCCCGATCCTCAACCACCCCGAGGCGGCGATGCTCGGGGTCGGCCGGATCGTGGCCAAACCCTGGGTCCACGAAGGGGAGTTGGCGGTGCGCGAGGTGGTGCAGCTCTCGTTCACCTTCGACCACCGGGTCTGCGACGGCGGGACGGCGGGCGGCTTCCTGCGCTTCGTCGCGGACTGCGTCGAGCGGCCGGGGACGTTGCTGCGGCAGCTCTGAGCACGGCCGGGTCGCCCTGGGTGCGGGGAACGCCACCCAGGGCGACGGGTCGCGAATCGGGTGAGAGTAGCGCGTCCCGGGCCCAGGTGTCCGGGCTTCGCGTGATTTGTCGGATGAGCAGTTCGGGCGTGCCACGCTGCCTAGGCGTCAGCAGAGACAAGCCAGGTGGTGGCGCAGGCCGGCCGGAGGCGAAACGATTCTCTTGGGTACTCGAAACGTTGCGGTGAAGTCCCGCAGAACACTTCTGGTCCGTACCGGGCACGGCTCGGCGGGGGTCGCCTCCGTCCCGGGCCTGCCGGAGTCCCCGCCGGCCGCGGTGGCGGGAGGGCCGGCGGGCGGGGTGGCGCCCGAACGGCCGCCGATGCCGCTGGACCCGCCCGCCCTCCCGCCGCAGGCTCCGGCGGAGGCGCCCACGGCCGTCCTCCCGGTGGTGCCGGACCACGCGCCGGTGCCGGTGTACGAGGCGGCCCCCGCGTCCGCGCACCCGGCGTTCCCCGACCCGCCGGCCCAGCCGCCGGCCGTCCCCGCGCCCAGCTACCCGGAGCCGCCTGTCGCTCCGCCCGCCGCGCCCGCGTTCCGTCCGCTGTTCACCGACGCGCCCGGGCTCAACTGGGCTGGTCCCGGAGACAGTTGGAGTCGATCCTGGGAGGCTCGGCCACTCGCCGACGGTCGGCCGGCCCCGCTGCCCGCGCCCGACCGGAGCAGCTCCGCCGTCGAGCAGCCGCCCACCGCACGGGACGTCGAACTGATCCGGGCCAGCCTGGCGGTCGTCGAGCCGGTCGCCGACCGGGCCACCGCGCACTTCTACGCGTTGATCTTCCTGCACCACCCCGAGGTCCGGGCGCTCTTCCCGGCCGCCATGGACGTCCAGCGCGACCGCCTGTTCCGCGCCCTGCTGGCCGCCGCCCGCAGCGCCGACGACCCGGACGGCCTGCGGGTCTACCTGAGTGCGCTCGGTCGGGGCCACCGCCGGTACGGCACGCTGACCGGCCACTACGGCCCGGTGGGCGAGTGCCTGGTGCAGGCGCTGGCCAGGTACGCGGGCTCCCGCTGGGACGCCGAGACCGAGCTGGCCTGGCGCCGGGTCTACCGGCTGGTCTCCTCGATCATGATCGAGGCCGCCGAGGAGGCCGCCCGCACCTCGCCGCCGTGGTGGCAGGGCGAGGTGGTGCGGCACGAGCGCCGTACCCGGGACGTCGCGGTGATCACGGTCAGGCCGGACCAGGCGTACCCGTACCGGGCCGGGCAGTACACCAGCCTGGAGACGCCCTGGTGGCCGCGGGTCTGGCGGCACTTCTCGTTCGCCTCGGCCCCCCGCCCGGACGGGCTGCTGACCTTCCACGTGAAGGCCGTCCAGGCCGGCTGGGTGAGCAACGCGCTGGTGCACCGGGCCGCGCCCGGGGACGTCCTACGGCTGGGCCCGGCGGCCGGCTCGATGACCTTCGACCACGCCGCCGGTGCGGACCTGCTCTGTCTCGGCGGCGGGACGGGCATCGCGCCGATCCGCGCGCTGGTCGAGGAGGTGGCCGAGCGCGGCACGCCGGTCCGGGCCGTCGACGTGTTCTACGGGGCCCGCCGCGCCGCCGACCTGTACGAGCTGGACGGGCTGGACGAGTTGGCCCGGCGCCATCCGTGGCTCACCGTGCGGCCGGTGCTCTCCGGCATCGGGCCGGCCGACGGCGCGCTGACCGGCGAACTGCCGGAGGTGATGGGCCGGTTCGGGCCGTGGGCCGGTCGGGAGGCGTTCCTCAGCGGGCCGCCCGCGATGGTCCGCCGGGGCGTCGGGGTGCTGCTGCGGTCCGGCGTGCCGGCCGAGCGGATCCGGCACGACCTGGTGGGAGACCTCGCAGCGGTCTGACCGGCGGGGCCGGTCACCCCAGGTCCGGGGCGAGCAGTGCGCGGATGCCCTCGATGTTGGCCGCCAGGTACGCCCGCAGCCGGGGCGGGACGACGTTGACGGAGGTCACGCCCTCGCGCGTGAACGGCAGCCGGACCACCTCGTACTCGCCGTTGGGCTCGTCCACCTCGGGCCCGTGCCGCCGGCTGAGGTCCATCGAGGCGAGCCGGCAGACGAAGAAGTGCTGCACCTTGACCCCGTGCGGGTGGAGCAGCGTGCCGTCGTCGTGGTGGGTGTGGCTGATGGTGTCGACGAAGGCGGGCACCACGTCGACGATCTTGCCGCCGAGCTCCTCGTCCACCTCACGGTGCAGGGCCTCGACCACCGTGCGGTCGCCGCGTTCGACCCCGCCGCCGGGGGTGATCCAGTACGGCCGGGGCGAGCCGGGCCGGACCCGCCGGATCAGCACGATCGAGGCCGGGCCGTACGGGTCCTGCGGGTCGAGCTCCAGCAGGATCGCCCGCGCGGTGCGCTTCACGACCGGGCGGGGCGGCGGGGTTCGGTTGTCGGGGCCCATGGCGACCTCCGGGGCTGGAGCGTTGTGCGGGAGTCTCCCGCGGGGCGGTCCGGGCGAAACCCGTCCGAACCGGTGCGTCCGTTCGGGGGCAGGGAGTAACCAGGGATGGATCTTGGATAACGAAGGTGAATCTTAAACCGATCTTGCAATTATTGATCGATTCTGACAATTTACCTTTGATTTGAAGGATTTTGCCGAGTGAACTGCATGAGAGTGATTGCAGGGAGGTCGTCCCTGTGCTGCAATGAGCCACTATCGGGCAGATCGGAGTGCTTCGCTCCGGATGCCCTTTCTGTGCATTGACTCGGGCTGGGGGATGGACGTGGCCATGGATCAGATCGCAGAGCCGTCCAGGACGGTCCGCACCGGGCGCGTCGCCAGGTCGCCGACGCCCACCTCGCCGCCGGGCAAGAAGGGCCGCGGCCCCACCCTGATCGGCTCCGTCCAGCGGGCGCTGCGGCTGCTGGAGGCGGTCGGGGGCTTCCGGCAGGGCGCGACCGCCAAACAACTGGCCCGCGCCGCCGGGCTGCCGCTCGGCACCGCGTACCACCTGCTGCGGACCCTCACCCACGAGGGCTACCTCCGGAGGGTCGACGGCCGGTTCGTCTACGGGGAGTCGGTGGACGGCATAGGTCGGGCCGAAGGCCGGCAGGCCGACCGGTACGACCTGCGGGCGCGGATGCAGCGGTTACGGGACGAAGTCGGGGCCGCCGTCTACTTCGCGCTCTACCGGGACGGTGAGATCCACGTGGTGGACATCGTGGACGACCCCGGCCGCCCCGCCGTCGAACCCTGGGCCGACCTCCGGGCCACCGCCCACGCGCACGCCATCGGCCAGTGCCTGCTCGGCCAACTGCCCGAGGAGGAGCGCCGTGACCACCTCACCCGCCACCCGCCGACCGGGCTCACCCCCTCCACCCTCACCAGTGGGGCCGCCGTGCTCCGCCGCCTCGCCTCCCTGCGGCCGACCATGCCCGTCCTGGAGCGCCAGGAGTACGCGCTCGGCACCGTCTGTGCGGCCGTCCCCATCACCATCGGGCCGGTGGTCGCCACCATCGCCCTCTCGCTGCCGGTCGAACAGGCCGACCGGCTGACCGCCGTGGCCGGCCAACTGCGGCGCAGCGTGGGCGCGATGAGCCCGTCGTTCGTCCTCTGACGCTCCTTGCGCCAGCGCGGATCCCGTTCGTTCACCATTTGAAAAAGCACACCTTGTCCACTACGTCCCCAAACATGGACGATGAGGATCGAACAGGGATCGGTTGCACAAAACCGTCAAAAAGGCCGGACGACCCACCCGGCCGCTCTCACCCCACATCCCGGCGAAATGTCAGCGAACTGCATGTCCGGCCGCCGGCGGACCCACAGCACGCCAACGGTCGGGCAGAACGAGAGGTACTGGCGCCATGCAGCAGAGCACAGTCCAGGGTCACCTGGTGATGAACCTCGTGGTCTCGCACGAGCTCTCCTTCCGCATCGTGGTGGACCTGGAGTACGACCCCGGTGACCCGTACGCCCTCCGGTTCACCTTCCACCTGCCCGGCGACGAACCCGTCACCTGGGTGTTCGCACGCGAGCTGCTGCTCGACGGCTTCAGCCGGCCCTCCGGCGAGGGCGACGTGCACATCCACCCGGTCGGCGGGGAGCTCGCGGAGGTCTGCGTCGTGCTGCACTCCCCCGACGGGGACGCCCTGCTGCGGGCCCCGGTGCCGCCGCTGATCGCCTTCCTGACCCGCACCGACCGGCTGGTGCCGATGGGTCAGGAGATCACCGGGAGGGAACTCGACGCCCAGCTCGCGGACATCCTCAGAGGATGTGAGAACGCGGGGTGAGCGGCCGCGCCGCCACCACCGACGAGGGGCCCGCGCCGGGTGGTCCACCCGGCGCGGGCCCCTCTCGTGTTCGGTCTCGTGTCCGACCGGACTCAGTCGTCGTCCAGGGCCAGGTGCAGGCCCCAGGAGACCAGGCTGATGATCAGCGAGCCGAGCAGCGCCGGCACGAAGCCGGTGACGTGGAAGTCCAGGTTCAGCTTCCCCGACGCCCAGGAGGTCAGCCAGAGCATCAGGGCGTTGATCACGAAGGTGATCAGGCCCAGGGTGAGGATGAACAGCGGGAACGAGAACAGCTTCACGACCGGCTTGATCAGGAAGTTGACCACGCCGAAGACCAGGGCGACGGCGACCACCGTCAGGGCCTTGTGCTGCCAGTCGGCCTTGCCGTCGGTGAGTTGGATACCGTTGACGATCCAGGCGGCGACCCAGATGGCCACCGCGTTGATCAGTGTCTTGATGAGGAAACCCTTCATGACGCCCAAGCCTGGCAGGCGCCGCCGTCCCGGGGGAAGCTCTCCTCGGCCATGTTGGCGCCGGTGGTGTTGGATGCCCCTGGCGGAGGGCAGCCCGGACAGCGGACGGACGAAGGAGGAGGGCAGCGGTGCAGCTGTTCCGGCTGGACGAACTGGACACCGAACGCGCGGCGAACGACGGCGCGTACCTGCGCTTCCTGCGCGAACCGCGGATGTCCGCCGGGCTCTACGCGCTCTCCCCCGGCGACACCGACCCGCAGACCGCGCACGACCAGGACGAGATCTACCAGGTGATCAGCGGCCGCGCCGAACTGACCGTCGGCGCCGAGACCGCCACGGTCGGGCGCGGCACCGTCGTCTACGTCCCGGCCGGCACCCCGCACCGCTTCCACCACATCACCGAGGAGCTCCGGGTGCTGGTGGTGTTCTCCCCTCCGGAGGCCTGACCGTCCGGGGCCTGACCGTCTAGGGTCCTGGGCATGAGCAAGAGCCTGACGGAAGAACTCTGGGCGGCCATCGAGCCGGTGTACGCCGAGATCCTCGCCCACCCCTTCATCGGCGGCCTCACCGACGGCACCCTGCCGCGCGCGGCCTTCCGCCACTTCGTCGTCCAGGACTCGCACTACCTGCGCGACTACGCCCGCGCGCTCGCCGTCTGCGCCGCCAAGGCGCCCGGCGAGGAGGACGTGCGGGCCTTCGCCGACGACGCGGTCGGCGCGCTGGCCGCCGAGCAGGGCATGCACGCCGAGTTCCTGACCGCCTTCGGCGGCAGCGCCGAACAGGCCGCCGCCGAGCCGGTGCTGCCCACCACCCGCGCCTACACCAGTTACCTGCTGGCCACCGTCTACGGCGGCTCCTTCGCCGAGGCCGTCGGCGCGGTGCTGCCCTGCTACTGGATCTACGCCCGGGTCGGCGAGGCGCTGCTCGCCCAGGGCTCCCCCGACCCGCTGTACGCCAAGTGGATCGCCACCTACGGCGACGAGGCCTTCCAGTCCGTCGTCCGCCGGGTACTGGCACTCACCGACCGGCTCGGTGAGGAGATCTCCCCGGCCGAACGGCGTCGGGTCGTCGAGCACTTCACGACCACCTCGCGCTACGAGTGGATGTTCTGGGACGCGGCCTGGCGCGGGGAGCGCTGGCCGGTCTGACCAGCTCATGGCCGGGTGGGCCCGGGGCCGGGACGGTCAGGGTCGGGGCCTCGGGGGTGGTGACGGTGCGGTCAGGCGTGGCTGAATCCCCCAAGTAGCCGTGGTGCAGGGGCAGTTCCGGAGAGTCCGACATCTCCTGGACGCGTGGGGCCGGCCCGGTTCTCAGGTCGCTCCGAGGATTTCCCGGGGGCCTTCCCGGAGGTCCGGGCGGGGTCTTTCCCCGGGGCCCGGGTCGGGGTGATCTAGGGGTTCTCTCCGGGCCGTCGGGCCTCGTTACGGCACTGGCGTCCCCGTACGATCGAAGTACCGAAGCAAGCGGGATGCGGCACCGGACGGCAGCCGACCCCACGGGGAGAGAAGGAACGGACATGGCTGAGCTCTGGAAGTCGCTGCCCGCCTGGGTGCGCAACATCGTCATCCCGGTGCTGGTCCTGGTGCTGCTCTGGAACATCGTGGGATTCGTCTTCGGTGTCGTCGGTGCGCTGCTGAGCATAGTGATCAAGGTGCTGGTGGTCGTCGGTATCGCGGCCGCCGTGGTGGTCCTGGTGAAGAAGGCCGCCAAGGGCTGAGGGAACGCCCGAGGCCCGGCACCCCGCGACGGGGCGCCGGGCCTCGGGCGTTTCGGCGTGCTGCCACCGGCTGCCGGATCCCCTCCGTGGACCCCCTCTGGACCTGCGGCGATCGGCTCGCTACCGTGTTGGGCGTCGTGTGCAGGCAACACCGCCTGTGGACGCGGGAGCTCGGAGCACCGGGCTGAGAGGGCGCTGACCGGGACGTCGACGGACGGACCGACGGCTGCGTCGACCGCAGGAACCTGACCGGGTAATGCCGGCGTAGGGAGTAGAGGTCAGATGACCACGTTCGAAGCACAGCCGCAGTCTGCCCGGAACAGCGCCGTCACCAGCGCGGGCACCGGCTACCCGACCCCGGCCTGGCGCAAGGCCTACCGCGAGGGGTCCCGGCCCGACCTGCGGGTCCCGTACCGCGAGGTGCAGCTCACCAACGGCCGGACCGTCCCGCTGTACGACACCTCCGGCCCGTACACCGACCAGGCCTACGAGCCCGACGTGCGGCGCGGCCTGCCCGCCCTGCGCGACGCCTGGATCCGCCAGCGCGGCGACGTCGAGGAGTACGACGGCCGCGAGGCGCGCCCCGAGGACGACGGGATCAAGCACACCTCGCCGCGCGGCGGAAACCTGCGCAACCTGGACGCGGTGTTCCCCGGCCGCCCGCGCCGTCCGCTGCGCGGCCGCGGTGGTGCCGCCGTCACCCAACTCGCCTACGCCAAGCGGGGCGTGGTCACCCCCGAGATGGAGTTCGTGGCGCTGCGGGAGGGCCTCGCCCCCGAGTACGTGCGGGCCGAGGTGGCCCGCGGACGGGCCGTCATCCCGGTCAACGTGAACCACCCCGAGGTGGAGCCGGCCGTCATCGGCACCAACTTCCTGGTGAAGATCAACGCCAACATCGGCAACTCCGCCGTCACCTCCTCGATCGAGGAGGAGGTGGAGAAGATGACCTGGGCCACCCGCTGGGGCGCCGACACCGTCATGGACCTCTCCACCGGCCGCAACATCCACACCACCCGCGAGTGGATCCTGCGCAACTCCCCCGTGCCGATCGGCACCGTGCCGCTCTACCAGGCCCTGGAGAAGGTCGACGGCAAGGCCGAGGAGCTGAGCTGGGAGGTGTACCGGGACACCATCGTCGAGCAGTGCGAACAGGGCGTCGACTACATGACCGTCCATGCCGGCGTCCTGCTGCGGTACGTCCCGCTGACCGCCCGCCGCAAGACCGGCATCGTCTCGCGCGGCGGCTCGATCATGGCCGCCTGGTGCCTGGCGCACCACCAGGAGAACTTCCTCTACACGAACTTCGAGGAGCTCTGCGACATCCTCGCGAGCTACGACGTCACCTTCTCGCTCGGCGACGGCCTGCGTCCTGGCTCCATCGCGGACGCCAACGACGAGGCGCAGTTCGCCGAACTGCAGACCCTCGGCGAGCTCGGCCGGATCGCCCGCGAGCGCGACGTCCAGGTGATGATCGAGGGCCCGGGCCACGTCCCGATGAACAAGATCAAGGAGAACATGGATCTCCAGAAGGAGATCTGCGACGAGGCGCCGTTCTACACCCTCGGCCCGCTCACCACCGACGTCGCCCCCGGCTACGACCACATCACCTCGGGCATCGGCGCCGCCATGATCGCCTGGTGGGGCACCGCGATGCTCTGCTACGTCACGCCCAAGGAGCACCTGGGCCTGCCCAACCGCGACGACGTCAAGACCGGCGTGATCACCTACAAGATCGCCGCCCACGCCGCCGACCTCGCCAAGGGCCACCCCGGCGCCCAGGCCTGGGACGACGCCCTGTCCGACGCCCGCTTCGAGTTCCGCTGGGAGGACCAGTTCAACCTGGCCCTCGACCCGGAGACCGCCCGCGCCTTCCACGACGAGACCCTCCCCGCCGAACCCGCCAAGACGGCCCACTTCTGCTCCATGTGCGGCCCGAAGTTCTGCTCGATGAAGATCAGCAAATCCATCAATGAGAAGTTCGGCGGCGGCGAGGCCTCGCCGGAGTACGACGAGGCCGCTGTCGAGGGCATGAAGGCCATGTCCGAGGAGTTCAAGGCTCAGGGGAACAAGGTCTACCTGCCGATGGCGGACTGACACACCACACCCGAGTGCCGCCCTGAGAGCTCTACGCTTCTCGGGGCGGCGCTCTGCTGTCGCTGGGCCGCACGGCGTTGATGTTGTTCGGATTTCGGCGGAGACGGTCATCAAGGGTGATGTGGGTGGCCCCGGAAGTTGCCCCCTCCCCCCGCACCCGCGCCGTGCGGAGGACCTCATCGTCGCTGATGGTCGGCGTTCGGAGTCGTGCACAGAGCGTCGTCGACCAGCCTGCTCTCGGCCTGTTCCACGCGTAGGACGTCGTCCGCGGAATCGGCTTGGACACCCGACAGTGAGACGGTGACGCTGCGCTGGCCGTCGGCGGTGACGCCGTCGGCGGTGATCCAGCCGGAATCGCCGCCCTCGTGGCCCCAGTACACCCCGCCGCAGGACAGCGGGCGTGAGAAGAGTCCCAACCCGTCACGGGCGCCCGGCATGAGCTGCTCGAATTCCTTGCTGACCGGGACGGTCTGTTCCATCAGCGTCAGCTGCGCCGGCGGCAGGAGCCGGCCGCCGAGCAGGGCACGGAAGAATCGGTCGAGATCGGCGGTGGTGGAGACGAGCCCGGCCTCCCCGTTGGTGCCCTGGCCGACCTGCTCGGTGACGTCCACGAGCGGCTCGCCGGCCTTGAACCTCTGATAGGTCTCGGCATGTGGCTGGGGCAGTGTGGGTGAGGTACCCGGCCAGAAGGTGTGATCGAGGCCGAGCGGCCGGACGATCCGGTCCATTACCTCCTCATGCCAGGGGTGCCCGGTGACCCGCTCGATGATCATGCCGAGCAGGACGTAGCCGGTGTTGCTGTAGCTCCAGCCCGCGCCGGGCTGGAAGTCCGGGCGGTGGAACATCGCCCGGGCGACGGTCTGCTCGGGTGTGTAGGTGTCGTACCGGTGCTGGCGGAAGTCTTCCGCCGAGGTGTAGTCCGGGTAGTCGTCGTGGATACCGCTGGTGTGCTGGAGCAGTTGGCGAATGGTGATCGCGCGACCGTCGTTACCGTTTCCGGACACCAGGCCGGGCAACCAGCGCTCGACCGGGTCATCCAGGGAGAGCCTGCGGTCGCCGGCGAGTTGCAGGGTCACTGTGGCCACGAACGTCTTGGTGACGCTGGCTATCCGGAAGTAACCATCCCGGGGGACCGGCTGGCCGGCTGTCAGGTCGGCGGCGCCGCTGGTGACGGTCAGGTACCGGTTGTCCGAGGTGACCAGGAGGGACTGCACTCCCGTCACGCCGACCGCGGTGATCGCGTCCGCGTCGCGCTGGAGCTGGGTTTGGTCGTCATGTGGCACGGCGGCCCGCTCGCCGGGTGCACAGGCGGAAAGGGTTCCAGCCACGACAGCGGCCAGCGCCAGGCTCCGTCCGATGGATCGGCCGCGCCGCCGTGGTGGACGAGTCGGTGAACTTGTCATGGGCGTTGACCCTAGGTCTGGCTGAGGTGCGCAGGCGCTACCGCTCACCAGTGTGAAAAAGGGGTAGTGGGCTGTAGTGTCGGGATAGGTGACGATAACTCAGACTCGTGTGAGTGAATCACCAAGAAACCAGAGGGTTTTCGGCGATGTGGCGCGGTCTGGGTTATCTCCTGGGAAGCCTGTCGACCGCTGTGGTCGCCCTGTTCGCGTTGCCCGTGCTCATCGTCCCGACGGCGACTCGCGCCTGGGCGTCCTGGCATCGTCGCCGCGCTGACCGGCTGCTGCTCTGCCCGCGTTCCGATCCCGTCCGTTGCGGTACCTGGCGCGTTCTCGCGTGGTTGTGCACACACATCATGACCAGTCTGGCGTTCGGGGTCGTCGTGGCGCTGTGCGCGGGCAACGCGGTAGCCACAGCCGTCACGGTGCCCTTGTGGTGGGCCTTGCCCGCCGGCACCCGCGCGGGCGGCTTCGCCGCCGGTGCTCCACTGTCCGGGTGGGGCACGGCATTGACCCTGGGGACCGCACAAGCCGTCGTCTTCGCGGCCCTGACCTACTGGTTGGTTCCACCGCTGGCGCGCCTACACGCCCGGATCTGTGGTGTGTTGCTGTCCCCCTCGGCCACCGAGAGATTGGCGCGGCGCGTGGAGACGCTGGCCGAGACGCGGGCCGACGCCATGAAGGCGCACGGCGCGGAACTCCGCCGGATCGAACGTGACCTGCACGACGGCACCCAGGCCCGGCTGGTGGCCATCGCGATGCGGCTGGGCGTGGCCCGTGAGGTGCTGAGCGAGGACCCCCAGACGGTGGCCAGACTCTTGGAGGAAGCGCATGAGAGTACCGAGGAGGCCATGGCGGAGCTTCGTGCGGTGATCCGGACGATCTACCCGCCGATCCTCGCCGATCGCGGCCTCGCCGGGGCGCTGGCCGCACTGGGGGCCCGATCGGCGATCGACACCACCCTCGACATCGGCAATCTCGGCGCGATACCCGCCGCGGTCGAGGCCGTGGCGTACTTCACGATCGCCGAGGCGCTCACCAACGCTGCCAAGCACGGCCGGGCCACCCAGATCAACGTCCGTGTCGCACGCGACGATGACCGGCTGTCGATCGAGGTCACCGACGACGGAGTCGGCGGCGCCGACGAGACGCTGGGTACCGGCATCGCCGGAATCCGCCGGCGCGTCCTGGCGCTCGATGGCACCACCCGTATCCACAGCCCCGGCGGCGGCCCCACTGCGATCACCGTGAGCCTGGCGTGCGGGTCGTGATCGCCGAGGACAACATTCTGTTGTCCAATGGGCTGGAACTCCTGTTGACCGCCAAGGGTTTTCACGTTGCCGCGATCACCCAGGACGCCCCCGGCTTCGTCGCCGCCGTCACCGAACACCGACCGGACGTCACCATCGTCGACGTACGGCTACCGCCGACCTTTCGCGACGAGGGTATCCACGCCGCCATCCACGCCCGCCGCCGGCACCCCGGCCTGCCTGTGCTCGTTCTCTCCCAATACGTCGAGCAGCAGTACGCCGGCGAGCTGATCTCCGATGGACGCGGCGGCGTCGGCTACCTTCTCAAGGACCGGGTGAGCAGGGTCAGCGAGTTCATCGACGCGCTGCGACGGGTCGCCGCCGGCGGTACTGTCATGGACCCCGAGGTGATCGGGCAGCTCCTCACCCGCCCCGCCCACGACCCGATTGCCGCCCTCACGCCACGCGAACGCGAAGTTCTCGCCCTGATGGCCGAAGGAAAGGACAACGCCACGATCGCGGCCCGGCTCGTCATCACCGACAACGCCGTCCACAAACACATCGGCAACATCTTCGCCAAGCTCGGACTCTCGCCGACCGACAGTGGCCACCGCCGCGTCTTGGCAGTCCTCACCTATCTCAGCCGCCATTGACCGCTTCTGGCGTCCAATGTGCCCTCTTCGGACTGAAGTTGTCGTCGATGAAGATCCGCGACGAGCACCGCGACGGCTCCACCGCCGTGGACACCGGGTACGACGCGGAGGCCGTGGCCGGCATGAAGGCCAAGCCGGAGGAGTTCGCGGAGTGCGGCAACCGGGTGTACCTCCCGCTCGCCGACTGACATCGCAAACCGTACGGGCGGCCGTTCCGGGGATCGATGCCCTGGAACGGCCGCCCGTACGTGGTCAGCTCAGGTGCCCGGCCATGGGTGCTGGGCCGTTCACCGACCGGCCACTGATCTTCCGGTCTTCGAGCGCGATGAGGACGTGTGCCGGGACATCGCCACACCGACGAGTCCCTTGATCAGGGCGCCGGTGGACCCGGTCGTCGTTGTCGGCCATCACGCCGTGGATCGGACAGCCCTAGGCCGGATTCCCCCGGAGTGTCTTGATCAACTCCTCGCGTGCCGCCATGTGCGGGTTCTCTCGACAGATCAGGCAGGCAGCAGATCGGCCGATGCCGCTTGATGGAGATCTCGCAGAAGATCCGCGACGAGCGCGGCGACGGCTCCACCGTGGTGGCCACCGAGTTCGACGCCGAGGCCGTGGCCGGCATGCGGGCCATGTCCGAGGAGTTCAAGGCCCAGGAGGTCGGGCCCACCTCCCGCTCGCCGACTGGCGGCAGGTGCCGAGGCGATGGGCTGGGATCCCGGAAGGGGTGTCCGGCGCAGCGCCGCCGGGACGCGGCCAAGAGGAAAAACGTTACTGCTGTTGCGCTGGTGACGGCCTGGGCAGCCGGCGGCGGACGGCGGACGCGGAGGGAACCCGGCATTCGGCATGCAGGCGAACGACATGCTGGAGCGGGGGAAATTCCGCGATCGGCGCTGGTGCGTCACTCCGTTGCATCTTTACGAGTCTCTTCCTTTTATGTTGTTGTAGCGCAGTGTAGTGCGTCGGTGACTCTCCATCACTTCGCCTGGCTGGCAGTCGCTCTTCGTGGCCCCTCCGGCGCGAGTGCGAGGGCGTGTTGCCGGATCGGGAACTCACCAGCGGTGCTCTGAATCCCCTCTTCGGGTGACGGAGTTCAGTGGCGACAAGAAAGGTCTTTGTCCTATGGCAGTCGATGCCATGTTGTCCGCTCCACCAGGACGAGGGCGTAAACGCTCTCGGCTCGCGGGGGCGTCCGTCCTGCTGTCCGGATTGACGTTGCTTGCGTCGGCCGGTCTGGTCACGAGTCCCGCGCATGCCGCAGCGGCACCAGTGGGGCTGGGGACCGACACCAGCTATGCGGTCCTGGCGGGCTCAACCGTCACCAACACCGGCTCCAGCACCATCAACGGCGACCTGGGGCTCTTCCCGGGCACCAGCGTCACGGGCTTTCCGCCCGGAACCGTGAACGGGGTCCAGCACGTCAACGACGCGCAGGCTGGGCAGGCCCAGTCCGACCTGGTCACCGCCTACAACGACGCCGCCGGTCGGGCCCCCACGGCCATCCTGACCTCTCCCGGCGACATCGGCGGACTGACGCTGACGCCCGGCGTCTACAAGGCGAGCTCGTCGCTGAACCTCACCGGGACCGTCACGCTCGACGCCATGGGCGACCCGAACGCCGTCTTCATCTTCCAGATCGGCTCCACCTTGATCACGGCTCCGTCGAGCGTCGTCAGCCTGGTCAACGGAGCACAGCCCTGCAATGTGTTCTGGCAGGTGGGTAGCTCCGCCACCATCGACGTCAACTCCTTCTTCAAGGGCAACATCCTGGCCCTCACGTCCATCAGTGTGAACCACGCCTCGGTGATCGAAGGTCGCGCCCTGGCGCGCAACGGCGCCGTCACGCTCGACGACAACACCATCACGCGGGCGGCCTGCACCGTCGGCCCGCCTGGACCGAGTGGTCCGCCTGGACCGAGTGGGCCTGCCGGCCCTCCTGGTGCTGCCGGTTCTCCGGGTGCGCCTGGTCCTAATGGTGCGCCTGGTCCTAACGGTTCGCCGGGCGCTCCGGGTGCGCCTGGTCCTAATGGTGCGCCTGGTCCTAACGGTTCGCCGGGCGCTCCGGGTGCTCCCGGTCCCAACGGCGCACCGGGTGCTCCTGGCGTCCCCGGTGCGCCTGGTCCTAATGGTGCGCCTGGTCCTAACGGTTCGCCGGGCGCTCCGGGTGCCCCCGGTCCCAACGGCGCACCGGGTGCTCCTGGTGCCAATGGCTTGCCCGGTGCAAACGGTGCTCCTGGTGCCAATGGCTTGCCCGGTGCAAGCGGTTCGCCCGGTGCCAACGGTTCGCCCGGTGCCAATGGCTTGCCCGGTGCAAACGGTTCGCCCGGTGCCAACGGTTCGCCCGGTGCCAATGGCTCGCCCGGTGCAAACGGTTCGCCCGGGCCTGCCGGGCCCGCCGGCCCTGCTGGCCCTCCTGGCCCCGCCGGTCCGGCAGGGCCGCCCCAGCATCCAGGCGGTCACGGCGGTCATGAGCACGGCGGTCATGAGCACGGCGGCCATGAGCAAGGTGATCACGGCAACGGCCAGGGCAACCACGGCAACGGCCAGGGCGGTCACGGCAACGGCCAGGGCGGTCACGGCAACGGCCAGGGCAACCACGGCAACGGTCAGGGCGGTCACGAGCAGGGTGGACCGGCCGGACATCCGAAGGAGGCGGGGCAGGTACTCGCCGCCACTGGTTCCGGCACATCGATTGGCATGGCGGTTGGTTCGGCGGCCGCCATCGCCCTTGGAGGCTCGGTCCTCATCCTCGTGAGGCGTAGCGGACGAGCTGCAGCCCGCCGCCGGCACTAGCCCTCGCAGGGATGAGCGTCGAGCGTCCCGAGCGGATCCACTTCCCGCCGCCGGACTGACGTGTCAGCTGACGGGCGCTGTTCCGCAGGGCTGTGCAGGCCTCTCGGAGCAGCGCCCCGTCGGCTTGTTCGAGCATCATCCATCAGTCAGCCAACAGTGATGTCTCCGTCGGGCGTACCAATCCCCCCATGCGCGGCCTGAAGTGCCCAACTTGACCAGGTAGCCGCAGACTCGGTGCCGATTGCGCGGGCGAGGCGGGTTGTCCCGGTTCGGTTCATGTTCTGCTCGATGAAGATCAGTCAGAAAATCCGCGACGAGCACGGCGACGGTTCGACGGCCGTCTCCAGCGGCTTCGACGCCGAGGCCCTGGCCGGCATGCAGGCCAAGTCCGAGGAGCACGCGGAGCGAGGCAACCGGGTTTACCTCCCGCTCGCTGACTGATCACTGCCGCACGACGGGGTGCTGGCGTGGGGTGCCCGAGATCCCCGGAGAGCACCCCGTCGCGTCTTCGGGGGCTTCTGCCGGTACGGTGCTTCTTCGGGGCCGGGGAAGCCCGGCCCCGCGACGTGGCTCGGCGTGCAGTGGGCAGTCGGGCTGTGCACCGTCTACGACGTCGCCACCGCCGGCGAAGCGCGTGACGGTCGCTCAGCTCCCGGCGTTGTCGGCCGGGCGGCCCCGTTGGGCGGGCACCCGCGGCGTCGCGGTGTTCTGCTCCTCGCCGGGCTGGCGGGTGGGCGGGACTCCGAACCGGGCACGTAACGCGTCGGCTTCGGCCAGGGCCTGCGGGGACGGCGGACGCGGTGTGTTCCGTCGGCAGAACGGGGCGTCGGTGGGCGCCGGTGTCGGGTGCCGCTCCAGTACGGCGATGGCGCTGCTGGGATCGACGACCGTCAGCCCGGCCCCCGCCGGGGCGAGCAGGCAGCGGGCGATGACGGCTCCGGCGGGTGTGGCGATGGACAGGTGGGGCTGGTCGAGGCGCTGGTGGACCTCCACCGGGGCGCCGGCCAGGTGGTCCGGGATGGCGTAGAAGTTGCCGCGGAAGGGCACCAGGCCCTGGGCGGTGACGGTACGGCGGGCTCGGACGCGGACTGGGTAGGGCGTGGCGGGCAGCTCCCGAAGTGCTCTGGTGCCTGTGTGCGGGCCGCCGACCGCAGGGTGTGCGTCGTCGGTGCTCCCGCCCCGGGTGTTCAGGCGCGCGGCGAACCGGCCCAGGCTGTGCCAGGCGTCCTGGAGGGTGCTGTCCTTCGTCTCCGCGCGCCACCAGGAGCGGAGTGCCTCGTCCAGGGTCCGGCGCGTGTACGAACGGCGTTCGGCCGGCAGGCGACACTCGACGCGCACGCCGTAGTGTCTGGCCACCTGCCCGAACGCCGGTGTCACCCGGTCGGTCCGCGGGCACCACACGGTCGGCGTCCGGCCGAACCGCCAGCACCCGGCGGTGCCGCCGAGCCGTCTCAGCACGAGGTCGACGGCTTCCACGAGGTGGGGCAGTTCCTGGTCCTCCGCCAACGCTACTGACCAACGGCCGATGCCGTTGCCGAGGCCCGTACCGGTGAGCGAGCCCAGTAGCAGGCACGCCCGGTTGCCGTAGCCCCAACTCGCCGGCGGCTCGGGAAGCCGCAGCCAGTCGAACTCGACGGCCACCTCGCTCCGCTCGGAAGCGGATCGGCTGCTCGCGGCCGTAGCCGCATCCTGGCACTGCTCGCAGCGCGGCCGGGCCTGGTGTCTCCGCAGGGCCCGGGTGAGCGTCGAATAGGCGCCCGGATAGCCGAGGTCGACGACCTCGTCGAAGAGGACGGTCGCGGCAAGGTGCGGGTCCTCCGCAAGGCGCTGGCGGCAGTACGGCAGGAACCGGAGGAAGCCGTCCTGGGAGGAAATTCGGATGCCCGGGGTCCGCTCGCCGTGAAGGTAGGACCTCACCGTTTTCCGATCACGCCCGAGGTGTCGGGAGATCCTGATTATCGACCATCCTTGGCGATGAAGCCTCGCCGCTTCCAGATATTCCTTCCAGCTGAGCAAGAAGCCTCCCAGGGGCGAAGTCGGCTCGGCGCAAGTCGATGAATATGCCAAGGGCAAACTGGAAACATAGCACCTCGCAAAAAGGAGAAACGTTTCTCTTGTCATGGTTTTGCATGGGGATTTTCGGAGAGCATCGTCGATGGCGAGTATAGAATTACCTTCGCTCTGCCTCTTTGGGTGAGTTCTGTGGTCGACGGAAAAATATTCACCCCTCGCGCCCCCTCCTGGGTAGTTTCGTAGAGCATCTCCGGTATCGAATATGGAAGGACGCCCGGATGCCGTAAGAACCGAGCTCGCCGCTTCTCGTTGATGAACCCGTGACTTCACCATGCCTGCCCTACGCCTCGTCGCTTCCCGTGCGGGAGCCGGTCGCTCCGCTCGGGACATGGCTCTTCGTCCCCGACCGCCGGAACGCCGTGGGCGACGTGTCCACCGGCTACCTGTCGCGCAACGGCGAGCGCGTCGTCCTGTCGTACACCTCGCGCCCGTTGGCCGACCTCGTACGGACGATCAGCCAGTTGGAGAGCGACTTCGCCACGCGGATCGGCTCCCTGCTCTTCTCGGACGAATCATGACGCCGCCGGTCGCACCGAGATCCCCGGCACTGGCCCGGGCCGGTGACCGGATCAAGCCGCAGCCAGGCGACCGCGTGGGGAGCATGCCGTGTACGACCGTGTGACCGGGCTTCTCAGCCCATACGGGGACCGTGGCTACGGCGAGCCGGATGACGAGGCATGGACCACGCCCCGTGACCGTGTCCGCGAGGCGACCCGTCCGGCGGACGACTGGTACGACGGCGGCTTCGCCCGTGACCTCGGCCTCGCGTACGGCGACGCGCAGGCGTTCAGCTCCATCGTCACATCGGCCGGCAATTGGGAGGACGAGACGGCGTTCGTGCCGCCTCCGCGAGCACCGGTCGACCCGTCCGGCTCGCCCGGGGCCGGTCGACCGGTCGGCCCGTCGGCCTCTCGGCATCGCCGACGGTCTGCTCTTCCCCGCCCGGCCTGGCCCCACCTGATCAGCTCCGTGTTCGGCGCACTGACGGCGGTGACGGTGACCGCGGCCTGCGTACTGGGCTGGGTGTTCTCCTACGGCCCCTTGCAGGAACTGGCGTTCTCAAGCGTGCCGCGCGGACTGTCGCAGTTGTGGCCGGTGGTCGTTTACGGACCGTGGCTCGCGGGTTGTCTGTCGGTCCTGCGCGCCGTCCAGCACGGACGTCAGCCGTTCCACGCCTGGGTCGTAGTCGTGCTCTTCTCCGGCCTCGCGGCCGGACTGTGCGTCGCCGGCGTCCCCTGGACGCTGTCCGCCGTCGTCGTCGCCGGGCTGCCCCCGATCACCGGCGTCATCTCACTCCATCAGCTGGTGCGCCAACTCACCGCCGCCCGGGGCGCGCGCCAAGGTCTCGACCGTCAGGCCGGGCACAGGGCGCGCCGGTGAACCGCGGCAACCGGTCGCAGGTCGACGGCTGAAGCCGCGGTCGAAGGTCCGCCGGTGTCCGTGATCAGTTGCCACTCGGTGGTTGCTCAGCCGACCTCGATTCTTCAGCCGCCCGCGGTCGGTGATCGTCTCGGCGGTTGGCCCGTAATGTCACGATGTTCGACGCCGAGGCCGAGGCGGGCGTCCCTACCTGTGGGCGAGCCCTCTTCCGGAAGCCGGGAGAGGGCTCGCCGCTTGAACCGGTGCCGGCCCGCTCCGGGAGCTGGATGGGCTTCCCGGAGCAGGGTCTGCCGGGCTGTCCTTCACCAGGAACGAAGCCGGAACGGGTACCGGAATGCGGGATGCCCTGGATCACTTCGAGCCTGCTCCCGTGGCGAGCGGCCCGGGGAGGACCGCTGCGGAGTAGCGTGGGAGACAACCGAGGACATTTCGCACACCGGCATCAGCGCCGACGTCGCCCTGGGTCGTGATGGGTCCCTCGTGGACCGGACGGGCGGCTTCGTATGATGCCGATTCCTTTCCCCACCTTCTCCTCTCCCGGGTCGTGGTCGGTGCCCGGCACCCCGCTGCTGCCGCGGCTGGAACTGGAGCCGACGATGTCGCGGGAGGGCGTCTTCGACGGCGCCTGGTGGCCCCGCTCGAACCACGTCCTCGCCGAACTGCCGGACCTGATCACCGCGCTCGGCGCCCACTTCGGGCGCATCGTCCGGGTCGGCCTCGACACCACGGCCTGGGACGGCGTGCCCCGGTCCGTCGCGGCGAACGGCCTGACGATCAGGATCAACTGGTTCCCCGGCAGCGATGCGACGATCAGCGTCACCCGGGGCTTCCAGGACCACTTCCTGCTGCTGGTGGTACCGCCCGGCACCGACCCGGTGACGGCCGCCTCGGCGATGGTCGGCGCCTCGGCGACCGGAAACCACACCCCGGCGGCAGAACTCCTGGTCGGCTGACCGACGGCCGTCATCGCGCCCGGGCGGATCCAGGGCCGAAGCCGTGCTCGATGAAGATCAGCAGATCCCGCCGGCCGACCGACACGCTCTGAGCGCCGTCCCGAGGGTGTCTCCGATCCCCGGGGCGGCGCTCAGCCGTCGTGTCATCGAGCCGAGGCCGAGGCAGGGGCCGGCCCGGTCGGGTCCGGTCCGGTCGGGGCCGAGGAAGCGGCCTCCAGCGTGCGGCGGATCACCGCCGAACCGTGCTCGACGAACTCGGCGATCGGTGCGGCCAGAGCGTCGGGCAGGACGTCGGTGTGCCAGACGAATCTCGTGCGACCGCCGGCCTCCGGAAGGGCCTGCATGGAAGCGTGGTGGTGGGACGGGTGGAGGCTGCCGCCGATGACCGTGTAGGCGACCCGCATCGCCTCGTGGTCGAGGTCGACGAGCCGTTCGAGCACGATCGTGCCATCGGCGAAGGCGACGGTGCGGGTGTCCGAGCTCAGACGGGTGTCGGTGACGAACCCGGGCACCAGCCGCTCGTGCACCGCGCCGTAGTCGCTGAGCACCGCCCACACCGCTTCGGGGCGGGCGTCGATGACGAGTTCCTTGTGGATCGAGGCCATGGGTGATCGACTCCTGGTCAGGCCGAAGCGATGCAGAACAGGTGGCCCTCGGGGTCGGCGAGAACGGTCCACTCGCCTTCGCCGGGTTGGAACTCCGGCTTGGTCGCTCCCGCCGCGAGCAGTTCCTTCACCGCGACCTCAGGATCGGCGACCGTGAAGTCGAGATGGGCGTGCTTCGCGGCGTCGGGCCAGCCGGGCCCCCGGTAGCCGGTGATCCGCTGGAAGGCCAACCCGACTGGCCCCCTGCCGAGTTGGACGAAGTCGTCGTCGGCCTGCCCGACGTCCCAGCCGGTGACCTTGCGGTAGAACTCGGCGAGGGCCCGGGGATCGGCGCAGTCGATGGTGATCGCGGTGAGCTCTGCGTGGACGGCCATGGATGGCTCCCTTCGTGTCGTCACGTGGGTCCCAGCATCCGGGGCGACGGCGCCGAAGGTCTTGAAGATCCTTGCGGGCCGTTCTGTCCTACCCGGCCGGTACCGTTCGCGGCATGCTGTCCGCTTCGATCCTCGCCGCCCGGCCGGAGTTCACCGTGGCAGTGGTGGGGTGCCGCTCCGACCACACGCGGTGGTCACAGCCGGAGACCCGCGACGACCACCGCCTGGTGCTGGTGCAACGCGGTAGGTTCCGGCGATCGGCCGACGGCACCGACGCCGATCTGGACCCGACCATGGCCTACTTGGGCGTGCCCGGGGAGGAGGAGCGCTTTGCGCACCCGCTCGGCGGTGACGTCTGCACGTCGGTCAGCTTCGAGCCCTTCCTCCTCGGGCGCCCGTCCGCCGTGACGACGGTGTACGTGGACGCGCGCGTCGATCTCGCCCACCGCCGTCTGGTCGCCGCCGCGGGCACCGGCGACATCGACTACGCGGTGACGGAGGAACTGCTCCGCCTCGTGGCGGCCGCGGCCGGCGAGTCGGCTGTCCGCTCCCGGCCCGCCGATCGGGAGCTGGCCGCCGCGGCGCGGGAGGCGATCACCGAAGAGGTCCCGGAGGCCGGAGGGCTCTGCGCACTGGCCGCGCTGTTGGAGGTGTCGCCCTACCGACTGAGCCGGGCGTTCTCGCGGGAGACGGGTGTCTCGCTGACCCGCTACCGCAACCGCGTGCGCGTCACCCGGGCCATGGACCGGATCGCCGAGGGCGCCCCCAGCCTCGCCGATCTGGCGGCACAGCTCGGCTTCGCCGACCAGGCGCACCTGACCCGCACCATCCGCGAGCACGTGGGGCACACACCCACGGTGCTGCGTCGGCTGCTCGCCCCCGGTTCGCGCCCGTCGTGAGCCAGGGACGGGTGAATGTGCTGTCCACAGGCTGAAGTTGTCGTCGATGAAGACGGATGCGCCGTGTTGGGACGTGCAGGGGCTTCCCGGCACTGCGCTCAGGCTGCCTGCCCGGCGCCGTAAATGATCGTTATGGGCAGGTGCCGCCCGTCGAGGCGGTTCGCATCCCCGGCTTCGCTCGCAGCCACGACGGGGTCGCGCCCGCCTCTGCCGAACGTCCTGGGAACGGCCGGTACCCCGGGCGGCCTTCGCTGTCCGGGGCACCGGTGTCGGTCAGTTCTGGGCGGTGGAGGTGGACGGGACGGGGGTGCCGTCCACGGTCACCAACGCCTTCACGGTGGTGTCGACCGGGCCCTGGTCGGTGTCCGGAGCGAGGCTGAGCCAGTCGGAAGTGAGGATGACCCCCTGCTGCACGGTGAAGTCGGCGAGTGACAGCCGCACCTTGTAGTGCTGGCTCGCACCCTTGCCGAGACCGCCGACCACCGGCGGCAGCTTCCAGACGTTGTCCGAGCCGGGGACCGTGACCCACCGTCCGTCCTGCAACACGTCCAGCTTGAGGGTGGCCGGGCTCGGGCGGGAACCGTCGCCGAAGCGGAGCGTCGGGTTGATCGTCGAGTCGATGCCCGCGCCGTTGTTGGTCAGGTTGAGATCGGTCTCGAACGACTGCTTGTACGAGACGGTGCCCCAGTTGGTGAAGTTTTGGACGAGGGCGCCGGTGGGGGAGGCGACCGGCAGCGTCAGCGGGTCGCTGTTGGTGCTGTCGTTCAGGTCGTTCGCCAGCCCGACCTTCACGGCGGTGTCGTCCGCCGGGAGGGCGGCTTTCAGCTTGAAGGAGACCGCCCAGCTATAGGTCGCGTGGGCCGGCACCGTGAAGGGCGCGGAGGACATGTGGTTCTCGGGCACGACGGCGCCGGCGAAACCGTTGGAGCCCCAAGTCGCCACGCCGGAGGTGGCCGGCGCGGAGATCGCCTTGGCGCTGAAGTCGATCCAGTTCCATCCGTTCGGGGCGGAGCCCACCGGCGTGACGGTCACCGCCGGGTGGAACGGCTGGTCCTGGTCGGAGTTGTTGGTGACGGTCATCGTCAGGTCCGCGCCGTTGCCACCGCGGGTCAGCGGCGCCTGCCCCGCAATCGGCTCCAGGGTGGCTACCAGGGGCTTGGCGTTGCTCGGTGCGGGTGTGTCGGCGAAGGCGGTCGCCGGGGCGAGCGCGGCGGTGCCGGTGGCGGCCACCAGCGTGGCGGCGGCGAGCAGGCGGGAACGGCGGGTGGACGAGTGCGCGAGCATGGGTGATTTCCCCCCCAGAGGAACCAAATGCAGACGTCTGCTGTGGTCGGTCCGCCTCTTCGTTGCGGACCCAGCGGCTGCGATGTGAAGATTTTCTCAGGTGAATCGTTTGCTCACCATCATGGAACCGTCACCGCCATGTAACGAGGCGTCAGGCCGTTGCGATCGACGGGATCCACAGCTGCGAGTCCTCCCCGCACGGCCTCCCGTGCGTTTTCGGGGCCCGGGTTGAGGGGGGTGGAGGAGGCCCCAGTAGGCGGCCCAGGGGGGGTGAAGACGGCGTCGTCGGTGTCAGGTGACGTCGTCGGGGCTGGTGAAGGACGGGGAGCTGTAGCCGGGGCCGGTGAAGTCGGGGGTGGTGAAGGCCGCCGGGCGCGGCTCGTGGCCTTCGGGGCCGGGGCTGGTGAAGGACGGGGAGCTGTAACCGGGCCCGGTGAAGTCCGGGCTGCTGAAGTCCGGTCCGGCTCGCCCGGCGCCGGGGACGGCGGGGAGGTTGGCGTGCAGGTAGGGGAGCAGTCCGCGTTCGCGCAGCGCGGTGCGCCACTCGCGGTGGGCGTCCGCGAGTTCGGCGGCGAGTTCGGGGTCGGTGCCGGCCGGGGCGGCGGCGCCGTCGCGTATGGCGGTGAGGACGAGCCCGATGATGCCGACGGCCATCGCGGCGACCCCGGCGGCGAGCGCGGCCCAGCCGGCGGTGACGAGGGAGCGGGCGAGGGTGAGGTCGGGGTTGGCGGCGCGCAGCAGGTAACCGAGGAGCAGCAGGACCAGGGCGGCGGCCCAGGCGAGGATCGGGGTGAGCACGGTGAGGACGGGGAAGAGCCCGGCGCCGCCGTTGGCGGAGCGCAGCTGGGTGAGTAGCCCGGGGGCGATCGGCTCGGTGCCTTCGGGCGGCGGCGGTGTGGCGCGCAGGCTCTCGCGCAGCCGGGTGTAGTGGAGGTACTCGGTGGTGGCCGCGGCGGCGATGGCGTCGGCGTCGCGCAGGGCGCGGATGCGCAGCTGGTCGGCGGTGAGCGCGCCGGGAGCGCGCAGGGCGGTGAGGATGGTGCGGTCGCGCAGGGCTTCGGCGAGGAGGCGCTCGTATTCCGGGCGGTCCTCGGCGAGCAGCGGCGGGGGGTTGGTCATGGGGACCCCGTTCGTGCGGACCCCGTTCGCTCCGCCCCAGGGGGCCGCTGGACCCTCAGGGGCGCCGAAACGGGCGCGGAGGCGGGCCGCCGGACGGGCGGCCGGGTGTGGTGTGCCTCATGGTAGGGGCGGGCGTGGCCGTGCTGACAGTCGGTTTCCGGAATTTCGCGCCCCGGGCCGCGCGCGTGCGGCGGCCCGGGCGCCGGGAACATCCGTTCGGTACGGGCCCCGGGTGGGGCCTCAGTTGACGGGGAGTCGGGCGACGAGCAGGCGCCCTTCCATGGTGACGCCGCCGTCCATGGCCACCGCGAGGTCGTCCGCGTAGACGTAGGGGCCGGGGATGTGCGGCGGCACACCGTCGTCGGCGTGCACCGCGCCGGTCAGGTACGGGATGGGGCTGTGCCCGTGCACGATCCGGGTGCCGCCGTAGGTGTCGAGCAGCTCGTGGACGGCCGTCGGGCCGGCGTCGCCGCGGAAGGCGAAGCGCTTGGTGAAGCGGCGGAAGCAGTCCCACCACTCGTCCACACCCTCGTCGGCGAGCAGGCTGTGGACGGCGTCGTTGACGTCGGGGATGGACTCGCCGTACTCCAGGTACGCGGTGGTGTCGGAGTGCAGCAGCAGGTGGCCGTCCTCCAGCGCGATGGCAGGGAGCCGGGAGAGCCAGCTGATGTGGTGCGCCTCCAGGCGGTCCAGGTCGTGCTGCTGGCCGCCGTTGAGCCGCCAGGCGGCGAGGAAGGAGGCGGTGCCGGCGGTGGACTGGACGGGTTCGTCGCCGTACCTGGCGGCGCCGAGGAAGAGGAGTTCGTGATTGCCCATCAGGGCGCGGCAGTAGCCGCCGGCGGCGGCGGCTTCGGCGGCGAGCTGCATCACGAGGTCGATGACGCCGATGCCGTCGGGGCCGCGGTCGGTGAAGTCGCCGAGGAACCAGATCCGGGAGCGGCCGGCGGACCAGTGGCCGTCGGCGTCGATCAGGCCCTGGTGGCGCAGCTCGGCGCGCAGCTCCTCCAGGTAGCCGTGCACGTCGCCGACGACGTAGAGCGGGCCGGGGGGCTCACCGGGGCCGGGGGCCGGGTACGGGTAGGTGGGTGCGGCGGGATCGGGCAGCGGCGGGCCGAGCTCGATGGTCGGCGGGTCGTCGCGGCCGGGGACCTGGAGGGCGGGGGAGGGCTGGTCGGGCAGGGTCGGCTCGTAGCCGGGGTGGTCCTGCTGGGAGAACTCCTGGGCGTGCACGGGGTGGTCCTGGTGGGAGAACTCCTGGCCCTGTTCCGGGGCGTGCGCGGGGTGGTCCTGGTGGGGGAACTCCTGGCCCTGTTCCGGGGCGTGCACGGGGTGGTCCTGGTGGGGGAACTCCTGGCCCTGTTCCGGGGCGTGCACGGTGTGGCCCTGGCCGTCGGAGGGCCAGTGTTGTTCCAGGTAGCGGGCGCCGCCGTAGCCGCTGTAGGTCTCCGCCTCGTACGGCGCGCCGCCGTAGCCGGGGGCGGACTCCGGTTCGTAGTAGGTGCCGTAGGGCAGCACGTCGAGGTCCGGCTGGTGGCGGGGGCCTGAGTCGGGGTGTTCAGGCCCGGGGAAGCGGTCCTCGGGTGTCATTCGCCCATCATAGGAAGACCACTCTCCCGGCGTCGTCACCTGGTGGGTATCCAATCCTCCGGAGCGTCAGCCGGGCCGTCCCGCAAGGTCCGTTTTGTCCCGGCTCGGTATGGTCTAGACCTCGCCCGGGGGCCGGGGAGGGCTGACGGTGGTGCGCGGGCTCCGGCGCTGGGAGGACGCGCGGACGATCAGTTCGGTCGGCATCAGGGTGCCCGGCGGCGGGCCGGTGCCGGCGGTGCGGAAGCGCGGCGGGAAGAGCCGGGCGATGTCGACGCCCGTCCCGGAGTCGACGCCCTCGATGGCGTCGATGAGCAGGTTGACCACGGTGGTGCCGATCCGCCGGGGCTTGAGGGAGAGCGTGGTGATCGGCGGTTCGGTGGTGGCGTAGACGTCGCTCTCGCTGCAGCAGACCAGCAGCAGGTCGTCGGGGACCCGCAGGCCGTAGCGGCGGGCGGCGGCGAGCAGGTCGGTGCCGTTGGGGTCGAACAGGCCGTAGACGGCGTCGGGCCGGTCGGGGCGGGCGAGCAGCCGGTCGGCGGCGACGGCGCCGGCGGCCGGGTCGTGCGCGGGGTAGGCCTCGTAGACCGGCTCCTGGCCGACCTTGGCGCACCAGCCGAGGTAGGCCTCGGTGGAGAGCCGGGTGTAGGTGTCGGTGCTGGTGCCGGTGAGCAGGCCGATCCGGCGGGCGCCGGCCTCGGAGAGGTGGTCGAGGATGCCGAGCACGGCGGCCTCGTGGTCGTTGTCGACCCAGGCGGTGACCGGGCAGTTGCCCGGCTTGCCGTCGCTGACGACCGGGACGCCGGACCGGTACAGCTCGCTGACCAGCGGGTCCTGGTCGGGCGGGTCGATCACCACGGTGCCGTCCAGGGCGATGTTGCCCCAGACGTCGTGGCGGGAGGAGGCGGGCAGCACCACCAGCGCATAGCCGCGGCCGAGGGCGGCGCTGGTGGCGGCCCGGGCCATCTCGGCGAAGTACGCGAACTCGGTGAAGGTGAACGGTTCCTCGCCGTAGGTCGTGACGGTCAGCCCGATCAGGCCGGACCGTCCGGTGCGCAGGGTGCGGGCGGCCGCCGAGGGGCGGTAGCCGAGGCGCTCGGCGACCTCGCGCACCCGGCTGCGGGTCTCGTCGGGCAGGCGGCCCTTTCCGTTCAGCGCGTCGGAGACGGTGGTGATCGACACTCCGGCGGCTGCTGCCACATCCCGGATGCCGGCCCGCTCCAGACGCCGTGAGGTGGTGGGACGCCGACCGCTCTGGTTGGCTGCTGCTGTCATGGCGGACCGATCGTATGGCTCCTGACAAGGGTCTGTGACCGGCGCATCGGGAGCCCTTGGAGATACGTTTCTCCAAGAGTGAGCCGGGGTGCGCCCCTTCGATACCCGCACGAAACCAGCCTTCTTACCTCTGACATGTGCCAAAGGAACCCTGCAGAATGGCTGATCTGCACTCGTCACCCGACCGGGTATCTCACCCCTACGGGTGAGGGTGGTCGGTATCGTTCAAGGCACCCGACCGGGGTGGTCCGGGCGCGTTCCGAGAGTCCGGGCACGGTGGCGATCCCACGGGTGGCGGGGCGATCGCACCGGAGCACCGCATCGGGCACCGGAGCATCGCATCGGGGCACCGCACCGGGGCATCGGCACCGGAGCGCCGCACCGGAGAGAGCATCGAGAAGGAGTAGGACCGTGACTGGTACTGGTACGTCGGCGCAGGGCCCGCGGCTGCGGCCGAACCTGGACGGCATCCCGACCTACAAGCCCGGCAAGCCGGCCGGCGCCGACGCCTACAAGCTGTCCTCCAACGAGAACCCCTACGACCCGCTGCCCGGCGTGCTGGAGGCGGCGGTCGCCGCGGCCGGCTCGCTCAACCGCTACCCGGACATGGCGGTCGGCGAGTTGACCGAGGTGCTGGCCGAGCGCTTCGGCGTGCCCGTCGAGCACATCGCCACCGGCACCGGCTCGGTCGGCGTCGCCCAGTCGCTGATCCTCGCCACGGCCGGCCCCGGCGACGAGGTGGTCTTCGCCTGGCGCTCCTTCGAGGCGTACCCGATCATCACCCAGGTCGCCGGTGCCACCCCCGTCCCGGTGCCGATCACCGAGGCGGGCGACCACGACCTGGACGCGATGCTCGCCGCGATCACCCCGAGGACCCGGCTGGTCTTCGTCTGCAACCCCAACAACCCCACCGGCAACGTGATCCACCGCGCCGAGCTGGAGCGCTTCCTGGACGCCGTGCCGGCCGACGTCCTGGTGGTCGTCGACGAGGCGTACATCGAGTTCATCCGCGACCCCGAGGTGCCCAACGGCGTCGACCTCTACCGGAACCGCCCGAACGTCTGCGTGCTGCGCACCTTCTCCAAGGCGTACGGCCTCGCGGGCATGCGGGTCGGGTTCGCGATCGCGCACGAGCCGGTGGCGAACGCGCTGCGCAAGACCGCCGTCCCGTTCGGCGTCAACCAGCTCGCCCAGAACGCCGCCGTCGCCTCGCTGCGCGCCGAGCAGGCGCTGCTGGAGCGGGTGGACGCGCTGGTCGAGGAGCGCGCCCGGGTGGTGGCCGGGCTGCGCTCCCAGGGGTGGGAGATCCCGGACTCGCAGGCCAACTTCGTCTGGCTGGGCCTCGGCGAGCGCTCCCAGGAGTTCGCCGCCGCGTGCGCCGAGGCCGGGGTGATCGTCCGGCCGTTCCCGGAGGGCGTCCGGATCTCGATCGGCGAGGCCGAGGGCAACTCGATCTTCCTCTCGGTGGCCGAGGCGTTCCGCAAGACGCTCTGACCCCTCCCGTTTCCGCCGGGGCGCACCGTTCGCGGTGCGCCCCGGCGGCGTTTCCGGGGTCTTCGGTGGTGGGCCCCGGGGCGCTGCCGGATGGCTGGGGATCCCTGGGAGCCTGCTGGGAGTTCGGCCAACGACTGCCCACGGCGCGGCCAAGGTGCCCGCGTGAACGGGGCGGTATATCCGGAATGCCCGGATCCGATCGGTCAGTCTTCTCCCAGCCCGCGCCCAGGGCTCCGCAAGAGCGCCCAGGAAAGCTGTCCGGCATGAAGGTGCTCCCGCGACGGCGAGGCGTCGTCCTCGTCAACTCCGCGCTCGGCGTGGCTCTCCTGGGCGGTGCCGCCCTGGTGTACGCCACCGTGAACGGCGGCACCAGTGCCGCCGCAGGCAAGACCCCGGTCCGGACCGCGACCGTGGCCAAGGGAACGGTCCTGGCCACCGTGTCCGGAACCGGCACCCTGGTCTCACCGACCGACGCGGCCCAGGACTTCGCCACCGGCGGCCGGCTCACCTCGGTCAAGGTCGCGGTCGGGGACGCCGTGAAGAAGGGCCAGGTGCTCGCCACCGTCGACACCACGGCCGCCCAACAGCAGGTGGACGCCGCCCAGGCGGCCCTCACCACGGCCAACGCCAACCTCGCCAAGGCCCAGGCCGGCGTCACCACCACGACCACCGAGCCGCTGCCAGGCGGCGCGGGGGCGTCCCCCGGGTCCGCCACGGGATCCGGGGGGCAGGGGGGCCGCGGAGCGGGCGCGAACAGCACGCCCGCTCCGCAGACCACCACCATCACCACCACCAAGGTGGACGACGCCGCCGTCGCCCAGGCCCAGCAGCAGGTCGCCACCGCGCAGACCACCCTCGCCAACGCCCAGGCGGCGCTGACCGGCACCACCCTGACCGCCTCGGTGGACGGCACCGTCGCGGCCGTCTCGGCGAAGGTCGGCGACACCGTCGGCAGCGGCGGCTCGGCCGGCTCCTCCGGCTCCACCGGGACGGCCGCCAAGTCGAGCACCGGCAGCACCGGTTCGAGCGGTACGCCGAGCGGCTTCATCGTGCTGACCAACCCGACCGGGATGCAGGTCACCGCCAACTTCTCCGAGCTGGACTCGCTCAAGCTCAAGAAGGGCGAGGCGGCCACCGTCACCCTGAACGCGCAGTCCGACACCAAGCTCAACGCCACCGTCCTGTCGGTCAGTTCGCTGCCCAGTAGCAGCGGCGGCAGCGCCGGATCGACGGCCGTCCAGTACGCCGCCACGCTGCAACTCGGCGGCGACACCAGCACGTTGCGCACCGGCCTCAGCGCCACCGTCCAGGTGATCACCGGCGAGGCGGACAGCGCGCTCTCGCTGCCCACCTCCGCGCTCTCCGGCACCGGCACCAGCCGCACCGCGACCGTGGTGCACCCGGACGGCTCCAGCGAGCGGGTCACCGTCGGGGTCGGTGTCGAGGGCGACAGCACGGTGCAGGTGCTCTCCGGGCTGAAGGAGGGCGACAAGGTCGAACTCCCCACCACCAGCGGCGGCAACGGCTTCCCGAACGCCTCCTTCCCGGGCCTCGGCGGCGCGGGCGGCGGCCGGGGCGGCGGGGCCGGCGGCGGCCTGGCGGGCGTCGGCGGTGGCGGCAACGGCGGCGGCGGGGCCGGCCGGGGCGGTAAGGGCTGAGCATGCGTCACGTCATCGACAAGCGCGTCCCGGCGGCGCCCCCGCCGGTCATCCAGCTGCGCCGGATCACCAAGGCGTACGGGCACGGCGACGCCGTCGTGCACGCGCTGCACGGCCCGGAGGACCCGGCCACCGGCGGCCCGCTCGGCGTCAGCCTGGACATCGGGCAGGGCGACTTCGTCGCGGTGATGGGCAGCTCCGGCTCCGGGAAGTCCACCCTGATGAACATCCTCGGCTGCCTGGACGTCCCGACCGCCGGCCGCTACCTGCTGGACGGCATCGACGTCGGCCACCTCGACGAGGGGCAGCTCGCACTGGTCCGCAACCGCAAGATCGGCTTCGTCTTCCAGTCCTTCAACCTGATCCCGCGCACCACCGCGCTCGCCCAGGTCGAGCTGCCGCTCGCCTACGCGGGCGTCCGGGCCGCCGAACGGCGCCGCCGGGCCCTGGCCGCGCTCTCGCTGGTCGGCCTCGCCGAGCGCTCCGGGCACCGGCCCAACCAGCTCTCCGGCGGCCAGCAGCAGCGCGTCGCGGTGGCCCGGGCGCTGGTCACCGCGCCCGCGATGCTGCTCGCCGACGAACCGACCGGCAACCTGGACAGCCGCTCCACCGAGGAGGTGCTCGACCTCGTCGACGCGCTCAACGCCACCGGCCGCACGGTCGTCCTGATCACCCACGAGGACGAGGTCGCGCGGCACGCCAAGCGGGTGCTGCGGCTGGTCGACGGCCGGATCGTCGACGACGTCCGGCAGGCCCCGGTGGACGGTCCGCCGCCGCTGCTGCGCGATCTGGGGGTGACGGCGTGATCCTCTGGCAGATGCTCCGCTTCGCGGCCGGCGGCCTGGCCGCCAACAAGGTGCGCTCGGCGCTCACCATGCTCGGGGTGCTGATCGGCGTCGCCTCGGTGATCCTGCTGCTGGCCGTCGGCAACGGCTCCTCGGTCGCGGTCAAGGAGTCGATCACCTCACTCGGCACCAACTCGCTCACCGTCAGCGCCGGTTCGGCGTACGGCGGGGCGCGCGGCGCCGGCTCGGCGAAGAAGCTCACGGTCGCCGACGCCAAGGCGCTGGCCGCCGACACCGACTCGACCGCGATCAGGTCGGTCGCCCCGGTGGTCACCACCAGCGGCACCGCGCTGTACGGGGACATCTCGTACAGCCCCGGCTCGATCGTCGGCACCTACCCGGCGTACTTCGAGACCGCCAACCAGAAGGTCGCGCACGGCGAGTACTTCACCGACGACGACGTGCTCGGTTCGCGCAAGGTCGCGGTGCTCGGCGCCACCACCGCCAAGCAGCTGTTCGCCACCGAGGACCCGGTCGGCAAGCGGATCGTCCTCGGCGGGACCCCGTTCACCGTGGTCGGCGTGCTGGAGGCCAAGGGCGGGACGGGCTTCACCGACCCCGACGACGTGGTGATCGCGCCGCTGCCCACCGTGCAGAACGTGTTCACCGGGTTCGGCCCGGTCAACCAGATCCTGGTGCAGGCCGGCTCGGCCGACACCACGACCGCGGCCCAGGCGGAGGTCACCCGGGTGCTGCTCGGCACCCACGCGATCGCCGACCCGACCAAGGCCGACTTCCGGATCACCAACCAGGCCTCGCTGCTCACCGCCCGGGAGAGCACCACCAAGACCTTCACCGTGCTGCTCGGCGCGGTCGCGGCGATCTCGCTGCTGGTCGGCGGGATCGGCATCACCAACATCATGCTGGTCACGGTCACCGAGCGGACCAGGGAGATCGGCATCCGCAAGGCGCTCGGCGCCCCGCGCGCGGTGATCCTCGGGCAGTTCCTGACCGAGTCCACCCTGCTCTCGGTGCTCGGCGCCGGGCTGGGGGTGGCCGTCGGGATCGCCGGCTCGCACTTCAGCATCGTCGGCATCAAACCCGTGGTGATCCCCGAGTCCGTGCTCGGCGCGTTCGGTATCGCCGTCGCCATCGGACTGTTCTTCGGCAGCTACCCCGCCAACCGGGCCGCCTCGCTGCGGCCGATCGACGCCCTCCGGCACGAGTAGGACCTTCCATGAGTCAAGAGATCGCGACGGTCAGCAGCCCGGCCGAGCAGGTCGCGCTGCTCGCCACCCCACCGGACGCCCGGGACGTCACCGCCGAACTGGCCGCGCCGCCGCGCCGCAAGCTGCCGTGGCTCTCGCTGGTCCTGGCCGGCGGGGTGATCGCCACGGGCGCGTTCGCGGGCGGCGTCTGGTACCAGCAGGGGCAGGGCTCCAGCGGGAAGTCCTCCCGGCCCGCCGCTGCCGCTGCCGCCGGTGCTGCTCAGCGTCCCGCCTCCGGGTACGGGCAGGGCGGCGGCGGGCAGAACGGCTCGCGCCGTGGGGGTGGCCAGGGGCAGGGCGGTGCTCAGGGCCAGGGCGGCCAGCCCGGCTTCACCCGGGGCACGGTCAAGGCCGTCGACGGCAGCACCGTCTACCTCACCGACGCCAACGGCAACACCGTCAAGGTCACCACCGGCGACGCGACGAAGGTCCAGCTCAACAAGGACGGCAAGGTCACCGACCTGCAGCCCGGGCAGAGCGTGACCGTCGTCGGCACCCCCGACGCCAACGGCGGCTACGCGGCCAGTCAGCTCGTCGAAGGCGCGGCTGCCGGCGCGGGCGGCTTCGGTGGTGGCTTCGGCGGTGCGGGCGGCGCCAGGAACTCGTCCGGAGGCTGACCCCGCAGCCCCGGACGCCTGCGAGGCCCTCGCCCATCCCTGGGGCGAGGGCCTTCGCATGTGCTCAGCGCTGTTCGTCGCGGTCGTCGGGGCGCGGCATCCTGAGCGTCGCGATCGCACCGAGGGCCACGATGACGATCGCGAGCGCGAGGAGGGTGACGAGGGCCGCGCCGACGAGGAAGTTCAGCACTCCCACGCCTCGTTCCGTTCCGCGTCGCGGAGCAGATGCAGGAGGTTCAGCAGGGTGCTCACGGGGGCGTTGCCGAAGTCGACGAGGATGCGGCCGTCGAGGGTGGTCTCGTGAGGGAAGGCGGAGCCCCAGAGGAGGCCGTAGGAGCGTCCGCGCCGGTGCACCTCGCCGAGCAGGGCGATGAGTTGGGGCTTGGTGTAGTCGCGCATGCGGGGGTCGTCCGGCGCGATGGGTTCGCGGGCGGTGCTCACGCGGCGGAGTCCAGCTCGTACCAGACGATCTTGCCGCGCTTCTGGGGGTCCACGCCCCACCGGTGGGTGAGGCCGGTGACGAGCTGGAGACCACGGCCGGTCTCGACGGTGCCGGCGGGGGTCTGCTCCTGGGGGATCGCGTCGTTCTCGTCCGAGACGCAGACCCGGAGGGTGCAGCCGAGAAGGGAGAAGTAGACGACGGGCGCGGGGGTGGCGCCGTGGCGCCAGGCGTTGACGAGCAGCTCGGAGAGGGCGAGTTCGGCGTTGAAGATGGTCTCGGGGTCCCAGCCGGAGCGGGTCAGGGCGTCCCGGAGGGCCTGTCGGGTGAGGGTGAGCGAGGGGGTGTTACGGGTGCACACGGGAACCTCCATGAGGCGGCGGTGTGGAGAGAGCAGTCGTCTACTGCCCAGGGAACAGGCAGTGCTGACGATCCGTCGGATCGATCTGAGACCGACCATAGCGCATCCGCTCTTAAAGTTAATTCGAATGTGGGAAGGTTCCTCCTTCAGTGGGACACTGGCTCCTGGACTTGCAGAGAGGACGCCATGGCCCTTCGAACCCCAACCCTCCGTCAGCGTCGTCTTGGCACCGAACTGCGGAGGATGCGAGAGCAAGCTGGCTTCGGTGGCAGCCACCTCGCCCGGTTGCTCGGGGTGACGCCTGCCCTGGTGACCCAGATGGAGAACGGGAAGTCCGCTGTCGCCCCGGAGCGCCTGCGCGAGATCGCGGCGGCCTGCATGTGTGCCAACGAACCCTTGATCGGTGCGCTCGAAGCCATGACCAGGGAGCGGGAGACCGGCTGGTGGGAGGAGTACAGCCGCAACCTGACCACCGACCTGCTTGATGTGGCCGCGATCGAGGCCCATGCCCGGCGGATTTCCACCTTCTCGCTTACCTTCATGCCTGGGCTGCTTCAGACGCCTGCCTATGCGGCTTCAGTATTCGCTCGGGCGATCCCGCCACTTCCGCGCTCTGACGTTGACCTCCGGTTGGCCTTCCGTCTGCGGAGGCAGCAGATCATCCGGGCAGGTGGGACGCCCTACACGGCGTTCATCCATGAAGCCGCACTACGCATGCAGTTCAGCGGGCCGGAGGCGCTTGCCGAACAGCTCGGTGTCCTCATCGACGACTCCGAGAGTCCGGGGATCTCAGTCCGAGTCGTGCCGTTCAGCATCGAGTCGTTGCCCGGACCCAGCGAGAACTTCGTCTACACGGAGGGCCCGGTTCCCGAGTTGGACACCGTGCAGATCGACATCAGCTTCGGGTGCCCACTCTTCGACGCTCCCTCCGACCTGGCAAGTTACCGCGAGATCCTCGTCCGCATGGGGTCCGTAGCCCTCTCGGAAGAGGACTCGCGAGACTTCATCCGATCCATCAAGAAGGAGATAGAGGGCAATCATGAATAGCCCCGCATGGCAGAAGTCCAGTTACTCCGGCTCAAGCAACGCATGCGTCGAGGTACGTACTGTCGCCGGGCTGATCGAACTCCGCGAGTCCGACGAGGGCGACGTCATCGTCCGCACCACTGCCCGCAAGTTCTCCGCGTTCCTCCAGGGCGCGAAGGCCGGCGAGTTCGACCACCTCCTCCCCGGCGCGTAGCGAATCGTTCTGGCGGCCCCTTGCTGCTCGCAAGGGGCCGCCGGAACGACCGCTGTCAGTGCTGCTGGGCGTTCGGGTCGGCCGGGGGCGTGGCTCCGCCGGTCTGGTTGGCGTTGGGATCGGTCTTGGGGGCCGGGTCGGGGATGTCGGCCATCGGCAGGGACTGCTTGGGCGTGCCACGCAGGGCCTGGTTCATGGCGTCCCGCCAGATCGGGCCGGGGCCGTCGGCGCCGAACACCTCGGTGTGGTACTTCCCGTTGATGGTGATGTTGCGCATCTCGACGCCGCCGTCGGGGCCGCCGAGCCAGACCGAGGTGGCGAGCTGCGGGGTGTAGCCGCTGAACCAGGCGGCCCGCTTGCGGTCCGAGGTGCCGGTCTTGCCGGCGATCTGCCGGTTGTCCTCCAGGCTGAGCGCCGCGCCGGTGCCGTTGTTCTCGGTCACGCCGTTCAGGACGGTGTTCATTGCCCGCGCCGTGTCGTCGGAGAACGCCTTCTCGCACTGGCCGGCCGGGACGGGGACGTCCTTGCCGTCGACCGTGGTGATCTTGTTGATGGCGAGCGGGGCACAATGCGTGCCCTGGGCGGCGAAGGTCGCGTAGACGTTGGCCATGGTCAGCGGGCTCATCTCCTCCACTCCCAGGGCCATCGCGGGGACCTCTTCCAGCGGCTTGCCGCTGGCCTTGCTGGTCACGCCAAGCTTGTTGGCCATCTGCTTGACCGCGCAGAGGCCGATCTCCTCCTCCATCTGCACGAAGTACGTGTTGACCGAGAGCGCCATCGCCTGCTTCAGCTGGTAGGGGCCCTTCTCGCTCGCGGATTCGTTGGGCACCACCGTCTTGGGCCGGGCCTGGTTCTTCCAGGTCCCCTCGCAGGTCTTCATCGTCGGGTACTCGAGCTTGTTCGGAGCCGAGTACTCCTGGGTCGCCGGCAGGCCCGCCTCCAGTGCCGCGGCCGCGACGACCGGCTTGAAGGTCGAGCCGGGCTGGAAGCCGTTGCCGCCGCCCATCGCCGCGTCGACGTTGAGGTTGACGACGGTCTGGTTCTTGTTCGTGTCCAGGCCGTACGGGCGGGTCTGGGCCATGGCGAGGATCTTGCCGGTGCCCGGCTCGACCATGGTGGCGGCGGCCGAGACGCTGTCGGTGGTCCGCACGTTGGTGCTCACCGCGTTCTGGGCGGCGGCCTGCTTGTCCGGGTCGAGGGTGGTGTAGATGTTCAGGCCGCCCTGGTCCCAGAACTTCTTGCGGTCGGCGGCGTTCTGGCCGAAGGCCGGGTCCTGCTTGACCACGCGCCGGACGTAGTCGCAGAAGAAGCCCATGCCGGCCTGGGCGGTGATGCAACCGTTCTGCGGGGCCTTGAAGTTGAGGCCCAGCGGGGCGGCCTTCGCCTCCTTGGCCTGGTCCGCGGTGATGTGCTTGTTCTCGACCATCTTGTCGATGACGGTGTCCCGGCGCTTCTGCGCGGCCTGCGGGTGAAGCTTCGGGTCGTACTGGGACGGGTTCTGCACCAACCCGGCCAGGGTGGCGGCCTCGGCGACGGTCAGGTCCTTGTTGCTCTTGCTGAAGTAGCGCTGGGAGGCGGCCTCCACGCCGTAGGCGCCGTTCCCGTAGTACGTGATGTTGAGGTAGTTGGTGAGGATCTGGTCCTTCGACAGATCCTCCTCCAGCTTGATCGCGACCTTGAGCTCCTGGATCTTGCGGCCCAGGGTCTTGCGCTGCGCCTCCAGGACGGCGGCCTGGTCCTCGCCGGCCTTCTCGACGTTGACGTTCTTCACGTACTGCTGGGTCAGCGTCGAGGCGCCCTGTGAGGCGGTGCCGCTCTCGGCGTTCTTGCTGATCGCGCGGAGCACGCCCTTGAGGTCGACGGCGCCGTGCTCGTAGAACCGGGCGTCCTCGATGTCGACTTGAGCCTGTCGCATGAACGGCGACATCTGCTCAGGCGCGAGGACGGTGCGGTCACGCTCGTACACCTTGGCGATCAGGCCGCCCTTGGCGTCGAAGATCTGCGTCGCCTGGGTGAGCGGCGGAGTCTTGAAGTCGTTGGGGATGTCCTCGAAGCCCTCCGCCGTGCCCTTGGCGGTCAGCCCGATGCCGCCGACGGCGGGCAGGGCGAGGCCTGCCAGCATGACTCCGGACACCACACTCACACCCAGGAACGTCACACCGAAGCGGGCCAGCCGAAGCGGCCCATTGCGGGCCGGGCGGGGAGCCGCGCTATCGGAGGAATTCCATATCGGAGGGAGATTCGATTCCATCTCGGAATGCTAGCCCTCGCACCCCGGGGGTCGAACGATTTTTCGTGCGAGGCTGTCACGGCTGTGCAACAGATGCTGGAATTCGACTCCAGCACGTCAAATCGCATACGCACCAAATGAACGCAATAAAGAATTCGGGCCACCTGCTGTTGATTCGGCTCCCCCGGTGGTGTGGCCCGGGCGACTCCGCCGACGGTGACCGCGCGCATCCGTGGCTCCGCCCCCCGACGCCCCCCTCTCGCGACCCTGACACCTCTTTGATGCCGTGAGCGGGCCGAAAGGTTGCGTACGGCTTGGACCCCGAACCGGCCCCGCCCGGCCCGCCGTCCACCCGCCCCCTCGCCCTGCCCCGCCCTGCCGGTGACGGCGCCCGTCCTGATCAGGAGCCACGGCGCCGGCGGAGCCCCCCTCGGTGCAGGAAGTCGGCCGGCCCGACTTCCTGCACCGAAGCCACCCGGGAACCCGGCGGCCCGTCGCACTCCGCAAGGGGCCGCCGACAACCATGCGTGACCTGCGTCGATGGCGACGATCCTGCCGTCGGGCGTGGGTACGCTCGGGGTGCCGGTCTCGCTCCGATCATCGCCTGCCGCCACCGTTGCGGCACCCCGGACTGCGTCGTCGGAGGAGGCTGGACCTACCACGGGGGAGCCCGCCGCGCGGCTCACGAACGGCGAGTCCGTGAGCCGCGCGCGGGTACCGCCCCGCACCGAGCCTTCGGCCTACGCCCCGGACACCGCGCGCGACAGGCGCAGCGGCGCCTCGACGGCGTCGGCGGCGCCGAGTTCGCGCACCGCCTCCCGCCGCGTCGCCGCGACCGGAGTCGCGAGCTGAGCCAGGGTCGCCGCCGGGGCGTGGACCGTCAGCTCGAAGTCGCGGCGCGTCTTGGCGTCCGGGGCGAGCGGCAGGCGGATGCGGCCGCCCGCGACCATCCGGCGGACCCGGCTGCGGCTGAGGCCGAGGCCGGACATGAGCAGGCGTTCGACCCGGACCGGGACCGGCAACTCGAAGCTCACCAGCACCGTCAGCGGGGTCGGATCGTCGATCGCGTGGAGCGGCGTGCGTGCCTCCAGCTCCCAGGTGCCGCTCCAGTCCAGGCTGTAGCCGTTCTTGGCGGCGAGCGACGCACTCATCGTCAGTTCCCGCACCACGGCGAGGTCGTTGTTCTCGTACGCCTCCCTGCGGGCGGGTTCCAGCGACGACGTGTGGACGCGCTCGTGGACGGGCACCTTCGAGGTCCGGTCGCAGCCCGCGCAGCTGAGCAGCAGCCAGACGTCGAGGAGCTTGCCGTTGGCGTTTACACGGATCTTGCCCGAGGGCCGGTGCCGCGTGCTGGAGCAGTCCGGGCAGCTGCGGACGACGGTGGGCAGCGCGGACTGGCGCACGGCCCAGCGGGCCTTGCGTTCGGTATGCATGGTGGTCTGTTTCCTGGTTCAGCAGGAACGCGCGCAGGCCGGATCGGTTGGATCGGCCGGGGCTCCTGGGATCTGACGAGTGCTCACGAGGGCGCGTGTCATCGCCTCGGGGCGGGTGGCCGCATGGCGGGCGTCCCGAGGTCGATCGCGCAACAGGTCGTGTCTCTCCGTGGCAACTCGCGACAGCGCGTCTCATCGCCTCGGGACATGGCCTCATGGCCACATGGCCGAGCGCCGAGGGCGGTCGATCGCGTGAGCGCGCGTGTCGTCGCCTCAGCGCGCGGCCGGTGGCCCGGCGCAGAGGTCGATCGCGTAGGGGTGAGTTGCTACGTGGCAGTCGTCAGCACAGGTACATGCCGCACATCGTGATCTGGGCCGCGCTCCCTCGCAACCGGTTTTTTTAGACCAAGGCCGTCAGACCAACACCGTCAGACCAGCGCCGCCAGTTCCCCGCGCGAGCCGACGCCGAGCTTCGGATAGGCCTTGTAGAGGTGGTAGCCGACCGTTCGCGAGCTCAGGAAGAGCTGGGCGGCGATGTCCCGGTTGGACATCCCCTGGGCGGCGAAGCGGACGATCTGCGTCTCCTGGGGCGTCAGGCCGGCGCAGTGCTCTGGTGATGCACACGGCGGTCGTCACCCGCCAGGTTGGAGCGCCGGCCTTGACCAGCCGGTTCGCTGCCCCGGGCGGTGACAACCGCCGTGACCAGGCGAGGCAGGTGACAACAATCTCGACCACTTGGTGACAGCTAGCGCGACCACGGCGAGGCGAACGCGCAGGTCGTAGGGCGCCCCGGGTGACAACTACCTCGACCAGTCACCATGTGAATCTCTTGCCCTGCCATGGCCGGCTTGGGAAACCTCATGACGACACCGAGCGATCAAGGGGGCAATGGTGGAGCTGACAGGGCTTGTGGGTCACAAGCCCTCAAGGTCAGACCGGCGGCATCAGATCGCTCTCGCTGATGGTGTACGTCAGCAGGGGGTAGATGAAGTCCGTTTCCTTGTTCTCTCGGCGCCGTAGTTGGTAGAACTCGCGCCTCTGCTCATCGTCGGCCGGCATGAGGCGCGCACCCTGCGGGAGGTGTGCATGTCCGTCGTGAAACCGGACGAAGGTCTTTGACGTTCGAAAGGTTATGCCCAGCCATTGGTCATCCGCCGTCTGGACGGGTTTGTCTGCCACGATCTTGTGCCTGAGTCGCCGATTCGAGTCGACGGAAAACGCGACGATACTGTGGTGGGCGAGGGGGATCTCGAACTTCTCGCCACCGGACCCCTTCGATTCGAAGATCAGCTTCCTCGGCGGGCTCGCTTCGGGATGTTGGTAGCAGGAGAAGACGGCGATGAACGACCCGTCGGCCAGATCGAGGGCCTGGTCGGAATGGCTGCCCATGGTCGTGTAAGCGTTCGTGTAGGTCTCGATGAGGGCGTTGTTGAAGCCGACCGAAAGCGCCGCACGTTCCTGAATCTGGTGCGCCAGTCGTTCGTGGACCGCCCGGAAGCGCTGCGGCGGGCTGCTGTATCGAGTGGTGGTACGTACGAGAGGCACGTCGTCCGCCTCGTCGATCTTGGTGAGCGTGGCGCCTCGCCGGCCCTTTCCCACGTCTTCCAGGAGAGCCGATGCGGACAGCTCCGCAAAGAGGTTCCCCTCGGTCGGCAGAGTGCACGAGAGGATCTCATCCGAGATCCTAGGCTCGGGGGGCACTGTAGTCTCCCGTGTTCATGCTGAAGGGAAATGCGTCGCCGTAGTCAATGAAGGACGAGGTCCTGTTCTCCTCGGCGTACAGCCTGCGCAGCTCGTTCATGCCGGCCGGTGTGGGTGGCCCCATCCGCACCAGATCTCCGGCCGCTTTGAGGAACGTGTGGCCGTTCTTGTGAACGGCTTCGGCGCTCGAACAGCGCACCACGTATCCCAGGCGGGTCGGGAGCAATTCGGCGGCCAATGTCGAGGGCCGGATTTCATGCGTGTACAGGCGGTTGGTGGACAGCGGCATGAAGAAAACGGAGCCGGGGTGGAGCGTCAGGGTGAACTGCGGGGGGAGCGCGATCCCGTCGCGTCGCTCGGTCGGCTCCTTGAGGCGGAAGTGGAGTTTGGTCAGCCCGCTGGCACCCTTCACGCCGTAGTCGAAGGTGTCTTCGGCCAGGGGCTGCAGCTTGTCGAGCCGGTCATAGAAGGTGCAGAAGGCCATGATGCCGTTGACGGGCATGTCCTTGGTCTTGTCGGCATGGGCCGAGATCCTGGCCTTGGACTGCTTGCGCTCGGCCGTGGCAAGGGTGTTGTGGTAGATCTGAGCGAGGACGTGGTTCAGCGGGGCCTGGTTCCGGAAGATGGCGGCGGCCTCGCGGTTCAGCGCCTCGACGATGCGCGTGTCGGTCGGGCGAAAGTTCTCGGTCGGCCCCGAGAGATTCGTGGAGCACCGGAGCAGGCGGAAATGCAGTTCGTCACCGTTTCGGGTGACGGGCGTCAGATAGATTCCGCTGCGATGGGCTGTTCCAGGCTTGGTGGACTCCGTCAGGGACTGGAACGCGTGCTCCGCACGGATCCGTCCGAAGTGATCGGCGCCGGGGTCGAAGAAGCGGCGGTAGTACACGCCGGCGCCGTGTACGCGGATGGGGACTCGGCCGAGGTCGACGAGGGTCCAAGGTTCGTCGCCGTCCCCGTGGTAACCGTGTGACAGCTCCCGGACGACGAACACCCGGGCCGCCGCACGCAGTTGGCGGCCGCTGATCCCGGATACGTCGCCACACAGGTAGACGGTCTTCTGCGCGAGGTCGGGCGCACCGGAAGCAAGGTGCTCTGGCGTGATCGTGGACCCGAAGAAGTCCCTGACCACGTCATTGTCCTGCAGCGTCGAAGGCGCGACCAAGGTGTTGCCCGCATCCTCGATGCAGGCTTCCGCCGACTCTGTCGTGTACATCAAACCGCACCTGCCATTCACACTCTGAGGTCCTGGAGATCGGTACCGGGCCGGGCTGCGACGCCGCTCCGGTCTGTCACTTCCCCGGCAGCAGGCCGATGTCGGAGACCGGGCCGAGGTGGCGGAGCTTGTCGGGGTTGTTCACCGCGTGGACGGCCTGGATGGCGCCGTCGGCGATCTCCAGCACCAGCACGCTGGCGATGCGGCCCTCGGCGTCGTAGAGCACGGAGCCCGGGCGGCCGTTGACCGTGGCCGGCCGGCGGGAGACGCCGAGCTTCCGGTTGCGGCGGAGTCCGCCGATGAGGAGTTGGGCGACGCGGCGGATGCCGGTCAGCGACTTGCCGAGGGCCCGGGCCTTGCCGCCGCCGTCGCCGTGGAAGACGACGCCGGGGGCGAGCAGGTCGAGGAGGGCGTCCAGGTCGCCGCCCTCGGTGGCGGCGAAGAAGCGGCGGGCGAGTTCGTCGCCCTCCGTGCGTCGGACCGGGGGCGGCGGGAGGTCGACCGGCTGACCGGCGGGGGCGAGGTGCTTGCGGGCGCGGGCGAAGATCTGCCGGCAGTTCGCCTCGGACTTCCCGACCATCTCGGCCACCTCCGGGTAGCCGTACCCGAAGGCCTCGCGGAGCAGGAACACCGCCCGCTCCACGGGGGACAGGGCCTCCAGCAGGAGGAGGAAGGCCATCGACAGCGAGTCGGCCAGTTCGGCGTACTCGGCCGGCCCCGGGCGGTCGGCGGTCACGACGACGGGCTCGGGCAGCCACTCGCCCACGTAGGTCTCGCGCCGCACCCGCGCCGAACCGAGGTGGTTGATACCCAGCCGGGTCACCGACGTGGTTAGGTACGCCTTCAGGTTGGTGATCGAGGTCCCGGTCTGGTCGGCCTTGGTCAGGTTGAGGAACGTGTCCTGGACGAGGTCCTCGGCGTCGCCCACGGAACCGGTCATCCCGTAGGCGATGGAGAACAGCAGCGGCCGGTAGCCGACCGCGTCCGCCGCAGCTGCTGAACCCGGCATGGAACCCCTCCCTCGGATCGACCAGCAGGGTAGCCGAGGGAGGTCCGGGGCGTGCGCGGGGGTGAGACGCGGGTCACGTTCGCGGCTGTCACAGTCCGCCGGGGTGCCCTGTCTCAGAGGGCACCAGCGGAACAACGACACAGGAGCGACTCATGGAACCCCGCCTGAACCCCTTCGCCAGCCCGGTCCTGGGCAAGGTCTTCAAGCACCTCATCGCGGCGAACCAGCCGATCGTGGACTCGACCCTGCCGTTCGCGACGCAGGAGCTGGTGAAGCTGCGCGCCAGCCAGATCAACGGCTGCGGCTTCTGCGTCGACATGCACGCCAAGGACGCCGCGCACGCCGGGGAGACCTCGACCCGCCTCAACCTGGTCGCGGTCTGGCGCGAGGCGACGGTGTTCACCGACGCCGAGCGCGCCGCCCTGGAGCTGGCGGAGCAGGGCACCCGCCTCGCCGACGCGGCCGGCGGGGTCACGGACGAGGCCTGGGCGAACGCGGCCGAGCACTACGACGAGGAGCAGCTCGCGGCGCTGGTGGCCCTCATCGCCGTCATCAACGCCTTCAACCGCGGGAACGTCATGCTCAAGATGCCCGCCGGCGACTACCGGCCCGGCCAGCACGGCTGATCGGTCGACCCGGCTGACCAGCCGACCCGGCCGCCTGGCCGAAGCCCCCCCATGCCCCTCACGCCCCCCACGTACAACCCCGCTAGGGAGAGAGACCATGAACCTCGCGCTGTGGATCGTCGCCGGACTGCTGGCCGCCGCCTACCTGGTCGGCGGCAGCCTCAAGATGATCACCCCGAAGGAGAAGATCGCCGCCGCCGGGCACGCCGGTCGGTGGGTCGAGGACTTCAGCTCCGGCGGAGTGAAGGCCATCGGGGCCCTGGAGGCACTGGCCGCGGTGGGTCTGGTCCTGCCCGCCGTGCTCGACATCGCGCCGGTTCTGGTGCCGCTGGCCGCCCTCGGCCTGGTGCTGATCATGATCGGTGCGGCGATCGTCCGGATCCGGCGGCACGAGTACAAGCTCGTGGTGGTGGATCTGGCCTACCTCCTCCTGGCCGGCTTCGTGATGTGGGGCCGCTTCGGTCCGGAGCCCTTCCTCAGCTGACCGGAAACCGATCCGGAGCCCTTCCTCACCTGATCCGGAGCCCTTCCCCAGCCGGGCGGGGCGGAACATCGACGGCCGGGAGGACCACTTCCCGGCCGTCCGCGTTCACCGGGCGCCCCGTCCGTGCGCACACCACCCAGCCCACGCCGGAGGCCTTGTCACCGCAAAACCGACCGATAAGGTGTTAATCCAACATTCATTCATGCCGCATAGCCTCCGGGGGCTAGCCTCATGCTGAACGCCATCGTCCGACCGGGAGGCAGAACCCCCGTGCAAGGCACTGTCACCACACCAGGCGGGCCCACGGTGGCCGGCGGCCCGGGCGAGGCCTTCCTCCTCGTCGTCGACGACGAACCCAACATCCGCGAACTGCTCGCCGCCTCGCTGCGCTTCTCCGGCTTCCGGGTCGCCTCCGCCGCCAGCGGCACCGAGGCCCTCGACCTGGTCGCCGCCGAACGCCCCGACCTCGTCGTCCTCGACGTGATGCTCCCCGACCTCGACGGCTTCACCGTCGTCGAGAAGCTGCGCGAGCGGACCAGCCGCGGCCAGATCGCCGGGCCCGCGCACGGCCACCCCGGCGACCACCTCCCGGTGCTCTTCCTCACCGCCAAGGACGGCGTCGGCGACAAGGTCCAGGGCCTCGCCGCGGGCGCCGACGACTACGTCACCAAGCCGTTCAGCCTGGAGGAGCTGATCGCCCGGATCCGCGCGATCCTGCGCCGCTCCGGCGGGCCCGCCGAGGACGGTCGGCTGATCGTCGCCGACCTCAGCCTCGACCCGGTCGCCCACGAGGTCACCCGCGCCGGCATCCCCGTCGCGCTGTCCCCGACCGAGTTCAAGCTGCTGCACTACCTGATGGCCAACGTCGGCCGGGTCGTCTCCAAGGCGCAGATCCTCGACCACGTCTGGGCCTACGACTTCGGCGGCGACCTCTCCATCGTCGAGTCCTACATCTCCTACCTGCGCCGCAAGCTCGACTCCGGCCCGGCCCACGGCCCCAAGCTGATCCACACCGTGCGCGGCATCGGCTACGCGCTGCGCCGCCCCCCGCAGGGCTGACCGGTCCGCCCCGTGTTCGCCCGGTTCTCCCCCTTCCGGCTGTCCCTGCGCGCCCGGCTGCTGGTGCTCGCGCTCGTGCTGGTCACCACCGGGCTGGCGGTCAGCGACACCGTCGTGCTCGGGACCGTCCGGATGCAGCTGGTCGAGCAACTCGACGAGCAGCTCCAGCGGTACGGGCTGCCGCTGTCCCGCAAGGGCCCGGTGCGGGTCGGCACCCCGGACGTCGGGCGGCCCGCCGTCACCGCCAAGCGCAGCACCCTGCCCAGCCAGTACCTGGTCCAGTACCTCTCCTCGGACGGCAAGGTGCAGGCTGTCATGCGCCAGCCCGTCTCGGACACCGACCCGGCGCCCCAGCTGGCCGGACTCGACCCGACCCGCACCGCCCCCGACGTCCCCTTCGACCTGCCCGACCAGCGCGGCCACCACAGTTGGCGGGTGCTCGTCCTGCCGCTCCAGGCGCCCCGGACCGCCGCCGCGAACCCCAGCGAGTACGCCTCGCCGGCCACCACCGCGACCTACGTCATGGTGGCCGTCTCCCGCGAGGACATCGACGCCACCATCGGCCGGCTGCGCTCCTCCTTCCTGGCGATCGGCGGCGCCGTCCTGGTGCTGATCGCCGCGCTCGGCTTCTTCGCCGTCCGGGCCGGACTGCGGCCACTGCGGCGGATCGAGGCGGGAGCCGCGCGGATCGCCGCCGGCGAACTCTCCCACCGGATGCCGGAACTCTCCCCCGGCACCGAGGTCGGGCGGCTGTCCATCGCGCTCAACGGCATGCTCACCCAGATCGAGGCCGCCTTCGCCGCCCGCGCCGAATCCGAGGCCCGGATGCGGCGGTTCGTCGCCGACGCCTCGCACGAGCTGCGCACCCCGCTCGCCGGGATCCGCGGCTTCACCGAGCTCTACCGGATGGGCGCGCTGCCCACCGACGCGGACGTCAAGCGCACCATGACCCGGATCGAGAGCGAGGCCGTCCGGATGGGCGCCCTGGTCGAGGACCTGCTGGTGCTCGCCCGGCTCGACGAGGAGCGCCCGCTCGACCTCGCCCCGATGGACCTGCGCACCCTCGCGGCGGACGCGCTGCACGACCTCACCGCCCTCGACCCGACCCGGCCGGTCGCGCTCACCGGCCCGTCCGGCACCGGCGCCCCCGGCGCGGCCCCGGTCCTCGGCGACGAGGCCCGGCTCCGCCAGGTGGTCACCAACCTGGTCGGCAACGCGGTCAAGCACACCCCGCCCGGCACCCCGGTGCGGATCGGCGTCGGCGGCGCGGGCGGCGTCTGCCTGCTGGAGGTCGCCGACGCCGGACCGGGCCTCACCGAGGGGCAGGCACAGCGGGTCTTCGACCGCTTCTACCGGGTCGACGCCTCGCGCAGCCGGCACGACGGCGGCGGCGCCGGACTCGGCCTCGCCATCGCCACCGCGCTCACCCGCGCGCACGGCGGCACCCTCACCCTGGACACCACCCCCGGCGCGGGCGCCACGTTCCGGGTCGAACTGCCCACCAACGGTGACCGGGTTTCGTGACGTCATTGTCGACTCGTCAATTCCCTTGCTGACCAGGCAATAAGAGGCCCTTTTCCTTTCCGGAAGTCGGCATGGAGCGTAAAGAATCCGTGTGCCTATGATCATCCCCGTCGGGCCGTCAACCACCGCCCGGCACACGGCTTTTGCTTTCTTACCGACCCGAAAGAGGTCATCGTGAAACTCCGCCGTACGCTGGTCTCGGCCGCCCTCGTCGCCGCCGTGATCTCGCCCGTAGCCATGCTCTCCGCGGCACCCGCCTTCGCGGAGTCGGCTTCGACGGCGCAGACCCAGAACGACACCGGCTCGATCGCGGACCTGGAGAAGGCCGCCGCTGACGCGGCCAAGGCCTACCAGGCCGCCGTCGCCGCCGAGGCCGCCGGGCAGGCCGAGGCCAAGGCCTTCATGGACAACCCGCAGCCCTACCTCGGCAAGCTCCAGGAGGCCCAGGCCGCCGCCAAGAAGGCCGCCGCGGCCCACGAGAAGACCTACAACGAGGCCGTGGAGGCATCGGCCGCGTACCGCTCCGCGAAGCCGGAGGAGTTGGAAGCGGCCAGGGTGCGGATGTTGGCGGCGTTCGACGCCGCCAACGCCGCCACCGACGCGGACACCAAGGCCAAGGCCGCCGTGACCGCCGCCGGCACGGCGCTGGACGACGCCAAGGTCGCGGCGATGCGCAAGCTCGCCGGGCAGCAGGAGGCCACCAAGACCGCGGCCGCCGCGAAGGCCACCGCGGACAAGGCCCTCGCCGACGCCAAGGCCGCCGCCGAGAAGCCGGTCGAGAAGCCGGTCGAGAAGCCCGCGGACAAGCCCGCCGACATGCCGAGCGAGAAGCCGGTCGAGCAACCCGTCCCGGCCCCGACCGAGAAGCCGGTCGAGCAGCCCGCCGCCGTCACCCCGGTCTCGGACACCACCGCGACCACCACCGCGACCACCAACACCGGCACCGGTACCGGTAACGGCACCGAGGCGAGCACCTCGACCACCCCGACCAAGTCGACGACCGCCACCACGGTCCAGGCCACCACCGGCTCGTCCACCGAACTCGCCGAGACCGGTTCCAACCCGGCCACCCCGTACCTCGCCCTCGGCTCCGGCCTCGCCATCAGCCTGGGCGCCGCCGCCCGCTTCGTCTCCCGCCGCAAGCCGGCCCGCTCCACCTCCTGACCCACCCGGTTCGCGCCCGCTCGGGAGGAGGACGCGAACCCCTCGGCACCCCGCACCGCAGGGCAGGCCCCCTCCCGGCCCGCCCTGCGGTTTCGCGTCTCCGGGCCCGAAACGCCCCGATCGAGTGAACCTGTCGCCGTTCACCCGGTCGGCCGCTCGGTCGCGTGCAACGGTTCCCGTGGGAGCGAGACGCCGGGAGGGTGACTGTGAGCCTTGACCTTGATCAGAGGTGGCGGGAGACGTGGAAGACCACGGCCTTCCCGGAACACGCCCGGGCGGAGATCGAACATCCGGAGGGCGTGGGTCCGTCGGCCGCTGGAATTCCCCTGGCCGGCGAGCGTCGTGGCTGACCCGGTGGGTTCGTTCCGGCGGGACCTGTCCGAGTGGCGGATCGCGCTGGTGGCCTGGCGGCTGCTGGTGCTGCAGGCGGCGGATCCGGTGGTGGGGGCCGGGATGGCGGAGCACTCGACGTACCAGGCGCATCCGTGGCGGCGGGTGGAGCACACGCTGGGGAGCGGGCGGCGGCTGTTCTACCAGGACGCGGAGGCGCTGCGGCGGGAGGTCGCGCGGCTGGACCGGGCACACAAGCGGATCCGCGGGACGGCGCCGGACGGGCGCTCGTACGACGCCGGGGACGCGGCGACCAGGGCGTGGGTGCTGCTGACGCTCTTCGAGTGCGTGGCCGCCATGCGGCGGTTGGGCGGGGACCCGTACGACGCGGCTCAACTGGAGCTGGCGTACGAGGAGTTCACCGGTACGGTCGCTGCCTTCGACCTGCCCGAGGGGGAACTTCCTGGCAGCGTGGCCGAGTTGCCCGGCTACTTCGCCCGGATGGCGCGCGAGCGGCTGGAGTTCACCGAGGCGGCCCGCTATCTGCTGTTCGACATCCTGCACGAGGCGCCGCGGCCGCGCCGGCTCTGGTTCCTCGGCGACGCCGGCTGGCGGCTGGTGCGGGCGGTGGTGGCCCGGGTGGTCACCGCGCTGACGGTGGCGGACCTGCCGCCGGCGGTGCGGGAGCGGTTCGGGCTGGTCCGGACGAGGCGGGCCGCGCTGCTGTCCTGGCTGCTGCACCGCGGCGCCGGTGCCGCGGTGCCGCTGCTGCCGGACCGGCTGCGCTACCGCTCCCCGGAGCAGCACGGCCCGTCCCGCTGGCGCCCGCCGCGCCGGGACACCCGCGAACCCCGGCTGGACCGCTTCTTCCGCGAGGTGCTGGACCAGACCGGCGACGGCTTCATCACCGTGCACGACCTGCGGGCGATGGCGCACAACGTGTGCTGGCAGCTGGACCTGGACGAGGCCGCCGAGGCCCGGGTGTACGAGGCCTTCGACGGCTGGTGGGAGCAGCTGCGCGTGGCCATGGACGCCAACGGGGACGGCCAGGTCAGCCGGGAGGAGTTCGTGGCGGCCACCGTCGCCGGCTGCGACCGCGACCCGGCCTACCTGGAGCAGGGGCTGCTGCCCGCGCTACGGGCCGTGTTCACCGCCGCGGACACCGACGGCAGCGGCTTCCTGGAGGCCGACGAGTACCGGGCGGTGTTCGGTGGGCCGCGCGTCCACCCGGCCGAACTCTCCCACGGGTTCCGCCAGTTGGACGTGGACGGGGACGGCCGGATCACCCTGGAGGAGTTCCTGCACGGCTTCACCGAGTTCTTCACCGCCCGCGCCGAGTCCACCCCGGGCAGCCAACTCCTCGGCCGGGCCTAGGGCTTACTCCTCCCGCAGGGCCGCCACGGTGTCGGCGACCAGGGTGCGGGACTCGGCGACGCTGGCGGTCAGGGCCTCGGGCCCGGTGCCGAGGCTGGACAGCAGGGCCCCGGCGCGCCGGGCGAACCAGGGCGGGGTGGCGGCGAGGGCGCCCTTCTCGTTGAGGCACCAGCGCCGGGTGTCCGCGTGCAGGGCCTGGACCAGCACGCCGACGGCGCGGGAGAGGCAGAGCGCGACGTACAGGACGTCACCGGCGGCGGCGCCCTTGGCCGCCCCCGCGGTGAGGAACTCGGCCTCCCAGGCGGCCCCGGTGAGCGCCGTCCGCAGCGCCTCCGGGTAGACCGCCATGGTGGCCCGGAGCCTGGTGAGTTCGCCGCTCGGGTCGGCGAGGACCTGTCCGAGGGCGAGCTCCCCGGCGTAGCAGGGGGACCAGAAGCCGAGCGGGTGCCCGGCCTGGATGCCGACCTCGTAGCGGCCCTCCCGGCAGTCCGCCCAGACCCGCTCGACCCGGTCCAGGTCGCGCAGGATCCAGTCGACGGCGGTGCCGTCCACGGTGAGCCAGGCGCCGCCGTCGACCCACGGGCCCCAGTCACCGGGCCCGGCCACCTCGACGTCCGGTCCGGCCAGGGTGCGCAGGGCGGCGAGGTCGAGGCGGCCCCGGTAGTAGACGCCCAGGTCCCAGTCGGAGTCGGGCCGGTGCTCGCCACGGGCCCGGCTGCCGCCGAGCGCCACGCCGACCACGCCGGGGACCCGTACCAGCCGCTCGGCCATGTCCGCGATGATCGTCCGCATGCGGCCGAGTCTGGCACGGGCGGACGGCCGCCCGCCCGGAATTTCCGCCGCCCGCCGCCGCCCGCCGATGCCCCAACCGGCCGGGCCGCCAGGCCGGTTGGCGGCTCGACCGGAGACCCGGCCGTACGGGAGTCGCTGACACCCGGGCCCTGGCTGTTCTGCCCCGCCCCTGGCTGTTCTGCCCCGCGCCGTCGCCGACGGCGCGGGGCAGCGTCCTTCCGTCCAGCTCTGCCCTGTCAAGCGCCGGTTCGTCCAAGAGCGCGCCCGTGGCTGCCCGGCCGTTCGTTGTCGCCGGGGCGGGTGGCTCCGCAGACTGTGCGCACCGTCACGCACCGCATCGCCGGCGAAACCCACCCCGCCCTCGATTCATCCGTAAGCATGATGGATACTGCCCTTGTGAACGTGTTCACGTTCACAAGCGGACAAGCTTGCGTGGTTAGGCAGCGGTCTACGGCTATAGAGAAGTTTGTCCTGAATGTGCCCTGAAATGGGGCAGGTTGGAGAGAGGGCGACGTGGAACTGGCAATCGCTCACGAGACCATCGCGCGATGGCAATTCGGCATCACCACCGTCTACCACTTCCTCTTCGTTCCGCTCACCATCAGCCTGGCCGCGATCGTGGCCGGGCTGGAGACCGCCTGGGTGCGGACGAACAAGGAGAAGTACTTCCACGCCACCAAGTTCTGGGGGAAGCTCTTCCTGATCAACATCGCGATGGGCGTGGTCACCGGCATCGTCCAGGAATTCCAGTTCGGCATGAACTGGTCCGACTACTCCCGCTTCGTCGGTGACGTCTTCGGTGCCCCGCTCGCGATGGAGGCGCTGATCGCCTTCTTCTTCGAGTCCACCTTCATCGGCCTGTGGATCTTCGGCTGGGACAAGCTGCCGAAGAAGTTGCACTGCGCCTGCATATGGATGGTCGCCCTCGGCACCGTGCTCTCCGCCTACTTCATCCTGGCGGCCAACTCCTGGATGCAGCACCCGGTCGGCTACTCGATCGACCCGGCCACCGGCAAGGCCCAGCTCACCGACATCGCCAAGGTGCTGTTCCAGAACACCACCCTCACCGTCGTGGCGCACACCCTGACCGCCGCCTTCCTCACCGGCGCGGCCTTCATGGTCGGCATCGCCTCCTTCCACCTCTGGAAGGCCAAGCGCAGGCCGGAGAGCGCCGATCCCAAGAAGACCGCCGTGATGCGCACCTCGCTGCGGCTCGGCCTGGTGCTCGCCGTGATCTTCGGCGCCGGCACCGCGCTCAGCGGCGACTCGCTCGCCAAGGTGATGTTCGAGCAGCAGCCGATGAAGATGGCCGCCGCCGAGGCCCTGTGGGACACCCAGTCGCCGGCGCCGTTCTCGATCTTCGCGGTCGGCGACGTCAGCAAGGGCCACAACTCGGTCGAGCTGGAGATCCCCGGGATACTCTCCTTCCTCGCCCACAGCGACTTCAACTCCTCCGTCCCCGGCATCAACGACACCGCGGCCGCCGAGGCCGCCAAGTTCGGCGGGGACCCCAAGGACTACATCCCGAGCATCTTCGTCACCTACTGGGGCTTCCGCCTCATGATCGGCTTCGGGATGACCTCCTTCGTGGCAGGCCTGATCGGGCTCTGGACCACCCGGCGCAAGAAGTTCCTGCACCCCGAGTTCCGCACCGGCGAGACCGAGGTGCCCCGGCTGATGCTCACCCCCCGGCGGGAGATGGGCCCGTTCCTCACCAAGTGGAGCTGGCGGATCGGCATCCTGACCATGGGCTTCCCGCTGATCGCCAACAGCTTCGGCTGGATCTTCACCGAGATGGGCCGTCAACCCTGGGCCGTCTTCGGTCTGATGACCACCGCCAGCGCGGTCTCCCCCAACGTGAGTGTCGGCACCCAGATCGGCGCGCTGACCACCTTCACCCTGCTGTACGCGGTCCTCGCCGTCGTCGAGGTCCGGCTGCTGGTCAAGTACGCCAAGGCCGGTCCGGTGGTGACGGAGCAGCCGCCCGCCAAGGACCCGTCACTGCGCGGACCGTCCTCGGAGGACGACGCCGACAAGCCTCTCGCCTTCGCCTACTGAGGACCACAGGGGATCTGACATGCAACTCCACGACGTCTGGTTCGTACTGATCGCGGTCCTGTGGATCGGCTACTTCTTCCTGGAGGGCTTCGACTTCGGAATCGGCATCCTGACCAAGCCGCTCGCCCGCAACACCGCCGAGCGGCGGGTGCTGATCAACACCATCGGCCCGGTCTGGGACGGCAACGAGGTCTGGCTGCTGACCGCCGGCGGCGCCACCTTCGCGGCCTTCCCGGACTGGTACGCGACCCTGTTCAGCGGCTTCTACATCCCGCTGCTGATCATCCTGGTCTGCCTGATCGTGCGCGGCGTGGCCTTCGAGTACCGGGCCAAGCGCGACGGCGCGCGCTGGCAGCGCAACTGGGAGGAGGCCATCTTCTGGACCTCGCTGCTCCCGGCCTTCCTGTGGGGCGTGGCCTTCGCCAACATCGTGCGCGGCGTCGACATCGACGCGCAGAAGAACTACGTCGGCACCTTCTGGGACCTGCTCAACCCGTACGCGCTCCTCGGCGGCCTGGTGACGCTCGGCCTGTTCACCTTCCACGGCGCGGTGTTCGCGGCGCTCAAGACGGTCGGCGGGATCCGTGACCGGGCCCGGGCGACCGCCCTGCGGGTGGGCGTGGTGTCCGCGGTGCTGGTGCTGGCCTTCCTGCTCTGGACGCAGGCCGACAACGGCAACGGCCGCAGCCTGGCCGCCCTGGTCATCGCCGTGCTGGCCCTGGTCGGCGCGCTGGCGGCCAACCAGCTCGGCCGCGAGGGCTGGGCGTTCATCCTCTCCGGGGCGACCATCGTCGCCGCCGTCGCGATGCTCTTCCTGGCGCTCTTCCCGAACGTCATGCCGTCCACCCTCAACGAGGGCTGGAGCCTGACGGTGAGCAACGCGGCCTCCTCGCCGTACACGCTGAAGCTGATGACCATCGTGGCCGCGGTGTTCACCCCGCTCGTGCTGCTCTACCAGGGCTGGACGTACTGGGTGTTCCGCAAGCGCATCGGTGTCCAGCACATCCCCGGGCACGACCCGGCCGGCGCGCTCGACCAGGCCTGACGCCGTGAAGCCGGTCGACCCCCGACTCCTCGGGTACGCCCGCACCACCCGTGCCTTCCTCGCCGGATCGGTCCTGCTCGGCGGGGCGGGCGCGGCCCTGGTGGTCGCCCAGGCGAGTCTGATCGCCGAGATCGTCGTCCGCGCCTTCCAGCGCCAGGCGACCCTCGGCGAGCTGACCACGCCACTGCTGCTGCTCGCCCTGACGGCCGTCGGGCGCGGGCTGGTCGGCTGGCTCACCGAACTCACCGCGCACCGCTCCGTCGCCCGGGTGAAGTCCACCCTGCGGCGCCGGCTGCTCGACCACGCCACCGCGCTCGGCCCGGCCTACCTGGCGGGCCGGCGCACCGGCGAACTCACCACCCTCGCCACCCGCGGCGTCGACGCCCTCGACGACTACTTCGCCCGCTACCTGCCGCAGTTGGCGCTCGCCGTGGTCGTCCCGGTGATCGTGCTGCTGCGGATCGTCGGCGCCGACTTCACCTCGGCCGCGATCATCGCCGGGACGCTCCCGCTGATCCCGCTGTTCATGGTGCTGATCGGGATGGCCACCCAGTCCCGGATGGACCGGCAGTGGGACACCCTGTCCCGGCTCTCGCACCACTTCCTGGACGTGGTCGCCGGGCTGCCCACCCTCAAGGTGTTCAACCGGGCCCGCGCCCAGGCCGCCACCATCGCCCGGATCACCGCCGACTACCGCCGGGCCACCCTGCGCACCCTGCGGATCGCCTTCATCTCCTCCTTCGCGCTGGAGCTGCTCTCCACCCTGTCGGTCGCGCTGGTCGCGGTCACCGTCGGCTTCCGGCTGGTCGACGGCACGCTCGACCTGGAGACCGGGCTGCTGATCCTGGTCCTCGCCCCCGAGGTGTACTTCCCGATCCGCCAGGTCGGCGCGCTCTACCACTCCAGCGTGGAGGGGCTGACCGCCGCCGACGAGATCTTCCAGGTGCTGGAGACCCCGCTGCCCGCCGCCGGCACGGTGCCCGCGCCCGCCCTCGCCGGGGCGGCGGTCGCCGTCTCCGACCTGGTCGTGCGACACCCGGGGCGGACCGAACCCGCGCTGGACGGCGCCGCGCTGACCCTGCGCCCGGGTGCCACCACCGCCCTCACCGGCCCGAGCGGGGCCGGCAAGTCCACCCTGCTCGCCGTCCTGCTCGGGCTCACCGCCCCCGACGCCGGCACCGTCCGGATCACCGCCGCCGACGGGCGGGCGTACGACCTGGCCGAACTGGAGCCGGAGAGCTGGCGGCGGCAGATCGCCTGGGTGCCGCAGCACCCGCACCTGTTCGCCGGGACGGTCGCCGAGAACCTGCGGCTCTACCGCCCGCGGGCCACCGACGAGCAGCTGTGGACGGCGCTGCGGGCCGCGCACGCGCTCGACTTCGTCGACCGGCTGGACGCGCCGCTCGGCGAGGACGGTGCCGGGCTCTCGGCCGGCCAGCGGCAGCGGCTCGCGCTCGCTCGGGTCCTGCTCGCCGACGACCGGCCGCTGGTCCTGCTCGACGAGCCGACCGCGAGCCTGGACGGCGCCTCCGAGGCCGCCGTCGTGGCCGCCGTCCAGGCCCTCGCCGAGGACCCGGCGCGCACCGTGCTGATCGTCGCGCACCGGCCGGCGCTGCTGGCCGTCGCCGACCAGCGGGTCCGGCTGGCGGGCGCCGCCGCGCCGGCCGCCGCTCCCGTCGAGCGGCCCTCGCACAGCGGGCGGCCGACGCCCGCCCCCGCCGAGGCGCAGGACGAGTCCGCGGCCGCCGCCGCCACCCCCCGGCTGGCGCTGTCGGTCCTGCTCGGCGCGCTCGCCCTCGGCTGCGCCGTCGCGCTGATGGCCACCTCCGGCTACCTGATCTCCCGGGCCTCCGAGATGCCGCCGGTGCTCTACCTGATGATGGCCGTCACCTCGGTGCGGGCCTTCGGCATCGGCCGCAGCGTCTTCCGCTACGCCGAGCGGCTGGTCTCGCACGACGCCGTGCTGCGCACCCTCGGCACCCTGCGGGCCGCCGTCTACCGGCGGCTGACCGTGCTCGCCCCGGCCGGGCTGCCCGCCTTCCGGCGCGGCGACCTGCTCTCCCGGCTGGTCGCCGACGTCGACGCGATCCAGGACCACCACCTGCGCTGGCGGCTGCCGGCCGCCGTGGCGGGCGTGGTCTCGCTGGTCGCGACGGTCGCGCTGGGCGCCTTCCTGCCCGCCGCCGGGGTCGTGCTCGGGCTCGGGCTGCTGCTCGCGGGCGCGGTGGTGCCCGCGCTGGCCGCCCGCTGGTCGGCCGGCGCCGAACGGCGGCAGGCCCCGGCGCGCGGGCGGCTCGCCACCACCGTCGTGGACGCCTTCACCGGCACCGCCGAACTCACCGTGGCCGGCGCGCTGCCCGGCCGACTGGCCGCCATCCGCACCGCCGACGCCGCGCTCACCCGGCTGGCCGCCCGCTCGGCCGCCTCCACCGCGCTCGGCACCGGGTTGATCGCGCTGCTCACCGGGCTGACCGTGACCGCCGCGGCGGCCGTCGGCATCCAGGGGGTGCGCGGCGGGGCGCTGGCGCCGGTCTGCCTGGCGCTGGTCGTGCTCACGCCGCTGGCCGCCTTCGAGGCCGTCACGGGGATGCCGCTGGCCGTCCAGGCCCGCCAGCGCAGCCGGGCCGCGCAGGCCCGGCTCGACGAGGTGCTGGCTGCCGAAACCCTGGTGGCCGAGCCTTCGGATCCCGTGGCGCTGCCCGAGCGGCCGCTGCCGATCGCGGTGCGCGGACTGACCGTCCGGCACCCCGGGCAGGCCGTGGAGGCGCTGGCCGGGGTGGACCTCGACCTCGCCCCCGGCCGCCGGATCGCCGTGGTCGGCCCGTCCGGCTCCGGCAAGACCACCCTGGCCCAGGCGCTGCTGCGGTTCCTGGAGCCGGGCGCGGGCGACGTCACCTTCGCCGCAGACCGTCCACAGGCTGTGGACAGTCGCTCGCTCGCGGGTGAGGACGTCCGCCGGGTGATCGGGCTGTGCGCGCAGGACGCCCACGTCTTCGACAGCTCGCTGCGGGAGAACCTGCGCCTGGCCCGGCCGGGCGCCGCCGAGGACGAGCTGCGCGCCGCGCTCGCCGGGGCCCGGCTGCTGGACTGGACGCAGACCCTGCCGGACGGCCTGGACACCATGGTCGGCGAGCACGGCGCCCGGCTCTCCGGCGGCCAGCGGCAGCGGCTCGCGCTCGCCCGGGCGCTGCTCGCGGACTTCCCGGTGCTCGTCCTGGACGAGCCCGCCGAACACCTCGACCTGCCCACCGCCGACGCGCTCACCGCCGACCTGCTGGCCGCCACCGAGGGCCGCACCACGGTGCTGATCACCCACCGGCTGGCCGGACTGGACGACACCACGGTCGACGAGGTGCTGGTGCTGGACGGCGGCCGGGTCGCCGAGCGCGGTCGCTGGTCGGAGCTGGTCGCGGACGAGGACGGGCGGCTGCACGCCATGTGGCGGCGGGAGCGGGAGGCGGACGGGCTGCTGGAGCCGGACGGGTTGCTGGAGTCGGTGGGCGCGGGGCGGTAGCCGCTTGCTGCGCGCCGTCCGCCGTCCGCCGTCCGCCGTCCGCTGGTCGCTGGTCGCTGGTCGCGCCATCCTTCGGCTGAAAACCGTACAAACTAGGCTCTTCTTCATGGACCCCACGCCAGACCTCCCCTCCGCCCCCGAGCCGACACCCCACCGGGTGCCGGAGATCGCCTCGCTCGGGCTGGACACCCTGGTCACCGAGGTCGCGGAGCGCCTGCAGTCGGCCGCCGCGGTCACCGACCGGATGCAGCGGCTGCTGGAGGCGGTGGTCTCGATCGGCGCCGGGCTCGACCTGCACGCCACCCTGCACCGGATCGCCACCGGCGCCGCCGAACTGGTCGACGCCCGGTACGCGGCCCTCGGCGTGATCGCCCCCGGCGGCACCGGCCTGGCCGACTTCATCCACGTCGGCATCGACGACGAGACCGCCGCCGCGATCGGCGAGCTGCCCGCCGGGCGCGGCATCCTCGGCGCGCTCATCGACCGCCCCGAGCCGCTGCGGCTCGGCGACCTCGGCGCCGACCCGCGCTCCTCCGGATTCCCGCCGCACCACCCGGAGATGAAGACCTTCCTCGGCGAACCGATCCGGGTCCGCGACGAGGTCTTCGGCAACCTCTACCTCACCGAGAAGAAGGGCGGCGGCGCCTTCACCCCCGAGGACGAACAGGTGGTGCACGCGCTCGCCGCGGCGGCCGGCGTCGCGATCGAGAACTCCCGGCTGTACGAGGAGGGGCGGCGCCGGGAGCGCTGGATCGCCGGCGCCTCCGCCGTCACCACGGCACTGCTCTCCACCGACCAGGCCGAGACCGCGCTGACCGTCGCCGCCGAGCAGGTGCGGGAGCTGGCGGACGCCGCGCTCGGCATGATCCTGCTCCCGACCGAACCCTCGGAGGACGGCGGCGGGCAGATGCGGGTCGCCCACGCCTCCGGCGAGGCCGCCGAGTTCGTCCGGGGCGAACTGCTGCCCCAGGAGAGCTTCGCGGCCCGGCTGCTCTCGGGGGAGAGCGTCTACCTGGACGACATGTCCAGCGACCCGACCGTGATGATCCGCCTCGCCCGCGGCTTCGGCCCGTCCATGGCCGTCCCGATGGTCGCCGCCGGCCGGGTGCTCGGCGGGCTCTGCGTCTGGCGCCCGCGCGGCGCGCTGCCGTTCACCGACACCGAGAAGCAACTCGCCGAGACCTTCGCCTCACAGGCCGCGCTCGCCCTGCGGCTCGCCGAGGGCCAGCGCGACCAGCAGCGCCTGGCCGTCTTCCAGGACCGCGACCGGATCGCCCGCGACCTCCACGACCTGGTGATCCAGCGGCTGTTCGCCACCGGGATGATGCTGGAGAGCGCGGCCCGGCGGTCGGTGGTGCCCGAGGTGAAGGTCGGCATCGGCAAGGCGGTGGACGAACTGGACGCCACCATCCAGGAGGTCCGCACCACGATCTACGCCCTCCAGCACGACAACCACGGCGACGCGCCGGACACCCTGCGCACCCGGGTGCTGCGGGAGGCCAGTCAGGCCGCGGCGGCGCTCGGCTTCAAGCCGTCGGTGAGCTTCGTCGGCCCGGTGGAGAGCCTGGTCGGCGAGAACACCGGCCGTCAACTGCTCGCCGCACTACGGGAGATGCTCTCCAACACGGCCCGGCACGCGCGGGCCTCCCGGGTCGGCGTGGAGATCGACGCGACCGCCCACCTGGACGACGGCGGCCGGCCGGTCAGCGGCGACCCGGACTCGCTGGACCGGGGCGGGCGACCGGGCGTACTGCTGACGGTGACCGACGACGGCATCGGCATTCCGCCGGGCGGCCGGCGCAGCGGCCTGCTCAACCTGACCCGGCGGGCCGAGGCGCTCGGCGGCGACGCCTGGCACGAGGTCGGGCCGTACCGGAAGGGCACCATGGTCCGCTGGACGGCCCGGCTCTGAGCCCGGCCCCGATCGCCCTCTCGCAGCTGGCTGGTGAAAGTTAAACGAGGGAGAACTTCCCGACCAACAGCGCAAGTTGTGAACGTTCTGGGCTTTCGGCGGCTCAGTGTGCACACATAGCTTTGCTCCGGTCTCGGAGGGGTAACCGGACGGGGGAGCAGTGGACGCGTCTGGCCGCGGGAACACCGCAGCAGGGGTAAGGCGGGGCGGGTTCAGGACTGAGCGGGCCCCGGACGGGCGCTACCGCTGGCAGCTGAAGGCGCCGAACGGCCGAGTGGTGGCGATCACCCCGGCCATGTTCGAGACACCCGGCGAGGCCGAGCGCGGCTTCGACGGGTTACGCGTCGGGGCCGCCGAGCTCACCGCGCGGATCACCCACGTCCGCGACGGCATCGGCTGGATCTGGGTCATCCCGGGTTCGCGCAGCCTCCCTGAAGTGCGCTCCAGCCGCGCCTACGAGCGGTACGCGACCTGCCAGAACGCCTTCCGCCGCTTCGTCGTGCTGCTCGCCAAACAGCCCCCGCGGGAACTGCCCGAGAGGGCCGTGTCGTTGAGACGCACCGATGGCCGCTGAGCGGCGCGGCCCGCGGCTGCTGATCGTGCCCGCGGCCGACCGCTGCCTGGGCTGGGCCCTGCGCGCCGCCAACGGGCGGCCGCTCGGCGTCGGCGTGCGCACGTACCGGAGCGAGGACGAACTCGCCGAGGCGGTACGGGAACTGATCATCGAACGGGCCGCCCTGCGGTGTTCGACGGGGCAGTCCGAGGGCCGGCAGTGGGTCTGGTCCGCCTACCTGCCGGTGCGCAGCACCCGGCCGGGGGCGGCCGACGCCGTTCCGGTCGCGCGCAGCGCGCGCGGGTACCTGCGGCGCGACCAGTGCCAGGCGGGGATCGAGGGGTTTCTGGCCGGATTGCAGTGGGTGGGGCAGGAGTTGCGGCGCAACGGGCGGGACGTCCGCCGGCCGCTGTGAGGCGACCGGGGCGTTCGTGCTCTTCCGGTGAAGCGCAGGTTTCCGGCACCCCCCCGAGCCGCCTCCTGGAGAAGAACGTCGACCGGGTTCGGACACCGGGTTGTGCCCCTGTCACGTGCGCACTGACCAGTGCCTAAACCTCGTCGAACCGATGAGTCGACATTCCCGAGCCGGTCTCGACCACCCTTCCGGCGCGACCTGCCGGCCAGACAGGATCAGCACTGCCGGACCGGGCCGCAGCGGAGGCGGTCCCCCGGCCCCGGGCTCCCCATCAGGGCCCGGGTAACGCGATGCAGGTCTCTCCCACCGGAGGAACAAGAACATGCGTAAGACCGCTGCCAAGCTTCTCACCGCCGCCGCGCTGGCGACCTCCCTCGCCACCGTCGCCTCGGGCTCGGCCGTCGCCGACCCGGCCGCCGGTGTCACCCCGGCCGCCCAGGACATCGTGGGTGTCGGCTCGGACACCATCCAGGTTCTGCTGAACCAGTTCTCGGCCGACTACAACGCCTCCCTGGGTGCCGGTTCCACCGCGCCGCACCTGTACAGCTGGGACGCGACCGGCACCTCGCCGATCACCACCAAGACCGGTGCCACCTCGATCGCCCGCCCGAACGGCTCCGGCGCCGGCATCAAGGCCCTGGTCGCCAACACCAGCGCGACCGTGGACTTCGCCCGCTCCTCGCGCGGCCCGGCGGCGACCGACGCCCACGGCCTGGACTTCGTCGCGCTCGCCAAGGACGCCGTCACCTGGTCCGCCCCGAGCACCGGCAACGCCCCGGCGCAGCTGACCTCGGCGCAGCTGACCGCGATCTACAACTGCACCACCACCAACTGGACCCAGATCAACGCGAGCCTGCCGAACGCCACCATCAAGCCGTTCCTGCCGCAGGCCGACTCCGGCACGCGCTCCTTCTTCCTGGGCGCGATCGGCGTGACCACCCCCGGCGCCTGCGTCACCACCGGCCCGGAGGAGAACGAGGGCACCGACGCCAACCTGACCGACCCGAACGTCGTCTTCCCCTACTCCGTCGCCCACTACCTCGGCCAGACCGTCGGCGGCCACGGCACGGCGACCGACGCCCCCGGCAGCCTGACCCTGCGCAACATCGTGGTCAACGGCGCCACCCTGACCCCGATCACCAACAACGTGATCAACACCAAGTTCGCCAACTCCTCCTTCGGCCGCGTGGTCTACAACGTGGTCCGCGACACCGAGTGGACGGCGACCGACGCGCACGGCCAGGCGCTCCAGGCGATCTTCGGCTCCAACGGCTGGATCTGCACCGACCCGGTCGCCGCCGCCGACCTGGCGAGCTACGGCTTCCTGGCCACCCCGGCCTGCGGTGTCGCCACCCTCACCTGATTCACCCCGCACCATCCGGCGGCCACGGGCTTCGCGCCCGTGGCCGCCGGCCCACCGGCAGGGCGTCCCGAAGGGAACGGGCCGGCTGATGGATCAGCCGGCCCCCGACCACAACGCCCACCTGCTGCCGACCGCGGCCCGCGGTGTCGCCACCCGCACCTGAGACCACGGGGCACCCCGCGCCCCACCGTCGCCGCCGACCCGGCGGGACGCGGAATCTCGCGCTGCCCACCTGTGGCTCCGTACCGCACCCCTGAACCACGGATCCGGCTCCGGTCGGACCCGTCGGCCGGTCCTCGGACCGGTGCTCCACCCTCAGCGCGAAACCTTCCTCTCCCAAGGAGACCAGCATGTCCCGTACCACCGGTCGGTTCCTCGCCGGCGGCGTCGCGGTCGTCCTCGCCGTCACCGCCTTCAGCGGCGTGGCCGCGGCCGACGGCGCTCCCGCCCCCACCGGCAGCGCCGTGGTGACCGAGAACAACACCTTCCTCCAGGCCGCGGCGAACAACGGCGTGTTCATCGTCCCGCTGCCGAACGCCGGCGTTTCCTACAACACCACCGCGGGCCTGTCGACGAGCCTCCCGGTGACCGGCGGCAGCGTCAACCTGCGCGGCTACTACGGCAACGCGACGCTCGGTGGCAGCCTGCTGTTCGTCGACGTCTTCACCGGTAAGAGCGTGCTCTTCAAGCAGCTCGCGTTCAGCGCCGACGACTGGCGCCTCACCGGTGTGCCGGACGGCGCCACCGACCCGGTCCTGCTGTTCAAGCCGGCCGGCCTTCAGCGGACCGAGCAGAGCGGTACCACGCAGTCCCTGACCGCGTCCGCCCTCACCGTGGACGCCTCGGGCGCGCAGTTCCTCGACGGCAAGCTGAACACCGCCTTCTTCACGAACGGTCAGGCGGTCGGTTCCTTCACGCTGACCGTCAACGGCTGAGCATCGCCCACCGGTTGGTCCAGGCCCGTGCCGACAGGCACGGGCCTGTTTTCCCGTGGAGGCGTCAACTCTGCGACCGAGGTGCCGCGTTGTGGTCTCGTACACGCGCGCGACCGGACCCGGTCATCTGCGGCTGGCCGAATGGACGGGTACCGGAATCGTTGGCCGCTCGATGCCTGATCCCCTGCGCCGCGTCTCCCGGCGGCGCGCAATCGCACGGAGGTGCCCGCCATGAGAGTCCGACCGCCCGACCGGAGACCTTGGGGCAGGTGGCGCCGCCGACTGCCCGCTCTCGCGACGGTGTGGTCGTCGGTGGTCGCGATCGGCGTGCTGCCGATCGGCCTGGGGGCCCTGCCGCAGGCCGTGGCGGAGGGCTCCGCCGTCACGGTGCCGGGGCCCAAGGTGTGGCAGCCGAACGGCGGCGTGTACGGCCCCGAGGGGAGCGTGAGCGTCGCGCAGACCAAGAACCTGGTCAACCAGGTGGTCCACGTCAGTTGGAAGGGGTTCACCCCGACCTCGGACGCCAACGGCGATCCCTGGCTGAACGGGCCGGCACCGCGTAGCGAGCAGCCCTTCTACCAGGTGCGGGTGTACCAGTGCCGGGGCACCGACCCCAAGGTCACCGACTGCTACGACAGCACTCTGTACAACGCCGACGCGGCGGCGGGCTTCCAGCAGAAGACGCCCGCCCCGGGGACGACCTTCCCCGACTACCCGTCGAACATGGCCGTCTCGGTCACGGGCGCGGACGGTTCGGGCTTCGCGGACATCGAGCTCTACACGGCCGACCAGAGCCCCACCCTGGGCTGTGACGACAAGCACCCGTGTTCGCTGGTCGTCGAGCCCAACTACGGTGGCGACACCATCGCTTGGGCGGACAAGACCCGCAAGGGCGTCCTCGGCTGCGACAACCACAGCCTGGACCTGGACTTCGGCATGGCGTCCGACCTGAAGCTCAACGGCACCATCAACCGCTACACGAACATGAAGACGTCCGAGCAGTGCTCCTGGGAGCGCCGCGCGGTGGTGCCGTTGGAGTTCGCCCCCACGGCGGCGGCCTGTCCGGACCAGCACGCGGCCTTCCGGGTGGCCGGACTCGAACCGGCCAAGCGGGCGATGGCGCAGTGGCAGGCCGGGCTGTGCCAGGGCACCGAGCCGATGTCGCTCACGTACGGCTTCGCGAACGGCGACGCGCAGGCCCGCGCGGACTTCCTGTCGGGCAACGGCGACATGGCGCTGGCGTCCCGGCCGGACACCCAGGCGCCGCCACCGCGCCCGTACGTGTACGCGCCGATCGCGACCTCGGGAATCTCCGTGGTGTTCGTCGTGGACGACCCGAACACCGGTCGGCAGATCAGGAGCATGAAGCTCAACGCGCGGTTGCTGGCCAAGTTGCTCACGCAGTCCTACGCCTCGCCCGGCGCCGCGATCCCGTCGGTGAAGGGCAACCCGATCTGCATCTTCGACGACCCGGAGTTCCAGAAGCTGAACCCGCTGCCCTCGGACGGCACGGTCTCCTGGCCCACGGGCTGCCTCTCCAACAACACCACCCCGACGGTGTTCGGCGGGACGGCGGACATGACGTACCAGCTGACGTCGTGGATCGCCTCGGACCCCGACGCGGTGCGCTTCCTGGACGGCGAGTCCGACCCGTGGGGCATGCACGTGGACAGCTTCTACCTGCGCCCCGCCTTCTCCGGCTACCCGACCGACTCCCTCGTCCGGCAGGACTCCTCGGGGATCCCGGACGCGACGGAGGACGCCAAGCGCAACTGGAAGCAGTTCGAGTGGAACCCGATCTCGACCGGGCTGAACGACGTGGTGCGCAAGGTGCTGTGGAACCAGCCCAACTGCGTCAACGGGGACACGAAGTCGGACGGCTCGCACGACCTGTGCCCGCCGCTCAAGATCGGGAAGCGGACCCTGTTCGCGATCATGGACACCGGTGAGGCGAAGGCCTACTCGCTGCCCGAGGCCCAACTGCTCAACCCGGCCGGCGGGTTCGTCCCGCCGGACGGCCCGGGCTTCCAGGCGGCCGTCGCCGACATGACCGTCGACCAGGCCACCGGCGTACAGTCCCTGCCGTACGGCGCGTCCGACTCGGCCCTCTCGCGTGACCAGAAGGCCTACCCGCTGACCGCCGTGCAGTACGCGATGCTCCCGACCAAGGACGTCGCGGCCGGCAAGGTGGCCGCGATGACCACGTTCATGCGCGCGGTGACCACCACCGGCCAGGTCTACGGGTACGAGCCCGGCCACCTCGCCCCCGGCTTCCTCGCCCTGACCGCCGCCCAGCGGACCCAGACCGCGGACGCGATCGGCCACCTGGAGGCGCAGGACGCCAAGCTGCCCGGCAACCAGGCCGCGCCGCCGAACCCGCCCGCGACCGGCGGTGACGGTTCGACGTCGGCCTCCGGTACGGACGGTGGGCAGGGCGTCGCCTCGGTCGCCCAGGTCGGTGAGGGCGGGGCGTCCGGCGGGAGCGGGGCCGCGGCCTCCGGGGGGACCGGGGACCTGGCGTCCGGCGGGTCCGGCGGGTCCTCCACCGGTGGCCTGTCCGGCACCGGTGCGGGCGCCGCGACCGGCGGTGCGGGCACCGCGGCCGGCGGAGCGGGGGCGGCGGCGGGCGGCGCGGCGGCGGGTGCCGGTGCGGGTGCCAAGCCCGGTGCGGCGCCCAGCACGCCCGGCAAGTCGCTGTCCGCCGCGCCCGTCGCCGCCGGTACTCCGGCGTCCGACCGCTCCGGCGCCGCCCGGCTGCTGCTGCCCGTCGCGCTGATCGGCGGCCTGGTGCTGCTGGTCGGCGGTCCGGCGGCGCTCTTCCTGGGCGGGACGCCCGCCGGGGCGCGGGCGCTGGCGGAGGTGCGGAAGGGCTGGTCGCGGGTGCGCCGCCGTCCGTGACGGTCTGACGCGCCGACACAACGGAATCACCGAAGCACGACTCGGCGGGGCCGCCGTTTCGGCCCCGCCGAGTCGTTTTCGCATGGGTGGAGTCGCTTCGCATGGGTGAACTCGCTTGGAGTCAACGCGCGTTGCGTCTGGAACGGAATTGGCCAATGGTCCGACCGCGCGTGATCGAAGTCAAATGCCGCCCACACCAAAGGACTTGGGTGGGAAACGCCAGCACGGACACGTCATTCGCCGGTCCGGTCCGGCCCTTTGGAGTTCCCAACTCCGCTACGGAGTTGCCGCGTTGGGCCCTCGTACACACGCACGACCCGATCCGGCCACCTGTGGCTGGCCGAATGGGTACGCACCGGATCCGTCCCCCGCACCCGAGCACGGAGAGCAGACCATGACATCCGCCGCCGAGCCCGCGGCACCGTACGCCGGGGTGCCAGGCCAACCCGACCACGGGCCCGACCGGGACGTCCCGCGCGCCATCACCGCCCCCGCGACCCCGGGCGACCGGTTGTTCCGCGGGGTGCTGCGGGTTGCCGGGCTCTCGGTCTTCGCGATCATGGGGATGATCGCGTTCTTCCTGGTCCTGCGGGGCACGGACGCGCTGCGCGCGGTCGGCTGGTCCTTCCTGACCGAGCAGAAGTGGCAGACCGCCGCGCACAACTTCGGCATCGCGGCCGTCCTGCCGAACGGCCTGCTGATCGCCGTCATCGCCCTGGTGATCGCCGTCCCGGTCGCCCTCTTCACCGCGATCTTCATCTCCGAGTACGCGCCGGTCCGGTTGCGGGCGGCGCTGATCTCGCTGATCGACCTGATGGCGGCGATCCCCAGCATCATCTACGGCCTGTGGGGGCTGTTCTTCCTCCAGCCGCGCATCATCGGCTTCGTCCGCTGGCTGACCAACCACCTCGGCGACACGATCCCCTTCCTCAAGGTGCGCACCGGCGACATCGGCACCTCCTACACCTCCTCCACCTTCATCGCGGGCGTGGTCGTCGCGCTGATGATCATCCCGATCGTGACCTCGCTCAGCCGGGAGGTGTTCTCCCAGGCCCCGCAGGGCGAGCGGGAGGGCGCGTACGCGCTGGGCTCGACCCGTTGGGGGATGGTGCGCGCGGTGGTCCTGCCGTTCGGCAAGGGCGGCGTGATCGGCGCGATCATGCTGGGCTTCGGCCGGGCGATGGGGGAGACGATCGCGGTCGCGCTGATCATCTCGCCGAGCTTCAAGACCATCACGCACATCCTGGAGAACGGCGCCAACTCGATCTCGGCGCTCATCGCGCTGCGCTTCGGCGAGTCGGACGCGCTCTCGCTCTCCGCGCTGATGGCAGCCGGCCTGGTGCTGTTCGCGCTGACCCTGCTGGTCAACGTGGCGGCCGGCTTCGTGATCAACCGGTCCCGCTCCGGGGCCTCCACCGCGGACTGAGGCGGCGTACCGACATGACCCACCGCGTCGAAGGGACGACCCGATGACCACGCTCGACCTGCCACCGGTCGCCGCGTCCGAGCCCGGAGGTCCGACGCCCCCCGGCTCCGCCGAGATGCCCGCCGAGGCCGCGCCACCGCGCCCCCAGACCAAGGTGCGGCTCGGCGGTGTGACCCGCGAGGACGTGTTCACCGTGGCCGGCTCACTGGTCGGCTCGCTGGCGCTGAACTGGCTGCTGTACGAGCGGGTGCTGCCGTTCAGCGGCGCGTTCGGCTTCCTGGTCTGCTGGTACCTCCTGTTCCTGGCGGGCTACTTCGTGCTCGGCCGGCTCCAGTGGGGCAAGCTGATGGTGCGCGACCGGCTGGTGTCGGTGGCCTCCTGGAGCTCCGGGCTGCTGGTGGTCGCGCTGATCGTCGACCAGATCGGCTACGTGGCCAGCCGCGGCTACGAGGCGGCCCGGCACGTCAACTTCTTCACCGAGTCGATGGAGCAGACCGCCGCGCTCTCCCCGATCACCTCCGGCGGCGCGCTCAACGCGATCGTCGGCTCGCTCGAACAGCTGGGCCTGGCAACGCTGTTCGCGGTGCCACTGGGCATCGCGGCGGCGATCTTCATGTCCGAGGTCGGCGGCCGGCTGGCGCGCCCGGTGCGGACGCTGGTCGAGGCGATGACCGCGCTGCCCTCCATCGTGGCCGGCCTGTTCATCCTCGGCGTCTTCATCATCACCTTCGGCTTCGAGAAGAGCGGCTTCGCGGCCGCGCTGGCGCTGACCGTGATGATGATGCCGATCGTCACCAGGGCCGCCGAGGTGGTCATCCGGCTGGTGCCCGGCACCCTGCGGGAGGCCTCGTACGCGCTCGGCGGCAGCCAGTGGCGCACGGTGTGGAACGTGGTGCTTCCCACCGCCCGGCCCGGTCTGGTGACGGCGGTGGTGCTCGGCATGGCGCGCGGCGTCGGAGAGACCTCGCCGGTCCTGCTGACCTCGGGCTTCACCTCGCAGTTCAACGCCGACCCGTTCCACGAGCACCAGGTGTCGCTGCCGCTGTACATCTGGAACTACGTCAAGCAGCCCTACCCCGAGATGGTCGCCCGCGCCTTCGCGGCCGGACTGACCCTGATGGTCCTGGTGCTGATCCTCTTCGTCACCGCGCGCGTGCTCGGCGGCCGCAAGCCGGGCGAGCTGACCGGGCGTCAGAAGCGCCGGATCGACCGGGAGGCGCGGCGCGCCGAGGCCGCCGCACGAGCCGCCCGGCCGTCCGGCGCCGTCCGTCCGGCGATGGCGCGGACCGCGTCCGCCCAGGCGTCGGCCACCGCCGTCCCACTCCCCGGGAACAGCTGATGACCCACCCAACCACCCTCCGTCCCAGAGGAGTCCCCATGTCGTGGGAGGCTGCCGGCCGCCCCGTGGCCCGCGCGCTCGCCCTGCTGATGTCCCTGTTCCTGCTCGCGGCCGCGCCGATGCTGGGGCCGGGCTCCCGGGCCTTCGCGGCGAGCGTCGCGCTGAGCGCGGACGGCTCCAGCTGGGCCGGTCCGGCCATCGACCAGTGGCGCCAGGACGTCGGGCCGCAGGGCATCCAGATCAGCTTCAATCCGGTCGGCTCGGCGGCCGGCCGCAACTCCTGGACCCTCGGGCAGAACGACTTCACCGCCTCCGACGTGCCGTTCCGCACCACGCCCGACGCCGGCGTGAACGACGCGGGCCGCCGCAACGGCCAGGGCAGCGCGGAGCAGCCGACCTACGGCTTCTCGTACGTACCGATCACCGCCGGCGGCACCACCTTCATGTACAACCTGGTGGTCGGCGGCAAGCAGGTCCGCGACCTGCGGCTCTCGCCGCAGACCGTCGTCGACATCTTCACCAACAAGATCACCAACTGGAACGACCCGAAGATCACCGCCGACTACGGCAAGACGCTGCCCAACCTGCCGATCACCCCGGTGGTCCGCTCGGACGGCTCCGGCGCCACCGCGCAGTTCACCCGCTGGATGGAGCACACCCACAAGGACCAGTGGGACGCGTACTGCTCCTCCGTCAACGGAGTCTCCTGCGGTGACTACACCGAATTCTTCCCGCCGTCCGGCCGGATGGTCGCCCAGAACGGCTCGGACGTCGTCGCCGGCTACATCAAGGCCTCCTCCGGCCTCGGCACCATCGGCTACGACGAGTACGCCTTCGCCAAGCGCAGCAACTGGCCGGTCGTGAAGGTGCTCAACCAGGCCGGCTACTACTCGCTGCCGACCGCCTCCAACGTCGCCGTGGCGCTCACCGCGGCCAAGATCCGCGGCGTGGACGACAACACCCCGGCGAGCGACCCGAACTACCTGCAACAGAACCTCGACTCCGTCTACACCATGGACGACCCGCGCTCCTACCCGATCTCCAGCTACAGCTACGTGATCGTGCCGCGCTCCGGGGCCGCGCTGCCCCCGCCGCCCCGCTTCAACAACGACAAGGGCAGTGCCCTCAGCCGCTTCCTCGCCTACGTGCTGTGCGAGGGCCAGGGCGAGGCGGACGGCCTCGGCTACTCGCCGATCCCGCGCGGCCTGGTCAAGGGCGGCCTGCTGCAGACCAGGAGCATCCCCGGCAACGCCAGCCCGGTCGACCCGGACACCCTGTCCAACTGCGCCAACCCGACCTTCAACTCCGCCGGTGAGCTGACCGTCCTCAAGAACGCGCCGATGCCGAGCCCGTGCGACAAGCAGGGCGCTCCGCTGGACTGCACCGTGCAGGACGGCCAGGCGGTCAAGACCGGTTCGGGCGCCGGCGGTTCCAGCAGCGGCGGCAGTGGCGGCGGCGCGGCCGGCGGTACCGGTGGCACCGGCGGTACGGGTGGCACGGGCGGCGGCGGCAGCGGCGGTACGGGCCGGACCGGCAGCGGTACGAGCGGTGGTGCGGCCGGCGGTACGGGCGGTGCGGGCGGCTCCGGCTCCGGCACCGGCACCGGCGGTGCCGGGGACGCCGCCGCGGCGGCCGGTGGTGCGGCCGCCGCGGACCCGAACGCGGCCGACGCCGCGGCGGGCGACCCGGGTGCCGAGGACGTGGTCGACCCGCAGACCGGCCAGGTGGTCGCCCGCGGCCGTGGCAGCGGTTCCACCGAGGTCGCGGCGAACGTGGTCGAGGTGTCGGGCAAGCCCGAGGACTGGACGCTGAGCACGCTCACCGCCCTCGAACTGCTCGCCGTGGTACTCGTTCCGCCGCTGCTCGGCCGTCGGCTGCTGCGCCGGCGCAAGTCCTCGGACGGCGCCTCGTGACCGCCCCGGTGCTGGAGAAGCCGGCCGCCCCCGTGCGGCCGGCCGAGCCCCCGGCCCCCCGGGTCGGGACCCCCGCGGCCGGGCCCGCCGTCACCCCCGCGCGGCGCCGCTTCCTCCAGGGCGCCTGGGCGGTCAGCCTGCTGGCCGCGCTCGTGCTGGGCTTCGTCGGCTACCTGTTCACGCTCTCGCACGTCCAGGAGCGGCACTTCCAGTCCGCCGCGTACAAGACCTTCCGGGACCAGCTCGCCCGGGCCGTCGCCCCGACCGGTGCCGCCGCCGACGGCGACCCGGTGGCCCTGATCGACATCCCGGCGATCGGTCTGCACCAGGCCGTCGTGGTCGAGGGCACCACCGGCCGGGACCTCATGCGCGGGCCCGGCCACCGCCGGGACACCGCACTGCCCGGCCAGGGCGGCGTCGCGGTGGTGTTCGGCCGCGGCGCCACCTTCGGCGCGCCGTTCGCCGAGCTGCCCAAGCTCCGGGTCGGCGACAAGATCGAGGCCACCACCGGGCAGGGCAGGTTCACCTACACCGTCAACGTGTACGGCGACGGCGACCACCCGATCACCGACCCGGCCCGCGACCGCCTCGTCCTGGTCACCGGGGACTCCGACTGGATCCCCGGCTCGACCGTGATGGTCGGCGCCCGGCTGGAGGGCGACCCCGAGCAGAACCCCGGCGGCCGGCCCCGGACCGTCCCGTACGACAAGGCGCTGGCCGCCGACAAGGGCGCTCTGGCCACGTTGCAGCTGTGGTCGCTCGGCCTGCTGGGCGCGGTGCTCGGCGCGCTCCTGCTGGCCCGGTACTGGCGGACGTCGGCGGCCTACCTGAGCCTCGCGCCGGTGATCGGCGCGCTGCTCTGGGCGGTCTACGAGAACGCCGCCGCCCTGCTGCCCAACCTCTACTGAAGCGCGCCCGGAGGACCGTACCGATGACGGATGCACCGATGACCGACACACCCGCGACCGGCGTGGCGACGGCCGACGCCCCGGCGATCGACCCGGCCGCCGACACCCTCACCCTCCCGCCGCTGCCGCCCGGCGCGCACCCCGGCGGCGGGCCGCTGGCCGGGCTGGAGACCAGGGACGTCTCCGCCTGGTTCGGCACCCACAAGGTGCTGGAGCGGGTCTCGCTGGCGATGCCGGCCGGCGAGGTGACCGCGTTGATCGGCCCGTCCGGCTGCGGCAAGTCCACCTACCTGCGGATCCTCAACCGGATGCACGAGATGGTGCGCGGCGCCGCGCTCGCCGGCGAGGTGCTGCTGGAGGGCGACGACGTCTACCGGCCCGGGCGGCGTCCCGCCGAGGTGCGGCGCCGGATCGGCATGGTGTTCCAGCGGCCCAACCCGTTCCCCGCGATGTCCATCCAGGACAACGTCGCCAGCGGGCTCAAGCTGGCCGGGATCAAGGTCTCCAAGGACGAGCGCCAGGACCTGGTGGAGACCAGCCTGCGCCGGGCCGGGCTCTGGGACGAGGTCCACACCCGGCTGCACACCCCGGGCGGCGCTCTCTCCGGCGGGCAGCAGCAACGCCTGTGCATCGCACGGTCGTTGGCGGTCTCGCCGGACATCCTGCTGATGGACGAGCCGTGCTCCGCGCTCGACCCGACCTCCACCCGGCGGGTCGAGGAGACCATCGCCGAACTGCGTGGGCGGCTCACCATCGTGATCGTCACCCACAACATGCAGCAGGCCCAGCGCGTCTCGCAGACCTGCGCCTTCTTCCTGGCCACCCACGACACCCCGGGCCGGATCGTGGAGGCCGGGCCGACCGCGCAGATCTTCGGCAGCCCGCGCGACCAGCGGACCTCCGACTACGTGAACGGCCGCTTCGGCTAGGCCTGTTCGGGCCTCCCCGGCTGGGCTTTCAGGCCTTCTCGGGCGCCTGCCGCGGGAGCCGCAGCAGCTCCTCCAGCACCGCCGCGACGCCGTCCTGCTCGTTGCTCACGGTGTGCAGCGGCACCGCCGCCAGCACCTGCGGGTGCGCGTTGGCGACGGCGTACGCGGTGCCGGCCCAGTCCAGCATCTCCAGGTCGTTCGGCATGTCGCCGAAGGCGACCACCTCGCTCCGGTCGATCCCGTGCCCGGCGCACCAGCGGGCCAGCGTGCTGGCCTTGGTGACGCCGGGCGCGCTGATCTCCAGCAGCGGGATCGGCGCCGAGCGGGTGATCTCGGCCAGGTGCCCGGCCGCCTCCCGGGCCTCGCCCAGCAGCTTGTCCGGGTCGAGGTCCGGGTGCTTGGCCAGCAGCTTGAACAGGCCCCGCACCGGTCCGCCCGTCCCCAGCAGCTCCTCCGCCGGACCGACCGGGTGGTCCTCCTCCTCGCCCCACATCGGCACCTCGTACCCGGGCTCGCGGGCGAACCCGGCCGGGTACTCGAAGGCGAACGCGGTACCGGGCAGCTTGGCGCGCAGCACCTCGATCACCGCCAGCGCGGTCTCCGCCGGCAGCGGGAACGACTCCAGCAGCTCACCGCGCCGCACGTCCACCACCGCGCCGCCGTTCGAGCAGATCGCCACCCCGTGGCCGCCGGTGTGCGCGCTCACCTGCTGCATCCAGCGCGGCGGCCGCCCGGTCACGAACACCACCTGGACCCCGGCCGCCTCCGCGGCCGCCAGGGCCGCGGCGGTGCGTTCGCTGACGGTGCCGCCGGCGCACAGCAGGGTGCCGTCCAGGTCGGTGGCGATGAGGCGGGGGGCGGTACGGGCTTCGGTCACCGGTCCATCTTCGCCCATCGGTGCCGCGCCGGTCACCGGCGAGACAGGACCGCCTCGCCGACCCGTCGGACGCCCGGCTTTCGGCCCCCGAGGCGCCGTTTCCGGCCGATTCGCCCGCTGACCGGGGTGTCTCCCGGGTGCGGCGGGCAGGACTGTGCACGGTCACTCCGTCGGCAGGAAGAGCCATGCCCACTCGCCAGCTCCGAGACGAGCCTCCCCCGACCGCCCCGCCCGCCGCCCCCTCCCCGGACGCACCCCCGGACGCCTCCCGCGAGCCGGTCCTGCTCGGCGACGTCCTCTTCCACACCCTCGCCGAGATCGCCCGCCGCGCCCCCGCCCCCAGCCTCCCGGCCCAGCGCACCCGCCCGCACCCGTGAGGGCCCGGCCCCGCTTCCGCCGGCCGAGCAGCCGCCGCTAGCCCAGCTGCGCGAGGCCCTCGGTGGCGATCCGCTCGAACACCGCGAGGTCGTTCGCGAAGATCGAGTCCGGCACCGGCCAGTGGATCACCAGCTCGGTGATGCCCAGCTCCCGGTACGTCCCGGCCCAGTCGACGAAGGCGTCCAGCGACTCCAGCGGCGTCTCCGCCGTCGAGCCCTGCAGCAGCACCTTCTCCAGGGTCGCCACGTCGCGGCCCTTCGCCGCGCAGGTCGCCGTGAGCTTCCCGATCTGCTGCGCGATGACGCCGGGCGCCTGCTCGACCGGCACGTCCGCCGGGCCCTTCGGGTCCCCGTACGTCACCCAGCCCTGCCCGTACTCGGCCGCCAGCCGCAGCCCGCGCGGCCCGGTCGCGGCGACGTAGAACGGCACCCGGGGCGTCTGCACGCAGCCGGGGACGTTCCGCGCCTCGACCGCCGAGTAGTAGGCGCCCTCGTGGGTGGTGGTGTCATTGCGCAGCAGCTCGTCGAGCAGCGGCAGGAACTCGCCGAACCGGTCCGCCCGCTCCTTCGGCGACCACGCCTCCTGCCCCAGCGCCGTCGCGTCGAAGCCCGTCCCGCCGGCCCCGATCCCCAGCGTGACCCGCCCGCCGGACACGTCGTCCAGCGTGATCAGGTCCTTCGCCAGCGTCACCGGGTGCCGGAAGTTCGGCGAGGTCACCAGCGTGCCCAGCCGGATCCGCTCGGTCGCCGCGGCCGCCGCGGTCAGCGTCGGCACGGCCCCGAACCACGGCTCCTCCCGGAAGGACCGCCAGGACAGGTGGTCGTAGGTGTACGCGGCGTGGAACCCGAGGTCCTCGGCCCGCCGCCAGATCTTCTGCCCCTCGCTCCACCGGTGGATGGGGAGGATAACGGTACTCAAGCGCATGCGGCGACAATACGCGTGCACACCGGACGGGTTTCGGACCGCTCGCGAGACGTCACGGGCAGGTCGGCTAGCGTGGCGCCATGGGCACGTTGAGTAAACGGGAACTCGCCGCGTTGGTCGACGAGGCGACGGTCGATACCTACGACGAGTACGAGCAGATGACGGCTCTGTTCGCCGCCGTCGAGGAGAACCTGGCGGTGCCGTTCAGCACCGTGGTGCTGGGCGTCGAGGTGACCGTGCGCGGCGTCGACCTCTCGCGGGACGGCAGGATCGTCGCCCGGTGCACCCGCGAAGGATTCCGGCAGACGATCGGGCTACTGGACCTTCCACTGCCGGACCCGGCTCCGGACGGAGCGGAGTGGGTCGAGGCATATCGCTACTACTGGGCGCAGTGAGCGCCGGAACCTTCAGGGCCGGGAGGGCTCGCGTGGCTGTCGTTGTACAGAGCGGGGACGAGGCGTCGTTGCGAGGCCTGATCGAGCGGAGTTCCGAACTGAAGGGCGAACTCGTCGTCTTCGCCCAGGGCACGCGCTTCGACCGGTGGTTGACCCCCCTCCTGCTGGAGGCGGCGGGCCCCGAGCGGCGGCTGGACGAGGGTGAGGCGATCCGGATCACCGACAACTTCATCCTCCGGTACCGCCTGCCGGACGGTTCGACCGTGGTGGACCGGTTCGTCGCCGGGCGGCGGGACTTGAGCGAAGTGGACCGGGAGATGCTGCTCGGCTGGCGTGACCCGGTCGAGGGCATCTTCGAGGTCCGGCGCAAGGACGGGGACGCCGTCGTCCTGCTGAACCTGGTCGACGACCTCGAGTACCGCACCTACTCGAACGTCGGGCGGGCGGCCTTCCGCGGAGTGTCCAAGGGAGGATTCCTCCTCGCGTGCCTGGTACCCGTCCACTCTGCCGACGGGACATGGCTGATCTCAGGTGCGATGTCGTACTACCCGAAGTCCAGCGCCACCGAGATCGCCCGGGCGGCGCTCCAACTCGCCACCAGCCACCCCGAACTGGTCTTCCGCAACCCCGAGAAGATCGACCAGGGATGGGAGTCGATGCGGGAGGACCGGGCCGCGTTCGTCGAGTTCTGCGGCAACGACGAGCTGGTCCTTCCCCCTGCCGAAGTCGAGGACCGGCTCAACGCCTACTACCGGCACCGTCAGGAGGCCGCCGTCGCCGAGCATCCGGGCCGTGCCCGCGACGGGCGGCTCCCGGGCCTGGACTTCCCGGCCTTCGAACTGCCGCGAGAACTCGCGGACTCGGACACCGTCGGCGTCATCTACGACGAGGTCGACGGGCTCAACTTCTACGCCGACTACGGGATGCTGCGGGACCTCTTCGCCGACCCGGCCCTCGCGGGTCGCCGGCAGCACCTGGACGTGTTGCGCGCCTACCTGCGCGAGGAGTCGATCGCGCCGCTGCCGATCCGCCGGCTGGCCGCCGCCCACCCGGAAACCGTCGACGCAGTGTTCCGGAAGCTGCTGCGGAAGCCCGGGTTCACGTGGAGCGAGCACGGAGAAGCCCTGCTGCGCCGGCGCAAGCCCTGGTACTACGCGCAGGAGCCCCGCCCCGGAGTCTCTGTGATCGGCGAGCGCCTCGGCGAACTCGCCGCCGGCGGCCGCCGGCCGAAACTCTCCAGGGCGCGGCGCGTGCCGCGCCAGCCCGACCACCCGTAGGAGCGAATGCGACTCGCAGGGATGGATGCTCGCCCGCATCCACGGTTCCTGGGCAGCCCGCCAGCCCGCATGCCGCGGGCGGGTCGGGTCACTTCACCGTGAGCGACTCGGCGCCGTTGGCGCAGCCCGGCTGTTCACCGACCCCTAGGGGAGAGCCTCGGCAGCGTCATACCGCAGCAGCAGGCGGGCTCGTCATTCCAGCTCATGGCCCTTGCCCCGTAAGCCCGTTACGTTGAGCGGGTGTCCACAGCTGTCATCAAGACGGACGGCCTCACCAAGAGGTTCCCCCGGGTCACCGCCCTCGACCAGCTCACCGTCGAGGTGCAGCCCGGGGTGGTCGGGCTGGTCGGGTCCAACGGGGCGGGCAAGTCCACCCTCATCAAGATCCTGCTCGGCCTCGCCCCGGCGACGGCCGGCCGCGGCGAGGTCCTCGGCCTCGACGTCGCCACCAGGGGCCCGGAGATCCGTGAACGGGTCGGCTACATGCCCGAACACGACTGCCTGCCACCGGACGTCTCCGCCACCGAGTTCGTGGTGCACATGGCCCGGATGGCGGGGCTGCCCGCCACCGCCGCCCGCGAGCGCACCGCGGACACCCTGCGGCACGTCGGCCTGTACGAGGAGCGGTACCGGCCGATGGGCGGGTACTCGACCGGCATGAAGCAGCGGGTCAAGCTCGCCCAGGCGCTGGTGCACGACCCGAAGCTGGTGCTGCTGGACGAGCCGACCAACGGCCTCGACCCGGCCGGCCGGGACGAGATGCTGGGGCTGATCCGCCGGGTCCACTCCGACTTCGGGATCTCGGTGCTGGTCACCACCCACCTGCTCGGCGAGCTGGAGCGCACCTGCGACCACCTGGTCGTCATCGACGGCGGCAAGCTGCTGCGCTCCTCCTCCACCGCCTCCTTCACCGAGGCGACCGCCGTCCTCGCGGTCGAGGTCACCGACCACCCGGAGGACCTCGCGCTCGAACCCGGCGACGCGGTCCGCGAACGGCTGGCCGCCGCCGGGCTGTCCGTCCAGCCGGAGGGCTCGCACCTGCTGCTGGTCCGGCTGGCCGGCGACGACACCTACGACACCATCCGCGACACCGTCGCCGGACTGGGCCTCGGTCTGGTCCGGCTGGAGCAGCGCCGCCACCGGGTCGCCGAACTCTTCACCGACGAGAGCAGGGGAGGGACGGACGATGTCGCTGCCTCCTGACACCAGGTCCGCCGCCACCGGCGTCATCCACGACATCGGCTACCGCGGTTACACCGGCCCCCGGCTCGGCCGCGCCTACGCCACCCGCTCGCTGTTCACCCAGAGCCTGCGCGCCGCGTACGGGCTCGGGCGCTCCGGCAAGTCCAAGGTGCTGCCGATGCTCGTGCTCGGCGTGGTCTCCGTGCCCGCCGTGGTCATGGTGGCGATCGCCCTCGCCACCGACGCGAAGGCGCTGCCGCTGGACTACCCGCGCTACCTGTCGTCGTTCGCGCCGGTCGTCTCGATCTTCCTGGCCTCGCAGGCGCCGGTGCTGCTCTCCCGGGACCTCCGGTACCACACCGTCCCGCTGTACTTCTCCCGCCCGATCACCCGCGCCGACTACGTCCGGGCGAAGTTCGCCGCCATGGTCTGCGCCCAGTTCCTGCTGATGGCGGCGCCACTGGTGGTGCTCTACCTCGGCGCGGTGCTCGGCCGGCTGGACTTCGGGCACAACACCGAGCACTTCCTGATCGGCCTGGTCGCCGCCCTGCTGTACGCCCTGGTGCCGTCCTCGGTGGCGCTGGTGATCGCCGCCGCCACCCCGCGCCGCGGCTTCGGGGTGGCCGGGATCATGGGGTACCTGGCGATCAGCACGGTCGTGGTGGCGATCCTGACCCGGATCGGCACCGCCACCGAGCTCACCGTCCCGGACTCCGCCCAGTGGTTCGCGCTGCTGTCGCCGAACGACCTGGTGGAGAGCCTGACCAACCAGCTCTTCGACGTCGACGGCGCGGTCGGCCGGATGCACGCGCCCGGCGGGCTCGGCGCGGTCGTCTTCACCGCCGCCGTCCTCGCGATGGTGTCCGGCTCGTACGGGCTGCTGCTGCGCCGTTACCGCAGCGTCTGATGAACCGAGGAGTTTGAGAGGGCGTCATGGCCACCATCACCATCGACAAGGTCTCCCGCTGGTTCGGGAACGTGGTCGCCGTCAACGACATCAGTATGACGATCGGCCCCGGCATCACCGGCCTGCTCGGGCCGAACGGCGCGGGCAAGTCCACGCTCATCCACATGATGAGCGGCTTCCTCGCACCCTCCAGCGGGGCGGTGACCCTGGACGGCACGCCGATCTGGCGCAACCAGCAGGTGTACCGGCAGATCGGGCTGGTCCCCGAACGGGAGTCGATGTACGACTACCTGACCGGCTGGGAGTTCGTGCTCGCCAACGCCGAACTGCACGGGCTCGCCCACCCGGGCGCCGCGGCCCGGCGGGCCCTGGACCTGGTGGAGATGGCGTACGCCAAGGACCGCCGCACCGGGACGTACTCCAAGGGCATGAAGCAGCGCGTCAAGATGGCCTCCGCGCTGGTCCACGACCCGTCCGTGCTGCTGCTCGACGAGCCGTTCAACGGCATGGACCCGCGCCAGCGGCTCCAGCTGATGGACCTGCTGCGCCGGTTCGGCGCGGACGGCCGGACGGTGCTGTTCTCCTCCCACATCCTGGAGGAGGTCGAGCAACTGGCCCGGCACATCGAGGTGGTGGTGGCCGGGCGGCACGCCGCCTCGGGCGACTTCCGGAAGATCCGCCGGCTGATGACCGACCGGCCGCACCGCTACCTGGTCCGCTCCAGCGACGACCGCCGGCTGGCCGCCGCGCTGATCGCCGACGGTTCCACGACCGGCGTCGAGGTGGACGGGCGGGAGCGGGCGCTGCGGATCGAGGCGGTGAACTTCCAGGGCTTCACCACCCTGTTGCCCCGGGTCGCCCGGGACGCGGGCATCCGGCTGTACACCGTCTCGCCGGCCGACGAGTCGCTGGAGAGCGTCTTCTCCTACCTGGTCTCCGCGTGAGGCCGGGCGCCCGAGCCACCGAACTCCCGTACCGGACCCAGGAAAGGGCCGACCGACCATGAACCCGACCGTCGCCAGGCTGACCCTGCGCGGCCTGCTGGGCCGCCGCCGCGGCATCCTGCTGCTGGTGGTCCCCGCCCTGCTGCTGCTCGTCTCGGCCCTCGCGAGCGGCGCCGGCGGGGACGAGCACGACCTGACCGTCAAGATCCTCGGCCAGCTCGGCCTCGGCACCCTGGTGCCGATCCTCGGCCTGGTCGTCGGCACCGGTGTGATCGCCACCGAGATCGACGACGGCTCGATCGTCTACCTGTTGGCCAAGCCGCTGCCGCGGTGGCAGATCGTCACCACCAAGCTGGCCGTCGCGATCGGCACCACCTGGGTGTTCGCCGCCGTCCCGACGCTGCTCTCCGGCCTGCTGCTGTACGGCACCAGGGACGGCGTCGCCCTCGGCTACACCGTGGCCGTGCTGGTCGCCGGAGCCGCGTACAGCGCGCTGTTCCTGCTGCTCGGCGTGGTCACCCGGCACGCGGTGGTGGCCGGTCTGGCGTACGCGCTGATCTGGGAGTCGCTGATCGGCAACTTCGTGGCGGGCGCCCGGACACTGAGCGTCCAGCAGTGGGGCCGCTCGGTGGCCGAGGCGGTCGCGGGGGATGCCGCGATCGGCGCCGACGTCTCGTTCGGGGTGGCCGTCCCGCTGCTGCTGGCGGTCACCGTCGCGGCGACGGTGCTGGCCTCGGTGAAGCTGGCCGGGCTGACCCTGGCCGGCGACGAGTAGCCGCCCGGGCAGGGGCCGGCCAGGAGCCGCCCGGTCCGGTCAGCCGGACGACCGGCTCAGCCGAGCGTCCGGCTGCGGCCCGCGCCCCAGCCGGCCGCGCCGACCACGGTGACCAGCACCAGCATCAGCACCAGCGTGGCCGTCCAGCCGCCGGTGAGCTGGTGCAGCGCGCCGGCGCCGACCGGGCCGGCCGCCGCGACCAGGTAGCCGACCGCCTGCGACATCCCGCCCAGCTGGGCGGCGCCGGCCGCGCTGCCGGTGCGCAGCACGATGAAGGCCAGGCCCAGGCCCAGCGAACCGCCCTGGGCGACGCCCAGGATGGTCGCCGACACCCAGGCGCCGGAGACCGGCACGACCAGCAGCAGGGCGATGCCAAGGCCGTTCAGCCCGGCCATGGCGATCGCCAGCCCGCGCTGGCGGGTCATCCGGCCGGCCAGCAGCGGCACCAGGAAGGCGCCCGCCACCTGCACCAGGTTGGAGAAGGCGAAGACCAGGGCGGACTCGCCGCGGTCCATGCCGTGGTCGGCCAGGATGGTCGGCATCCAGGCGACCAGGGTGTACACGAGCAGCGACGAGATGCCCATGAAGAGGCTGATCTGCCAGGCCAGCGGCGAGCGCCAGATGCCCTCGATCGGCTTCTCCACCGGGCGGCCGGCCGGCGCCGCGGCCACCGCGGCCCGCTCCTGTCGGGAGCGCAGCACCTGCGGCAGCCAGGCCACCGCGGCGACCAGGGCGAGCAGCGACCAGGTGCCCAGCGAGGCCTGCCAGCCGCCGCCGAGGGCGTGCTCCAGCGGCACCGAGAGGCCGGCCGCCAGGGTCGCGCCGACCAGCATGGTGGTCGAGTAGACGCCGGTCATCGCCGCCGCGCGGTCCGGGAACTCGCGCTTCACCAGGCCCGGCATCGACACGTTCAGCACCGCGATGGCCACGCCGATCACCACGCAGCCCGCGTACAGCGCCACCACCGAGGGCAGCACCCGCAGCAGCACGCCCGCGCCCAGCACCAGGACGGCGCCCAGCACCACCCGCTCGGTGCCGAACCGCCGGGTCAGCAGGGGGGTGAGCGGGGCGCCGACGCCCTGGAACAGCACAGGCACGGTGGTGATCAGCCCGCCCGCGGTGGCGGAGAGGCCGAAGGTCCGCTGGATTTCGACGATCATCGGCGACACCGCCGCCAGGCAGGCGCGCATGTTCAGCGCGACCAGCACGATGCCGGTCAGCAGCAGGGCGGGGTGGGCCAGCCGGGTGCGGACGGGAAGCGGGAGGGAGGAGGCGGTGGTGGCGGTGGCAACCGACTGCCGGGCACGCGTGACGGCCATGGGTGTGCTGTTCTTTCGTGAATGTGCGAGGAGGGAGGGACGGCGGAAGGGGGCTCGCGCCGTCCTACTTCCGGGCCGCGATGGCCGCGAGGAGCTGCTCGACGGCCGCGGTCGGGCCGGCGAGCAGCGCACGACACGCGGCCTCGGCGCGGTCCGGGTCGCCGCTCTCGATCGCGTCGACCAGCGCCGCGTGGGTGGCCACGACCACCTCGGGCATGTCGTGGTCGCCGAAGGCCGTGGTCATCGACTCGCGCACCGAGGCGCCGAAGTAGCGGTACACCTCGGTGAGCGCCGGGTTGTGCGCGGCCTCGACGACGGCGGTGTGGAACTCCAGGTCGTGCTCGACGGTGGCCTCGCGGCCGGTCCGCTCGGGGTGCGAGGCGATCACCTCGGCCTCGCGGGCCAGCGCGGTCCGCATCCGGTCGACGTCCGCGGGGGTGTGCCGCAGCGCGGCCAGCCGGGCGGCCTCGGTCTCCAGCGCGGCCCGGACCTCCAGGACGTCCCGGATGCCCGAGCGCTGGACGCCGCGCAGGACGGCCGCCGGGTCGCTGGTGGAGCGGACGAAGGTGCCCTCGCCCTGTCGGGAGACCAGCATGCCGGCGTGCACCAGCACCCGGATCGCCTCCCGGACGGTGTTCCGGCCGACCTGCAGCCGCTCGGCGAGCTCGTGCTCGGTGGGGATCTGCGATCCCACCGGCCAGGCCCCGCCGGCCAGTTGCTCGCGCAGCTGGTCGATCGTGGTGTCCACCAGGGAGCGCCGCCCGGCCGCGTGCAGGCTACTGCCGTCGCCGGTCATGCCGGTACTCCCTCCGCTGCTGGTCACCGCCGGTCATCGGTCATCCTACAACCGCTTGCCCGGTCATCCTACAACCGGACGGGAACAGCCGCGGAACAGACCGGCGGACGGGAGTGGGGCCCGCTCCAGGGCCCGGCAGGATCGGCCGGACAGACCCTGGCCAGGGCCCGTCCCCAAGCCCCTAGGCGGTGCGGTAGAGGCGTTCCAGGACGACGGCGACGCCGTCCTCGTCGTTGGTCGCGGTGACCTCGTCGGCGACCGCGAGCAGCTCCTCGTGCGCGTTGGCCATCGCGACGCCGCGGGCCGCCCAGCCGAACATCGGCACGTCGTTGGGCATGTCGCCGAAGGCGATGGTGTCGGCTCCGCGGACGCCCAGCCGGCGGGCGGCCACGGCCAGCCCGGTGGCCTTGGACAGGCCCAGGGGCAGCAGTTCGACCACGCCGGCGCCGGCCATCACGACGCCGACCAGGTCCCCGGCGGCGCGGCGGGCGGCCTCGGCGAGCGCGTCGTCGGTCAGGCCGTGGTGCTGGATGTAGAGCTTGCTGACCGGGGAGTCGAGCAGCTGCTCCCGGTCGACCCGGACGACCGGGAGGTCGGAGCCGATCAGCAGCTCGTACCCGGGGCCGGCCAGCACCTGGCCGTCCAGGCCGTCCTGGTTGGCGGCGACGGCCAGCGGACCGGTCTCGGCCTCGATCTTGGCGATGGCGAGCGCGGCGAGCCGGCGGTCCAGGGTGAGCGAGGTGAGCAGCTTGTGCGCGCCGGCGTCGTACACCTGGGCGCCCTGACCGCAGACCGCTATCCCGGTGTAGCCGATCTCGTCGAAGACCGGGCGGGCCCAGACGGCCGAGCGGCCGGTCACGATGATGTGCAGCGCGCCCGCGCCGGTGGCCGCGGCCAGCGCGGCGCGGGTGCGCTCGGAGACGGCCTCCGTGCTGGTCAGCAGGGTGCCGTCGAGGTCGGTGGCGACCAGCCGGTAGGGCAGGCCGCCACCGTCGGGGGAGACGGGGCTGGGGCTGGTGGTGCTCATGGGCCGTGCGTCTCCCGGGAGTTGCGGGTGGTGCGGGTGGTGCGCTGCTACTTGACCGGTTCGAGGACGGTCCGGCCGCCGAGGAACGGCCGCAGCGCCTCGGGCACGACCACCGAGCCGTCGGCCTGCTGGTGGTTCTCCAGGATCGCCACGATGGTGCGCGGGACGGCGACCAGGGTGCCGTTCAGGGTGGCCAGCGGGCGGGTCTTGCCCTCCTCGCGCATCCGGATGGCGAGCCGGCGGGCCTGGTACTCGGTGGTGTTGGAGGTCGAGGTGACCTCGCGGTACTTGCCCTGGGTCGGGATCCAGGCCTCGATGTCGAACTTGCGCGCGGCCGAGGAACCGAGGTCGCCGGAGGCGACGTCGATCACCCGGTAGGGCAGCTCCAGCGCGTTGAGGAAGTCCTTCTCCCACTGGAGCAGGCGGCGGTGCTCGTTCTCGGCGTCCTCGGGCGTGGTGAAGACGAACATCTCCACCTTCTCGAACTGGTGGACGCGGATGATGCCGCGGGTGTCCTTGCCGTAGGTGCCGGCCTCGCGGCGGAAGCAGGACGAGTAGCCGGCGTAGCGCAGCGGCAGCTTCTCGGCGTCGAGGATCTCGTCCATGTGGTACGCGGCGAGCGGGACCTCGCTGGTGCCGACCAGGTACCGGTCGTCCTCGGCGAGGTGGTACACGTTCTCGGCGGCCTGGCCGAGGAAGCCGGTGCCGTCCATGGCGGCGGGCCGGACCAGGGTCGGGGTGATCATCGGGATGAAGCCGGCCGCGGTGGCCCGCGCGATGGCCATGTTGACCAGGGCGAGCTCCAGCAGCGCGCCGACGCCGGTCAGGTAGTAGGAGCGGGCGCCGGCGACCTTGGCGCCGCGCTCGGTGTCGATCGCGCCCAGGATCTGGCCGAGCTCGACGTGGTCGCGCGGCTCGAAGCCCTCGGCGGCGAAGTCGCGCGGGGTGCCGATCTCCTCCAGGGTGACGAAGTCCTCCTCGCCGCCGACCGGGGCGGCCGGGTCGATGAGGTTCGCCAGCGAGCGGAGCAGGCGGTCGGCCTCCTCCTTGGCGGCGGACTGCTCGGCGTCCGCGGCCTTGACCTCGGCGGCCAGCTCCTTGGTGCGCTGCAGCAGGGCGGTCTTCTCCTCGCCCTTGGCCTGGGCGACCTGCTTGCCGAGCGTCCGCTGCTCGTTGCGCAGTTCGTCGAAGCGACTGCCCGAGGACCGGCGCCGTTCGTCGGCGGAGAGGAGGGCGTCGACCAGGTCGACGTCCTCGCCACGGACGCGCTGCGAGGCGCGCACTCGGTCAGGGTCCTCACGAAGCAGGCGAAGGTCAATCACAGGCCCAAGCGTACCGGGCGGAGGCTCGTCCACCGGTACCGGTTTTCCCCTGGGGATAACTGCCCGGATCCTGTGGATAACTTCTGTGGGGAACTCGCCGCCGCCGGGTTATCCACAGGCTCGGGGCGGAACCTGTGGATCAAAGGGGAGGCGAGGCCTCCGATCGCCGGAACCAGAAAATCGAGGTTTCAAACCTCATTTGACCTTCTCGAGTGAGGGAATTGAACCACTCGGACGGGTGATTTGCTGGCACCCGGGTGACTCTGGTCCGATAAATCATCTCTGCGACGCAAACCGGCGATCCGACCGTTCTGCGCAATGGCTATACCGGTTTGTCGACTCATCCCCAGGCCTGTGGATAACTTTCGGCTGTGGACAGTGGGTGTCCCTGTGGACAGCGGGTTCCGGTGTCGGTGCCCCTGTGGATGGCTGGTGCGGTCACCCCTCCGACCTGATCGGCGCCGTCGGAAACGGTCGGAAAAGGTCAGAAAGACATCACGAAGACATCAGTCGGACGGAAGGCGTCGAGGAGCGGGCGGCCTTCGGGAAGCGTCGGGAGACGTCCGGGAAGCCGACGGGCACGGGTCAGGCGTCCGCGCGCCCGTCGAGGCACCGCGAGAGCCAGTCCGCCGCGGCCGTGAATTCGGCGTCCGAGGTCCCCGGCCGCCGGTGGGTGGACACCTGCCGGTCGGCGCGCGGATAGGAGCCGAGGAAACGCACCTGCGGGCAGATCCGCTTGAGCCCCATCACGGCCTCCGCCACCCGGCGCTCGGACAGGTGCCCCTCGCAGTCGATCAGGAAGCAGTAGTTGCCGATGCCCTCGCCGGTCGGCCGGGACTCGATCCGCATCAGGTTGACCCCGCGCACCGCGAACTCCTGCAGCAGTTCCAGCAGCGCACCCGGGTGGTCGTCCGGCAGCCAGACCACCATCGAGGTCTTGTCCGCGCCGGTCGGCGAGGAGACCCGGCCCGGGCGGCCGACCAGGACGAACCGGGTGGTCGCGGTCTGCGCGTCCGCGATGTCCTTGACCAGCGGGTCCAGCCCGTAGATCGGCGCCGCGAACTCGCCCGCGAACGCCCCGTCGTACCGGCCCTCGGCGACCAGCCGGGCGCCGTCCGCGTTGGAGGCGGCCGACTCCCACTGCGCGTCCGGCAGGTTGGCCGCCAGCCAGCGGCGCACCTGCGCCTGGGCCACCGGGTGGCTGGTCACCGTCTTGATCCCCGCCAGGTCGGTGCCCGGCCGCACCAGCAGCGCGAAGGAGATCGGCAGCAGCACCTCACGGTAGATCATCAGCGGTGCGCCGGCGGCCAGTTCGTCGTTGGTCGCGGTGACGGCGCCCTCGACCGAGTTCTCGATCGGGACGAACGCCCCGGAGGCGTCCCCGCCGCGCACGGCGTCCAGCACCAGCGGCACCGTGGCCAGCGGCACCAGCTCCCGGGTCGCCGCCTCGGGCAGGGTGCGCAGCGCCGCCTCGGTGAAGGTGCCGGCCGGACCGAGGTAGGTGTAGCGGGTGGCCGACATGACGCCTCCGTGGGGAACTGGGTGGAACCGGAGCAGGGGGTGGTGCCGAAGAGGTCACCATAACGACTTCGCCGGCCGGCCAGGAAAGCGTTCCAGTGGCCGGGACCGGGGCGTTCGACCGCCCAGACCGAGCGGCCCTCGTCGAGCGGCCCGATCGGGTGGCCCAGACCTGGCGACCCCGATCGGGCGACCCCGACTGAGCGACCCCGATCGGGTGGCTAGTCGAACAGCTGCTGGCCGAGGTAGCCGCCCGCCGGTACGCCCGGCGGCACCGCGTACAGGCCGCTGGCCTCGTGCCGCAGGAAGCGGGAGAGGCCGTCCCCCCGGGACAGCTTGCGCTGCACCGGGGTGAAGCCCTTGCGCGGGTCGGCCTGGAAGGCCAGGAAGAGCAGCCCGGCGTCCGGCGAGCCGTCGGGCAGCAGGCCGTCGTGGTACGAGAACCCGCGCCGCAGCATCGCCGCCCCGCCGTTGGCGGCCGGGGCGGCGACCCGCACGTGCGCGTCGGCGGGGATCGCCAGCGCGCCGTCCGGGCCCTGCGCGGCCAGGTCGACCGGGGTGCGCTCGCCGGCCCCGGCGGGCGCACCGAGCGGCGCGCCGTCCGACTTGCGCCGCCCGATCACCCGCTCCTGCCGCTCCAGCGGCAGCGCCTCCCAGTTGTCCAGCAGCATCCGGATCCGCCGGAACACCAGGTACGAGCCGCCGGCCAGCCAGGCCGGCTGCTCCGGACCGGCGGCGCAGAACACCTTGGCGGCGAAGCCGTCCTCGCCGGGAGCGGGGTTGTTGGTGCCGTCGATCTGGCCCATCAGGTTGCGGCCGGTCATCGGGCGCGCGGTGGCGCCGGGCGTCCGGGCGAAGCCGGCCGACTGCCAGCGCAGCGCCGCCGTGCCGGCCGCCTGCCGCTGCAGCACCCGCAGCGCGTGCACGGCCACCAGGGCGTCGTCGGCGCCGATCTGGACGAACAGGTCGCCGTCGCCGCGCGCCGGGTCGAGCGCGTCGGCGGGGAACGCCGGCAGCGGTTCGAGCGCCTGCGGGCGGCGGTCGGCCAGCCCGGCCTTGTCGAACAGGGCGACGCCGAAGCCGACGGTGAGGGTGAGCGAGCAGGGGCCGGCGTCCAGGGCCACCTGGGTGTCGGCCTCCTCGGCGGACTCCCCCGCGGTCAGCCGCTCGGCCGCCCTGGTCCAGCGCTGGAGCAGGGTGCGCAGCCCGTCCCGGCCGACGCCCTCGGCCAGGTCGAAGGCGGCCAGCTGGACCCGGGCCTGCTGGGGTTCGAGGATGCCGGCCTGGTGCTCGCCGTGGAACGGCACCCGGGCCGTGCCGAGCGTGCCGCCCGGTGCGGTGGCGGACGCCTCGCCGGGGCGGTCCAGGGCGACCGCCCCGGCGACGCCCGCGCCGGCCCCGACCAACAGCCCGGCGCCGGCGGTGCCGAGCAGGGCCCGCCGGGTGAAGCCGCTGCGGTCGGGCGATTGTGCGTGGTCCATCGCGGTCAGCCGATCTTGAGCTGCTGGGTCGGGGTGGTCTGGTCGATGTCGGAGGAGCGGATCTGCACCGACACCACCCAGTTGCCGGCCAGTGGCAGCTGCGCGGTGCCGTTCCAGCGGCCGGTGCCCTCCGGGGTGAGCGCCACCGGCAGCGGGCCGAGGTCGCGGTCCGGCAGGGTGAAGGCGAGCTGCACCTCGGGGACGTCCACCGGCTGTCCGTCCGCGCCGTCGAGGGCGAGGTGCACCTCGTTGGAGCCGGTCCGGGCCGGGTTGAGGGTGACGGTCGCGGTGCCCTTGGCGTTCGGCGTGCGGCCCTTGGTGTCGTACGGGAGCCTGAGCTCCAGGGTGCGGCCCGGCTCGGTCTGCGGGGCGGGCGCGTCCGCGGCCGAGCTCCCGGCGGCGGGCGCGGCGGCGCCGGCCTTGACCTCGCTCGCCACCCGCCCGGGCGGGGAGTTGGTGAGCATCGTGGTGACCACCAGCACCGCCACCGCGACCAGCGCCTCGACCAGCACCGAGCGGCGCAGCACGGCCCGGGTCGGGGTCAGCCCGCGCTCGCGTCCGGCGCTCTCCCGGGCCGCCTGCTGACGGGCCAGCTGGGCCCGGCGGACCGGGTCCTCGGAGTGCGCCGCGACACCGACCGGCTCCGGCGCCTCGGCCCGCTCGACCTCCGCCGCCTCGGCCGGGGCCGAGCGCAGCCGGGCCAGCCAGGAGCGGGAGACCCAGGCGACGCCGAGCATCACGACCACGCAGCCGGTCTTCACCAGCAGCAGCCGCCCGTACTCGGTGCCGGTCAGCGCGCCCCAGCTACCGAGGCCGCGCCAGGACTGGTAGACGCCGGTGGCGACCAGCACCGCGACCGAGCCGAAGGCGATCTTCGAGAAGCGGTCGACGACCTGCGCGCCGACGCCCTCGCGCAGTCCGGCCAGCAGCGCGGCCAGGCCGCCCAGCCAGAGCGCCATCGCGATCAGGTGCAGCATGCCGAGCGGCAGCGACAGCCAGACCTGGATGCCCACCGAGGCGTGGTCGGCACCGACCCAGGTCGCCGCCAGGGCGATCGACAGCACCAGCCCGGCGACGCCGAGGCCCAGCCGGGCCTCGCGCTGCGGCCGCTCGGCGGCGCGCTGCTCCAGCTCCCGCAGCTCGGCCTCCTCGGCGGCTTCCGCGGTCCCGGTTCCGGAGTCTGCGTCGCCGCCGGTCCGCGCCGCCGCCGGCCGGGCCGGCTGCCCCAACTGGCCGACGAGCAGCGACAGGAACACCCCGCCCGCCGCGAGCAGCAGCAGCCGGGCGGCCAGCGCGGTGCCGATCCGCTCGTCCAGCGTGGCGCGCACCAGCGACAGGTCGAAGGCCTTGCCGATCCCCGAGCCGCGCTCGTACGGGCCGCGCAGCATCAGCACCGCGACGGTGGAGGTCAGCAGCGCGGTCCAGCCGGTCATCAGCAGCCGCTGCATCCGGCGCCGGGCCGCGCCGTCCGGCCAGCAGATCAGGATGAACGCGGCCACGCCGGCGAGCAGCGCGAAGGCCGCGTACGCGACGGTGCGCCCGGTGCCGTAGAGGGCGGCGACCAGGCCGTCGGCCTTGGCGCCCTGCAGCGCGGTGGCGGACACCGAGGTGTCCGAGGGCGCGCCGATGGAGAAGGTGAACGCGCCGCCGATCGGGTGCGAGTCCTCCGAGACGGCCCGCCAGGCCACGGTGTACGTGCCGTTGGCGAGCCCGCTGTTCAGGCCGACCCGGGCGGTGTTCGCCTTGCCGTCGGCGTGCCCCGGGTTGCCGGTGTCCACCGCCTTGCCGGCCGGGTCGAGCACCCGCACCGAGTCGTCGGACAGCGACACGGACTCGCTGAAGGTCAGCGTGACCGCCTGCGGGGCGGCGGCGACCACCGCGTTCTGGTGCGGGTCGGTGGACTCCAGGGTGGCGTGCGCGGCGGCCGGTCCGGCGCCGGCGAGCATCAGCGCGAGCACCGCGCCGAGCACCCCGAGCAGTCCGGCGATCCGGCGGCGGGAGGCCTTCTCCATGGTGGCGGGTCCCCTAACTCTGGCTGGGGCGGTAGGTGAGCTCCTTGACCGGCACCTTGACCGAGAGGGTGCCGGACTTGGCGAAGGTCAGGTCGAGCTCCAGCTCGTCGCCGAGGGCGGGGGCCTTCTGCCACCCCATGATCATCAGGTGGGTGCCGCCGCGGGCGAACTGCAACGCGCCGTGCGCGGGCACGTCCAGGCTGGCGACCTCCTCCATGCTGGACGGGGTCGAGCGGTGCATGGTGACCGACTCGGCGCCCGGGCTGCTCACCTTGAGCAGCTGGTCCTGCCCGCCGTCGTTGCGGACGGTCAGGTAGCCGGCGGCCATCCCGCCGGCCGGGGGCAGCGGGATGTAGGAGTCGGCGACGCTCAGCTTCGCGGGCCCGCCGCCGGCACCGTCCTGACCGCCCGCCCCGCAGGCGACCAGGATGGCGCCGCCGCCCAGTGCCGTCGCCAGTACCGCGCCCGTGAGCGCCGTCCGACGGAAGCCGAGCGTCGTGCGGCCGGTCGCGCCCTTCACGCCGCGACCCCCTTGGCGAGCAGCGGGAGGTCGTGCTCGTAGGTCTTCTCCTCGGTGCCGCTCAGGTAGAGCACGTGCGCCTTGTCGTCCGAGGGGAGGAAGGCCAGCACCTGCGCGCCGTGGGTGGAGGTGACGGTGCCGTCGGCGTTGACCACCGGGTCCTCGATCATGATGCCGAGCGACCGGGCGGCGGTCTTCACCTTGGCCAGGTCGCCGGTGAGGCCTATGAAGTCGCTGCCCATCGAGTCCAGCCAGGTGCGCAGCACCTTGGGGGTGTCGCGCTGCGGGTCGGTGGAGACGAAGACGACGTTGACCTTCTGCCGGTCCTCGGGGGAGAGCGCCTTCATCGCGACGCCGATGTCGCCCATGGTGGTCGGGCAGACGTCCGGGCAGCTGGTGTAGCCGAAGAACAGCAGGGTGGTCTTGCCGTTGGTCTGCTGCCGCAGGTCGTACGGCTGGCCGGAGGTGTCGGTCAGCTGGAGGTCCGGCTTCTCGAAGTTCTTGGTGAGCACCGTGCCCTGGTACGGCGAGTCGGCCTTCTGCTGGGTGACCTTGGCGGGGGTCGAGCCGCCCCCGGAGGAGCCGCAGGCGGTCAGCGTCAGGGCGGCGGCGAGCGCGACGGCGGCCGCGCCGGCCAGGCGGGTGGTGCGGGTGGTGCGGGGCATGGGAGTTCCGATCGTGCGCGGTGGGACCGCCGGCGGGGCCGTACCCGGGGCGTGGGTACGGCCCCGCCGGCGGGTGGGTCAGGAGGCGGAGCCGCTGTTCCGGCGGCGCAGGCCGAGGACGCCGACGGCGGTGCCGATCACGCCGACCACGATGCCGACGACGCCGAGCACCCGGGCGGTGGAGTCGCTGGACTTGCCGCCGTCCGCGGCCGCGGCGTGGTCGGAGCTGTCACCGTGGGCGCCCGCGGAGGGGGAGGCGGTGACGCCGCTGTGGGCGTCGTCACCGGCGGCCTTGGTGAGCTTCAGGACGGGGGCCGGGTGGGCCGGCTCGGGCTGGCCGTCCTTGGACTCGTCGATCCAGCGGACGATGTCGCCGTTGTCGTAGCTCTGCAGGGTCTTGAAGACCATGCTGTCGGCGTCGGCCGGCAGCGGGCCGAGCGAGACCCGGAACTCCTGGAACTGGCCGGGGGCGATCTTGGTGCCGGCGTCGGCGGTCCAGGTGATCTTGGAGACGGCCTCGTTGACGTCGCTGCCGTGCACCTTGATCGGCTTGTCGAGCTTCGCCTTCTCGACGGTCGCCGTCCAGCCCGGCAGCGGCAGGGTCCGGACGGAGGCCAGCGGGTGGTCCAGCGGGAGGTTGACCTCCAGCTTCACCGTGCCGGCGGTGTCGCTCTCGTTCGGCACCCGGAAGTCGACGGCCGTGTAGCCGCCCTGCGGGGCCGCGCCCGGGTTCACGGTGACGTGCGCGAACGCGGGACTGGCCAGCGCCAGCACGGAGGCGGCGGCGGTGAGGGCGACGGCGGCGAGACGGCGGGTGGGAAGGGAACGCATGATGCGGGTCTCCGATCGGAGCTCGGCGGACCGGCCCGCGGCCGGGCGACGGAGGACCGTGCCTCGGCGGGGCCGCGCGTGGGGACGTGTGGGGGCGGAACCACGGGCCGTCGGCGTGTCGGGGACACGCGGGACCGACCCGGACGCTGCGCACGACCGGAACCCGGCACGAACGGAGGGCCAGGGGGGGTGGGTCAGTACGCGAGGGCCCCGCACGGCGGACCGCGCCGCACCACGCTGTGCCGCAGCACGGCACCCGCCGGAAGCGGACGCTCGCCGCCCCGGGTCCCGAACCGGCGGGCCGGCCCGGCCACGCCGAACAGGCCGCGCAGCAGCGCGGCCACCAGCACCAGTGCCGACCGCAGCGGCGCCGCCCAGTGCTCCCGGGCCGCCGTCGCGGTCACCCGCACCAGCCGCCACAGCGCCGCCTCGCCGCGCCGCAGCCACCAGCCCGCCACCAGCGCGGCGGCCAGGTGCCCGGCCAGCATCGACGGCGTCATCCCGAACACGCCGCCCTGCCACCACGGGGCGACGGCGTACGCGCTCGGGTCCAGGCCCGCCGAGGAGACCAGCTGCTCGGCGGTCGGGCTGCCGGGCAGGCCGGTCAGCGTGCCGGGGTGCGACTCGTTGCAGATCAGCCGGCCGGCCACGGCCGGCAGGGTCAGTGGGCCGGAACCGCCGTGGTGCATGCCGGCCATGCCACCGATCGCGGCGTGGCCGTTGAAGCTGTGGAACAGGCAGTGCAGCCCGAGCTGGGCAGCGCCCAGCGCACCGGCGATGGCCGCCAGCGAACGCTCCCGCCCGCCGCACGCCACCGCGAGCACCAGCACCGCGGCGAAGCCCGTCGCCAACGCGGCCGGCGGCACGTTCCCGCCACCGGTCAGGGCGTGCCCGGCGGCCGCTATCAAGGTGCAGACCAGCGCGAACGGGACGGCCCGGGCAAGCCGCAGATCCCAGGCGGCGGCCCCCACCGGCGCGTCCGGTGCGAGGGCGCCCGGGAGCGGGGCGGCGGGGAGGGCAGTCATGGCCGGGCCATCATCTCATCGCGTACCTCGCCGACGTGGGCAGGGTGGGAAATCCCTACGAATGCCCCGTTCGGCGGCGGCGCGCAGGGCGGCGAGTGCGCCACTCGGCACAATCCACGGCCCCAGTCCATCCGCCGAACGGGCGGCAGCGGGCCCCGCGCACGGTTCACCGCCGAATCGCCCGGAGATACCTAGTTGTATGTGGAGCCGCAGCCAGGAGGGACCTCCCGTGGACATCTGGTGGACTCTGCACCTCAAGCGCGACCCGGCCAGCGTTCCGCTGGCCCGGCGCATCCTGCTCGGTGCCATGGCGACGGCGGGCGTCGACCCGCAGATCGCCGACGACCTCGGCGTCGCCCTCAGCGAGGCCTGCGCCAACGCCGTCGAGCACGGCGCCGCCGGGCGGCCCGACGATGGCTTCCAGGTCACCGCCTCGATCTGCGGCGACCGGCTGCGGATCGAGGTCACCGACTCCGGCCCCGGCCTGCCCGCCCCCGCCGCGGCCCCCGCCCCGCAGCTCCGCCGCCGTCCGGTCACCCCGCCGCCGCCCCGCCCGGCCTCGCACCGCCGGCCCCGGCGCGGCCGCGCCACCGTCCCGGCCCGTGTCCTCACCGCCCACCGCCCCCGGTACGACGGCCGCCCCTACGACACCCACGTCCTGCCCACGCGGCCCCCGGCCCCCACCCTGCGCCCGGTCGACCTCGACGCCCTCCCCGACCTCACCGCCGAATCCGGCCGAGGCCTCTTCCTCATCCACGCCCTCACCGACCACGTCCAACTCCGCAACCACCCGCTGCGCGGCGCCATCGTGAGCTTCGACAAGATCCTCAAGTGGCAGGACGACGCCCTCCTGCGCGCGGCGTCGTAGCGCTGATGCCCAACAACCGAGGAATGCCGGGGGCCCGCCCAAGAGAAAACAGCAGAGCACCGACCAGGGAGTGGTCGGTGCTCTCGCCGGTTGGCAGCTCCAGGCGTCAGCTGTGGGCGCCGGCCTTGCGGCGTCGGAGGACGACCAAGGTGCCGGCGCCGGCCGCCAGGACGGCGGCGCCGCCGAGGGCGATCGGCAGGGTGCTGGAGTCGGCACCGGTCTCGGCCAGGTGCGGGCCCGCGGACGGCGAGGCGGAGGCCGGGGCGGGGACGGCGGCCGGGATGGTGGCCGGAGTGGTGGCCGGGGTGGTGGCCGCCCCGGCGTCAGTCACGGTGAAGTGGTCGTCGACGCGGTAGTCGGCGCCGTAGGACAGGCACCTGCCGTCGGCGGGGGTGCCGGGCACGTCCTTGGCCTCGAAGGTCTCCGAGGTGGCGCTCAGCTGGGCGAAGTAGCGGGCGCTCAGGGCCTTGTCGGTGGCCGCGAGGCGCACCTGGAGGGTGAGCTTCCCGCCCTTGGCGATCTGGTACTCGCCGAGGTCCACCTTCAGGTAGGACATGTCCCCCGTGACGGTGCTCGACGCGGGGGTCTTCCAGTCCCCGCCGGGCAGCTTCACCTGGATGTTGAAGGCTTCCTTGCCCCAGATGACCGGGTTGGTCACCGGCTCGGTCTCGACGATGTCGGTGAAGAAGAAGTAGGTGTCGACCTTCTTGAGGTCGACGGGGCTGGTGTTCTCGAAGGTCACCGTGGCGTCCTGGGCCGGACCGCCCTTGACCAGGACGGCCTTCGCGAGGCCGGTGCCGGTGGCCTTGATGTCCACGTGCAGGTAGCCGCGGCAGGGGCCGCCGGTGGGCGTCGGCACCGGCGGGGTCGGCAGGGTGGTCGGCTTGGCGGTGGCGGTGCCCGTCGGGGCCGGGGTGGTCGGCTTGGCGGTGGCGGTGCCCGTCGGGGCCGGGGTGCCCGGCGTGGTGGCGGTCGCCGGAGCACTCGGGGTGGTGGTGGCGGCGGTCGCGGTGCCGGTGGGAGCCGGGGAGGAGGTGATCCCGACGGCTCCGGCGGTGGCGGTGCCGACCGTGGCGCCGAGAGAGAGCGCCACCAGGGCGGACGCGGCCAGGAGACGGGAAGAGCGCACGATCAGTGCTCCAGCTTTAGGTGAATTGTGTCTGTTTTGGGGCGACTTGAGGCATCGGCGGAGGCCGCCTACGGCGGTCGCGTCCGCGAACCCTACCGGGTCGGAGTGGCTGGATATCGATCAGGGCTGGCCCTTTTTGATCGATGCGGCGGCGGGGCCCGGGTGTCCCCCGGTTGCCGGGGTGGGCGGGGGGCCGGACGATGGCGGCATGATGCACCAGATGCGAGCCGAGTACGGGGCCGGGGGTGCGACCGGCGGGGTGCGGTTGTGGCACATGGTCCGGGGGACGGAGAGCGTGGCGATGTGCGGCCGGGAGCTCGACCCGGGCGCGCAGGTGCGGGAGCCGGTGGACTGGGGGAAGACGCCGGAGCTGTGCTGCCACACCTGCGGGGCGTACTACCTGCGCGAGACGCCGTACCTGTCGGCCGAACACCCGTAGCGGGCCGGCGGGTGGTCTACCGTGATCGGCATGGAGCAACCCGTCGTCAGGCCACGGTCGTTGACCCGCGAGGCCGCCGAGCTGCGGTCCGGTGTGCCGGGACCGTCCGAGCACGTCGACCGGTTCTGCGCGCTGGTCGAGCGGGTGGATCCACTGATCCACGCGTTCGTCCCGGAGCCGGGGCGGCACGGACGGCTGCGCGCGCAGGCGCGGGCGCTGGCCGCGCGGCACCCGGAGCCGGCCGGGCGGCCGCCGCTGTACGGGGTGGCGGTGGGGGTCAAGGACATCGTGCACGTGGACGGGCTGCCCACGCACGCCGGTTCGGCGCTGCCGCCGGGGGTGCTGGCGGGGCCGCAGGCCGTGGTGGTCGACCGGCTGCGGGCGGCCGGGGCGCTGGTCGCGGGGAAGACGGTCACGGCGGAGTTCGCGGCGAGCGCGCCCGGGCCGACCCGTAACCCGCACCATCCCGGGCACACCCCGGGCGGCTCCAGCAGCGGGTCGGCGGCGGCCGTCGCGGCGGGGCTGGTGCCGCTGGCGATCGGTACCCAGACGGTGGGTTCGGTGATCCGGCCCGCCGCGTACTGCGGGGTGGTGGGTTTCCGGCCGACGTACGGGCGGATCCCGACGGCCGGGGTGATCCCGAACGCGCCGAGCCTCGACACCCTGGGGGTGTTCACGGCCGACCTGGCCGGGGCGGCGCTGGCGGCCTCGCTGCTCTGCGACGACTGGCGAGGTGACGACCGCCGGGGCGCGGCGGCGGGGGATCGGCCGGTGCTCGGGGTGCCGGACGGGACGTACCTGGAGCGGGCCGAGCCGTCGGCGCTGCGCGCCTTCGAGGAGTGGCTGGAGCGACTGGAGCAGGCCGGCCTGGCGGCGCGCCGGGTCCCGCTGTTCCCGGACTTCGCGGAGATCACCCGGCAGTTGCAGACGATCAACCGCTTCGAGCTGGCCCGCAGCCACGCCGACTGGTTCGCCCGGTTCGGCGGCCTGTACCGCCCGGAGACGGCGGCGGGCATCCGGGTCGGCCAGAGCGTCGCGGCCGAGGACCGGGCGGCCGCGCTGCAGGCCCGGGAGCGGTTGCGCGAGCGGGTCGCCGGGGCGACCGCCGGGGCCGGGGTGGACCTGTGGCTGGCGCCGTCCGCGACCGGTGGGGCGCCGGAGGGGCTGCACAGCACCGGGGACGCGGTGATGTCGCTGCCGTGGAGCTACCTCGGCCTGCCCGCGGTGAGCCTGCCGGCCGGGCGGACGGCGGACGGGCTGCCGCTGGGCCTGCAGGTGGTCGGCGTGGCGGGCGCCGACGAGCGGCTGCTGAGCCAGGCGGCTCACCTGGAACGGGCGTTGAAAGCGCTTTAGACCCTAGGCGAGCACCGGGTCGGCCGGGTCGGTGGCCTCGGCGCGCAGCAGGCGCAGCAGGAGGCGGCCGGCCCGCTGGTAGGGGATGTCCTCCTCGAACAGCACGGCCTGCGAGTTGGCCGTCTCCAGGACGGCGATCAGGGCGAAGGCGAGGTCGCCGAGGTCGGTGTCGGGCCGCAGGCCGCCGGTGGCACGGGCCTGGGCGAGGGCGTCGACGATCACCTCGCGCCACTCCCGGGCGCAGTCGGCGAGGGCGTCCCGGACGGCGCCGGGGCGGGCGTCGAACTCGGCGCTGACCCCGTAGAAGAAGCAGCCGCCGGGGAAGACCCTGGCCCGGGAGTAGGCGAGCCAGCTCGCGCAGAGGGCGCGGGCCCGGGCGAGGCCGGGCGGGGCGTCGGCGACCGGGGCGACGACGGCGTCGGCGAAGATCCGGCGGGCGGCGCGGACGGTGGCGAGCTGGAGCTCCTCCTTGGAGCCGAAGCCGGCGAACACGCCGCTCTTGCTGAGCCCGAGGTCGGTGGCGAGCCGGCCGATGGAGAGCGCGTCGAGGCCTTCGACGGAGGCGATCCCGACGGCGCGGTGCAGTACCGCCCGGCGGGTCTCCTCGCCGCGCAGGACCCGTCCGTCCGTGGTCGATCCGGCCATCGTCCACCTCAGTTCTCGTCGTCGGCGCCGTCGCGGGTACGTGCCGCCAGGGTAGCCGGGGCGGTCCGCCTTCATAAAACTGCACGAACGGTCGTGCTAATATCCGGGCCGAGCATGGCCCCCGCACTTCGGCACGCCCGTCCGCACCGACAGGGAGACCGCATGGACCCGGCCCTCGCACTGGTCGGCACCACCCTCAACACCGCCTCGCGCCTCGCACCCCGGCTGGCCGGCCGGGCCGCGTACGAGCTGTTCCGGCGCCCGCTGCGGCGCAGCGCCCTGCGCCCCGACGAGCGGGACGCGCACCGGCAGGCCGCCGTCGAGCGGATCACCGTGAACGGCGAGGAGGTCGTCGTCTACCGCTGGGGCGACGGCACCCGGCCGGTCCTGCTGATGCACGGCTGGCGCTCCCGCGCCTCCCGGTTCTCCCCCTACGTGCCACGGCTGCGCGCGCTCGGGCTGAGCCCGGTCGGCTTCGACGCGCCCGGTCACGGTGACTCCGGAGGCCGGGCCACCACGGTGCTGGACTACCGCGAGATCGCCGGGCAACTCCAGCGCAGATACGGCGAGTTCGAGGCGATCGTGGCGCACTCGCTGGGCGTGGCCGGGGCGTTCCTGGCGCTGCGCGAGGGCGTCCGGGCCGGGCGGCTGGTCGCCATCGCCGGGGTCAGCGATTTCGGCTACCTGCCGGGCGCGTTCTGCGCCGGACTCGGCCTCGGCCCGGTGATCGAGCGGGACCTGCGCCACCGGATCGAGCACCGGCTGTTCGCCGGCACCGAGGACCCGTGGCGCCGCTTCGACGCCGCCCACCGGCCCGAGCAGGTCCCGCCGCCGATCCTGGTGGCGCACGACGAGGGCGACGACGTGGTCGGAATATCGCACGCGCGGCGCCTGAAAGCCGCGTACGGTGACCGGCTGGAACTACTGGTCACCCGAGGGCTCGGCCACCGCCGGATCGTCGCCGAGCCCACCGTCATCGACAACGCGATCGGCTTCCTGGCGGCCGGTCAGGAGGTTGGCGCCGTATGAGCAGTACCGCAGGACTCGTCGAACTGCACGCCCGTTCGCTGGAGTTGGCCGCCGAGGTGGTGGCCGCCGTGCGGCCGGACCAGCTGGACCTGCCGACCCCGTGCGCGGGGTGGACGCTGCGCCGGCTGATGGAGCACATCGTCGGCCAGCACCAGGGCTTCGCCGCAGCCGCCCGGGGCGCCGGGCCCGATCCGGCCCTCTTCGCGGACGCCCCGGTCGGGGACGACCCGGCGGGCGCGTTCCGCCACACCGGAGCCGAACTCACCGCCGGGTTCCGGGAGGCGGTCGCGGCCGACCGGGCGCTCTGGCTCCCGGAGATCCGCGACGGCGGCCCCTTCCCGCTCGCTCAGGCGGTGGGCTTTCACCTGCTCGACACCCTGGTGCACGGCTGGGACGTCGCGGCCGCGCTGGGCACCCCGGGCGGCCTGGTGGCGGCGGTGGACGGTGACGACGCGCTGGCCTCCGCCCTGCTGGCGGTGACCGAGGCCGTCCCGAACACACCGGAGGCCCGGGCGCCCGGCCGTGCCTTCCGCCCGAGTCTGGAGCCGGGCACGGAGTCGGGCACGGAGTCGGGCCTGGAGTCCGACCTGGAGCCCGGCCCGGAATCGGGCGCGCGCCGACCGGGCGGCGCCGACGGCCGGTTCGACCGGGTCCTGGCGCTGTTGGGCCGCGACCCGGCCTGGAAGGCCTGACGTACGTCAGCGGCCGCCGCGCTGCTCGTCGGGGAAGCGCGGCCCGCCGATCAGGAAGAACAGAGCGGCGGTCGGAAAGCCGACCGACGCGGCCAGTAGCACGATGAACTGCCAGAACATCCTGTGCTCCTCGTCAGTCCGGGGCCGCCTGGACACCCGAAGGTGATCCCAAACCCGACAGGCCCTGATTGGCCGAATTGTCCAGTCGTTATCCGACGGTATGGCTGATTCGCCCCGGCTGCCACCGGACGGCAGGGGCCGGCCCGCGCCACACCGGCGCGGGGGTCTGGGCGGGGACCGGGGGCGGCGGCCACACTGTCGGGATGCAGCTACAGCTCGCAGGGGAAGCACGACGGCCGGACCGCGAGAGCGAGGACTTCGCGGCGGCCTCGCCGGAGGCGCTGGTACTGCTGGACGGTGCGAGTTCGCCGGCCGGCCTGGAGTCCGGGTGCCGGCACGGAACCGCCTGGTACGTCCGCCGGTTGGGAGTGCACCTGCTCGCCCGGCTCACCGACCGGGTGGACCGCTCGATCTCCGAGTGCCTGGCCGACGCCATCGTGGAGACGGCCGCGCTGCACGGCGGCCGCTGCGACCTCGGCCATCCCAACACCCCCGCCGCGATGGTGGTCGCGGCCCGGCGGCACGGCGAGTCGCTGGAGTACCTGGTGCTCGGCGACTCGCTGTTGGTGCTGGAGTACAAGGAGGGCCCGCCGAAGGTGATCGGGGACAACCAGCGCTTCCCCGGCGGAGAGGGGCTGCGCCGGCAGGTCTGGGCGACCGTCCCCGGCTCGGCCGAGCGGGCCGCGCTGCACCTGGAGTACGCGCTGGCCGTCCGGGCCGCCCGCAACCGGGGCAACGGCCCGTGGATCGCCGCGGCCAGCCCGAAGGCGGCCGGGCACGCCGAGACCGGCTTCGTCCGGCTGGACCGGCTGCGCGCGCTGGCCGCGCTCACCGACGGCGCCTCGCGCTACACCGAGCGCTTCGGGCTGGGGAGTTGGGCGGACGCGCTGCGGCTGCTCGCCGAGTCCGGGCCGCGTGCGCTGATCGCGCAGGTCCGCGAGGTCGAGCGGGCCGACGCCGCCTGCGAGCGCTGGCCGCGCGGGAAGGCGCACGACGACGCCTCGGCCGTCTACGCGCTGTTGTAGCGCGCCGTCGGCCGAGGCGGGGGTCGTCGGGTCAGCCGATCGGGTGGCCGAACCGGCCGGACCGGAAGTCCCGCACGGCCTGCTCCGGACTGCGGTGTGCCGTTGCCGCTGGAGAAGCGCAGCCACCCCTCGTAGGTGTGGGGCTCGGCGAACACGCCGACGCGCAGGTTGGGCGGCAGGTCGGGTTCGACCGCGAAGGTGATCTTCACGAGTCCGGTGTGCTTGGCGCGGGCGGCCCGGCCGGTGGGCGCCGGGCGGGGTGGGGGCTGCCCGGCGTTGCCAGGCTGCGGGCCGCCGGGGCGGGACGCCCGGCGCGGGATCGCGGTGGGACCAGGTGGCCCACACGTGGGAGCCGCCTTCCGGTTCGAGTGCGGATCACCGAGCGAGTCGGCGCACACCATGGCACTCACAGTGTTCATATATGCACTTAGTGTCATCAAATGGTATGGCGTGGGCCTGGTGATGATCGCGCCCGACTGGAACGGAGGCGGTATGGCAGGGATCAGACGCGGCCGGTCGCGCGGCGCTCTCGCCGCGGCGATCGGGCTGGCGGTGGTCGGGATGACGGCGGGTTGGGGAGGAGGTGCAGCCATGGCCTCCCCAGCGCGGGGGGCGACGTCCGTCAGTGCGTCCGCTTCGAAGGCGGGCGGTGCGGGCGAGCGGTCCGGGCCCCGGGCGCTGACCTGCCCGCCGGTGCCGATCTGGGCGAACAGCGGTGGCGGCGGCGACCAGCTGTACGAGTACAGCCCGACCGGTACGCAGCTGGCCGCCGTGCCGCTGGTGCGGGACTACGGGGACATCGCCTGGAGTGCGGACGGCACCACGCTGTACGGGGTGACCTGGCACGCCAGCCCGGCGATGCTGTACACGATCAACCCGGCCACCGGTGCGGAGACGGGGTCGGTGGCGATCACCGGTCCGGCCGCGGCTTTCGGGTCCGACTTCAACGCGCTGAGCGCCCGGCCCGACGGGACCCTGCTCGTCGGGTCGTTCTTCTCGAACCAGATCTGGACGCTCAACCCCACCACCGGGGCGAGCACGCTGTTCCCCGTCGCGTATCCGGCCGGGCTCGTCTCCTCGGGCGACTTCGTGACCCTGTCCGACGGCGATGTCCTCGGGGTCGCGTTCGATCCGATCGCCCAGAACCCGACCTTCTACTTCCGCATCCACCCCGACAACACGATCACCGAGATCGGCAGCACCCCGAACTCCATCTACGGCATGGCCCAGTCCGGCGGCACCGTCTACGTCTTCCGCGCGAACGGCACCATCGAGACCCTGAACTCGGTCCCGACCGCCTCCTCGACCGCGACCCTGCCCACCACGACGATCGCCAACACCGGGCACCGCTTCTACGGCGCCTCCGCCACCCAGGACAGCGGGAACTGCAACCTGCCGGCCGGCACCTCCTACACCGTCGCGAAGTCGGTGTCGCCGACCGGCCCGGTGAACCAGGGCGACGTCCTGACCTACACCGAGACGGTCGCCAACACCGGCACCAACCCGGCCACCTTCGCGGGTTTCAGTGACGACCTCTCGGCCGTGCTGACGGACGGCACGCTGGTGCCCGGCTCCGTCACCGCCAGCTCCGGAACGGCCGCCGTCACCGGGAACACCCTGACTTGGTCGGGCACGCTGACGGCGCCGCCCGCCGCCGGGTCCACCGTGACCGTGACGTACCAGATCAAGGTCAACAAGCCCGACACCGGCAACTTCGCGGTGACCAACAACGTCGCGCCGACCATCGCCGGCGGCACCTGCGCGACCGCGACGGGCTGCACCACCACCGTGCCGGTCACCGTCCCGGCCCCGACGATCACCAAGCAGGCGGCCGAGGCCTCGTTCGTCGCGGGGCAGACGGTGCACTACACGTACGTCGTCACCAACAACGCCCCGGTGCCGCTGACGAACGTCGCCGTCACCGACACCGGCCCCGGCACCCCGACGGTCACCTGCCCCACCGGCCCGCTCGCGCCCGGTGCCTCGGAGAACTGCACCGCCACCCACACCGCGACCGCCGCCGACGCGACGGCGGGCAAGATCACCGACACGGCGAGCCTCACCGGCACCGTCGGCACCCAGTCGGTGACCGCGACCAGTAACAAGGTCACCGTGCCGCTGCGGGCACTGACCCTCACGAAGTCGGCCGTCCAGCCGAACTTCCAGGCACCGGGCGAGACGCTCACCTACACCTACACCGTCACCAACACCGGCCAGGCCCCGCTGACCAACGTGACGGTGACCGATCTGACGCCCGGGGTCACCGTCTCCGGCTGCGGCACCAACCAGCTCGCACCCGGCCAGTCCACCACCTGCCAGGCCACCTACGTCACGACCGCGGCGGACGTCGCCGCCCAGAACGTCCCCGACCAGGGCCAGGTCGCCGGCACCGACCTGGGTGGCCAGACCATCACCACGACCAGCAACAAGGTGAACACCCCGCTGGTCGCGATCACGGTGGTCAAGAAGGCCGCCGAGGCGCAGTACACCGCCGCCGGGCAGACCATCCACTACACCTACACGGTCACCAACACGGGCGCCCAGCCGCTGACCGCCATCGCGGTGGTGGACAACGGCCCCGGCAGCCCGACCGTCACCTGCCCGACCGGCCCGCTCGCACCGGGCGCCTCGGAGAACTGCACCGCGGCCTACGTCACCACCGACGCCGACGTCGCCGCGGGCAAGGTCGTCGACACCGCCCAGGTGACCGGGACCGCCCCCGGAGGCCGGACCGTCACCTCGACCAGCAACAAGGTGACCGTGCCCTTCGCCGGCCTGAAGATCGTCAAGGCCGTCCAGGAGACCTCGTTCTCCGCCGCGGGCCAGGCCCTGCACTACACCTTCACCGTCACCAACACCGGTGACGTGGCGCTGAGTTCGCTCGCCGTGACGGACTCCGGTCCGGGCACGCCGACCGTCTCCTGCCCGGTGACCACCCTGGCCCCGGGCGCGTCCACGACCTGCACCGCGACCTACGCCACCGCCGAGGACGACGTGAAGGCCGGGAAGATCACCGACACCGCGACCGTCACCGGCACCACTCCCGACGGCACCAGGGTGACCGCCACCAGCAACACCGTGACCATCGTGGCCTGCACCCCCTGCGAGGACAACGACCACGGCGGCTGTGACGGCCACAACCCCGGCGGCCACGGCGGGTGGGACGACCACCACCCCGGCCCCGGCCAGTGGGACAACCACCCCGACGGCACCACCCCCGGTAACGCTCCGGCCGGCGAGCACCCGGCCGGCACCCACCCCGCGTCCGCCCCCGCGCACGGCACCGCCGCGCAGGCACCCGCACCGATGCTCGCGAGCGCCGGAGCCCCGGTCACCGCAGCCGGCCTCGCCGGCGGCGCGCTGCTGGGTCTCGGCTACGTCCTCGTCCGCCTCGCCGCGACCCGTCGACGCCGGAGCGGCGCGAGCGCATGACCGCATTCCGTCATCCGAGCGGGTCCTGGCTCCGCCCGCTGCGGGCGTAGCGACGACGGACGCGGGGACCGCACGACCGGGCGCGCCACCACTGGTGGCGCGCCCGGTCGTGCGTCACCGGCCCTGCCGGGGCGGGGAAGCCCCTATCCGAGAAGGGCCGCCACGGCGTCCGCCGGCGCCGTGCGCACCGCCTCGGGGGCGGTGAAGCGGCTCTGGTTCATCGCGCCGTGCCGCAGGATCAGGAGGGTGTCGGCCGCCCGGCCGGAGTCGGGGTGGCCGGCGGCGACGAGCAGAGGCCGGTCCGAGGCGGGTGAGACTTCGACGATCGCCCGTGACCTGCGGGTGAGCGACCGGTCGGTGGAGCGTTGGCGGCGGGCCCGGCGCGAGAGCGGTACCGAGGCCTTGCGTTCGTCTGGTCCTGCGAGGGTTCCGAAGCTGTCGGCAGCCCAGTTCTCCGAGCTGGAAGAGGAGTTGGGCAAGGGACCTGCCACTCACGGGTTCGAGGACCAGCGGGAGCCTGGCCGAGTAACAACCGCGCTCGCGTGAGCCCGTCTCGGGAAAAGACGGGCTCACGCGAGCGGTCCTGTTTCTGGAAGCGGTCAGCTGGCGTCGGCGGGGATGGTGCCGAGTCGGCCGGCCTGGAAGTCCTCCATGGCCTGCTGGAGTTCGCGGTGGCTGTTCATCACGAACGGGCCGTACCAGGCGACGGGTTCGCGGATCGGCAGGCCGCCGAGGAGGACCACCTCGAAGTTGGCGTTGCGCGAGTCCTGCTTCTCGTCGGCGCGGATGGTGAGGGAGTCGCCGTCGCCGAAGACGACCGCCTGGCCCATGTGGAACGGGCGGCGCTCCTGGCCGGCCGAGCCGCTGCCGGCCAGGCCGTAGGCGAGGGCGTTGAAGTCGGAGCGCCAGGGCAGGGTGACCTGGGCGCCGGGGCTGACGGACGCGTGGATCATGGTGATCGGGGTGTGGGTGGCGCCGGGGCCCTGGTGGCCGTCGATCTCGCCGGCGATCACCCGCAGCAGCGCGCCGCCGTCCTCGGAGCCGAGGAGCTTGACGCTGCCGCCGCGGATGTCCTGGTACTTGGGGGCGATCATCTTGTCCGTGGCGGGCAGGTTGACCCACAGCTGGAGGCCGTGGAACAGGCCGCCGGACATCACCAGAGACTCCGGCGGGGTCTCGATGTGCAGGAGGCCGGAGCCGGCCGTCATCCACTGGGTGTCGCCGTCGGTGATGACGCCGCCGCCGCCGTGGGAGTCCCGGTGGATGAACGTTCCGTCGATGATGTAGGTGACCGTCTCGAAGCCGCGGTGCGGGTGCCAGGGAGTTCCCTTCGGCTCCCCAGCCGCATAATCCACCTCGCCCATCTGGTCCATCATGATGAACGGGTCGAGGTACTTGGTGTTGATCTTGGCGAAGGCGCGGCGGACGGGGAAGCCCTCGCCCTCGAAGCCCTCGGGGGCGGTAGCCACGGTCAGGACCGGCCGGGCGGTCGAGGCGGCGGCGTCCGGGGTGGTGACGCGGGGCAGGGTCAGCGGGTTGTCGACGGTCACGGCGGGCATGTCGGCCTCCTTCGGGGGGTTCCTCTGGCCTACGTCCACGAGGTTAGTTCAATTCTCAACAACAAGCAAGTTGAAAATTGAACCATGTGGTGACGAAGGAGCGCGGAGCTCCTCCCCCAGGATGGGCTAGCCGTACATCCGGCGCATGGTGAAGTCGACCATCTGCTCGACGGCCTTGGCGTCGAACACCATCCGGTGCTCGCCCTCCATGTCCAGCGCGAAGCCGTAGCCGGTCGGCAGCAGGTCCAGGACCTCGGCGCCGGTGACGGTGAAGTGCTTGGAGTCCTTGCCGGCGTAGCGGCGCAGTTCCTTCAGCGAGCTGAACATCGGGATCACCGGGGTCGGCGTGTTGTGCAGCGCCAGGAAGCCGGGGCGCTCGCCGCGCGGGCAGTGCACCTTCGAGGTGATGAAGATGGCCTGGAAGTCCTCGACCGCCATCGAGCCGGTGGTGAAGGCCCGGACGGCGTCCGCCAGGGACGGCGGGGAGGGCTCGGGGTAGAGGGACTGCTGGGGCGTCTGCGACTGCGCGCCGTAGGCGTCGGGGCCGGGCATGCCGTTCATGCCCGGCTGCGGACCCGCCTGCTGCTGGTAGGGGTCGCCCGGGTATGCGTTCTGGTCATATCCGTACACACGGACAGGCTATCGGGAGCGCAGCCGCCTGTGGTGGCGTCGATCCTGACAAGGAGTGGTCGTCCCGGCTTGTGGGACGTGACCACGTTCATAGCGGATTCACCGCCGAGGGCTTGCCCAAGTTACCGCTGGGTAGCATCATGATGCCTACTGGTGGGTACGGGGCGCCCGAACGCGGCGGTCTCCCGGAAGCGACGAACCGGAGAAAACGGCCATGGGTCACTACAAGTCCAACCTGCGGGACGTGGAGTTCAACCTCTTCGAGGTGTTCGGTCGCGAGCAGGTCTACGGCACCGGACCGTTCGCGGACATGGACGTCGAGACCGCGAAGAACATCCTGAGCGAGATCTCGCGCCTGGCCGAGAACGACCTCGCCGCGTCCTTCGTCGACACCGACCGCAACCCGCCGGTCTTCGACCCCGAGACCAACACCGCGCCGATCCCGGCCACCTTCAAGAAGAGCTACCAGACCTACATGGACGCCGAGTGGTGGCGTCTGGGCATCCCGGAGGAGATCGGCGGCCAGGTCACCCCGTCCTCCCTCATCTGGGCCTACGCCGAGCAGGTCCTGGGCTCCAACCCGGCCATCTGGATGTACTCCTCCGGCCCCGCCTTCGCCGGCGTCGTCCACGACGAGGGCACCGAGGAGCAGAAGAAGGTCGCCCAGCGGATGACCGACCGCCTCTGGGGCGCCACCATGGTCCTCACCGAGCCGGACGCCGGTTCGGACGTGGGCGCCGGCCGCACCAAGGCGATCAAGCAGGAGGACGGCTCCTGGCACATCGAGGGTGTGAAGCGCTTCATCACCTCGGGCGAGCACGACATGTCCGAGAACATCATCCACCTGGTGCTGGCCCGCCCCGAGGGCGGCAAGCCCGGCACCAAGGGCCTCGGCCTGTACATCGTCCCCAAGTTCGACTTCGACTGGGAGACCGGCGAGCTGGGCGAGCGCAACGGCGCCTACGCCACCAACGTCGAGCACAAGATGGGCCTCAAGGCCTCCAACACCTGCGAGATGACCTTCGGCGCCAAGCACCCCGCCAAGGGCTGGCTGCTCGGCGAGAAGGTCGACGGCATCCGCCAGATGTTCAAGATCATCGAGTTCGCCCGGATGATGGTCGGCACGAAGGCCATCGCCACCCTCTCCACCGGCTACCTGAACGCCCTGGAGTACGCCAAGGAGCGCGTGCAGGGCGCCGACATCTCGCAGTTCCTGGACAAGACCGCCCCGCGCGTCACCATCACCCACCACCCGGACGTGCGCCGCTCGCTGCTGACCCAGAAGGCCTACGCCGAGGGCATGCGCGCGCTGGTCCTGTTCACCGCGTCCGTCCAGGACGACATGCTGGCCGCCGGCCTGCGCGGCGAGCGCGACGAGGCCGCCGAGCGCCTCAACGACCTGCTGCTGCCGATCGTCAAGGGCTACGGCTCGGAGAAGTCCTACGAGCAGCTCGCCCAGTCCCTGCAGACCTTCGGTGGCTCCGGCTACCTGCAGGAGTACCCGATCGAGCAGTACATCCGGGACGCCAAGATCGACACCCTCTACGAGGGCACCACCGCGATCCAGGGCCAGGACTTCTTCTTCCGCAAGATCGTCAAGGACGGCGGCCAGGCGCTCACCGCGCTGTCCGAGCAGATCCAGAAGTTCCTCGGCTCGGCCGCGGGCGGCGACGCCCTGGCCGCCGAGCGCGAGCTGCTCGCCAAGGCCGCCGGCGACCTGGAGGCCATCGTCGGCAAGCTGCTGGCCGACCTGACCTCGGTCGAGCAGGACGTCAAGAACATGTACAAGGTGGGCCTCAACACCACCCGCCTGCTGATGGTCTCCGGCGACGTCGTGGTCGGCTGGCTGCTGCTGCGCCAGGCCGCGGTGGCCCTGGCCAAGCTGGAGGCCGGCGCCTCGGAGAAGGACGTCCCGTTCTACCAGGGCAAGGTCGCGGCGGCCCGCTTCTTCGCCAAGAACATCCTGCCGACCGTCACCCCGCAGCGGCTGATCGCCGAGGGCATGGACAACGAGATCATGGAGCTGGCGGAGGAGGCCTTCTAAGGCTCCCCACCCCACCGACCGCCTGACACCACCCTCACGCCGAAGGGCCCGGTTCTCCGCCGGGCCCTTCGGCGTCGGTGCGGTCGGGGGTGCGGGCGGTGCAGTTGGTACGGTCGGTGCCGTCGGTGCACTGCCAACTTCCTTGCGGGAAGCGGCAGTGCGGCCTCCCGATGACCGTCCGCGATCGGTGCGAACCTCTGGGTGTACGGAGTTTGGCGCGGCGTCACTTCACGGTTGCGTCCGCGTTCTGCATCCGTTGGGAGGTTCCGAGTGCCCTGTCCGTGTACGGGCATATGCTCAAGGTGCGAAGCCGACTCCCCATCCGGCTTCGGCCCTCCCTCGACTCAGGAGCAGTATGTCGACCGCCGCCGCCCGCCAGGCATTCTTCGACCGGACGCACAGCGACGATCTGATCGCGTTCCTCGGCACCTCGCCGTCCCCGTACCACGCGGTCGCGAGCGCCGCCGAGCGGCTGGAGAAGGCAGGCTTCCGGCAGGTCGCCGAGACCGACGCCTGGGACGGTGCCGCCGGCGGGCGCTACCTGATCCGCGGCGGTGCACTGATCGCCTGGTACCTGCCGGAGAGCGCCCGCCCCGAAACCCCGTTCCGCGTGGTCGGCACCCACACCGACTCGCCCAACCTGCGGGTCAAGCCGGTGCCGGACACCGGCTCGGCCGGCTGGCGGCAGGTCGCGGTGGAGATCTACGGCGGTGTCCCGCTGAACACCTGGCTCGACCGCGACCTCGGGCTCTCCGGGCGCCTTGCGCTGAAGGACGGCAGTTCGCGGCTGGTCCAGCTGGACGAGCCGCTGCTGCGCGTGCCGCAGCTCGCGATCCACCTGGACCGCCAGGTCAACGACGGCATGAAGCTCGACAAGCAGCGCCACCTCACCCCGATCTGGGGCCTCGGCCCGGTCGACGAGGGCTCGCTGATCGCCTACGTCGCCGAGCGCGCGGGCCTGGACGCCGCCGAGGTGGCGGGCTGGGACCTCATGACGCACGACGTCCAGCCCGCCTCCTACCTGGGCCGTGACCGCGAGCTGCTGGCCGGCCCGCGCCTGGACAACCTGCTGTCCGTCCACGCCGCCACCGCCGCGCTGGCCGCCGTCGCCTCGGCCGAGGGCGCCGCCGACCTGCCGTACATCCCGGTGCTGGCCGCCTTCGACCACGAGGAGACCGGCAGCGAGTCGGACACCGGCGCGCAGAGCCCGCTGCTCGGCAACGTCCTCGACCGCAGCGTCCACGCGCGCGGCGGCACCCCGGAGGACCGCGCCCGGGCGCTCGCCGGGACGATCTGCCTCTCCTCGGACATGGGCCACGCCGTCCACCCGAACTACGCCGAGCGGCACGAGCCGGGCCACCACCCGCTGCCGAACGGCGGGCCGATCCTCAAGGTCAACGTCAACAACCGCTACGCGACCGACGGCGTCGGCCGGGCGGTGTTCGCGGCCGCCTGCGAGAAGGCCGGCGTGCCGTGGCAGTCCTTCGTCTCCAACAACGCGATGCCCTGCGGCACCACCATCGGCCCGATCACGGCGGCGCGCCTGGGCATCCGGACGGTGGACTGCGGCATCGCGGCACTGTCCATGCACTCGGCGCGCGAGCTGTGCGGTGCGGAGGACCCGTACCTGCTGGCCAGCGCGATCAAGGCCTTCCTGGAGGGCTGATCCCCCATGGCGAAGGGGCCCGGCGGAGTTCGTTCCGTCGGGCCCCTTCGTTGTGGCCGCAACGCCGGGCGCCGGGCGCCGGGCGTGGGGTGTCGGGTGGCTACTCCAGTCCGGCGAGCACCAGCGGCAGTCGGCGGGCGCCGTCGGCGACCAGCTTCACGGGCACGCCCCAGTCCTGCTGGTGCACGTGGCAGGCCGGGAACTCGATCTCCGGGTCGTCGTCGCAGGACGCCGCCATCGCCGAGACGTGCAGCACGCCCTCGGCGACCTCGTCGGAGAGGACCAGCTCGCGGGAGAGGTCGGTGTCCGCGCCCGCGCCGGAGACCAGCAGCTCGGGCGGGGTCGCGCTGACCAGCAGCCGGGTGGACGGGCCGTAGCGCTCGTCCAGCTTCTGGCCGCTCGGCGCCGAGAACACCACGTCCAGGCGGAACGCGCCCGGCGCGACCTCGGTGGCCGCCCGCTGGGTGCGGTGTGCGACCGACTCGACCTGCACCGCCTCGTCCGGCAGCCGCAGCCTGGTCAGCCGGTGCCGGGCCGACTCGACCACCACGATGTCCCCGTCCACCAGGACCGCGCCGGACGGCTCGCGCAGGTCGGTGGCCAGCGTGGTGACCTCGCCGTTCGCCGGCTCGAAGCGGCGCAGCGCGTGGTTGTAGGTGTCGCTGACGGCCACCGAGCCGTCCGGCAGCACGGTGACGCCCAGCGGGTGCTGGAGCAGCGCCTGGGCGGCCGCGCCGTCCCGGTGGCCGAAGTCGAACAGACCGGTGCCGACGGCGGTGTGGACCGTCTTCGTTTCACGTGAAACCCAGCGCAGCGCGGAGGTCTCCGAGTCGGCCACCCACAGCTTCCCGCCGTCCGCCGAGACCGCCAGGCCGGACGGCTGGGCGAACCAGGCCTCGTCGACGGGCCCGTCCACCAGGCCTTCGTTGGTGGTGCCGGCCGCGACGCCGACGGTGCCGGCGGCCGGGTCGTACGCCCACAGCTGGTGCACGCCGGCCATGGCGATCCACACCCGGCCGTCGAACCAGGCGACGTCCCAGGGCGAGGAGAGGTCCACCTCGCGGGCCGGGCCCTCGGTGGCCGAACCCTGCCACCACTGGCGGCCGGTGCCGGCCAGGGTGGTCACGCTGCCGTCGGCCAGCCGCAGCCCGCGCAGCGCGTGGTTGACGGTGTCGGCCACGATCACGTCGTAGTCCGAGCCCTCCGGCAGCAGCGCCAAGCCCTGCGGCTCGCTGAACCGCGGGCTGGTGCCGTCCACCAGGCCGCGCTGGCCGTCGCCGATCCGGCGGACCACCGTCTCGCCGTCCTCGGCCAGCTCGACCAGCGAGTGGTGGCCGGAGTCGGCGACCAGGTAGTGCCCGTCGGGCAGGCGGATCGCCTTGCCGGGGAACTTGAGGTCCCCCGCGGTCGGCTCCGGCGCCACGTACGGGCCGTCGCCGCGGCGCAGCGTGCCCTTCGCCGCGTGCTCGGCCTCCAGCTCCTCCACCAGCCGCGCGATCGCGTGCGCGTGGCCCTCACCCGCGTGCTGGGCGACCACGTACCCCTCCGGGTCGATCACCACCAGCGTCGGCCAGGCCCGCACCGCGTACTGCTTCCACGTCGCCAGCGCCGGATCGTCCAGCACTGGGTGGTGCACCTCGTACCGGGCGACCGCGTCCACCACGGCCTGGTGGTCCGCCTCGTGCACGAACTTCGGCGAGTGCACCCCGACGATCACCACGGTGTCCCGGTGCTTCTCCTCCACCTCCCGCAGCTCGTCCAGGACGTGCAGACAGTTGATGCAGCAGAAGGTCCAGAAGTCTAGTACGACACACTTACCTCGCAGGTCGGCAAGCTTGAGTTCCTTGCCGCCTGTGTTGAGCCATCCACCGGCGCCGACCAGCTCGGGGGCGCGGACACGTGCACGAGAAGCCATGCACACATCCAACCCCATCGGGTCGTGGAAGCATTCCGTACGGCCCATGGAGGGGAGCGACAGCCGGCTGAGGACAGGGGTGAGGCACGTCAGAAGCCCAGGAGAGCGCCGGGGGGCTCACGGAGCGTGCTGCTGGTGCCGCCCGAGGTGTGCTCATGGAGGCTGCGGGCTACGACCCGGATCGGAGCCGAGTAAATCCGCCGCTGTTAGGAGGTCCAGGTCCCTGCGATATGGATGGCCGGTGCCCATGGTGTCTGCATGAACTTATGTGATCAAAGATTTGGCTGACAATTCTGAGGCGCATTGATGCTAGAGGTGCAGCTGGTGTCAGTGGCCTGACAGGGGCCGTACGCCACAGGGTCTTTGGAGAAACATGAACGTCCTGACAGCAGGGAGCATCCTCGCTACACTCGATTCATGTCTGACCCTTGGCCTTCTGATCGCATAATGCAGCTGACCGAGTCGCTGGCTTCGATGACTCAAGCTGAAAGCGAGAAGTTCTTCTTCGCGCATGGCCTCGATGACGCGTATCGGAAGCCAGGCGCCTGGAGTTCTAAGGCACTGAAGGTCACATCAGCCCTTAGAGAAGCCAAAGCAAGGGGTGGAGATTTCTATGTTCACCTCCTTGGCGAAGCAGAGAGATTTTCTACTAAAAGCGGCCGAGGCGAAGCGTTGGGAAGTGGCCAGAGAACTGTGTCGAATGACCGATCGATATTCATAAGCCATGCCACCCATGACAAGATTCTGGCCGATGAACTCCGTAGGCTCCTTTTGCTTGGCGGGGTGCCGAATGATCAAATCTTCTACTCTTCTCAGAGATCGACCGGAATTCCTTCCGGCGAGAGCATTCCGGCTCGCTTGCGCTCCACTCTCTTGAAGTCAACCCTTGTCATCGAGCTGGTTAGTAGAAATTTCTTGGCGCGCCCCTACTGTCTGATGGAAATGGGGGCGGCGTGGGCCCTGGAGAAAGATACGTACCCCGTAGTAGTTCCTCCGTTGAGCCTGGGAGAGGCGATCCAGGCGGTGGGTGACATCCGGATGGCATTCCTTGGGGATGAGTCGGATGTCGATGCTTTGGTCGATGAGCTGCATGAGCGACTAGAAAAGATTCCGGGGATTTCGCTACCGTTGCAGCAATGGAATTATGCAGGGCGGGAATTTAAAAGCTTCTGGGTGCGGCATCGAGATGCTGGGCAATGATTCCGGCCGGCCCCCTGGATGGTCCTGAGAGTTGCGATGGCTGATTTCGGCTGCCGTAAACGAGACTGGTGACTGTGAGTTCGCTTAGTATGTTTGCTTCCCGCGGCATCTGCCGCTGCATTGGAAATAAACGCTGGTGGCGCAGCCTGGCAGCCAACTCTACTCTGGCATTCGGGGTCGGTTCGGGGATTATTCAGCTACTTTTTGCCTTGTGGCCGAATATTGAGACGTCACGCATCGCCATCCTCCTTGCCCTGATGGTGTCATCGCTTGCTTGTGGGGTCCTGAGGGCTGTTCCCCGGACGAAAGTCAGTCGGAGCTTTGGTAGGCCTGATATCACTGTCGTAGTCAAAGTGGGAGACCTTTTTGACGAGCAATCCCATTTAGTCATAGGCTTCAATGACGTATTTGACACGGACTGGACAGGGGATGTCGTAATATCGCGGGGGAGTGTGCAGGGGCAGTTCTTGGACCGGGTTTACGCTGGAGATATCGACCAGCTGGACAGTGATCTTTCTGTCTCTCTTGCTGGGTTCCCGGTGCAGAGTCGGGAGACCAGGTCTAGCAAGCGTGCGGGAAAACTTATTCGCTATCCCGTCGGCTCCGTCGCGGTGCTTTCCAGTGGCGAGAAAAGCTACTTTTGCTCGGCCTATGGAAAGATGGAGAATGACTTGACGGTGAGCTCAAATATGGACGATCTCTGGCTGAGTCTTGGGGGTCTCTGGAGGGCAGTAGGCCGTCATGGTAGGCGAGAAGCCATTGCGATGCCAATTATCGGCTCCGAGATGGCCCGCATAGATCACGCTGATCGAGAAATGCTCGTAAGGATGATCCTTCTGTCTTTCGTAGTCAACTCCCGCGAGCGCCTGATATCCAAGAAGCTAACGATCGTCATACACCCTGATGATGCCCACCGGGTAGATATGCTGGAAATGGGTGCTTTTCTTAGAGTTCTGTGAGAAGTCGCGCCGACGGAGGCTCGGGCCGCCGTCTAACCGAGGTACGGAGAAGTCCTCTGCTCCAAGAAGTGCCGGAGCCGTAGGTGCTGGGTGTGGTGCATCGGCAGGTTGGTGATCTCCTCGGGGAGGACGAAGCGGAGGTCGGTGGACTCGTCGGAGATGCGCAGCGTGCCGCCGGTCACCCGGGCGGAGAAGCAGACGTTGAACTGCTGCCTCACCTCGCCGTCCGAGTAGGCGATGACGTGACGCGGGTCGGTGTACGTGCCGACCAGGCCGGTGATCTCGACTTCCAGGCCGGTCTCCTCGAAGACCTCCCGCACGGCCGTGCCTGGCAGCGACTCGCCCAGATCCATCGTCCCGCCGGGCAGGGCGTACAGGCCGTTGTCTACCCGTCGTTGGAGCAGGATGCGCCCGGCGTCGTCCGTCACGACGGCGGATGCGGCGACCACCAGTCGGTTGGGCTTGGGGGCGTTGGGATCGTCGTAGTACTCGGTCCGTGCCACGGATCAGCTCTCCTCGACCGGTCGGGCGGTGTTCCACACCGCATCGAAGCTCGAAGCGTAGGTGTCGAAGAGCGTTCCCGCACCTGTCCGTCGAAGGTGCCAGACCGGCGCTCCGAAGGCGTTCACGCCCCATACGTGGGCGTTCACCAACAACTGGTCGTCGGCCCGGTAGAGGCTGTTGTAGAGCGTGGTGCCGTGGGTGCGGATCTCGATGCCGGGCGTGCCGAGGAGCGGCCGGTAGTGCATGAGGGCGAGCCTGCACCGTGACTCGATGCCGTGGCCGAACTTCTCTTCCTCACCGCGCTGCCGCACGTTCTCGCTGTCGGGGTCGCCGATGGCGATCCGGACCACACAGCCCTCGGCAGCGCGCTCCCGAAGTAGATCGTTGAGCCGTGGGTAGGCCTCGTGGAGGAACACAGCGGCGTAGACCAGCACGTCGATGTGCTCGGTGGCCTTCTCCAGCAAGTTCACGATGGCGGATACCGGTAGGTCGGCCCGCTGCTCGTACAGGGCCACGAGTTCGGGGCTTATCGCCCGCGCGGCACGTGGCTGCCGCAGACTCGGCCACAGAGCGAACATGTCTTCTCCCAGCGCTTCGGCAGCCGCACGGGCCGTCCCCAATCGGGGCGTACGGTTCTGATTGGCCCAACGCTCAACGGATTTGGTGTCGACGCCGGCCTTGTCCGCCAGGGCGGCGCACGTCCAACCACCCGCCGCCATAACGGCTTTCAGTCTCTCGTTCGGCATCTCGCGTGTCTCCCCGCAAAGCCCGGACTCTTGTAGGGACGTTGTACCGCGTGAGGGACGTTCTGAAGTGTCCTTTGCGCGAGGTTTCACCGTCCAGGGCGCTGTCAGATCTTGGTGACAACTCGGCGGAGGAAGACCAATGACGGCGAAGAACCGGAGTGCGCAGATGTTCCCCGAACGCAGGGCGGTGCGTCGCAGGACGTTGGCGTCGTTCAACCGTGTCAGCGACCACGACACCGGGATGTCGGCCTGGGCGGTCACCCGAGCGCTGCCCGAGTGCCAGGACACGACGGTGCCCTGTGACGGGAGTTAGCCGCATGTCGATCGTCGGACGCATCCTGCCGATCACGACCGAGACCGCCCCGGACGCCGGCCAGTGCCCCGGGTGCGGCCTCTTCGACGGCATGGAGGCGCAGTACCCGGACATGCCCACGATCCTGCGCAAGGTCGCCAAGTGGCGTGCCCAGCACGTGGACGACGGGGAGTGCCTGGCAGTGCGCCATGACGGATGACGTCCAGGGAGCCCCGCAGGCCCCCACGGAAGGCCCTTGTGAGGATGCTGCGCCCGTGGACCCGTTCGGCTGGATGAGGTCCCACCCGTGGCCCCCATCGCGGCCCGCCGTGCTCCGACCGGTCCTGTCTCCGGAGGAGTTCAGCGAGGCCCCGTTGACGCCCGAGGAACGCGACCGGCGGGCGGATCTCCTCACCAGACTGCGAGAAGCCAACAACCCATGGCGCTAACGTGCCTCGCGGACTCGCCTTGAGTGCCCTGAACACCCCGTCAGCGACCGTCAGAGGTGCCTTCGCGACCCTGCTTCTTGGCGGCTCTTGATCTGAAGACTCTTGCAGAGATGACTAGTTGATCACCGTGGGGCGAGAAATCGGCAACACACCCAGGACGCGTCTGTCGAGCTGGGGCCGGGACTGCCAGCGGCTACGTCTTGTCCGGTTCGTGGTTCGTCTTGCGAGATGTTGTAGCTATGGCGAGCACCGGCCCGTAACGCTTGGTGGCGCTGTCGCTGGTCGGGCTACGTCCCGCTTGACCCCGCCTACGTCCACCGGAGCCACAGCGGACCACTCACGCCCCTGCCGTCTCGGGCTCCGGTGCGCCATGATGTGGCCCACACATCACCTGCCGAGAGATCCGGATCATGGGCATCGTTTACGGATTGGCGTTCTTCTGGGGGGCATCGGCTTCCCTCTCCAGCGGGCGAACGATGAGCACATATCAGCGTGGTGGCACGCGGTCGTCGCCGCTCTTCTCATAGGTATCGCATCGGTCTTCCTGGCGCTCGCTGTCCCGAGGGCCATGACCGCCTTCGCCTCCGGAAGCGCGATCGGCTGCCTCATTGGCATCGTGGGCGCCCCGTTCTGGGGTCATGCCAACCAGGAGGCTGGCTTGGCTGTCGGACTGATTGCCGCACTGCTGGTGCTGGCGGTAACGCGGCGGGCGATGAACGTGCAGGCAAGCGCAGCACCTCGGGCCACAGTCCCGCTTGCAGCATTCGCTCAGCGGATCGAGCGCACTACGTCGCAGCAGATCGGCACCCCAACTCACCCTGCCGGCTTGATGGCAGAAGGGATGGTCGAGCCGTTCCTGACGACCGCCACTGGCGGTGAAGCAACCATCACTCTGGAGCGCGGGTCCGGACTGCGAGCTGTGACCTCAGCGGCGACGTTCGCAGTGGAGCTTGAACACGTCGTCGACTTCAGCGTTGCACCGGGAAAGTTCAAGGACGGTCGACAGTTGCCCTGGTTGACGCTAAGCCCCACCTACCCCTTCATGCTCGGGGTATGGCTACAACCGGACGAAGCGCACAGGTGGCGTGGAGCATTGCCGAGTTGATACACCGCCCGGAGTACCGAGATCCAGGCCAGGTGGCTGCAAATCTGCTGCTGGGGGCGCAGATCGGCCTTTAACCTACCTGGATCTCCCATGGGGGCGGTTTGGGAGTCCACCCATCGGTGGCCCCGTAGGACCGACGGGCAAGGATCTAGCGGGATGGGACACCGCGAAAACGGTCCGATCAGCCATGCGGGAGATTTCCCTCCCTGCCGCGCTGGGGCAGGAGTGGAAGGGGGCACCCGCCTGGTCGGCGGCGAGAGGCAGTGCGGTACAGGTGACGTGGTGACGAAATGACGGCCAGTTCTGGTTTCTCTATGACACACGCGGTCTAGAGAAAACCTGGATCACCCGTCATTCCGTCACCACGTCACCTTCGCCGGCCGACCGCGAACGCCCACATGGCCGCCAGCGGGCACGAAGAAGCCCCACCCGACCATCGGGCCGGACGGGGCTGGGAGGGTCACACAGAGCGGCTACTCCGTGATCGCTGCCCACTCGATGCGGACGCGCTGCTCCGGGACGAAGCGCTTGCCACGTTCGCCCTTGCTGATGAACACGCCGTCTATGGCCAGAGACAGGCGGTCCCGCTTCTGGTCCTGCGTTGACGCCTCCCAGGCGGGATACAGCATTTCGCCGTCCAGCAGCGGTGTGATGTCGACTGCGGGGAGTGGGATGTTGGCGAGGTCGGCGCGTAGGCCGTCGATGCGGCTCTGGAGTCGGGCGGCGAGGCGGTCGTAGCGGTCGAGTGCGCCGGGGCGGTCGAACTCGCCACGGACGTAACGGGCTTCTTCCAGGTCGGCCAACCGGGCCTCCTGGTCGGTGATTTCGGAGGCGATCGCGTCTCGCTTGGCGAAGGTTTCGGGATCGGTCCGCTTCATCCACCGGTCGGCGATCGTCACCAGCAACGGGTCGTCCAACTCCAGAGCGGGGAGCAGCGACAGGAAGCGCTCGGACACGTAGTCGTCCACCCGGTCGGCCATGGCGCTGGCGCCGGGGCACTGGTTGCCCGCTCGGCGGGCCATGCACTGGTAGCTGTTGCCGACCTTGTGCATCCGGCGACCGCACCCGGGTACGTCGCAGAAGATCAGGCTGGTGAGCAGCGCCGTGCCGGTCGGCTTCGGCATCCGCTTGCCTGCGTGGGTACGGGTCCGGGATTCGAGCTGCCGGATGATCCGTTCGCGCTCGCCGACCGTGATGATGCCTTCGCCGATGCTCACTGTGTCCAGCGTCTCGGGGTCTCGGTAGGGGAAGACTCGACTGGTGAACCTGCGGCTGCCGTCCTCGGCTTCGATGGTTTCGGTCTCGGGCATGAGACCGGCGAAGGCAGGCGACTTGACCAGGTTCATGATGCTCGCGGCGTTCCACTGACCGCCCCGGGCCGAGGGGATGTCGTACTCGTTGAGCAGTCGGGCGATCTGCACGAGGGACTTGCCGGCCAGCGCGTCATCCGCGATGAGGCGGGCGTAGACGGCCGTCTCGGGGTCGTGCGTCAGCTTCTTCGTGGCGGCGTCGACCAGCAGCCCGTACGGGGGCTGTCCACCGATCCATTGGCCCTGGCGGCGCAGGTGCCGCTTCGCGTGGGCCACGCGGGTGCCGAGGTTCTTCGACTCGGACCGGGCGAGTTCGGCGAGCATGGCGACGACCATGCGGGCCGAGTCGTTCGAGGTGTCAAGGCCGTCGACGACAGAGACCAGACGGCCGCCCGCCCTCTCGATGTCGTCCAGGACCTTGCCGACCTGCCCGATGCCCTTCCGGGACAGCCGGTCCAGCTTCCACACGATCAGCGTCCCGACGACGCCCGCAGTCACGGAGGCAAGGGCAGAGTCGAACCCCTTGCGCTCAACGTCCTTGAAGCCGGAGCGCCCCCGGTCGATGTGGACCTTGCGGACCGTCAGTCCATTGCGCTCGGCCCACGCACGGCAGTCGGCTTCCTGCCGTTCGATCGCCGTCTTGCCGTCCCGGTCCAAGGACAGCCGAAGGTACAGGTCACACAGGGTGTGGTGGTGCACGTACGCCCCCTCTGGAGATCCCTACATTGTGTAGGACTTCCAGAAGTCCAGGATGGTGATCTTGCCCCGGAAGTCGGCGAGTGCCAGCTCCTTGCCACCGGTGTTCAGCCAACCGCCTGCCCCGACCAGCTCGGGGGCGCGTACACGTGCACGAGATGCCATGCCCGTATCCAACCCCATCGAGGGCGGGCGGCATTCCTGGCGGGGTGGGTGGAGGGAGTGGGCGGGCGTGTCGGTGGGGGCGGGGCCTCGGGTCCGTGCTGTCGTTGTCCGCATGGTCACCTCATCTGTTCTCCGATCGGCCCTGACGGTCGCGGCCGCCGTTCTGCTCGCCACCGGTGCGGCCACCGCCACGGCGGTGGCCTGGTCTGGCCCGCGTGACGTCACCGCGGAGCAGTGCCAGGACGCCGGGGGGTGGGTGGAGGGCTCGGGGTACTGCGTGGGGGCCGTCGGCGACGACGACTGGGGGCAGCCCGTCGAGGGGCAGGCCATCAACCCCCACCCGGCTCCCGGGAAGGAGTGAGGGGCCCTACGGCCGGGGGAGCCCCGCCTGCCAGCGGGTTTCGCCGTCCTGCTGCTCGTCGGTGGGGGTGAGGCCGAGGGCGCGGGCGATGGCGGCGGAGGCGTGGTGGTCGGGGTGGATGTGGGCGGTGACGGTCGTGACGCCGGCGACGGTGAGGTGGGCGAGCAGGGCGCGGGCGGCCTCGGTGGCCAGGCCACGGCCCTGCCAGGGGGTGCCGACCACCCAGGCGAGTTCGGCGGCGTCGGGGTGGACGGTGGTCTGGACGTAGCCGGTGAGGCGGCCGTCGGAGCGCAGCCGTAGCGCCCAGTTGCCCCAGGTCTCGGCGGGGTCGGGGGAGCCGGCGGCGAGCCGGGCGTAGCGGGCGCGCAGTTCCTCGGCGGTGGCCGGGCGGCCGCCGGTGAAGGCGTGCAGGGCGGGGTCGGCGAGGGCGGCGGCCATCTCCTCGGCGTGCTCGGGGCCGATCGGGAGGAGGTCGAGGCGCTCGCTGCGCAGCGGGGCGGCGGGGTCGGGGCTCATGCCGGTATTGAACGCCCGTGCGCGGCGGTGCTTCCCGGCGGGCGGGGGGATCGGGTCGAATGGGGGGACGTCGACACGGAGGAGGCCGCTGTGCGGTACCTGGTCAGGGAGAAGCTGTTCGCGGTCGGAGACGACTACTGGATCGAGGACGACCGGGGCCACAAGGCGTACCTGGTGGACGGCAAGGTGCTGCGGCTGCGGCACACCTTCGAACTGAAGGACGCGCACGGGCGGGTGGTCGCGGTGGTGAAGGAGAAGGCGTTCACCGTCCGCGACGCGATGAAGATCGAGGACGCCGACGGCGAGGTGATCGCGACCGTCCGGGAGAAGCTGTTCACCCCGTTCCGCGACAAGTACCTGGTGGAGCTGGCCTCCGGCGGCGAACTGAAGATCCACGGGAACCTGCTCGACAAGGACTACCGGATCGAGAACCACCACGGCGACGACCTCGCCCGGATCTCCCGCAAGTGGTTCCGGATCCGGGACACCTACGGAGTGGAGATCGCCGACGGCGCCGACACCGGCCTGCTGCTCGCCATCGCCGCCTGCGTCGATCACCTGGTGGAGGAGGACCGCTGACCGTCGCGGGTTTCCGGATCCCCGGCTGGCCGCCCACCCGCGTGGGGTATCTTTTGCCAACCCTTGACCAGGTCGGCAGGGGGGTCGGTGAGCGGACCGGGGGCTGGAACACACGATGAACGACATCCTGCACGGGCTCGGCGCGGCGGCCGCCTACGGAGCCGTCGGGGTGGTGCTGCTGCTCCTCGGCGTCGGTCTGGTGGACCTGCTGACGCCCGGGCGGCTCGGCCACCAGATCTGGGTCGAGCGCAACCGCAACGCCGCCGTGCTGCTCAGCTCCGCGCTGCTCGGCATCGGCGGCATCGTCTTCACCGCGATCATGTACACCTACGCGGACTTCGCCAAGGGCCTGGTCTCGACCGCCTGTTACGGCCTGCTCGGGCTGGTGCTGATGACCGTCGCCTTCTGGGCGGTGGACCTGCTGACGCCCGGCAAGCTCGGCGCGATCCTGGTCGAGCCGGAGCCGCACCCCGCGGTCTGGGTTTCGGCCAGCTGCAACATCGCGGTCGCGGCGGTGGTGTCGGCCGCGATCGCCTGACGGGCCGTGGTCAGCCTGAAGGGCCGTGCTCAGGCGGGGTGCGGGGCGCCGCCGAGGACGTGTTCGCGGCCCCACGCGCCCAGCGGGGCCAGCGCGGCGTTGAGCCGTGCCCCGGCTTCGGTCAGCGCGTACTCCACCCGGGGCGGCACTTCGTCGTACGCCTCCCGGTGCACGATGCCGTCCGCCTCCAGCTCGCGCAGATGCGCGGCCAGCACCTTCTCGGTGATCCCCGGTACCAGCCGGCGCAGCTCCCCGAACCGGCAGCTCGGGCGCTCGCCCAGCGCCCACAGGATCAGCACTTTCCACTTGCCGCCGATGACGTCCATCGCGGCGTCGATCCCGCAGACGTACGCCCCCGGCCTCGGCACGGTCGCCATGTCCACCACCCCTCCGACCTTCTGAGCGTCTTTTGGCCCTCCGGGCCTCGATGCTCACCTCAGGGTAACCACCCACTTCGAAGTGCGTACTTGATCACCTGTCGGGTCGGCGCGGAGGCTGATCGGCATGGCACAGAACACCGTTGAGGACTCCCCCAAGACCCCCGTCACCCTGCTCGGCCTCGGCGCGATGGGCACCGCGCTGGCCCGGGCCTGGCTCGCCGCCGGGCACCCGCTGACCGTCTGGAACCGCACCGCGGCCCGCGCCGGGGCACTCGCCCCCGCGGGCGCCGCCGTCGCCGCCACCCCGGCCGAGGCCGTCGCGGCGAGCCGGTTGGTGGTCGTCTGCCTGCTCGACGACGCCTCCGTCGACGAGGCGCTGGCCGGCGCCGACCTCGCCGACAAGGACCTCGTCAACCTGGTCACCAGCACCCCCGGCGAGGCCCGCGCCCGCGCCGCCTGGGCCGAGCGACGCGGCGCCCGCTACCTGGACGGCGGGATCATGGCCGTCCCGCCGATGATCGGCGTCCCGGCGGCCGGGCCGTACGTGTTCTACAGCGGCTCGGCGGCGCTGTTCGAGGAGCACCGGGCGGCCCTCGGAGCCCCGGCCGGCGCCCGGTACGTCGGCGCCGACGCGGGCTTCGCGGCCCTGCACGACGTGGCGCTGCTCAGTGCGATGTACGGCATGTTCGCCGGCGTGGCGCACGCCTTCGCGCTGATCCGCGAGGAGCCCGTCGCACCGGGCGAGCTGGCGCCGCTGCTGGGGAGTTGGATCACCGCGATGTCCGGGTCGATCGCCAGTACCGCGGAGCAGCTGGAGAGCGGCGACTACACCGGGGGCGTGGTCTCGACCCTGGCGATGCAGGTCGCGGGCCAGGGCACGCTGCTGCGCACGGCCGAGGAGCAGGGGGTGAGCGCGGAACTCCTGGCTCCGTACTTACGGCTGATGGAGCGTCGGCTGGAGGCCGGCGGCGGCGAGGAGGACCTGACCGGGGTCGTCGACCTGCTGCGGCGGTGAGGCCCGGCCGGTAACGTACCGGCATGGCTGACCTTGAAGAACGCGCCAACGTCGTCGCGTCCGGCTCACGGCAGGCCGGGGTCGGGGTGTCCGTTCGACGGCGCCGCGGCACCGACCTCGCCGACTGCGTCCGGGTGCTCGGCGACGTCCACACCACCGACGGCTACCCCGCCGACTGGCCAGACCGGCCCGCCGCCTGGCTCACCCCCGACGGCCTGCTCGCCGCCTGGGTCGCCGAACTGGACGGCCACCCGGCCGGCCACGTCGGCCTCTCCCGCAGCGCCCCCGGCGACGTCGCCCCCGGCTTGTGGAGCCGCCGCACCGGCGGCCGACCGGAGCTCACCGCCGTGATCGGCCGGCTCTACGTCGCCCCCACGGCCCGCGGCCACCGGATCGGCGCACGGCTGATGGCGGCCGCCGTGGCGCACGCGCGGGCGCTCGGCCTCCACCCCGTCCTGGACGTCCTCGCGACCGACACCCCGGCGACCGCCTTCTACCGGCGCCTCGGCTGGACCCGGCTCGGCAGCGGCGAACAGCAGTGGGCCACGGACCGCACGGTCGTGGTCCACTGCTTCGCCGCACCGAGGGAGTGAAGGGGCCCCGGTTCGTCGGTTGCCGGCTACCCCGCCGATCGGTCCGCGGCGGGGCGGCGGCGGAGCGCGGGGGTGGTGACGGACGGGGGCTGCCAGACGCCGTCGGGGTGGTAGACGTTGGTGCCGGGCGGGACGATGGCGTCGATGCGGTCGAGGACGGCGTCGTCGAGGACCAGGTCGGCGCCCTTGAGGGCCGCCTCCAACTGGTCGTGGGTGCGCGGGCCGAGGATCACCGAGGTGACGGCGGGGTGGGCCAGCGGGAAGGCCACGGCCAGTTCGGGGAGGGTGCGGCCGAGGTCCTCGGCGAGGGCGGTGAAGGCCTCGACGGCCTCCAGCTTGGCCGCCGTGGTGGGCAGCGCCGGGTCGAACCGGCCCGGGGTGATGACGGGGCGGCCGGTGGTCAGGTCGGCCGGGCGGTCCTTGCGGTAACGGCCGGTGAGGAAGCCGGAGGCGAGCGGGCCCCAGGTCAGCGCGCCCATGCCGAGCCGCTGGACGACGGGCAGCACGTCGCGCTCCACGCCGCGGGCGAGCAGCGAGTACGGCGGTTGCTCGGTGCGGAAGCGCGGCAGGGCGCGGCGCTCGGCGACGTGGTACGCGTCGACGATCTGCTCGGCGGGGAAGGTGGAGCAGCCGAAGGCGCGGATCTTGCCGGCCCGGACGAGGTCGCCGAGGACGGACAGGGTCTCCTCGACGTCGGTGGTGTGGTCCGGCCGGTGGATCTGGTACAGGTCGATCCGGTCGGTGCGCAGCCGGCGCAGGCTGTCCTCGACCGCCCGGACGATCCAGCGCCGCGAGTTGCCGCCCCGGCCCCGGCCCTCGCCCATCGGGAAGTGCGCCTTGCTGGCCAGCACGATCTCGTCGCGGTCACCGCGGGCGGCCAGGGTCTTGCCGACGATCTCCTCGGACTCGCCGGCCGAGTACATGTCGGCGGTGTCCACGAAGTTGATGCCCCGGTCGAGGGCGGTGTTGATGATCCGGGCGCAGTCGTCGTGGTCGGGGTTGCCGATGGAGCCGAGCATCATCGTGCCGAGGCAGTAGGCGCTCACTTCGATGCCGGTGCCGCCGAGGACGCGGTAGCGCATGGTGCAGCTCCCCTGGTGGTGGGTCGGTGGTGGCTCAGAGGCTAGGGCTTGGAGTGTGCTCTAGGGCAAGGCCCGCGGGCGGCCGGGGACGGGCGCTGCGCGGTGCGCGTTTGCGGAACCGGCAACAAAGCTTGCCGATGTGGCGGGTCCGGTCGCAGCCTGGCCGTGGAGGTGGGCGCCATGGGCGACCACCCTTGCGCCATCCACGATCGGAGAGGACCGTCATGTCCGAACACCAGCACCGGCACGGGCAGGGGCACCAGTCCGGGCACCACCACCACGGGCACGTCCCCGCCGCCGACTTCGACTGGGACGCCCTCGCCGCCGACCTGGAGCAGGAGGCCGAACTGCGCGCCTGCGCCGTGACCGGGGCCGCGCAGTGGCTGCGGTCGCTGCACGGCGCGGCCGGGGAGGTGCGGCGGGTACTCGACGTCGGCAGCGGTCCCGGGGTGATCGCCGGACTGCTCGCGGACGTCTTCCCGGAGGCCGAGACGGTCGCCGTCGACCAGTCGGCCGCCCTGCTGGACCGCGCCCGGACCCGCTCCGGCGGCCGCCTGAGCGTCCAACAGGCCGACCTGCCCGCCGAGTTCGGCAAGCTCGGGGAGGCCGACCTGATCTGGTCCGGCAACGCGATCCACCACCTCGGCGACCAGCAGGCCGCACTGACCTCCCTCGCCGCGACGCTGCGGCCCGGCGGTCTGCTGGCCGTCGCCGAACGAGGCCTGCCGCTGCGTTACCTGCCGCGCGACTTCGGCCTCGGCCGGCCCGGCTTCCAGGCCCGGATCGACGCGGCGCACGAGGACGGCTTCAGCACCATGCGTGCCGAACTGCCCGGCGCCACCGAGGAGGTGGAGGACTGGCCGGCCATGCTCGGCCGCGCCGGTCTGACCCCCAGCGGCACCCGCACCTTCCTGATCGACCACCCGGCCCCGCTCGCCCGCCCCGCCCGCGAGCGCCTCCACACCCAGCTCGCCCGCCTGCGCGACCAGCTCACCGACCACCTCGACCCCGAGGACAGCAGGACCCTCGACGCCCTGCTCGCCGAGGACGCCCCGACCGGCATCCTGCACCGCCCGGACGCCTTCTACCTTGCGGCCATGACCGTCCACACCGCCCGCAAGGCCTGACCGCGCCCACCCCACCCCCGGGCGACGCCGCCCGGGCGGGGCAAGCGCTGGGCCCGGGCGGCTACAGGATGTGGCCGAGGGTGGTGATGAGGTCGGCCATGCGGACCTCGTCGCGGCGGTAGTGGGTCCACTTGCCGATGCGGGTGGCGCGGACGAGGCCGGCCCGCTGGAGGTCGGCGAGGTAGGCGGAGACGGTGGACCGGGCGAGGCCGGCCTTGGCCTGGATGTGGCTGACGCGGACGCCGACCTTGTGCGGGTCGGCGATCGCGTCCTCCAGCGGGAAGTGGCGTTCGGGGTCGCGCAACCAGGCCAGCAGTTGCCGGCGCGTCGGGTTGGCGATCGCCCGCAGGTCGGTGACCAGGTCGGCATCCATGGCTGGAAGCGTACCGGCGAGGGTTCGGCGACGGCCCTACCGGCGAGGCGACGGCCCTACCGGCGACGGGCCCTCCAGCAAGGCCTCGGCGAGCAGCGGATGCCCGGGCCGTGAGGCCACCGCACGCTCGAGGGCCCCGACCGTTCCCGCGGTCGGGGCCCTCCGGGGCGTGCGGACGGGCCTCAGCCCTCCTGGCCGCCGAAGCGGGTGGTCCAGGCGGCCAGGTCCTCGTCGGTGATCTTGGCGAACAGCACCGGCGGCACCGTGAACGCCGTCCCGGCCGGCACCAGGTCCAGCGCCCGCGCGTCCTCCGGGCTCACCCAGGAGCGGGCGGCCGCCGGAGCGTCCTCGGCCAGGGCGAACGCGCCTCGCATGGCCGCCGCCGCGGTCGGGATGAACGGCTCGGAGACCACCGCGTACAGCTGGATCAGGTTCATCGCCGTGCGCAGGGTCAGCGCCGCGGCGTCCGGGTCGGTCTTCACCTGGAGCCACGGCGCCTTCTCGTCCAGGTACGCGTTGCCCGCGCTCCACAGCGCGCGCAGGGCCTGCGCCGCCTTGCGGAAGTTGAGAGCGTCCAGCTGGGCCTCGTACTCGGCCAGCAGTCCGACGACCTGCTCGCCGAGGCGCTGCTCCGCCTCGCCGGGCGCGTGGCCGCCCGGGACGGCGTCGCCGAAGCGCTTGCGGCTGAAGGACAGCACCCGGTTGACGAAGTTGCCGAGGGTGTCGGCGAGGTCCTTGTTGACCACGGAGGCGAAGAGGTCCCAGGTGAAGCTGGAGTCGTCCGACTCGGGGGCGTGCGCCATCAGGAAGTAGCGCCAGTAGTCGGCCGGCAGCAGTTCCAGGGCGACGTCGGTGAAGATGCCGCGCTTCTGGCTGGTGGAGAACTTCCCGCCGTAGTACGTCAGCCAGTTGAAGGCCTTGACGTAGTCGACCGTCTTCCACGGGCGGCGCGAGCCGAGGATCGTCGCCGGGAACATCACGGTGTGGAACGGGACGTTGTCCTTGGCCATGAACTCGGTGTACCGGACGGTCTCGTCGGCCTCGTACCACCAGGACTTCCAGTCCCGCAGCTGCCCGGCCGGGGCCGCGTCCGCCCACTCCTTGGTGGCGCCGATGTACTCGATCGGGGCGTCGAACCAGACGTAGAACACCTTGCCCTCGGCCGCCAGCTCCGGCCAGACGTCGGCCGGCACCGGGACGCCCCACTCCAGGTCACGGGTGATCGAGCGGTCCTGCAGGCCCTCGGTGAGCCACTTGCGGGCGATCGAGGAGGCCAGCACCGGCCACTGGTCGCCGTTGGCGGAGATCCACCCCTCCACCTCCTCGGTCAGCCTCGACTGGAGCAGGAACAGGTGCCTGGTCTCCCGGACCTCCAGGTCGGAGCTGCCGCTGATCGCCGAGCGCGGCTCCAGCAGGTCGGTCGGGTCCAGGACCCGGGTGCAGTTCTCGCACTGGTCGCCGCGCGCCTTGTCGTAGCCGCAGTGCGGGCAGGTGCCGACGATGTAGCGGTCCGGCAGGAAGCGGCCGTCGGCGTTGGAGTACACCTGGCGGACCGAGCGCTCCTCGATGAAGCCGTTGCGCTGCAGTTCGCGGGCGATCTCCTGGGTGATCTCCCGGTTCTGCGGCGAGGAGCTGCGGCCGAAGTGGTCGAAGGACAGCCCGAAGCCATCGTAGACCGCCTTCTGCGCGTCGTGCGCCTGGGCGCAGAACTCGGCGACCGGCAGCCCGGCCTCCTGCGCGGCGAGTTCGGCGGGCGTGCCGTGCTCGTCGGTCGCGCAGATGTACAGCACCTCGTGGCCGCGCTGGCGCAGATAGCGGGAGTAGACGTCCGCCGGGAGCATCGACCCGACCATGTTGCCCAGGTGCTTGATCCCGTTGATGTACGGAAGGGCGCTGGTGATCAGGTGCCGAGCCATCCTCGGATGCTCCGATTTCTCCCGCACGCGCACCCCACCCGGAGTGCTGTGCCAGGCGCAGGGGTCCACTGTGGGTTGCCAAGCCTACCGCCGCCGTGACGGCTGCCGTCGCCGGTCGGGCGGTGCCGGTCAGACGGTGCCGAAGTCGCCGTACCGGTCGAACTCCCCGGCCTTCACCCCGCGGACGAACGCGGCCCACTTGCGCGGCGTGGTCCGGACGACGACCTCGGCGCGGTCCGACTCCCGGATCTCCACCAGGCCGTCGGCGGTCCGGATCTCGACGCACTCGTTGCTCTCGCCGCTCGACGACGACTTCTGCCAGTCGCTCATGCGAAGTCTTTCAGTAAGGCCCGGATGAAGTCCCGGGACTCGTCCGGGTCGAGCGCGATCGTCGCGGTCTCCTCCTTGATCCGGCGGTACGTCTGCAATTCGTCCTCGGCGTGCACGAACTTCGGCCCCTGGGAGAGATCGACCTGGACGGTGTCGAGCTCCGGAACCGGCCCGCGGGCGAGATACAGGCTCTCCCCGGAGCCCGGATAGGTGTCCACGCTGAACGGGATGGTCCGGATCTCCACTCCGGGCCGCTCGGAATCCTCCAGCACGCCGAGCAACTGCTCGCGCAGCACCACCGGCCCGCCGAACTGCATGCGCAGCGCGGATTCGTGGATGAAAGCCGTGTACGGCTTCGGGCGCTCGGTGAAGATCCGCTGGCGCTGAATCCGGAACGCCGTCCGCGCGTCCGCGTCCTCCCGGGGCAGCGGCGGCCGCAGCCGGGCGAACACCGCCGAGGCGTACGCCGGGGTCTGCAGCAGCCCGGGGATGAAGGTGGTGTGCAGGATCGCCAGCGATTCGGCGTGGTGCTCCATCTCCGCGACGTCGATGATCCCGCTCGGGATCCGCCCGCGGTAGCCGTCCCACCAGTACTTCCGCCGGTCCTGGGTCATCGCGAGCAGCGCGTCGAGATAGGGGCCGTCCGCACAGCCGCAGGTACGGGCCCAGAGCCGGAGCCGTTCGGCGCTGATGCCGGACTTCCCGTTCTCCATCTGCGAGATCTTGGGCAGGTCGGTGCCCAGGGTGGCGGCCAGGTTCTTGGGCGTCACGCCCACGCGTTCGCGCATCTTGCGCAGCTCGATGCCAAGGCGCTGCTGGCGCACGGTCGGCGACAAGCGGGGTGGCATGACTCTCTTCTCCGGATGGCGGGCTTCGGTCGATGCTTCCGGTGAAGTGTGCCGTGCTTACCCGGCCCTAGCTACTGAAATGGCTGATACCCCACGATGGAGTGAACGTTCTCTTGCTCGGTAGCAAGTCTTGCACCCCGGGCCTATGGTCGTTGCCGCGTCAGTCACTGACTTGTTGTCGTCTGAACAGCCGCCAATCAGCCGTAAATACACACCAGATGCATGGTCGGCACGCTCGACATCACCGACCGGAGACTGTCATGCCGCTTCCGCTGCTTCTCACCCCTCCCCGCCGCATTCCCGTAGCCCGGTGAACGCCCTGCTCGTCGCCGGTTTGTCCGCCCTCCTGCTCGCCGTCCTATTCGTCGGCTGGCTGGTCTGGCTCGTCAACGCCCAACCCCGCGAACCCCGTTCGCCGAAATCCGAGTTCGCCGGGCGGAATTCGCCCGTCGGCAAGGACAAGGCAGGCCCTTTTCCCGGCCGGCGTGCCATTCCCCGGCCCGCCCGGAACGTCCGGCCGTCCGCCGTGGTGCGATCGCCCGGAAACGCCGACAACTGAGACCGGTCGGTCTGAGCCCCGGATCGCGGGAGAAGCCCGCTCCGGCCGGCGGCCCCCCGTGGCAGAAGGGACCGCCGGAACGGATCGTCAGGCTTCGTCGGCGATGAAGTGGTCGAATTCGCCGGCCTGGACGCCTTGGAGGAACGCCTCCCACTTCTGCGGGGTGGTGCGGACGACGACCTCGGCGGTGGCGGTCTCGCGGATCTCGACGATGCCGTCGACGGTCCGGATTTCGAGGCACTCGTCGGCCTCGCCGGCCAGGGATGGCCGCTGCCAGTCGCTCATCTTGGCTCCTACGGACGACTCGGATGCTGGTGGACGGTGGAACTTCCCCATGGTTACCCGATGGCCACCCCGTCGCGGGGCCTCCGCCACGGACCGGGGGCGCACCGGGGGCATCAGCCGCGCGAAAGACGGCCGGTGAGGCGGGCCTTGGCGGCCGGCCACTCGTCGGCGAGCATCGAGAAGTACGCGGTGTCCCGCCAGACGCCGTTGGCGCGCAGCTTCTCCCGGCGGTGGATCCCCTCGTACTGGGCGCCGAGCCGCAGGATGGCGTTGCGGGAGCGGTCGTTGAGGGCGTCGGTCTTCCAGAACACCCGGCCCATGCCCAGGTCCTCGTAGGCGTGGGTGAGCAGCAGCAGCTTGGACTCGGTGTTGATCGCCGTCCGCCACGCGGACCGGGCGTACCAGGTGCCGCCGATCTCCAGCAGCTCGTCGACCTCGCTGAACGCGTAGTAGCCGGTGATGCCGACGGCCTTCCCCGTCCGGAAGTCGACGGCGGCGAACTTCACGGCCTCCCCGGCCGCCACCTCCGCGAGGCGGACGTCGAGGATCGCGCCGAGTTCCTCCTCGGTGGTCGGCGGCTGGAAGGGGATCCACCGCCAGACGTCCGGGTCGGGGCCGACGGTGGCCCACAGGTCGGGGAGGTGGTGGCGCCCCAGGGGCTCCAGGCGGACGTGGCGGCCGGTCAGGGTGACGGGCGTGGGCAACTGCGCGGTCATGATCCGAAAGTAGCGCCGCACTGCACTAGATGCAATGGGTATCTGCACTAGTGCAAAATGTTCGGGGTGAGGCCGACCGGCACGTGGTGGGCGGCGCCGCGACGCCCACCATGTGCCGGTCGGTCCAAGCCGAAGGGCCCTGCGGGACGCATCCCGCAGGGCCCTCAGACGGTCACGGCGCTCAGATGAACGAGTTGATCTGGATCGTCTCGTCGCGGCCCGGGCCGACGCCGATGGCGGAGATCGGGGCGCCGGACATCTCCTCCAGCGCCTTCACGTACGCCTGCGCGTTCTTCGGCAGCTCGGCGAAGGTCTTCGCCTTGCTGATGTCCTCGGTCCAGCCCGGCAGCGTCTCGTAGATCGGCTTGGCGTGGTGGAAGTCGGACTGGTTGTAGGGGAGCTCCTCGACGCGCTTGCCGTCGACCTCGTAGGCGACGCAGACCGGGATCTGCTCCCAGCCGGTGAGCACGTCGAGCTTGGTGAGGAAGAAGTCGGTGAGGCCGTTGACCCGGGTCGCGTAGCGCGCGATGACGGCGTCGAACCAGCCGCAGCGACGGTCGCGGCCGGTGGTGACACCGCGCTCGCCGCCGATGCGGCGCAGCGCCTCGCCGTCCTCGTCCAGCAGCTCGGTCGGGAACGGGCCGGAGCCGACGCGGGTGGTGTAGGCCTTGAGGATGCCGATGACCCGGTCGATCTTGGTCGGGCCGATGCCGGCGCCGGTGCAGGCGCCGCCCGAGGTCGGGTTCGACGAGGTCACGAAGGGGTACGTGCCGTGGTCGACGTCGAGCAGGGTGCCCTGGCCGCCCTCCAGCAGGACCACCTTGTTCGCCTTCAGCGCCTGGTCCAGGACGAGGGTGGTGTCGGCGAGGAAGGGCTTGATCTTCTCCGCGTAGCCGAGGTACTCCTCGACGACCAGCTCGGCCGGGATGGCGCGGCGGTTGTACAGCTTGACCAGGATCTGGTTCTTGTCGTGCAGCGCCGCCTCGATCTTCTGGCGCAGGATCGACTCGTCGAACAGGTCCTGGACCCGGATGCCGACGCGGTTGATCTTGTCCGCGTAGGTCGGGCCGATGCCGCGGCCGGTGGTGCCGATCCGGCGCTTGCCGAGGAAGCGCTCGGTGACCTTGTCCAGGGTGCGGTGGTACGGCGTGATCAGGTGGGCGTTGCCCGAGATCAGCAGCTTGGAGGTGTCGATGCCGCGGTCGTTGAGACCGCTCAGCTCGGACAGCAGCACGCCCGGGTCGATGACGACGCCGTTGCCGATCACCGGCGTCACGTTAGGGCTGAGGATGCCGGAAGGGAGCAGGTGCAGGGCGTACTTCTGGTCGCCGATGACCACCGTGTGACCGGCGTTGTTGCCGCCCTGGTAGCGGACGACGTAGTCGACGGAACCGCCGAGGAGGTCGGTGGCCTTCCCCTTGCCCTCGTCCCCCCACTGAGCGCCAACGAGCACGAGTGCCGGCACAGGCGTACACCCCTTCCGGTTGGGGCATCCTGCGTAGGCCGCAGTCTGCCCCGAGATAGACGAAGCCCCTGGCGCAGTAGCGCAAGGGGCTCTTGCACCGAGAGATTACCTGAGGAAGGACCGGTCGTGTCGTCCCTGTCCACGCCCGCAACCGGCGGCCCCGAGCCGCTCCTGCTGCTCCTCGACTCGGCGGCCCGGCAGACCGACGGCGAGTCGGTGCGGATCGCGAAGGACGTGCTCTGCGGGGGTGCGGACGTCAAGGTGGTCTACCCGGAGAGTCCTTCCGAACTCGATCGGGTGCTTTCGCACCGGGGCCGGCGGCGCCCGGTGGTGATCGGTTCCGACCTCGCGCTGCAACGGGTGCTCCAAGCCCTGTACCGGCAGCGTGAGCTGGGCGCGGATCCGGTGGGCATGGTTCCGGTCGGCCGCTCGGAGGAGCTGGCGGCGGCCCGCGCGCTCGGTGTGCCGGGCGAGCCGGTCCGGGCCGCGCGGGCGGTGCTGTCGGGCGCGTCGCGCAAGTTCGACCTGCTGGTGGACGACGGCGGCGGGGTGGCGCTGGGCGGGGTGCGGATCACCGGCGCCGGGGCGCGTCGGCCGGGCGGCCGTACGGGTGGCTGGCGTTCGCTATGGGCGAAACTGGCTGCGGCCGAGCAGGCGAACGCACTCACGGCGGACGGCCGGCCCTCCGCCGAGCACCACCCCCGGATCCGGGTCGAGGCCGACGGCCGGCTGCTCGCGGACGTGCACCGGCCGGTGCGGCTGGTCCAGGTGACGCTGCCGGGCGGTGAGTCGGACGGCGGGGGCGTGCTGGAGGTGGTGGTCCGCGCGCCCGGCGCACTGGTGCGCGCCCGGGCGGCGAGCGTCTCGGTGGTCGGGCGCGGCTTCGGCTACGAGGCGGACGGCCACCCCGTCGGCCCGGTCCGCGCCCGCACCTGGACGGCACATCCGGGCGCCTGGGGCCTGCTGCTGCCCGCCGCGTGAAGCCGGGGTGAACCCCGGGTGAGCAGGCTCACGTTCGTCACCTCCCCGCCCCCCGGCACTCCGCACACGGAACGCCCCAACAGGCGCGAACCGCAAGGCCAACCGCCACCGGCCGGAATTCCCCCCACCCGAAATCCCCACTTGGTAAGGGGTTTTGTCTACGCGCGTTACCGATCGATCGCCGGACAATCCCGGCCGCCCGGGTTCCGGAAGCCCGTGCGCACTGCCCTAGACTCGAAGACGTGCCACGTGGTGACGGAAGACTCAACCACGATCTTCTTCCCGGTGAGAAAGGCCCCCAGGACGCTTGCGGCGTCTTCGGTGTCTGGGCTCCCGGCGAGGAGGTCGCCAAGCTCACGTTCTTCGGCCTTTACGCCCTGCAGCACCGCGGTCAGGAATCCGCGGGCATCGCAGTGAGCAACGGCTCCCAGATTCTCGTCTTCAAGGACATGGGGCTCGTCTCCCAGGTCTTCGACGAGGCCTCGCTGGGGTCGTTGCACGGGCATATTGCCGTCGGACACGCCCGCTACTCGACCACCGGTTCCTCGGTCTGGGAGAACGCCCAGCCGACCTTCCGCGCGACCGTGCACGGTTCGCTGGCCCTCGGGCACAACGGAAACCTGGTGAACACCGCCGAACTGGCGGCCATGGTCGCCGAACTGCCCGGCGAGGAGCACGTCTCCCGCTCCGGGCGCACCGCCGCGACCAACGACACCGACCTGGTGACGGCGCTGCTCGCCGGCCACCCGGACCTCTCCATCGAGGAGACGGCCAAGGTCGTGCTGCCCAAGGTCAAGGGCGCCTTCTCGCTCGTCTTCATGGACGAGCACACCCTCTACGCCGCCCGTGACCCGCAGGGCATCCGCCCGCTGGTGCTCGGCCGGCTGGAGCGCGGCTGGGTGGTCGCCTCCGAGACGGCGGCACTGGACATCTGCGGCGCCTCCTTCATCCGCGAGGTCGAGCCCGGCGAGCTGATCGCCATCGACGAGAACGGCATGCGCAGTTCCCGCTTCGCCGAGGCGAAGCCCAAGGGCTGCGTGTTCGAGTACGTCTACCTGGCCCGCCCCGACACCAGCATCGCCGGGCGCAACGTGCACCTCTCCCGGGTGGAGATGGGCCGCCGCCTGGCGAAGGAGGCGCCCGTCGAGGCCGACCTGGTGATAGCGACGCCGGAGTCCGGCACGCCCGCCGCGATCGGCTACGCCGAGGCCAGCGGGATCCCGTACGGCTCCGGCCTGGTGAAGAACGCCTACGTGGGCCGCACCTTCATCCAGCCCAGCCAGACCATCCGTCAACTCGGCATCCGGCTCAAGCTCAACCCGCTGCGCGAGGTCATCCAGGGCAAGCGCCTGGTCGTGGTCGACGACTCGATCGTCCGCGGCAACACCCAGCGCGCCCTGGTCAAGATGCTCCGCGAGGCGGGCGCCGCCGAGGTCCACATCCGGATCTCCTCGCCGCCGGTCAAGTGGCCGTGCTTCTTCGGCATCGACTTCGCCACCCGCGCGGAGCTGATCGCCAACGGCATGACCATCGAGGAGATCGGCCGCACGCTCGGCGCGGACTCCCTCTCGTACATCTCGATCGACGGCATGATCGAGGCCACCAAGCAGCCCAAGGACCGGCTCTGCCGGGCCTGCTTCGACGGCGAGTACCCGATGGAGCTGCCGGACCCGGCGCTGCTCGGCAAGCTCCTGCTGGAGGCCGAGATCAAGGGCGGCCAGCAGCCGCCGGCCGTGCGCGGCAAGCCGACCAGCGGCAGCGACCTGGACGGCGTCCAGTCGCTGCTCGGCGGGGCGGGCGCGGCCGACGCGCTGCGCCGCCCGTAAAGAACCCACGGTGGGGTCCCGCGAACCGGGACCCCACCGCTGTTCCGACCCCCACCACAGACCCGAAAGGGCCGCAGTGACCAGCAGCAACCAGAACGGCGCCACCTACGCCGCCGCCGGCGTCGACATCGAGGCGGGCGACCGCGCCGTCGAGCTCATGAAGCAGTGGGTGAAGAAGGCCAACCGCCCCGAGGTGGTCGGCGGTCTCGGCGGCTTCGCCGGCCTCTTCGACGCGTCCGCCTTCAAGCGTTACGAGCGGCCGCTGCTGGCCTCGGCCACCGACGGCGTGGGGACCAAGGTGGCCATCGCGGCCGCCATGGACAAGCACGACACCATCGGCCACGACCTGGTCGGCATGGTCGTCGACGACCTGGTGGTGTGCGGCGCCGAGCCGCTGTTCATGACCGACTACATCTGCGTCGGCAAGGTCGTGCCGGAGCGGGTCGCCGCGATCGTCAAGGGCATCGCCGAGGGCTGCGCCCTGGCCGGCTGCGCCCTGGTCGGCGGCGAGACCGCCGAGCACCCGGGCCTGCTCGGCCCGGACGAGTACGACGTCGCGGGCGCCGGCACCGGTGTGGTCGAGGCCGACGCGCTGCTCGGTGCGGACCGCGTGCGGGCCGGCGACGTGGTGATCGCGATGGCCGCCTCCGGCCTGCACTCCAACGGGTACTCGCTGGTCCGCCACGTGCTGCTGAACGAGGCCGGCTGGAAGCTGGACCGCAAGGTCGAGGAGTTCGGCCGCACCCTCGGCGAGGAGCTGCTGGAGCCGACCCGGATCTACTCGCTGGACTGCCTGGCGCTCACCCGCGCCACCGAGATCCACGCCTTCTCGCACGTCACCGGCGGCGGCCTGGCGGCCAACCTGGCCCGGGTCGTCCCGGACGGCCTGCACGCCCGCCTGGACCGCGGCACCTGGACCCCGCTGCCGGTCTTCCAGACCGTCGCCGAGGTCGGCAAGGTGGCCACCCTGGAGATCGAGAAGACGCTCAACATGGGCGTCGGCATGGTCGCGGTCGTCCCGCCGTCCTCGGTGGACGTCGTGCTGGCGATCCTGGAGGACCGCGGCGTCGAGTCCTGGCTGCTCGGCGACATCGTCGAGCGCACCGACGGGCACGAGGGCGGCGCGGCGCTCTACAACGCCTACGAGGGATTCACGGCGGGCTGAAGCCCGGCCCGACGACGAGAGGGCCCCTCCGGCGCACCGGAGGGGCCCTCTTCGTCGTTCTACCGTCCGCGGGCGGCACCGGTCCGCGGGAACGCCGAAGACCGGCCCGGCGCCCTGGGCGCCCGGACCGGCCGGCAGAACTGCTGACTACGAGCGGCGGGAGGCCTGCGACGGCCCGGTGCCCGGCTCGGTGTCGTCCTCGTCGTCGAGGTCGGCGTAGCGGGCGGCGTACTCCGCGTACGGGTCGTCGTCCTCCTCCTCCTCGATCGGCTCGGGGTCGATCGAAGCGGTGGACGGCGATACGCCCAGCTCGTTGGACAGACGGTTAGCGTCAAACCCGCCGCTGTTGTACTTCAGCTCGCGGGCGACCTTCGTCTGCTTGGCCTTGGCCCGGCCGCGCCCCATGGGTCGACCCCCTCAACGATGGGGCTCACGGCCCCGAGTCTGACACGTGTTCATGATCAGGACCGGCCTGCCCGAATGGGAGGACCGTCCCTTGGAGCATTAACGGTACCTGTTTCCGCCGCTGGACGGTACGTCGTCGGTGTGACGTGGCGCGCACCGACTGCACCCGAGACCAGGTCTTCCCAGGTCAGGGGAGGTTTTGCGGCAGTTTGCGCGCTGTCCGGAGGTGTCTGAGGTCCGTCGTTCCAGGACCGATTATCCCCCCAAGGGGGACCTCGGATCACCCGATCGGGCGCAGAAGTGAGAATCCGGTTCCACATCGTGATGCGCGGGGGACGGAGGGGTTCACCCGTCCCCCGCGCATCGGGGCTCCGCGGGGCGCCGGATCAGGCGCGGCGGGCACCCGGCAGCAGGACCGTGCGCAGCGCGCTGATCTCGCGCATCCGCTTCTCGGCCAGACGGTCGGCGGCGACCGCCGGCGGGACGCCGTCGGAGGCGGCCCGGGTGAAGATCTCCAGGGTGGTGTCGAAGATCTTGGTGGCCTTGTTCTTGGCCCGCTCGAAGTTGAAGCCCTCGATCTCGTCGGCGACCTGGATCACGCCGCCGGAGTTCACCAGGTAGTCCGGCGCGTAGAGGATGCCGCGGTCGGCGAGGTCCTTCTCGACGCCCGGGTGGGCCAGCTGGTTGTTGGCCGCGCCGCAGACGATCGCGGTGCCGAGCTCGCCGAGCGCGGCCACCGTGGCGTCGGTCAGCGCGCCGCCCAGGGCGCAGGGGGCGTAGACGTCCAGCCGGGCCTGGAGCAGGGCGGCGGTGTCGGCGACGACCTCCACCTCCGGGTGGGCCGCGCGAACGCGGTTGACGGCGGCCTCGGAGACGTCGGTGATGACGACGCTGGCGCCGTCCGCGACGAGGTGGCCGACCAGGTAGTGGCCGACCTTGCCGACGCCCGCGACGCCGACCCGCTTGCCGCGCAGGGTCGGCTGGCCCCAGCGGGCCTGGGCGGTGGCGCGCATGCCCTGGAAGACGCCGAAGGCGGTCAGGATGGAGGAGTCGCCGGCGCCGCCGTGCTCGGGCGAGCGGCCGGTCACGAACTCGGTCTCGCGCGCGATGACGTCCATGTCCTGCACGTAGGTGCCCACGTCGCAGGCGGTGATGTAGCGGCCGCGCAGGGACTCCACGAAGCGCCCGTAGGCCCGGAGCATGGCCTCGTTCTTGTCCTTGTTCGGGTCGCCGATGATGACGGCCTTGCCGCCGCCGAGGTCGAGCCCGGCCAGCGCGTTCTTGTAGGACATGCCGCGGGACAGGTTGAGCGCGTCCTCCAGGGCCGCCTCCTCGGAGGCGTACGGGAAGAAGCGGGTGCCGCCGAGGGCCGGGCCCAGTGCGGTGGAGTGGATGGCGATGATCGCCTTGAGTCCGGAGCTGCGGTCGTGGCAGAGGACGACCTGCTCGTGGCCGTCGCCGGGGGCGCCGTCCTGCTCGGTACGGAAGATCCTGCTGAGCACTCCGGGTGCGGGGTGCGTGGCGGATGTCTGTACGTCGGTCACTGTGGTGACTCCAGTATCGAAGGCCCGCCTGCTGTGGTGCGGGCGCCTAAGGCGAAGCGTAGTCGTGGGACCGCCGCCGATCCGCCCTCTTGTCCGAGCTCGTACCGGCCGTCCGAGGAGTGAGACGGAGCGGGTGCGCGGTGCGGGCGCGAACGGTTCGGGGGCGCGCCCTCCCCGGGTCGGGCGGCGCGTGCGACGATGCAGGACGTGACCGTCGTACGCACCTCGGTACTGCCGCCCTACGCCGCCCACCTGCGGGTCTACGAGCCGCTGGCCGCCTATCCGGAGCCGGAGCGGGCGCGCTGGCAGGCCTACGCGGCGGAGCACGGGCCGGACGCCGTCGAGGCGGCGCAGCCGGTGGCGTCGGCCGTCCTGGAGGAGCAGCGGGAGGCACTGGCGGAGCTGGCCGCCCGGACGCCCCGGGCGCTGCCCGAGCGGGAGAGCGAGCGGGCCTACGTACGGGTGCTGGACGGCGTGCTGTACGTCTGTCCGTGGGCGACCAGGCTGCGCAGCTGGCAGGCGCTGGAGGAGTTGCGGGCGGCGGCGCCGGTGGCGCTGCTGGACACCGCGGTGCCGCCGGTGGCCCGGGCGGCCGCCGAGACGGACCGGGAGCGCTGGCGGGCCGGGCACCCGGACGCCCGGCCGTGGATCCTGACCAGCCGGTGGGAGGTGCCGGTGCGCTGGTTCCTGCCGTTCGGGGACGAGGACCGCTGCTTCGTGCCGGCGGGGGAGCCGGGCAAGCCGGGGCGGGCGGCGGCGCTGTTCTACCTGGTGCCGATGGCGCAGGCGCGGCGCCGGGTGGCGCGGGCCTTCCGGGCGCTGCGTGAGGAGGTGCCGGACGGGGAACTGGTCCGGGGGGCGGAGCGGATCGGGCGGTGGCTGGAGGAGTTCCATCCGCGCTCGCTGGTGGAGCTGGACTACGGGGGGCTGGTGCATCTGCTGGGGCCGGAGCGGTTGTTGGCGGACCGTTCGGCGGGGGAGCTGGAGGAGGGGCTGCGCGCGCTGCGGGCGGGGGACACCGCGGAGGCGCTGCGCGCGTACGGGGAACTGACGGTGCGGTGGCGGCGGGTGCTGGCGCTGAGGTACGCGAACTGATGTCCGACGGCCCGTGTATGACTGGAAGAGTCCTACGGCCCGAGCGTGATGACCAAGGTCCCGGTTCGGGTCAATAGCTGTCGAACGTGACACTACTCACCGTTGACGCGAACTTACCCCTATGTGCAAAAATGGGACAACCAGCCCAACTTCACGTGAGCGTGCCCACTTTTGGGTGGTTCTGGAGTCGATGCGTGCTTTGCGGGGAAACGGAGGGTCTGGTCCCTTCGTAACCGGGCGTCACGGCCGCGTGACTGCCCGTTATGGGGTGGTCCATCGCCATCCGTCGGTCTTGAACCCGTGAGGGGTCAATTTTGGCGGTTTGGTCGATAGGGCTGGACGGATGGTGTAGTTGTAGACACCAGGACAAGCCGTTCGTCCTATAACCGACTCGGCCCGTCTATGCCATTTCGGGCATCGCGGGCCAAGGTGCAGAATTTGAAGGATAGAACCGCCCTGGTTCGGTTCTCCCGAGGAGGCCGCTCATGACCGCTCGTACCCCTGATGCTGAGCCCCTGCTGACGCCGGCAGAGGTTGCCACCATGTTCCGCGTGGACCCGAAGACGGTTACCCGCTGGGCCAAGGCGGGCAAGCTGACGTCCATTCGCACGCTCGGCGGTCACCGCCGTTACCGCGAGGCGGAGGTGCGCGCTCTGCTGGCCGGGATTCCCGCTCAGCGCACTGAGGCCTGATAGGCCAAAGGCTCTTTGAAGGGGCCGCTTACCGGACTCCGCCGGGTCCGGTAAGCGGCCCCTTTGCCATGCCCGCCGGTACCCGGGGGAACGTACGGAATGTTGAACTCCGGATAACGATTCGATGCGCATGTGGCGGGGGGGATTTACAGTTAATGGCTGTACAATTTTACATATTAAATTAGTGAGGTCGTGGTGGGGGTGGTGCAGGGGGGTTCTGAGGAAAAGATAAGTGACGACCGTCACGCCGTCTGTCGCTTGTGGTCTATACCTAGTCCGGGATAGAAGCCGGACGGTCAAAAGCGAGAGGCCCGGAACCTGACGGTTCCGGGCCTCTCGCACTGCGGCGATCCCGACGGGACTTGAACCCGCGACCTCCACCTTGACAGGGTGGCGAGCTAACCAACTGCTCCACGGGACCAGAGTTTTCTGATCTCGTTCACTCGCTTGCCGCGCTGCGAACAAGACAGATCGTAGCCCATGGTGGGCCCCCAGGTCGAACTGGCACCTGAGGGCCCCCGAGGAGGCCGCGCCCAGCTCAGAGCGTGGCCCTGGCCGCCTCCATCGCCTTGGTGATCCGCTTCTCCGAGACCGGGCTCGGCGTGCCCAGCGACTGGGCGAAGAAACTGACCCGCAGCTCCTCGATCATCCAGCGGATCGCCCGCACCTCCGCGGACGGCTGCCGCCCGGCCGGCACCGCCGCCAGCAGCTCCCCGTACTCCTGCTGCACCTGCTGGACCTTCAGCAGCTGCTGGGCGTCCCGCTGCGGGTGGTTGGGCAGCGCCTCCAGCCGGCGGTCCACCGCCAGCAGGTAGCGCTTGAGGTCCGGCAGCCGCTGCCAGCCGGTGTCCGTGACGAAGCCCGGGTGCACCAGCGAGGCCAGGTGCAGCCGGATGTCGTTCACCGCGTTCAGCAGCACCGGGCTGCTCACCGACTTCAGCCGGGTCGAGGCCTTGTGGAAGGCGATCAGCGCGGTGGCCGTCTTCAGCGTGGTGTCCGCGGACAGGTCGTACAGGTCCGCCCGCACCTTGTCGTGGAGCTTGCCGAAGGCCGCCTCGTCCCAGGCCGGGCCACCGGCCAGGGTCATCAGCCGGTCCGTCGCACAGGCCACCACGTCCTCGAACAGGGCGTTGACCGAGCCGTGCGGGTTGTACGACAGCGCCAGCTTCGCCTGGTTGCCCAGCCGGCCCTGGATCGACTTGGCCGGGGAGGTGGTGGACAGCATCAGCAGCCGCCGGGTGCCCTCCCACATCGCCTGCGTCTGCGCCTCCGGGGTGTCGAACAGCTTGACGCCGACGGCCTCCCGCTCGTCCACCAGGGCCGGGTAGGCGCGCAGCGAGTGGCCGCGGGAGCGCTGCTCGAAGGTGCGCTGGAGGACGGGCAGGCCGCTCGGCCAGGCGGCCAGCCCGCTCTGCTCGATGCCCTGGCCGGAGGCCGCCGAGGACAGCGTCTCCTTGAGCTTCGGCTTGAGCCGCAGCCGCAGCTCCTCCAGGTCCTTGGACTCGGCGAGCTTCTTCTTGCCGTCCACCACCCGGAAGGTCACCTTGAGGTGGTCCGGCACCCGCTCGTCGTCCCAGGCCTCCGGCGGGACGGTGATCGCCGTCAGCCGCTTGAGGACGTGTTCCAGGGTCGGCAGCAGCGGTTCCTGGCGGTCCTTCACCTGACGCAGCGCGGCCTTGGCGAAGTCCGGGGCCGGGACGAAGTTGCGCCGGACCGCCTTGGGCAGCGACTTGATGTAGGCGGTGACCAGCTCCTCGCGCAGGCCCGGGATCTGCCAGTCGAAGCCCTCCGCGGTGACCTGGTTGAGCACCGGCAGCGGGATGTGGACGGTGACGCCGTCCGCGTCGCTGCCCGGTTCGAACTGGTAGGTCAGCCGGAAGCGGAGCTTGCCCTGCTGCCAGTGGTCCGGGTAGTCCGCCTCGGTGACGCCGTCCGCCGAGTCGTTGATCAGCATCGACTTCTCGAAGTTGAGCAGGTCCGGCTGCTCGTGCCGGGCCTTCTTCCACCAGGAGTCGAAGTGCCTGGTGGAGACGATCTCCTCCGGCAGCCGGCTGTCGTAGAAGTCGAACAGGGTCTGGTCGTCGACCAGGATGTCCCGGCGGCGGGCCCGGTTCTCCAGCTCCTCGACCTCGCCGAGCAGCTTGCGGTTCTCGGCGAAGAACCGGTGGTGGGTCTCCCAGTCGCCCTCGACCAGCGCGTTGCGGATGAACAGCTCGCGGCAGAGCTCCGGGTCGATCCGGCCGTAGTTGACCTTGCGCTGGGCGACGATCGGCATCCCGTAGAGGGTCACCCGCTCGTACGCCAGGACGGCGCCGGCCTTCTTCTCCCAGTGCGGCTCGCTGTAGCCGCGCTTGATCAGGTGGCCGGCCAGCGGCTCCACCCACTCCGGCTCGATCTTCGCGTTGATCCGCGCCCACAGCCGGGACGTCTCGACCAGCTCGGCCGACATCACCCAGCGCGGCGGCTTCTTGAACAGGCCGGAGCCCGGGAAGACCGCGAACCGGGCCCCGCGCGCGCCGCCGTACTCGCGCTTCTCCACGTCGAACAGGCCGATGTGGGAGAGCAGGCCGGCCAGCAGCGACTGGTGGATCCGGTCGGCGTCCGGCTCGGCGTCCTCGCGCGGCTCCTCGATGGTGACGCCCAACTGCTTGGCGACCGTGCGCAGCTGGGTGTAGACGTCCTGCCACTCCCGTATCCGCAGGTAGTTCAGGAACTCGGCCTTGCACATCCGGCGGAAGGCCGAGGAGGAGAGCTCCTTCTGCTGCTCCCGGACGTAGCGCCACATCGCCAGGTAGGCGAGGAAGTCGGAGCTCTCCGAGGTGAACCGGCGGTGCCGCTCGTCGGCGGCCTGGCGCTTCTCGGCGGGGCGCTCGCGCGGGTCCTGGATGGAGAGCGCGGCGGCGATCACCATCACGTCGCGCACGCAGCCGTTCTTGTCGGCCTCCAGCACCATCCGGGCCATCCGCGGGTCCACCGGGAGCTGGGCCAGTTGGCGGCCGAGCGGGGTGAGGCGCTTGCGCGGGTCCTTCTCCTCCGGGTTCAGCGCACCCAGCTCGTGCAGCAGGTGCACGCCGTCCTTGATGTTGCGCGAGTCCGGCGGGTCCAGGAACGGGAAGGCGGCGATGTCGCCGAGGCCGGCCGCCGTCATCTGCAGGATCACCGAGGCCAGGTTGGTGCGCAGGATCTCGGCGTCGGTGAACTCGGGGCGGGAGAGGAAGTCCTCCTCCGAGTACAGCCGGATGCAGATGCCGTCCGAGGTGCGGCCGCAGCGGCCCTTGCGCTGGTTGGCGCTGGCCTGGCTGATCGCCTCGATCGGCAGCCGCTGCACCTTGGTGCGGTGGCTGTAGCGGGAGATCCGGGCGGTGCCCGGGTCGATCACGTACTTGATGCCGGGGACGGTGAGGCTGGTCTCGGCGACGTTGGTGGCGAGGACGATCCGGCGGCTGCCGGAGCGCTGGAACACCCGGTGCTGCTCGGCCGAGCTCAGCCGGGCGTACAGCGGCAGGACCTCGGTGGACTTCAGCTTCAGCCGGTCCAGGGCGTCGGCGGTGTCGCGGATCTCGCGCTCGCCGGAGAGGAAGACCAGGATGTCGCCCGGGCCCTCGGCCTGCAGCTCCTTGGCCGCGTCGCAGATCGCCTGGATCTGGTCCCGGTCGCGGTCGACGTCCGTCGCCTCGTCGGCGTCGTCCTCGTCCAGGACCGGGCGGTACCGGACCTCCACCGGGTAGGTGCGGCCGGAGACCTCGATGATCGGGGCGTCGCCGAAGTGCCGGGAGAAGCGCTCCGGGTCGATGGTCGCGGAGGTGATCACGACCTTGAGGTCGGGGCGGCGGGGCAGCAGCTGTTTGACGTAGCCGAGGATGAAGTCGATGTTCAGACTGCGCTCGTGCGCCTCGTCGATGATCAGGGTGTCGTACTGGCGCAGCTCGCGGTCGGTCTGGATCTCCGCGAGCAGGATGCCGTCCGTCATCAGCTTGACCAGGGTGTCCTGGCCGACCTGGTCGGTGAACCGGACCTTCCAGCCGACGGCCTCGCCCAGCGGGCTGTTCAGCTCCTCCGCGACCCGCTCGGCGACCGTGCGGGCGGCGATCCGGCGCGGCTGGGTGTGGCCGACCAGGCCGCGCACGCCGCGGCCCAGCTCCAGACAGATCTTCGGGATCTGGGTGGTCTTGCCGGAGCCGGTCTCGCCCGCGACGATCACCACCTGGTGGTCCCGGATGGCCGCCAGGATCTCGTCCTTCTTCTGGCTGACCGGCAGCTCGGCGGGATAGGTGATGGTCGGGACGGCGCCGCGGCGCTGCTCGACCAGCAGCTCGGCGCGGTCGATGTCGGCCGCGATCTCGGCGGCGACCTTCTGCCGGGCCTCGGGCTTGCGGACCCGACGGGCCCCCTCCAGCCGGCGCCCGATCCGCACCTGGTCGCGCAGGGTCAGCTCGGGCAGGCGGGCGGCCAGCTCACCGATGCCGGGACCCTCGGCGGGTGCGGGGGCGGACTGGACTGCGGGAGAACTCACTGCGGGCATCCCTCTAGGTTCGCAAGGAGGTGCGGCGGTGCGCACCTCGGTTTTCGAGCTCCTCCAGTGTCACAGTCGCCGACGGCCGAGCGCGAACGGCGGGTCGGGTCGGGGTGGGAACGGTTCCCGTCGGCCCGGCGGAGCCGGGCAACGGTTCGGGGCCGTTCCGGGCTCTGGGGGGATGAGGAGGTGCTCATGGGAGCCCAGAAGGCCGCGCGGGACGAGGAGTTCCGCGCGTTCACCGGCAGCGCGTGGACGCGGCTGCTCAGGACGGCGTACCTGCTCGCGGGGGACCGGCACAGCGCCGAGGACCTGGTCCAGCAGGCCCTGGAGCGGGCGTACGTCGCCTGGGGCCGGGTCCGGGCGGCCGACGACCCGCACGCCTACGTGCGCCGGATCCTGATCAACGAGCACGCCCGGCGGTTCCGTCGCAGGGCGTCCGAGGAACTGGTCACCGCCGTCCCCGACCGGGCCGCGCCGGCCGGGCCCGACCCGGACGACCGGGCCGCGCTGCTCGCCGCCCTCGGCACGCTGCCGCCCCGGCAGCGGCAGGCCGTCGTGCTGCGGTACTGGGAGGACCTCACCGAGACCCAGACCGCCTCGGCGATGGGCTGTTCGGTCGGGACGGTGAAGAGCCAGGCGGCCAGGGGGCTGGCCAAGCTGCGGGCGGCCTCCTCACTCAGCGGGCTGACGAGCATCGGAGGCGGAAGATGAGCAACGAGGACATGGTCGGGGCCGGGTACGAGGGCGGGGTCGGGGTCGAGGGCGGGGCCGGTTACGAGGGCGGGGTCGAGGCCGCGGCGGCACGCGGGCTGGGCGAACTGGCCGGGAGCGTCGAGGGCGGGGCGATCCCGTACGACCGGCTGGTCGCCGGGGGACGGCGGCGGCTGCGGCGTCGGCGGTTGCTGACCAGCGGAGCGGTCGCGGTGCTGGTCGCGGCGGTCGTCGGCGGGGGGACGGCGCTCGGTGGGCTCGAGCGCGGGCTCGGGCGCGGCGCGGGAGCGGTGGAGGTGGCGGCGGCTTCGTCGGTCACGGCGGCGGCCCCGGCTTCCGCGCCGGTCGCGGCCGCCCCGACCGTCGCCGTGCGGGATCCGTTCACACCGATCCGGACCATGGTCGGCCACGGAACCGCGGCGGGCAGGCAGTGGCAGGCGTGGACGGCCCTGTGGCCGGCGACCGCCACCAAGGAGGACGCCTTCCGGCAGGCCCAGCTGATCTGGGAGGACCGGCACACCGCGATCCCGCAGCTGCCGAAGACCACTCAGACGGACATCGACCGCGGCTGGCACCCCGACCTCGACCTGGTGAACCTCTACCTCACCGTGGACGGCAAGCGCCAGGTGGACGACACGGTGCACGACACGCCCGCTCCGGGGACACCGGGCGCGGACTCGACCACCGGCAGCATCTCGCCCTCGGGGTCGATGCTCGGGTTCAAGGGCGGCGAGATGGGCACCGCGCCGGTCGTGATCGCCGCCGCCCGGCCCGACGTCGCGAAGATCGTGGTCACCTGGGACAACGGCGGTTCCACCGAGGCGGTGCCGGTCACCGTCGGGGACTCCCCGACGCGTTGGTACGCCATCGCCAAGAAGCCGGGTGCCCAAGCGGACACCTACACGTACTACGGGGCGGACGGAGCAGTGCTGAGCTCCGAGGTGAGCTGGTTCCGCTCCTCCTGAGCCGCCGCCTCGGCCACGGCCTCTCACGGGCTGAGCAGACGGCTCACGGGTTGAGCGCGGCCTGGTCGGCGTCCGGCAGCCAGTCGCGGGCCGGGTCGTACTCCAGCCACCGGCTGCTGCGGGCCTCCGCGGCGAACGCCCGCAGCAGCGGTTCCAGCCAGGGGTGGGGATCGGCGGCGCCCCCGTCCTCGCGCCACAGCAGGGACCACGCGTAGAGCGGCGTCGGGTCGGCCAGCGGCACCGTCCGCACCCCCGGGCGGCCCGGGCCGGAATGGACCTCCGGCAGCGGGCAGTCGGCGGGTACGAGCGAGAAGCAGGACGGATCGGTGCGGACCTGCTCGACGAAGTGCTCCAGTCCCAGGTTGGTCGAACCGACCCGCTCGGTGACCTCGAACCGGGCCGCGAAGCGGGTCAGGAAGTCCAGCCGGTCCACGGCCGCCGGGTAGCGCAGCACACTGCTCCGCAGCTCCGCCGGACTCAGCACGTCCCGGTCGGCCAGCGGGTGGTCGGTGCTCAGCAGTGCGTCCACCGGCTCCAGCCGCACCAGCCGGTGCCTCAACCCGGCGTCACCGCGGTCCGGCAGCGCGTGCACCCGGCCGAACCCGGCATCCGACTCCCCGCGCCGCAGCGCCGCCGCGACCGACGGCAGGTCCCGGCCCGGCACCGGCTCCACCTCCAGGCCCGGCGCCCCGCCGACCGCCTGCGCGACCGTCCGCATCGGCGCGTACAGATGCCCCCAGACGTCGATCCGCAGCGGCCGCTCGGCACACCCCACCGCCGCCACCGCCCGGTCCCCCTGCTCCAGCACCCGCCGAGCCGGCCCCAGGAACCGCCGCCCCGCCCCGGTCAGCCCCACCCCCCGCGCGTCCCGCTCCAGCAGCCGTACCCCGAGCGCCCCCTCCAACCGGGACACCCGCTTCGACACCGCCTGTTGGGTGATCCCCAACCGCCCCGCCGCCCGGCCGAAGTGCAACTCCTCCGCGGCCGCCACGAACGCCCGCACCTGCGCGAGATCAAGATCCATGGCCGCCCACCCTAGGGCCTGTCCTCAAGCCCCCGCCTGCGTGGCGGCGGGTCTCGGCTCCACAACCGATGGTTGTCGTTGCCGCGCCGGGGTTGTTGGACCGGGGGCGGGACCGCGCGGTGGGGTGGGGGTGTGCCGGGGCCGGAGGGGCCGGGGCGGTGTCGAGGGAGGCTGAGCGGGATGAGGGCGCTGGTGGGGACGGGGTCGGCGGCTGCGCCGGTCGGGTTCGCCGAGGTCGGGCAGCCGCGGCCGGGGCCGGGGGAGGCCCTGGTGAAGGTCGAGGCGTTCTCGGTGAACCGGGGTGAGACCTTCCAGCTGGAGGCACCCCGCCCCGGCTGGCGGCCGGGCAAGGACGTCGCCGGGCTGGTCGTCCAGGCCGCCGCCGACGGCTCGGGGCCGGCCGTCTGCCGGCGGGTGGTCGGCCACCCGCCGGCCGGGGGCTGGGCCGAGTACGTGGCCGTGCCGACCTCCTCGCTCGCCGAACTGCCCGACACCCTGGACGCCGTCCGCGCCGCCGCCCTCCCGCTCGCGGGCCTCACCGCGCTGCGCCTGCTCCGTACCGCGGGCGCGCTGGCCGGGCGCCGGGTGCTGCTGACCGGGGCCTCCGGCGGCGTCGGGCACTACGTCACCGAACTGGCCGCCGCCGGCGGCGCCGAGCTGACCGCGGTCACCGCCTCGCCGGAGCGCGGCCGCCGGCTGGCCGAGCTGGGCGCGGCCGAGGTGGTCCACGAAATCGGCGCGGCGCGCGGCCCGTACGACCTGGTGCTGGAGTCCACCGGCGGCGCCGCCCTGCCGCTGGCGCTCGCCAGGCTGGCCCGGCGCGGCACCCTGATCTGGTTCGGCCAGGCCTCCCGGACGCCCGTCACCCTCGACTTCTTCGACTTCTTCGCCGGCCCGGAGTCCGCCACCCTGCGGCACTTCCACTACGCCGACTCCGACGTGCCGGACGGCGAGGACCTGGCCACCCTGGTGCGCCTGGCGGGGGAGGGCAGGCTCACCCCGGAACTCGGCCGGGTCGCGCCCTGGAGCGAGACCGCCGCCGTCCTCACCGACCTGCGCGAGCGCCGGATCCGCGGCAAGGCCGTGCTGACCGTCGCCTGACCGAGTCGGGCCGGACAGGCCCTGAGGACCGAAGAAGGGAACCCCCGATGTCCGACACCCCCGACCTGAGCTTCCTCGACGCCCCCGGCCTCCTGGCCGCCTTCGTCGAGGAGAACCGCCCGCGTGCCCACGGCGCCGGCCTCGACCCGTACGAGTACACCCGGGTGACCGCCCCGCTGACCTCCCTGCGCGACTGGCCGGCCGCCTGCCGCGCCGCCGGCCACCGCTACACCGAGGCCGCCGACCGCGCCGCGGCCGGGGGCCGTACCGTCACGGCCGGCAGCAGCCACCGGGCGGCCGCCCGCTGGTTCCACGCCGCCGGGCTGCTCCCGCACCCCGACCGGGCCGCCGCCGCCCGCACCGCCGCCGAGGCTGACGGGGCGATGCGACGTGCGCTGGCCCTCCTCGACCCGGACGCGGAACGCGTCGAGGGCGAGGGCTTCGCGGGCTGGCTGCGCCGCCCGGCGGCGGCCACCGGGGGCCGCTCACCGGTGGTGGTGGTCGTGCCGGGGATGGACTCCGGCAAGGAGGAGTTCCACGCGGTCGCCGAGGCACTGCTGGCCCGCGACCTCGCCGTCCTCGCGATCGACGGCCCCGGGCAGGGCGTGCTGGCCACCACCAGCACGCCGGAACCGGACTACCACCGCGTCGTCGGCCGCGCCCTCGACGCCCTGGGCGCCCTGGGCGCCGGGAGTCGCCTGGACCTGGCCCGGACGGCGGTGATCGGCCTCAGCCTGGGCGGCTACTACGCCGCCACGGCCGCCGCCCACGAGCCCCGCATCCGGGCCGCCGCCCTGGTCAGCGGCCCGTACCGGCTGGACTGGGACGCCCTCGTCCCGTTCGTCACCGCGACCCTCGCCCAGCGCTGTGGCGGCCTCGACGCCGCCCGCGCCTTCGTCCGCCGGGTGGATCTGACCGCCCTCGCCCCCGCGATCACCACCCCGCTCCTCGTGGTCGAGGGCGGCGAGGACCGCATCCCCGGCGTCACCGCCGCCACCGCCCTGGTCGAGCAGGCCCCCGACGCCGAACTCCTGCTCGTCCCGCACGGCAACCACCTGCTGGGCACGGCCCTCCCCGACTGGCTCCCCGCCACCGCCGACTGGCTCACCACCCGCCTCACCGGCCACGGAACGCCCGGCCACGGAGCGGTGGGTGACGGATCGGTTGGCAGCTGCGTGAGGTGACGCCGGAACGGCGAAAGCCCCCGCAGCGAAATCGCTGCGGGGGCTTCCCGATGGTGGCCAGGGCCGGGGTCGAACCGGCGACCTTCCGCTTTTCAGGCCGATCCCGAGGCGCGGTATGCGTCGGTTCGGGTGATTCCGTCGTCCGTGGCCTTGAGTTCCGGCAGCGGCTGGCCGGGCTTCGCGACCGCTACCGGCACCTGCCCGGCCTGCTGCGCCGGCTCGAAGACCGGGCCCTGCGGGGCTGACGCCCGTTCTTCCCGATTGCGGGGCGCGCGGAGAGACACCAGCGGCTCAGGCGGCCATCCAGCAACTGGCGTCAGTGGCCCTCGGTCCAGAACTGCTGGAGTCGCGCGATCGCCTGGTCCTTGTTCAGCGCGGCGACCTGATCCTCGGTGAGTCCGACGCGGTTGATCAGCATGTGAACCAGATCCACGGGAAGCGCCTCGCGTGGTGGCGCGGGCGCGCCTCGATCGGGGAGTGTGCCGTCCAGGACGCACGGCCAGAAGGCACCCTCCGTCACGTCCAACTGGTCGCGGAGGATGTGCGCCCACATGCTCGCGCCGTACACGGTGCGATCGACCGGATGCGACACTCGCGTACGCAGGATCCGACCATCGGGGAGCCCGAACTCATAGGTGATGTGGTGGGTGCCGGTGCGGCCACGCGCGTCACGTACGCGATCCCAGCCTTCAACCTTGCAGAACTGCTCGTGTCGCTCGCGCGTCGGCTGGGGCCAGGTCACTTCGCGACTCCGAGCAGCCAATCACGGAGCTGCGCGTCGTCGCTCAGACCGATCAGCTGGACCAGCCCCCAGTTGTCGCGGTGGTTCGGAGCGCTCATGAGTCGGTCCTGCCAGTCCTCCGCATACTCGCGGAGCGCGTCGACCATCTCGTCGATGGCCTCATCGAACGTGCCGCCATCCGCGGCGACCGGGAGGCCGGGGAAGAACACCGACCAACCACCGCCCTCGGCGACGACCTGGGCCTTCGACGGGCACAGCAGCGTGAGGGCGTGGCGCAGCCGCCCTGCGTCGACTACCGCGGCATAGCCGGTGTCTCGGCGAACGGTCGCAACCCGGCCCTGCCCGGCTGCGTCCAGTAGATCCTTCAGGTGTGCTCGGGCTTCGGTGTAGCTCTCGTAGTGGACTGCTGTCATGGGGAGCCTCCTCGTCCGACAACCAGGGTCGCGCCCGCCACCGAGTACGTCAAGTACGTCACGTACGCCACGTACTCGCTATCGAGGGGGAGGACGGTGACCGTCCGCTGTCCCGTTGGCGTCAAACGACACGAAGAAGCCCCCGCAGCGAAATCGCTGCGGGGGCTTCCCGGTGGTGGCCAGGGCCGGGGTCGAACCGGCGACCTTCCGCTTTTCAGGCGGACGCTCGTACCAACTGAGCTACCTGGCCGTACTGCACCGTCTCTTGCGAGACGAGCGATCCCGACGGGACTTGAACCCGCGACCTCCACCTTGACAGGGTGGCGAGCTAACCAACTGCTCCACGGGACCTTGTAGTGGTTGCCCACTAAGGTCTTGCGGCACTGCTTTTTACTACGGTACTGCGTGCCCCCAACGGGATTCGAACCCGTGCTACCGCCTTGAAAGGGCGGCGTCCTGGGCCACTAGACGATGAGGGCTTGCGGCCTGTCCCGCTGTTTCCAGCGTTCGGGGACGTCGAGAAGCATATGGGATGCCGGGCGGATCGCCAAAACGGGTTTCGGCCGGGTGGGTGGGGGCGGCCCGGGCAGGGGGTCAGGACCAGCCGAGTTCGTCGAGTTCGTGGTCGTCGAAGCCGAAGTGGTGGGCGACCTCGTGGATGACCGTGGTGCGGACCTCCTCGACGACCTGGTCGTGGGTCTCGCAGTGCCGGAGGGTGGGGCCGCGGTAGATGAGGATCCGGTCGGGCAGGACGCCCGCGTACCACTCGCCGCGTTCGGTGAGCGGGGTGCCCTCGTAGAGGCCGAGGAGTTCCGGGTCGGCGGGGTCGGGTTCGTCCTCGACGAAGACGGCGACGTTGTCCATCATGGCCGCGAGCTGCGGGGGAATCTGGTCGAGGGCGTCACTGACCAGCGTCTCGAACTCTTCCCGGGTCATCTCCACCGGATCATTGTCGGGTCTGGAGTGACGGTGTGCCAGGTGGCGGGAGCCGGTGTTTGATGGGGCTATGGCGACTTCGGACGGCACGGTGGACGGGCCGGCGCGGACCCGGCCGGTGGGCGGCGAAGCGGTGGCCCGCAGGCGGCCGCCGGTGTGGCGGGGGCAGGGGCCGACCGTGGCGGTGGTCGCGGTCGGCGGGGCGATCGGGGCGGTGGCGAGGTACGGGGCCGGGCTGGCCTGGGCGAACGGGCCGACGGCGTTCCCGTGGACGACGCTGCTGATCAACGTGGTCGGTTGTGCGGTGATCGGGGTCTTCCTGGTGGTGATCACCGAGGGGCGTCCGGCGCATCCGCTGCTGCGGCCGTTCTTCGGCACCGGGGTGCTGGGCGGCTTCACCACCTTCTCGACGTACGCGGTGGACATCCGGCGGCTGGTGGAGGCGGGGCGGCCCGGGATCGGGCTGGCGTACCTGGGCCTGACGCTGCTGGGCGCGCTCGGCGCGGTGTGGGCGGCGGCCGTCCTGACGCGGCGTCTGATCGGCCGCGGCGCCGGGGGTGTGCGGTGAGCCGGCTGAGCGGGCCGGCGCTGCGGCTGACCGTGCTGGTGGGGGAGAACGACCGCTGGCACCACAAGCCGCTGTACAGCGAGATCGTGCACCGGGCGCGGGCGGCGGGGCTGGCCGGGGCGAGCGTGTTCCGGGGGATCGAGGGGTTCGGGGCGTCGTCGCTGGTGCACACGGCACGGCTGCTGTCGCTGAGCGAGGACCTGCCGGTGGCGGTGGTGATCGTGGACGAGGAGGAGCGGGTGCGGGCGTTCCTGCCGCAGCTGGACGGGCTGGTGGCGGAGGGGCTGGTGCTGCTGGACCGCTGCGAGGTGGTCAGGTACGTGGGGCGGGAAGGGGCTTCGGGGTGAACTGGCTGTTGGTGGTGGCGGGCGCGGTGGTCGGGGCGCCGCTGCGGTACCTGACCGACCGGGCGGTGCAGGCCCGGCACGACTCGGTGTTCCCCTGGGGGACGTTCACGGTGAACGTGGTCGGCAGCCTGGTGCTCGGCCTGGTGACCGGGGCGGTGGTGGCGGGTGCCGCGTCCGCGCAGGTCCAGGTGCTGCTGGGGACGGGGCTGTGCGGGGCGCTGACCACGTACTCGACGTTCTCGTACGAGACACTGCGGCTGGTCGAGACCGGGTCCGGGCGGTACGCGCTGGCGAACGTGGTGGGCGGCGTGGTGGCGGGGCTGGCCGCGGTGTACGCGGGGGCGGGGCTGGCCTCGGCGCTCTGGGGCTGAGCCGGTCCGCCCGGGGTGCCAGGTCCGCCCGGTCCGCCCGGGGCGTCGGCGGGGGCGTCGACGGGCGTCGTGCGCGCGGGCACGGCCGGGGCCCCGGGTGCTTCCTGGCGCGCTGCCCGTGTCCCGTCGGGGCGGGCGCGCGTTGGGCACCGAAAAGCGGCCGCGCGAGCAGTGGGCGGCCCGGGCGGGGCGGTGGAGAGGAAGCTCGGTGGCTTCGGTGCGTACGGCTTCGGTGCGGGTGGTGGGACTTCGTACGGTTCGTCCGGCGGGGCCGCGGGCGGCGGGACTTCGGGCGGCGGCGGTGCTGGCGGTGGCCGGGCTGGGGCTGACGGGGTGCATGTCGGTCGGTCCGGGGGCGGAGGAGGAGCGCGGCGTGGCGCCGGTCGGGCAGGTCGGTCCGGCGGGCAGGCCGGGGGTGACGGCCGGTCCGTCGGCCTCGCCGACCGGCGGGCACTCGGGGGGTGCGTCCGGGCGCCCGGAGCGTCCGGGGGGCGTGCAGGGTGAGAACGCGCCGAGTGGGGCGACGGCCACGGTGGCGGGCGAGGTGGCGCCCGGCGTGAACGGCGCGGCTGCCGGCGTGGTCCCGGTGCCGGGGGCGCCCGCCGTCGACGCCGCGCCGGGTGCCACCGGCGTGAACGGTTCGGCAGGCGGCGTGAGCGCCAGCCCCGCGCCCCGGCCGGGCCCCGGTGCGTCGGCCGGTACCGGCGGTCAGGCGGGCACCGGAGGCACCGGGGGCGCGGGCGGCACCGGCGACGGCCGCTCCGCCGGCGGAGCGGCGGGCACGCCGTCGGCCTCGCCGAGCAGCCACCCGTCGGCCTCCCCCGAGCCCGGGCACACCTCACCCGCCGCGACCGTCCCGCCGACCCCGGAGCCCTCGGCCGGTAGCTCCGGTTCCTCGGCCCCGAGCCCGCGGGCGGGTGGGCATTAGGGGGCTGGCCAGGGCATTTGCCTCTGATCCCGGGGGTCCTCTATGGTGGTAGATCGTTCGTTTGATTCATTTGACTGGCGCCCTATTCCCATCTGGCGCCCTTGGCGCGTTCCGGCGATCCGTGGCTGACCGCATAGAGGCGGTTGTGAAACAGAACCCGGACTTTGGCGCGTGCCACTTCCGGAAGGTTTTGCATGTCTCTCGTTGACGACGCCCGCTTCGCCATGCCCGCGAGCGAGTCCGCCGCCGATGTCACCACCGAATCCACCCCCGACGCCGTCGAGGTCGAGCCGACCGACGCCGTCACCGAGACCGTCGAGGACGTCGACACCGACGTCGAGCTCGACGAGGTCGACGCCGAGGCCGAGGCCGAGGACGCCGAGCCCACCATCACCTTCGGCGACCTGGGCCTGCACGACGACGTCGTGCGCGCGCTCGCCAAGCGCGGCGTCACCACCCCGTTCCCGATCCAGGCCGCGACCATCCCGGACGCACTGGCCGGCAAGGACGTCCTGGGCCGCGGCCGTACCGGCTCCGGCAAGACCCTCAGCTTCGGCCTGCCGCTGCTGACGCGCCTCGCCGACGGCGAGCGCACCAAGCCCAAGCACCCGCGCGGCCTGATCCTCGTCCCGACCCGCGAGCTGGCCATGCAGGTGGCCGACGCCCTGGAGCCGTTCGGCTCGGTGCTCGGCCTCAAGCTGAAGGTCGTCTGCGGTGGCACCTCGATGTCGAACCAGATCTACGCGCTGGAGCGCGGCGTCGACATCCTCGTCGCCACCCCCGGCCGTCTGCGCGACCTGCTGAACCGCGGCAGCGCCAAGCTCGCCGACGTCAAGACCGTCGTGCTCGACGAGGCCGACCAGATGGCCGACATGGGCTTCCTGCCCGAGGTCACCGAGATCCTCGACCAGGTGCCGGCCGGCGGCCAGCGCCTGCTGTTCTCCGCCACCCTGGAGAACGAGATCGACACCCTGGTCAAGCGCTACCTGAAGAACCCGGTCACCCACGAGGTCGACCCGTCGGCCGGCGCGGTCACCACCATGACCCACCACATCCTCGTGGTGAAGCCCAAGGACAAGGCGCCGATCACCAACGCGATCGCCGCCCGCAAGGGCCGCACGATCATCTTCGTCCGCACCCAGATGGGCGCCGACCGCGTCGCCGAGCAGCTCATCGAGGCCGGCGTGAAGGCCGACGCGCTGCACGGCGGCATGACCCAGGGCGCCCGTACCCGGGTCCTCGGTGACTTCAAGGACGGCTACGTCAACGTCGTCGTCGCCACCGACGTCGCCGCCCGCGGCATCCACGTCGACGGCATCGACCTGGTCCTCAACGTGGACCCGGCCGGTGACCACAAGGACTACCTGCACCGCTCCGGCCGCACCGCGCGGGCCGGCCGCTCCGGCGCCGTCGTCACCCTGGTGCTGCCGCACCAGCGCCGTGGCGTCTTCCGCCTGATGGAGGACGCGGGCGTCGACGCCTCGCGCCACATCCTCGACCACGCCTTCGACGCCGAGGTCGCCAAGATCACCGGCGCCCGGTCGCTCACCGAGGTGCAGGCCGAGAGCGCCGCCAACATCGCCGGTGCCGCCGAGCGTGAGCTCGCCGACATGACCCGCCAGCTGGAGCGCGCGCAGCGCCGCGCCACCGAGCTGCGCGACGAGGCCGACCGCCTCGCCGCCCGGGCCGCGCGCGAGCGGGCCGAGCTGGGCATCGAGGACGAGGCCCCGGCCGCCGAGGCGGGCGACGAGGCCGCTGCGCAGGCTCCGGCCACCGAGGCGACGGCTCCGGCCGCCGCGCCGCAGGCCGAGGAGCGCACGCCGTCGTACCGCGAGGCGCGCACCGAGCGCCCGGCGTTCGGCCGGGACCGCGACCGGGACCGGGACGACCGTCGCTCCGGTGGTGGCTTCAACCGTGACCGTGACGACCGTCGTTCGGGTGGTTTCGACCGGGACCGTGACGACCGCCGTTCCGGTGGTGGCTTCAACCGTGACCGTGACGACCGTCGTTCGGGTGGTTTCGACCGGGACCGTGACGACCGCCGTTCCGGTGGTGGCTTCAACCGTGACCGTGACGACCGTCGCTCCGGTGGTGGCTTCAACCGCGACCGCGACGACCGTGGCGCCCGCTCGGGCGGTTTCGACCGTGACCGTGGCGGCTTCAACCGTGACCGGGACGACCGTGGCGGCCGTTCCTTCGGTGACCGTCCGGCCCGTTCCGGTGGCTTCGACCGTGACCGCGGTGGCTTCAACCGTGACGACCGTGGCGGCCGTTCCTTCGGTGACCGTCCGGCTCGTTCCTTCGGTGACCGCCCGTCCTTCGGCCGGGACCGCGACGAGCGCGGCGGCAGCAACAGCCGTCCGTTCGCGCGTCGTGACGACCACCGCTCCGGTGGCCGTCCGCAGGCCTCCGGTGGTGGCTTCAACCGCGATCGTGACGACCGTGGCGCCCGCTCGGGCGGTTTCGACCGTGACCGTGGCGGCTTCAACCGCGACGACCGCAAGCCGCGCTGGAAGAACTGACGCCGTACGGCCGGTGGGTGACCACCGGTAGCCGAGCACGGACGACGTAGCCGAGCACACACGAAGGGCCCGCTCCATGGACTGGAGCGGGCCCTTCGCGTTCCCCCGATACCCCCCGGTATCCCTCGTGTCCCCCGAGGTGTTGTTCTGTGGTTGAGAATAACCTGTGGCGCGCCACTGCGGAAGTCCCGTAGCGTCCCGGACATGAGCAGCAGACTGCATGACGTGGCGCGGGTGAACGAGGAGATCGCCGAGCGGGGGAGCTACCGGGCATCCGGCGGCGAACTCGTGCCGGCGGGGGAGCAGTTGGCGGCCGCCAGGGCCGGTACGGTGTCGTACACGCCGGAGGCGCTGGACGCGCTGCTGCGGGCCGGGGGCCCGGGGCCCGGGCCACGCGGGCCGGTGGAGGTGACGGCCGAGGGGAGCATCGAGGCCGCCCGGCGCCTGGTCGAGGACGGGGCCGGCCCGGTCGGGGTGCTCAACTTCGCCTCCGCGCGCAACCCCGGCGGCGGCTACCTGCGCGGGGCCCGCGCGCAGGAGGAGGACCTGTGCCGCAGCGCGCTGCTGTACACCTGCCTGCTGGAGGCGCCGGACTACTACGAGGCGCATCGCGCCTCCACCGACCTCCGGTACAGCCACCGGGTGATCGTCTCCCCCGACGTGCCGGTGGTCCGCGGCCGGGGCGGTGACCTGTTGGCGCTGCCGTACCCGGTCACTTTCCTGACCTCGCCCGCGCCCAACGCCGGTCAGCTGGAACGGCGTTCGGCCGACGTGGACGTCCGGGGCGTGCTCGCCGAGCGGGCCGTCCGGGTGCTCGCGGCGGCGGCCCGGCACGAGGTGCGCGCGCTGGTGCTCGGGGCCTGGGGCTGCGGGGTGTTCCGCAACGACCCGGGCCAGGTCGCCGAGGCCTTCGAGGGCGCGCTGGCCCGGTACGGGGCGGCCTTCGAGCGGGTGGTGTTCGCGGTGTGGGACCGCTCACCGGTCTCGGCGAACCGGGCCGCGTTCGAGGCGCGGTTCGGCGCGGCGGTGCGGTGAGGTCGGCTCGGGCCGGTGGGTGAGACCGGCGAGGCGTGCTCGGGCCGGTGGGTGAGGCCGCGGCGGGCGAGGCCGGCGAGCGGTCCGTCGTAGGGCCTGCGCCGGTTACCGCTTGCGGGCGGCCAGCGCCGTCGCGGCCGTCGAGGCCGCCGCGACCACACCGGTGACGGCGAAGACCGACGGCCAGGCGCCGATCTTCTTCGCCAGCGGGTGCGAGCCGCCGAACGCCGCCACGTACAGGCCGGTCAGCGCCGCCGCGGTGGCCGCGCCCGAGCTGCGGTGCCACTGCGCGGCCGCCCCGGCACCGGCCACCGCCAGCACCGCGCCGCCCAGTTCGCGCCGGCCGCTCCAGCGCGCGACGCCGTAACCGCCGACCAGACCGCTCGCCGCGGTCAGCGCGGCGGGCGCGGCGGCCGAGAGCACGTTCGGGACCTTCGCCATCGTCGACTCCACTCGTAGAGGTTGTCTCGCGATTTCCTGTTCCGGTCTCCGACCCTAACCCGGCCGTCCGGCGCGGCCGCCCGGGCCTCCACCGCCGGCAGGCAGGCCCCTACCGGAACGCCTGCTCCGCGCTCTGCGCCGGCGCCGTCCGGGGCGACCAGGTTGAACGCGCCGGTCGCGATCGCCCGGCGGCCGTCCTGGGCCACGAGGCCTGTCGGTCCCCGGTGGCAGACTTCGACCGTGACTGACACCGCGATCGCCGACGGCCGCTACCTGATCCGCAACGTCGGCAGCGGCCTGCTGCTCGAAGTCGCCGACGGCAGCCGGCGCAGCGGCGCGCGCGTCCGCCAGGGCGCGGACGACGGCTCCGACGCCCAGCTCTGGCAGCTCACCGCCGTCCACCCGGGCGGCGCCCTCCGCCACCTGGAGAACGCCGCCAGCGGCAAGCGCCTCGACGTCGCGGGCGCCTCGCCCGACAACGGCGTCCCCATCCAGCAGTGGTCCGCCAACGCCTTCGGCGCCCAGGAGTGGTTGCTCGAAGCCCACGTGGACGACCCGGGCACCTACACCATCACCAGCTTCATCAGCGGCAAGCCCCTCACCGCCGCCACACCGCCCGACCTCGCCGTCCACCAGTGGGAGGACACCGACTCCGCCACCCAGTGGTGGCGCTTCGAGCGCCGGGGATAGCGGGCCGGGCAGGTCCGGGTAGGTCAGGGCAGGGTCAGGCTGACAGGTTGGCGTGCAGGGCGGTCAGTTCCTCCTCCGTGACGCCGTGCGCCCGGAGGTAGGCGGGGATGGAGGAGTGCCGGGCGCGGATCCAGCCGAGGGCGGAGGCGAGCAGTTCGGCGCCGACGGGACGGGAGATGCGCTCGGTGCCGGTCTCGTCGAGGTACGGGGTGGGGCCCTGGTCGAGGCCGAGGCCGACGTTGGAGCGCAGGAAGTCGGCGGTGACGTCCGTCTCCGAGGCGCCGAGCAGGGACTGCAGGACGGCGATGGTCAGGCCGGTGCGGTCCTTGCCGACGGCGCAGTGCACGACGGTGGGCAGCCCGCCGGGGGCGGCCAGACGGCGGACGACGGCGGCGAGCGAGGGGCCGGCGTGCTCGGCCATGAAGGGGTAGAGGGCGGCCTGGTCCTCGGGCCAGGGCTGGTCGACGTCCTCGCGGTTGGCGGGCAGCGTCGGCAGGTTCAGGGACTCCAGGTCGAGGCCGTGCCGCAGGTCGGGCCAGACCTCCAGCTCGACCGGGCTGCGCAGGTCGAGGACGGTGCGCAGGCCGAGGTCCTTGAGGCGCCGGGCGCCCTCCTCGGTGAGGGTGTGGAAGGAACCGGAGCGGTAGAGCACGCCCCGCCGCAGGGCGCCGATCCCGCCCGCGTCACGGAAGTTGCGCACACCGGGGATGTCGATGAAGGCGTCGGTCATGGCCCCACCGTACGGGCGGGGAGCGGGCCGCGGAAGGAAACCGGAGGGAGCCTTTCAGCGTCCGCCGGCCGCCGACCCGGAGCCGGCTCGCATCGGTGCTGGATCAGCGCCGGGCGCCCGGGGTACCGCCCCGGGCGCCCGGAACCCGCCTCAGCGTCCGCCGGAGACGTCCAGGAACGCGTTGGTCGTGTACGAGGCGGCCGGGGAGAGCAGGAAGAGGATCGCCTCGGCGACCTCCTCCGGCCGTCCGCCGCGCTGCATCGGCAGCCCGGGGGCGACCCGGTCGACCCGGCCGGGCTCGCCGCCGAGGGCGTGGATGCCGGTGTGGATCAGGCCGGGGCGGACGGCGTTGACCCGGATGCCCTCGGCGGCGACCTCCAGAGCGAGGCCGCGGGTCATCGAGTCGACGGCGCCCTTGGCGGCCGCGTAGTCGACGTACTCGTTGGGCGAGCCGAGCCGGGAGGCGGCCGAGGAGACGTTGACGATGGCGCCGCCGCGGCCGCCGTGCCGGGTGGACATCCGGCGGACGGCCTGGGCCGCGCACAGGAACGGGCCGGTGATGTTGGCGGCCCAGATCCGGTTCAGCCGGTCCTCGTCGATGTCCTCCAGCCGGCACTGCTTCTCCAGCGTGCCGGCGTTGTTCACCAGGCCGGTGAGCAGCCCGAGTTCGGCGTCCACGGTGGTGAACAGCCGCTCCACCTCGGCGGTGCGGGTGACGTCGGCCCGGACGGCGAGCGCGGTGCCGCCCTCGGCCCGGATCGCGTCCACCACGGCGGTGGCCGAGGCCTCGTCCGTGCGGTAGTTGACGCAGACCCGGTAGCCGCGGCGGGCGGCCAGCAGGGCGGTGGCGGCGCCGATGCCGCGGCCGGCGCCGGTGACCAGGAGGACCTCGTCGGAGTGGGTGGTCGACATGGCCGGTACGCTACCCGGCGCTCCGGCCGGACAGCGTCCCGGAGCGGAAATCATTCGCCCGGCGCGGCCCGGACCGGCGAGGATGCGGTACCGGCGTCGCCACCGCCCGCCTGGCCGAGAGGAGCCCGACGATGTCCGCCGCACCCGCCGCACCCGCCGCGCCCGGCACCGCGCCCGGCACCGCGCCCGGCACCGTGCTGCTCGCCGGCGTCGTTGGCTCCACCGCGTACGGCTTCGCCCACGCCGGTTCCGACATCGACCGGCTCGGCCTGTACGCCGCCCCCACCGAGGAGTTGCACGGCCTGCACCGACCGGCCGAGTCGCACGTCACCACCGGGCCCGACGTCACCCTGCACGAGGCCGCCAAGTGGTGCCGCCTGGCGCTGTCCTGCAACCCGACCGCCTCCGAACTCGTCTGGCTGCCGGACGACCTGTACGAGATCCGCACCCCGCTCGGTGGTGAACTGGTCGAGATCCGCTCGAGTTTCCTCAGCGCGCCGGCCGTCCGGAAGGCCTATCTCGGTTACGCAGAGCAGCAGTTCCGCAAACTGCTGACCCGCGACACCACCGACCCGGCCACCCGCCGCCGGGCCGCCAAGCACGCCCGGCACCTGGTCCGGCTGGTCGAACAGGCCGTCCGTCTGCACGAGACGGGTCGCAACCTGGTCCGCCTCCCCGACCCCGAACGCGTCCGCGACCTGGGTGAACGCATCGCCGATCGTCCCGCTGTCGCCGAATCCCTGCTCGCCGACGCCGCCGACCGCCTCGCCCGCCCCGGCGTCCTCCCGGCCGCCCCCGACCCGCGCCCCGTCGAATCCTGGCTCCGTCGTGTCCGCGCCGCCCACTACACCCCGTTCCCCACCCCCGGCGCGCCCGCGCTATCCACTGGCGGAGCCCTGGGCCCCACCGGGTAGGATCACGATGGCCCTCCCCGACCGGGACCGGGGCCGCGGGCCACTAGCTCAATTGGCAGAGCTGCGGACTTTTAATCCGTAGGTTCAGGGTTCGAGCCCCTGGTGGCCCACCGGGAGAGATGGCTCTCCGGTGTGTACGTCCTGCAGCACCCCGGCCGGGGTTCATGGCCGGGGTGCTGTTGCGTTCGAGCCTCGCGGGTGCGGTCCGGCCGGTGGACGTGAGGCCAGGACGCCTGTCGGGCAGGGGACTTGGGCAGGCGGTGCGGTCCGACGGTCAGCGCGATGACGGCGAGGCCGGTGGCGAAGGTGCTCGGTTCCCGCCGGACGGGTCGTGCACGAGAGTGACAGCGGCACCCCGGCTGTTCGTGCTGCCGGGGTGCCGCTGGGTCTTCGGGGTGCGGGCGGGTGGGCCGCCCGTCGTGGGACCGGAGGGGTGGGTCAGGCCGGGGTGCGGAGGGGGGCGCCGGTGTGGTGGAGGTGGGCGAGGATCTCGCGGTAGGAGCGGAAGAGGCCGGTCTCGTAGTAGGGGATCTCCTTCTCGGCGCAGAAGGCGCGGGTCATCCGGGCGGCGCGGCGCAGGGCCGGGGTGGGCATGCTCGGGAAGAGGTGGTGCTCGACCTGGTAGTTGAGGCCGCCCATCAGGGCGTCGAGGAAGAAGCCGCCGCGGACGTTGCGGGAGGTGAGGACCTGGCGGCGGAGGAAGTCGAGCCGCATGCCCGGGGTGACCATCAGCATGCCCTTGTGGTTGGGGGCGAAGACGCAGCCGAGGTAGACGCCGAGCAGGGCCTGGTGGATGGCGAGGAAGGCGAAGGCCTTGCCGACCGGGAGGGCCGCGAAGACCAGCCCGAGGTAGGCGGCGAAGTGGACGACCAGCAGGACGCCCTCCAGGTACGGGCGCTTCATGATCGGGCTGCGCAGCGCGCGGAAGCTGTTGAAGCTGAGGTTGAGGCCTTCGAGCAGGAGCAGCGGGAAGAAGAGGAAGGCCTGACGGCGGCCGATGAAGCGGGCGAGGCCGCTGGCCTGCCGGGCCTGGCGCTGGGACCAGACGACGAGGTCGGGGGAGACGTCCGGGTCCCGCTCCTCGTGGTTGGGGTTGGCGTGGTGGCGGGTGTGCTTGTTCATCCACCAGCCGTAGCTCATGCCCATCAGGAGGTTGGCGACGATGCGGCCGCCGATCTCGCCGGCCCGGCGGCCGGTGAACACCTGGCGGTGGGCCAGGTCATGTGCCAGTAATCCGAGTTGGGCGAAGACGATGGACATGGCGGCGGCCAGTGCGAGTTGGAGCCAGGTGTCGCCGAGGGCGAACATGGCCCACCAGCCGCCGAGGAACGCGGCGAGGACGAGGCCCGCGCGGACGGTGTAGTAGACCGGGCGCCGGTCGAGCAGGCCCTCGGCCGTGATCCGGCGGCTCAGTTGGGCGAAGTCGCTGCCGCCGGTGCCGGACTGGGCGGTGTCCGGTGGTCCGGCTGGCTGCGGCGGCCGGGTTTGCGCGGTCGGCGTCCCCGCGGTGTCGGTGGTCATGGTGATGAGTGTGGTCTAGCGAACGGGCCTTGAGAAACGGGGGCAGCCCCAGGGGCGGGGGGAGGAAAACCCCCGGGCCGGTCGGACGGGGGTGCTTGTGTGACGTTTGGTGTCTCGTGGGGTTGCCGGTGCGTGGCGGACGTGGTGTAGGTCACGTTGGAATCGGCTGGTTTCGGGTGTTCTGTAGGGGGATTGGGCGATGGCGGCCGTGGCTGGTGGTGTACCGGAGGTCGGTGATCACGTCGGGCCAAAATATGATCGGAAGCCACGTTGGTCGGTTTGTATCAACGTTCGTATGTGCAACCTGGGAGCGGTTTCGGCCGTCTCCCTGTGTGCGGTGCGCCAGATCGTCCGGGGCGTCGCTTCCGTCGGTGAAAGGTACGCGCATGTCAGGTCAGTGGGGCGAGGGCCCGGCTCGGGGTGAGAACGAGCCCGGCGCGCTCACGACGGAGGGCGGCGGAGCCGTGCCGCCGCCGCGCACTGGCGGCCGGGCGGAGGCCCGGCGTGCCGCTCAGGGCAAGGGCGGCGGCCGGGGCGGCAAGGACGGCGGCCGGGACGGCGGCAAGAGCGGCAAGGACGGCAAGGACGGCGGCCGGTCGGAGGCGGCGGCCGGCGGCGGCCGGGCGGCGGCGCGCAACAGCCGCAAGCCGAAGCGGAACGTGAAGAAGATCGTGGCGTGGTCGGCGGCCGGTGTGCTGGTGCTGATCGCGGGCGCCGGCGGGGCGATCTACTTCAAGCTGAACGCCAACATCAAGTCCTTCGACGGCGACGCGATAGCCACCGACCGCCCGCCGGAGGCGCAGGCGGACGCGGACGGCAACAAGCCGGTCAACGTGCTGCTGATCGGCTCGGACAGCCGCGGCAAGAACAACGCCGACCTCGGCGGCGGCGAGGACGGCGGCGCCCGCTCGGACACCACGATCCTGCTGCACGTCTACGCCGACCACAAGCACGCGGTGGGCATCTCGATCCCGCGCAACGCGATGGTCCAGATACCGTCCTGCAAGCTCCCCAACGGCAAGTGGACCAAGGGCGGCACCGACCTGTTCAACGCGGCGTTCTCGACCGGCGGCAGCGACGACGGCAACCCGGCCTGCACCCAGAACACGATCGAGAAGCTCACCGGGATCCGGGTCGACCACACCATCGTGGTCGACTTCAACGGCTTCGCCTCGATGACCAAGGCCGTGAACGGCGTCGACGTCTGCCTCCCGAAGGCGATCTACGAGGGGGACATCAACCCCAACCTGAAGAAGAAGGGCGACCTCGTCCTGCCGCAGGGCAAGCAGACCGTGGAGGGCCAGAAGGCGCTCGACTACGTGCGCCTGCGGCACGGCATCGGCGACGGCTCCGACATCGGCCGGATGAAGCGCCAGCAGGCCTTCCTCAGCTCGCTCGCCACCAAGGTCAAGAAGGACGGGCTGAGCCCCACCAACCTGCTGCCGCTGGCCGACGCCGCCACCAAGTCGCTGACCGTGGACCCGGGGCTGGCCTCCGCGGACAAGCTGCTCTCGTTCGGCCTGTCGCTGAAGAACATCGACATGCACGACCTCAAGTTCGTGACGGCGCCCTGGCGTTACCGCACCCAGGACGCCAACATCGACCTGATCCAGCCGGACTCCAACAAGCTCTGGGAGACCCTCAAGGCGGACCGGACGATCGACGGGCAGAACGCCACCGGACAGCAGCCGGACGCCCCCGCCAGCCCGGACGCACAGACCGCGCCGCAGCAGGCCGCGCCCAGCACGCCCGCCGCACCGGCCTCGGACGCCGGCAACGCGTCGATCAAGGTGGCGGTCTACAACGGGACGCTCGGCAACGGCCTGGCCGGCAAGGCGACCGAGCAGCTGAAGGCCGCCAAGTTCGCCGCCACCACGGCGGGCCAGGCGGCGAGCACCAAGTACAGGACCACCATGGTCGAGTACGGGGCCGGGCAGAAGGCGAACGCCGAGAAGGTCGCCGCGCTGTTCCCGGGCGCCAGCGTCGAGGCCGGCAACTCGCCGGGCGTGACCCTGATCGTCGGCAAGGACTTCGCCGCGGCCAACGGCGTCACGGCCCCCGGCGCGGGCGGCACGACCGGCGCGGCGGCGAGCGGTACGGCCACGGGCGCCCCGACGCCCCCGGCGCCGCTGCCCACCACCGTCACCAACGACGCCCGCTCGGCGGACGACGACATCTGCGCGAACACCACCTACGGCAGCGGCGGCTGACCGCACCGTGACACGGGGACGACCCCCGGGCCGGCGCCCTCCAGGGCGCGGGGGCCCGGGGGTCGTGCCATGGTGGCCGGGAGGACCCGGGAGGGGCCCGACACGGGGACGAGGGGGCGCGCGCACCGAAAGGCGGACCCCATGCCCGAGATCGCCCTGCAGATCGACGTCGCCGCACCCCGGGACGTCGTCCTCGCCGCGCTCAACACGCACGACGGGCTGACCAGCTGGTGGACCACCGCCGTGGACCGGGAGGGCGACGTCCTGCTGTTCGACTTCCCCGACGTCCCGGAGCCGTTCCGGCTGCGCCGCGAGCGGGCCGACCAGGACCGGGTGGTGTGGACCAACGCCGGGGCCTTCCCGCCGCACTGGGCCGGCACCTGGATCAGCTGGGACCTCGCCGACCAGCCCGGCGAGCCCGGGCGCACCCGGCTGCTGTTCCGGCACGGCGGCTGGCAGCCGGGCAGCGAGGAGGGCGTCCCGATGGTCGCCGGCACCTGGGCCGAACTGCTGGTGCGGCTCAAGGACTACGCGCAGAGCGGCAAGGCGCAGCCGTACTTCGTCACGGCCCGGCGGCACGACGAGGCGTGAGCGGACGGTGACCGTCGCCCGCCAGGGCGCCGTCCGGTGGCGGGATCGCGGCGGCGGGCCGATGGTGGCGGTGTACCGCCGTTCGCGCCGACGGCGGGCACCGGACGCCCGGCACCGGGCGGCCCCGGATCCGCCCGCCCCGGCGGCCACGCCGGCGACCACTGCCTTCGGGAGGCCCAGCAATGCCCGTAGTGACCGCTCCGTACAAGCCCGGCACCCCGTGCTGGATCGATCTGATGGCGAGCGACCAGCAGGCCGCGCTCGACTTCTACCGCGACCTGTTCGGCTGGCAGGGCGAGGTCGGGCCGGCCGAGTTCGGCGGCTACGCCGTGTGCATGCTCAACGGCAGGCCGGTCGCCGGGATCATGGCGCGGTCCGCGCCCGAGGGCCAGCCGCTGCCGCCCGTCGGCTGGACCACCTACCTCGCCTCGGACGACGCCGAGGCGACCGGCGCCGCCATCGCCGAGCAGGGCGGCACGATCCTCTACCCGGCGATGGACGTCGGCGTGATCGGCCGGATGCTGGTCGCCGCCGACCCGACCGGCGCGGTGTTCGGCGTCTGGCAGGCGATGGACTTCATCGGCGCGGGCGTGGTGAACGAGCCCGGCGCGCTGGTCTGGAACGAGCTCAACACCGCCGACACCGACGCCGCCGGCCGTTTCTACCTGCCGGCGCTGGGGCTGCGCCCGGCGACCATCCAGGGCATGGACGGCTACTTCTCGCTCAACGTCGGCGACCGCACGGTGGGCGGCATGCAGCCGATCCCCGGGTACCTGCCGGCGGGCACGCCCTCGCACTGGATGCCGTACTTCTCGGTGGACGACACCGACTCCACCGTGGACGCCCTGGTCAAGGCGGGCGGCTCGGTGATCCAGCCGCCGTTCGACATGCAGTCCGGCCGGATGGCGGTCGTCCAGGACCCGCAGGGCGCCGTGTTCGCGGTGGCGGAGGCCGCCGAGGCGCAGATGCCCGACTCGCCCTGACACCGGGGGCACCCCGAGGGTGACCGGAAGCCGCCCTTCCCGCGACGCGCCGCCGGGAAATGGGCGGCTTCCCCGCGTTCGCGGGTAAGACTGCACCCATGCTGGGGCTACCGGACGACATCCGCGCTTTCCTCTTCGACCTCGACGGGGTCCTCACCCAGACCGCCAAGGTGCACGCCGCGGCCTGGAAGGACACCTTCGACACCTTCCTGCGCGCCGAAGCCGCCCGCACCGGCGGGCAGTTCGTCCCCTTCGACGCCGTCACCGAGTACGACGCCTACGTGGACGGCCGCCCGAGACTCGACGGCACCCGGGCGTTCCTGCACAGCCGGGGCGTCGACCTGCCCGAGGGCACCGAGGCCGATCCGCCCAACGCCCGTACCGTGCACGGGATCAGCCGTGCCAAGAACGACACCGTGCTGCGGATGATCCGCGAGCAGGGCGTCCAGCCGTACGACGGCTCGGTGGCGTACGTGCGCCGGCTGCGCGCGCTCGGGCTGCCCAGCGCCGTGGTGTCCTCCAGCGCCAACTGCCGGGACGTGCTGCGGGCGGCGGGCATCGCGGAGCTGTTCGACGTGATCGTGGACGGCATCGTCGCCCGGCGCGAGGGCCTGCCGGGCAAACCCGCCCCCGACACCTACCTGTACGCCGCCCGCACCCTCGGCGTGGAGCCCGCGCACGCCGCCGTGTTCGAGGACGCGCTCGCCGGGGTGGCGTCCGGCCGGGCCGGCGGCTTCGGGGCCGTCGTCGGGGTGAACCGCACCGGCCAGGCCGCCGAACTGCGCCGGGACGGCGCCACCGTGGTCGTCGACGACCTCGCCGAACTGCTGCAGGAGGACGACGTCCGATGACCGGCGTGGACAACTTCACCGTCGACCCCTGGCAGATCGCCGAGCACGGCCTGGACCTCACCTCGATGGCCCGCGCCGAGTCGGTGCTCGCGCTCTCCAACGGCCACATCGGGCTGCGCGCCAACCTGGACGAGGGCGAGCCGCACGGCCTGCCCGGCACCTACCTGAACGGCGTCTTCGAGCTCCGCCCGCTGCCGTACGGCGAGGGCGGCTACGGCTACCCGGAGTCCAGCCAGAGCGTCATCAACGTGACCAACGGCAAGATCATCCGGCTGCTGGTCGACGACGAGCCCTTCGACCTGCGCTACGGCGAACTCGTCCGCCACAAGCGCTGGTTGGACTTCCGGGACGGGCTGCTGCACCGGGAGGCCGAGTGGACCTCCCCGGCCGGCCGGACCATCCGGGTGCGCTCCACCCGGCTGGTCTCGCTCACCCAGCGCGCGATCTCCGCCGTCGAGTACAGCGTCGAGGCGGTGGACGGGCCGGTGCGGATCGTGCTCCAGTCCGAGCTGGTCGCCAACGAGCAGCTGCCCGGCGGCCCCGAGGGCGACCCGCGGGCCTCGGCAGTCCTGGAGGCGCCGCTGCTGCCCGAGGCGCACCACGCGAGCGGCAGCAAGGCCGTCCTGGTGCACCGCACCCGCTACAGCGGTATCCGGGTCGCCGCCGGGATGGACCACGTCATCGAGGGCCCGGAGGAGCTCGACACCGTCGCCGAGGCCGAGGCCGACCACTGCCGGATCAGCATCACCACCGTGCTCCGGCCCGGACAGCGGCTGCGGCTGGTCAAGCTGATGGCCTACGGCTGGTCCGCGACCCGCTCGCTGCCCGCCGTCCGGGACCAGGTGGAGGCCGCGCTGACCGCCGCCCGGTACACCGGCTGGGACGGCCTCGTCACCGAACAGGCCGACTACCTCAAGGAGTTCTGGGAGACCAGCGACATCGAGATCGAAGGCGACGTCGAGCTCCAGCAGGCCGTCCGGTTCGCCGTCTTCCACGTCCTGCAGGCCGGCGCCCGCAGTGAGGAACGGGCCATCCCCGCCAAGGGGTTGACCGGCCCGGGCTATGACGGGCACAGCTTCTGGGACACCGAGACCTTCGTCCTGCCGGTGCTCACCTACTGCCTGCCCGGCGCCGTCAACCAGGCCCTGCGCTGGCGGCACACCACGCTCCCGCTGGCCCGCGAGCGGGCCTCCCAACTCGGCCTGGCCGGTGCGGTGTTCCCCTGGCGGACCATCCGCGGCGAGGAGTGCTCCGGGTACTGGCCGGCCGGCACCGCCGCCTTCCACATCGGCGCCGACATCGCCGCCGCCGTCGTCCGCTACGTCAGGGCCACCGGGGACGCCGAGTTCGAGCGCGCGTACGGGCTCGAACTGCTCGTGGAGACCGCCCGGATGTGGCGTTCGCTCGGCCACCACGACGTCGCCGGGAAGTTCCGCATCGAGGGCGTCACCGGCCCGGACGAGTACAGCGCCGTCGCCGACAACAACGTGTACACCAACCTGATGGCGCAGGCGAACCTGCGAGCCGCCGCCGAGGCCGCCGCCCGCCACCCGCACGAGGCCGGCGAACTCGGCGTCGACACCGAGGAGACCGCCGCCTGGCGGGACGCCGCCGCCGCGATGTACGTCCCCTACGACGAGGACCTCGGCGTCCACCCGCAGGCCGACGGCTTCACCCACCACCAGGTCTGGGACTTCGAGCACACCCCGCCCGAGAAGTACCCGCTGCTGCTGCATTACCCGTACTTCGACCTGTACCGCAAGCAGGTGGTGAAGCAGGCGGACCTGGTACTCGCCATGCAGGTCCGCGGCGACGCCTTCACCGACGAGCAGAAGGCTCGCAACTTCACCTACTACGAGCGCCTCACCGTCCGCGACTCCTCGCTCTCCGCGTGCACCCAGGCGGTGATCGCCGCCGAGGTCGGCCAGCTCGACCTCGCGTACGACTACACGGCCGAGGCGGCGCTGATGGACCTGCAGGACCTGGGCGGCAACACCCGCGACGGGCTGCACATGGCCTCGCTCGCCGGTGCCTGCATCGCCCTGGTGGCCGGCTTCGGCGGGCTGCGCGACCACGGCGAGACGCTGTCCTTCCGGCCCCGGCTGCCGGCCGGGCTGATGAAGCTCGGCTTCTCGCTGATGGTCCACGGGCAGCTGCTCGGCGTCCAGATCACCCACGAGGGGACGACGTACACGCTGCGCCGCGGCGAGGTGCTCCACCTGCGGCACGACGGCGAGGAGGTGCAGGTGAAGGCCGGGGCGCCGGTCACCCTGCCGACCACGATGCCGCCGGCGCAGGAGCGGTGCGGCCAGCCGCCCGGCCGCGAGCCCGCGCGGCGGCAGGCGCAGGCGGGCCTGGTCAGCGGCAAGGTCGGGCAGGGGGCGGATCACCTGGCGGCGGAGTAGCCGTTCACCTGTTCGGGCCCGCTCCGGGTGCGGAGCGGGCCCGGGCGCCGGAGGGTGCAGGTGTCCTGCGGCAGCCGGCGGCCTCGGTCCTGAGCGCCCGGCGGCGAGCGGCGAGCGGCCGGCGAATGGAGAGCACCCGTGGCGAGCGTGGCCGAACAGATGGTGGAGGTGCTCCGGCAGGCCGGGGTCGAGCGGGTCTACGGGGTGGTCGGCGACAGCCTCAACCCGGTCGTGGACGCGATCCGGCGGGCCGAGGGCATCAGCTGGGTGCACGTGCGCAACGAGGAGGCCGGTGCCTTCGCGGCCGCCGCCGAGGCCGAACTCAGCGGTCGGCTCGCGGTCTGCGCCGGGTCCTGCGGGCCCGGCAACACCCACCTCATCCAGGGCCTGTACGACGCCCAGCGCAGTGGCCTGCCGGTGCTGGCGCTCGCCTCGCACATCCCGTCCGGGCAGATCGGCACCGGCTTCTTCCAGGAGACCCACCCGGAGCGGGTGTTCACCGACTGCAGCACCTGGTGCGAGATGCTCTCCACCCCCGCCCAACTGCCCCGGCTGCTGCGGATCGCCATCCAGCACGCGCTCGGCTCGCACGGCGTCTCGGTGTTCGCCTTCCCCGGGGACGTCGCCGCGCTCTCCGCCGCCGGGCCGACCGGAACGAGCCACTTCCTCACCGAGCAGGCCGTCGCCGCGCCGCCCTGGTCCCAGGTGCAGGAGCTGGCCCGGCTGCTCAACGCGGCCCGCAAGGTGGCACTGTTCTGCGGCGCGGGGGTGCGCGGGGCGCACACCGAGGTGATGGCGGCCGCGCAGGCGCTGAACGCGCCGGTCGGGCACTCGCTGCGCGGCAAGGAGTGGATCCAGTACGACAACCCGTACGACGTCGGCATGAGCGGCCTGCTCGGCTACGGCTCCTGCCACGAGGCCCTGCACTCCGCCGACCTGGTGCTGCTGCTCGGCACCGACTTCCCGTACGACTCCTTCCTGCCGCAGGTGCACACCGTCCAGGTCGACCACGACGCCACCCGGCTCGGCCGCCGCACCGCGCTGGAGCTGGCCGTCCACGGCGACGTCGCCGCCACCCTGCGGGCCGTCCTGCCGCTGCTGGACGCCCGGCAGGACCGCTCCTTCCTCGACGAGATGCTGCGCAAGCACTGCCGGGCACTGGAGGGCGTGGTCGGCGCCTACACCCGGGACATCGAGAAGCACCTGCCGATCCACCCCGAGTACGTCGCCTCGGTGCTCGACGAGGTGGCCGCCGACGACGCGGTGTTCACCGTGGACACCGGCATGAACAACGTCTGGGCCGCCCGCTACCTCCAGCCCAACGGCCGCCGCCGGGTGATCGGCTCCTTCCTGCACGGCTCGATGGCCAACGCCCTGCCGCACGCCATCGGTGCCCAACTGGCCTGCCCCGGTCGGCAGGTGATCGCGATGGCCGGTGACGGCGGGATCGGCATGCTGCTCGGCGAACTGCTGACGGTGGCCAAGCACCGGCTGCCGGTGAAGACCGTCGTCTTCAACAACGGGGCGCTCGGCATGATCAAGCTGGAGATGCTGGTCTCCGGCTACCCGGAGTTCGAGATCGACAACGGGGACGTCGACTACGCGGGGATCGCGCGGGCGATGGGCATCCCGGCCAAGCGGGTCACCGAGCCGGCGAGGGTCCGGGAGGTGCTGGCGGAGGCGCTGGAACAGCCCGGGCCCGCCCTGGTGGACGTGGTCACCGACCCCAACGCGCTGTCCATCCCGCCGCGCATCACGGCCGCCCAGCTGAAGGGCTTCGCGCTGGCGGCCGGGCGGACGGTGCTCTCCGGCGGGGTCGGGCGGATGGTCGATCTGGCCCGCAGCAACCTGCGCAACATCCCGCGCCCGTGAGGCCCGCTGACGGTTCTCTTGCCTCTGAGGCAAATTTCTTGCCCGAGCGGCACGGCGGGTGTCCACTGGTCACATGACCACCAGCCCGACCGGGGACGCCGCCCCGGGAGACCGCCTCGACGACCAGGAGGTGGCCGGCCTCGCCGCCCGCCTCCGGGAACACCGGCTCAGCAGTCGCCTGACTCTCGAAGTCGCCTCCGCGCGGGTCGGACTCTCCCCAGCCTATCTGTCCCGGCTGGAGACCGGCCGCCGCCAGCCCTCCCTGCCCGTCCTGCTCGGCCTCGCCCGGGCCTACGGCACCTCCGTCTCCGGCCTGCTCGGCGAGACCATGGCCGAACCCGACCCGGTCGTCCGCGGCGGCGCCATCGAGCCCGGCCGCGCCGGCGGCTGGGGCTACCGCCGCGCCGGCGCCCCCGGCCGCGCCATGCAGGCGCTGCGCGTCCACGTGCCCCCGGGCGTGCAGGACGCGGTGGTCCGGGTCCACCCCGGCGAGGAGTGGCTGTACGTCCTGCAGGGCCGGCTCAGGCTGACCCTCGGCGACCGGGTCCACCACCTCGACGTCGGAGACTCCGCCCACTTCGACTCGCTCACCCCGCACTGCATCGCCGCGGACGCGCCGGACGGCGTCGAACTGCTCTTCGTCCACACCCTGCTGCAGAGCCCCGGCGGTGAACTCTGCCTCGGCGGCCCCGCCGCGAACCACTGACCCGTCGTCAGAAACCTTGGAGGAGATCCCTCATGGCCGATCCCACCACCCCCGTCCAGGCCGCCGCCGTGGCCGCTGAGGCCGACGCCCCGGCCCCCGCCGCGAAGCCCGTCGCGAAGACCATCGACGCGGGCAAGTGGGCCAACCGCCGCGTCGGCATCCGCCTGGTCATCTACACCGCCGGCATCCACGCCTTCGCCGGCTTCATCATGCTGCTGTTCGAGCTGGGCAACCGCAACAAGTAGCCGCTCACCGCCCGGCGTTCACCTCTCGCCGCTCACCTCTCGCGCAGCAGCTCGCACAGGGCGTCCAGCGCGGCCTGGAAGGCGTGCTCGGGCGGGGTGGCGTAGCCGATCACCAGGGCCGGGGCGGCGTCCGGAGCGGGCGCGGACCGGTCCGCGAGGTGCCAGGACAGGCCGTTGACGGCCAGCCCGGCGGCCCCGGCGCGGGCCAGCAGCTCGGTCTCCGGCGTGGAGCCGGGCGGCAGTTGGAGCACGGCGTGCAGCCCGGCGGCGATACCGGTGACCCGGACGTGCGGGGCGTGCTCGGCGAGGGCGGCGACCAGCCGGTCGCGCCGGCGCCGGTAGTGCAGCCGGCAGCGGCGGACGTGCCGGTCGTACGTCCCGGACGTGATCAGCTCGGCGAGGGTCAGCTGGTCGAACACCGGGGACATCGTGTCGGCCAGCGACTTCAGCCGGGCCACCGGCTCGACCAGCGCGTCCGGCAGTGCCAGCCAGGCCAGCCGCAGGCCCGGCGCGAGGCTCTTGGCGGCCGTCCCCGCGTACACCACCCGCTCCGGGTCGAGCGCCTGCATCGCGCCGAGCGGCTGCCGGTCGTAGCGGAACTCGCCGTCGTAGTCGTCCTCGACGACGTACCGGTCCTGCTCGCGCGCCCAGCGCACGGCGGCGGCCCGGCGGTCGGCGGCCAGCGGCGCGCCGGTGGGGAACTGGTGGGCGGGGGTGAGCAGCACGGCGCCGCAGCGGGCGTCGAGCCGCTCGACCCGGGCACCCGCCCCGTCCAGCGGCAGCGGGACGGTGGTCAGCCCGGCCGCCCGGGCGACGTCGTGCTGCGGCGGCAGCCCGTACTCCTCGACCGCGAGGGCGTGGGCGCCGCGCTCCCGCAGGGCGGCGCAGAGCAGGCCCAGGCCCTGGGCGACGCCGGTGCAGATCAGCAGGTGGTCGGGGTCGGTGCGGACGCCGCGGACCCGCGCCAGGTAGTCGGTGAGTGCCTGCCGCAGCTCGATCCGGCCGAGCGGGTCGCCGTAGCCGAGGGCCTCGTGCGGCGCGGTGGCGAGGGCGCGCCGGGCGGCGGCGAGCCAGGCGGTGCGGGGGAAGAGCGAGAGGTCGGGCCGGCCGGCCATCAGGTCGTGCCGGACGGTCCGGCGCTCCGCCGCCGGACGGGCGGTCCGCCGCCCCGGGCCGGGCGCGGTCCGTTGGGCGACGGTGGTGCCGGAGCCCTGCCGGGAGGTGAGCCAGCCCTCCGCGGTGAGCTGCCCGTACGCCTCGACCACGGTGTTGCGGGCGATCCCGAGGTCCTCGCCGAGGGCCCGCGAGGACGGCAGCCGGGTGCCGGGCGCGAGCCGCCCGTCCTGGACGGCCTCGCGCAGCGCGTCCTCCAGGGCGGCCCGCAGCCCGGTACCGGCGGCGCGCCGCTCGGTGAGGTCCAGGTGCAGGTCGCCGCCGAAGGAGGTCCAGGAGCTGCTCATGGGGGCCGTTCTGTACGGGGGCGGTCGCGGGTCCGTCCCCCGGATTATCCCGCGGGCGGCGGTCCGGCCGCCGGGCGGTGGTCACGGTCCGCGCCGCTTCGTCGGCTAGCGTCCGTCACTGAACCGACGGATCCCGACGCGAGGATGTGACAGGTGAGCGAGGAAAGTCTTCTGGCCGAGCGCTTCGAGGCGGAACGGGCCCAACTGCGGGCGGTGGCCTACCGGATGCTGGGTTCACTCGCCGAGGCGGAGGACGCGGTGCAGGAGGCCTGGCTGAAGCTGAGCCGCACCGACGTGAGCGGGGTGCGGAACCTCGGGGCCTGGCTCACCACGGTCGTCGGCCGGGTCTGCCTGGACCAGCTGCGCTCCCGCACCTCGCGCCGGGAGGACCCGCTGCCCGAGCAGGAGGGGCAGGTCCGGCTGCCGGACCCGGTGGTCAGCGGGCTGTCGACGCTGGACCCGGTGCACGAGGTCCTGGTCGCGGACTCGGTCGGGATCGCGCTGATGGTCGTCCTGGACACCCTCGGCCCGGTCGAGCGACTGGCCTTCGTCCTGCACGACCTGTTCGAGGTGCCCTTCGACGAGATCGCGCCGATCCTCGGACGCACCTCCGCCGCCACCCGGCAGCTGGCCAGGCGCGCCCGCCGCCGGGTCCAGGGCGCGACCCCGGCCGCCGACTCCGACGTCGCCCGCAAGCGCGAGGTGGTGGACGCCTTCCTGCGCGCCGCGCGCGGCGGCGACTTCGAGGCGCTGCTCGCCGTCCTCGACCCCGAGGTGGTGGCCCGCTCCGACGGCGGGGCGCTCGTGCCGAGCGCGCTGCGCCGCGGCGCGGCCGAGGTGGCCGGCCAGGCGATCGCCTTCGCCCGCTTCGCCGCCGACGGCCGGCCGGTCCTGGTCAACGGCTCGCCCGGCGTGGTCTCCTTCGCCGACGGCCGCCCGCTCTCGGTCATGTCCTTCACGATCCACGACGGCCGCATCACCGCCCTGGACGTCCTCACCGACCCGACCCGGCTGGCCGCCCTGGGCCTCACCGGCTGACCGTCCGACCCGGGCTCCCGGCCCGGCCGTCCCGATCGGGCCCGTCCGGCACCCCGCCGGACGGGCCCGGTTGTCACGCCCGCGCGCTACCGTGCCGCCCATGGCGAACTTTGTACTGGTCGCAGGTGCGTGGCTCGGCGGGTGGGCGTGGGACGAGGTCGCGGCGGAGCTGCGGGCGGCGGGGCACGCGGTGCATCCGCTGACGCTGTCCGGGCTGGCGGAGAAGCGGGGAGGGCCGGCCGGGCAGCACACGCACGTGGCGGACATCGTGTCCGAGGTGGAGCGGCTCGACCTGCGGGACGTCGTCCTGGTCGGGCACAGCTACGCGGGCATCCCGGCGGGGCAGGCCGCGGAGCGGATCGGGGCCCGGCTGACCAGGGTGGTCTTCGTGGACGCCAACGTGCCGGTGGACGGCGAGTCCTTCGCCGACCAGGGGGCGGAGCCCACCGCGCTGGCGGCGGCGGTCGCGGCGAACGGCGGGTTCTGGGCGCCGCTGCCCGCCGCCGAGTTCGCCGACCAGGGGCTGACGACGGGGCAGATCGCCCGGATCGTCGCCGGGATGACCCCGCACCCGGGCGCCTCGCTGACCGAACCGGCCGCGCTGGCGCGCCCGTTGGGGGAGCTCCCGGCGACGTACGTGAAGTGCCTGCTGGACTGGCCGGAGCCGCCGCCGGTGGTGGTCGAGCTGCTCGGGAGCGAGCGGTGGCGGTTGGTGGAGCTCGCCACCGGGCACTGGCCGATGTTCTCGCAGCCGGTGGAGCTCGCCCGCGTCCTGGCGCAGTCGTGAGAGCCGGTCAGACCGACAGGTAGACCGCGCTGCCGACGCCGGCCAGGAAGCAGTAGACCGCGAACGGCGTCAGGCTGCGGGTCTCGAAGTACTTGGTGAGGAAGCGCACCGAGACGTAGCCGGCCACGAAGGCGGCGATGCTGCCGGCGACGACCGGGCCGAGGACGGTGGAGTTCTCCGGCTTGAACAGCTCGGGGACCTTCAGCACCGAGGCGGCCAGGATGACCGGGGTGGCGAGCAGGAAGGAGAACCGGGCGGCGTCCTCGTGGTGCAGGCCGCGCAGGATGCCGGCGCTCATGGTGACGCCGGAGCGGCTGATGCCGGGGAAGAGCGCGAGGATCTGGGCGGCGCCGATCCAGGCGCCCTGGACGAAGCTGAGCCGGGCCAGTCGGTGGTCGGAGGCGATCGCCGGGTCCAGTCCCGGTTCCTCGCCCGCCGGGGCGGCGCGCCCGGCGCGTCGGCGGCCGGTGCCGCCGCGCTTGAGCCGCTCGGCGCCGAGCAGCACCAGCCCGTTGAGGGCGAGGAAGATCGCGGCCGGGACGGGCTTGCCGAGCGCGGCCCGCAGCGCCTTCTCCAGGGCGAGGCCCGCCACGCCGACCGGGATGGTGGAGATCACGAGCAGCCAGGCCAGCTTCTCGTCCCGGCTCTGCACCCGGCGGTGGCGGAGCGAGCTGAGCAGGCCGCCGATCACCCGGACCCAGTCCTTGCGGAAGAACGCCACCAGCGCGAGCGCGGTGGCCAGGTGCAGGCCGACCAGGACGGCGAGGTACGAGGAGCCCTCGGCGGTCATGTCGAGGTCCTGCTGGATCTTCCCGCCGATGAGGGCGGGGAGCAGGATGCTGTGGCCCAGGCTGGAGACCGGGAAGAGTTCCGTCACACCCTGCAGCAGGCCGACGCCTATCGCTTCCGGGTAGGTCAGGGTGGACATCGCGCACCTTCGCTCGGGGGTCTGAATCCGGGGGGAGCCCCCGCGAAGCTACTACGGGCATGTAGACGCCCGGCAGCCCCGCCGCCAGAAGTTCATCGAGCGGACGTCTGGCCGCCACTGCCACCGCCACCGCCACCGGCCCCGGCACCGGCCCCGGCCAGTCGCCGTCAGCCGCCCGGCGCGTGCACGATCCGGGCGTACGCGATCAGCAGGTGCACCCCGGCGGCCAGCAGCGTCGTGGACGACACCGTCCAGTGCGCGGCGCCGCTGAGCAGCAGGACGGCGGTGGCGGCCAGCGCGGTGCCGATCACCGGCACGGCGGCCGACACCAGTACGGCCAGGCGGGAGCGGTTCATCATGGGCCTCCTCGGGCGTCGACGGATGCCCACGATGCCGCCTCCCGCTGCGTCAGGTTCAAGTGCTTCTACGACACCCCGCCGGCTCGGCCGAGCGCCACCCGCCGCCACGCCCCGCCGTCGGCGGGCACCGGCGCGGGGGTGAAGTCGTACCGCAGCCCCTCCGGTCCGAGGGCGAGCAGGGAGATCGAGGAGGAGCCCCAGATCCGCCCGTCGCCGAAGTCCCGCCGCTGGATCAGCGCCGCGTCGTGGTCCAGCGCCAGCCCGTCGCCCGCGACGATCGGCAGCCACGCGCCCCAGGCCTGCCCGGCCGGCCCGTCGCCGGTCGGCTCCGGCCGGGGCGCGGCCGCGAGGCGGGCCCGGAAGTGGTCGGCACGGGCGGCCATCAGCGAACGGACCCGCTCGGAGGCGGTCCGGTTCGCGGCCATGCCCTCCAGCCCGTCGTTGAGCACCACGCTGAGGCCGGGCGGCAGTTCGCGCTCCTCCAGCCGGCCGCCGTCCCAGCCGGCGACCCGGGCGCCGTCCGGCCGGACCAGGACGAGGTGGAAGGGGTCGTAGGGGGTGAGGTCGAGGTGGCCGATCCCGCCGTCCCGGACGGCGGTGAGCGGCAGTTCGCCGCGGGAGAGCCGGGCGTGGGCGGGGGCGGGCGGGCCGAAGCCGTTCAGCAGGCAGGCGGCGACCCGCCGGGCGGGGTCGGCGGCCAGCCAGGTGCCGCCGGCGGCGAGGTCCAGTCCGCCGACCAGGCCGGGCAGGTCCGGCCAGTGGTGCTCCGGCGGCAGCCAGGCCCGCCCGAGGTACTCGTCCCGGACGGAGAGGAGCAGCACCGGCACGGCCGCCCCCGGTTCGATGCTGACGAACGCCGTACACACGATCCTGGCCCCCTGAGCTCGCCCGGCGGGGACGCTCGCGGTGGTGCCCCCGCCGTCGATCCTCGCACTCCTGTTTGCGTGCCGGGAGTGCGGGTCCGCGCCCGGGGCCTCCCTTTTCCGCGCCCGCCGTGCCACACTCGGCGGACGGTCGGGCGCGGGCCGAAGTGGCCCAGGGTTTCGCGGCCCGAATGCACCAGGGCAGAGGTCCACCCGGCTCCTAGGCTGGTCTCATGACGACGAACGAGCATGTGACGACCGAAGCCACCGTCCCGGCCCCCGACCAGCGCCTCTCGCTGTTCAGCCTGGCCCCCGACTACTACCAGGCCATGGTCGCGGTGGACCGCACCTCCCGGCAGGGCATCGACCCCACGATCGCCGAGCTGGTCAAGGTGCACGCCTCCATGATCAACGGCTGCGCCTTCTGCATCGACATGCACTCCACCGACGCCGTGAAGAACGGCGAGCGGGACCACCGGCTGCTCTCCCTCCCGGCCTGGCGCGAGACCTCCTGGTTCACCGCCCGGGAGCGGGCCGCGCTGGCCCTCACCGAGTCGGTCACCCTGCTGACCCAGGGCCACGTGCCGGACGCCGTCTACGCCGAGGCGGCCGCCCAGTTCGACGAGACCGAGCTGGCCCAGCTGATCGCGCTGATCGCCACCATCAACGCCTGGAACCGGATCGGCGTGGCCTCCCGGCTCAGCCCGGCCGCGAAGTGAGGCGCGCGGACGTGGGCACCCAGCAGGAGCGGGCCCGGCTGCTCCGGGACCTGCACCGCCCGGGCGACCCGCTGGTGCTGGCGAACGTGTGGGACGCGGCGAGCGCCCGCCTGGTGGCGGCCGCCGGGGCCCGGGCGGTGGCGACGGCCAGCGCGAGCGTCTCCTGGTCGCTCGGCAGCCCGGACGGCGGCGGCGGCGACCGCGAACAGGTGCTGGCGCGGACCGCGCAGGTGGTCCGCGCGGTGGACCTGCCGGTCACCGCGGACCTGGAGAGCGGCTACGCGGCGACCGCCGCCGGGGTCGGCGAGACCGTCACCGCGCTGCTCGCCACCGGTGCGGTCGGGGTGAACCTGGAGGACGAGGAGCGCCCGCTGGAGGAGGCCGCCGAGCGGATCGCGGCGGCCCGGGCGGCGGCGGACGCCTTCGGCGTCCCGGCCTTCGTCAACGGCCGCACGGACGTGTTCCTGCGCGGGCTGGGCGCGCCGGAGGGCCGGCTGGACGAGGCCGTCCGCCGGCTGCGGGCGTACGTCGAGGCGGGCGCGGACGGCGTGTTCGTGCCCGGCGTGGCCGACCCGGAGACGATCGCCGCCCTGGTCGCGGCCGTCCCGGCGCCGCTGAACGTGCTGGCCGCCCCGGGCAGCCCGTCGGTCGCCGAGCTGGCCGAGCTCGGGGTGGCCCGGATCAGCCTCGGACCGGGTCTGGCCAAGGTGGCGTACGCGGCGGTCCGCCGGGCCGCCGAGGAGGTGTACGCGAGCGGCACGTACACCGCCCTCGACGGCGGGTTGACCTACCAGGAGCTGAACGGACTCTTCCCGGGCTGACCCGGGCCGACCTGGGACGGCCGGACGGCTGACCGTACGGGGGTCGGTCGGCCCGGTCCGGTCGCCCAGGCCCCGGCCTCAGCCGATCTGCCCGCTGAGGCCCGGGTGGCTCATCTGGTTGGTGCCGACGGCCTCCACCCCCTGGGCGGCGTGGCCGACCACCGGCAGCTCGCCGGCGGCGTGGATGGCGAGGTCGGCCGGGGAGAGGTTGAGGCCGTCGGTGAGGCCCCCGGTGGCGTCCGGGGAGCTCGCGGTCTGCGTGGTGGCGGACGCCGCCGGGGCGGCGAGCGCGAGGCCCGCCATGGTGAGGGCGGCCAGGGTGGCGAGTTTCTTCATGCACTGCCGAACGACCCGGGCCGCCTTCAGGTAACCGGACGGCTCAGACCGTCACCCGCAGGGTTCGCACGCTGTTGCTGATGAAGGAGCCGATCGGCTCCGGATTCTCGCCCTCGGCGAGGGCCAGCCCGGGGAACCGCCCGAACAGGTGCCGCAGCGCGGTCTCGGCCTCCAGTCGGGCCAGCCCGGAGCCGAGGCAGAAGTGCGGGCCGTGGCCGAGCGACAGGTGCCGGTTGGGCTGCCGGGTGATGTCGAAGCGGTCGGCGTCCGGGTAGTGCGCGGCGTCCCGGCCGACCGCCGCGTACGAGGCGAGCAGCGCCTCGCCGCGCCGGATCACCACGTCCCCGACCTCGATGTCCTCGGTCGCGTAGCGCAGCGGGAACTGGCCGACCGGCGAGTCGTAGCGCAGCGTCTCCTCGACGACCGCCGACCACGACTGCTCGCCGGACAGCACCAGCCGCAGCTGGTCGGGGTGGGCGAGCAGGGCCCGGACGGCGTTGGTGATCAGGTTGAGCGTGGTCTCGTGCCCGGCGACCAGCATCAGCAGCAGGGTGCCGACCAGTTCGGCCTCGCTGAGCCGGTCCCCGGCCTCGCGGGCGGAGATCAGGTCGGTGGTGAGGTCGTCCCCGGGCTCGGCCCGCTTGGCCGCCACCACGGAGGCCAGCAGCGCGTACAGGGCCTGCTGCGCGGCGGCGGCCGCGGCCGGCGTGGCCGAGCTGGAGACCAGGGTGTCGGACAGCTCGTGCAGTTCGTCCTGCTGCTCCAGCGCCAGGCCGAGCAGTTCGCCGATCACCTGCATCGGCAGCGGGTAGGCGAAGTGCTCGCGCAGGTCGAACTCGCCGTCCAGCTCGGCGACCTCGTCGAGCAGCGCGACGGTGCGGGCCTCGATCGCGGGCGCCAGGTCGGCTATGCGGCGCGGGGTGAAGGCCTGGCTGACCAGACCGCGCAGCCGCCGGTGGTCCTCGCCGTCGGCGGTGACCATGCCGGGCACGGTGACGAAGTTGAGCAGCGGCCAGCCCTCGGGCAGCCGGCCCTCCCGGAAGGCCGTCCACAACTGGGCGTTCTTGCCCACCCGGGGGTCGGCGAGCAGCGCCTGCAGGGTGTCGTGGTGGGTTATCGCCCAGACCACCACCCCGCCAGGGAGCTCCACCAGGACCGCGGGGCCGGCCGCCCGGAGGAGGGCGTTCTCGCGGTGCTGGTCGCGTCCGAAGGGGTCGAGTCTGACGGGCTCGGGTCGGGGGTCGACGGCGGTGTCCATGCGGGCCTCTCGGGGGCTGGCGGGCGGGGCGGGGTGAAGGCGCTGTACAGCACGGGCAGACCGAGCAGGGCCCGCGACCAGGGGGACGGACGCCAGCCCAGATCGTTCGGCGGGACGGCGAGTTGGAGGTCGGGCAGGCGGTGCAGCAGGGTCTCGACGGCGGTCTCGACGATGATCCGGGCCGGGTGCTGGGCCGGGCAGACGTGCCGTCCGGCACCCCAGGCGAGGTGGGCCCGGTTGCCGCCGAGCGAGCCCTGCGCGGCCGAGGCGAGGCCCTGGGCGGCCGGGTCGGCGTTGGCCGCGGCCAGGCCGAGGACGAGCATGTCGCCGGCGCTGATGTACTGGCCGCCGAGGACGGTGTCGCCGGTGGCCCAGCGGCCCGGGAAGTTCTGCGTCGGCGGGTCGCGCCAGAGCACCTCCTCCAGCGCGTCGGAGACGGTGAGCCGCCCGCCGGTGAGGGTGGCCCGGAACCGGCGGTCGGTGAGCAGCAGCCGCAGCGTGTTGCCGGTCCAGTTGATGGAGGTCTCGTTGCCCGCGACCAGCATCACCACCAGGTGGTGCACCGCCTCCTCGTCGGTGAGCGCGGCCGGGTGGGCGAGCAGCCAGGACGTGAGGTCGGCGCTGGGGGCGGCCCGGCGGCGCCGGACCAGGTCGACCAGGATCGCCTGGAACTCGGCGCTGGCGCGCACCGACTTCGGGCCGCTGTCCACGAAGTGGCTGATCAGCTCGACCAGGTGGGGCCCGGCCTCGCGGGGCAGGCCGACCAGCTGGGTGAAGACCAGCAGCGGCAGCGGGCGGGCGTACTGGGCGATCAGGTCGGCGGTGCCGTCCGGGCCCCAGCTGTCGATGAGGTCGTTGGCACAGGCCTCGGTGGTCTCGCGCAGCTGCCGGTGGTCGATCTGGGCGAGGGTGTCCGAGACGGCGGCACGCAGCCGCTGGTGCTCGGCGCCGTCCAGGCTGAGCAGCGTCGGCCGCCAGGAGGTCATCGGCAGCAGCCGGGAGTCGGCGGCCAGCCGGCCCTCGGCGGGCACCCGCCAGCGGCGCGAGTCCTTGGAGAACAGCGCCTCGTTGCGGGTGAGTTCGAGCAGTTCGGAGTAGCCGAGGACGAGCCAGGCCTCGACCCCGGGCTCCAGCTCGATCGGCGCGACCGGGCCGTAGCGCCGGCGCAGCTCGGCGTACAGGCCGTGCGGGTCCTCCGCCACGGCGGCGCCGTACAGCGGGGTCAGCGGGACGCCGACGGGCAGACCGCCGCCGTGCGGGACCGGGCAGCCGGGGGAGGCGGTGCCGGGTTCGGGCGCGGTCATCCCTGGAGCTCCAGGAGCGAGCTGCGGTGCAGGTGGTCCACGAAGTCGATCAGCAGGTCGTAGGACTGCCGCCGGTCGCGGGCGTCGCAGTGCAGGATCGGTACCTCCGGCAGCAGGTCGAGCGCCGAGCGCAGCTCGTCCTCGGGGTAACTCGGCGTGTCCGGGAAGGTGTTGACCGCCACGGCGAAGGGGATGCGCTGCTCCTCCAGGCGGCCGAGCACGTCGAAGCTCTCGTCCGGGCGGCGCAGGTCGACCATGGCGATGGCGCCGAGCGCGCCGCGCGACAGGTCGTCCCAGAGCGGCCGGAACCGCTGCTGCCCGGGCGTGCCGAACAGGTACAGCGCGAGCCGGGGGTTGAGCGTGATCCGGCCGAAGTCCAGCGCGACCGTGGTGGTGGTCTTGTCGCCGCGGCCGGTGAGGTCGTCGATGCCGCTGCTGGCGGCGGTCATCGTCTCCTCGGTGCGCAGCGGGGTGATCTCGCTGAGCGAGCCGACCAGCGTGGTCTTGCCGACCCCGAACGGGCCGGTGACCAGGATCTTCACCGCGCCCTGGACCGAGGACGGCAGGTACCTCGGCTCGGCGGGCAGGCCGGAGGTGGCCTCGGGGGCGGCTTCAGCGGAGTTGGCGGAGGCCAACGAGCACCTCTTCCAGAAGGGTTGCGGGCAGGCGTTCGGCCTGCGGAACGGGCGGGAGCACCTGGACGGCGCCGAGGTCCCAGAGGTCGCCGACCAGCACCTTGACGACGCCGAGCGGCAGCCCCAGGTGGGCGGCCACCTCGGCGATGGACAGCAGGCTGTGGCAGAGCGCGAGGATGCGCCGGTGCTCCCGGTTGAGCAGCGCGTGCTCGGGCAGTTCCGGTGCCTCGGCCAACGCGCTGACCAGGCTTTCGATGGCCAGCTCGGCTCGGGTGGACCGGCTGCGGCCGCCGGTGATGACGTAGGGCCGGACGGGCCCGCTCACCGGTGGCCCCCCGCCGCGTGGTCGACCCGCGGCGGGCTGGTGAGGTGGCTGCCGATCCGTTCGACCAGGACCTGCATCTGGTACGCGACCAGACCGGCGTCCACCGACTCGCTGGTCACCACGGCCAGGTGCGCGCCGGCCCCGGCGGCGACGATGAACAGGTAGCCGCCGCCGTACTCGATGATGATCTGGCGGGTGGCGCTGCCCGGGCCGCCGAAGCCGGTCGCGACGCCGCGGGCCAGCGACTGGAGTCCGGAGCAGGCGGCGGCGAGCCGTTCGGCGTCCTCGCGCGCGATGTTCGCGCTGCGGCCGATCTCCAGGCCGTCGTTGGAGACGACGACGGCGTGCTGGACCTGGGGGACGTTGACGATGTCTGCGAGCAGCCAGCCGAGATCAGGGGTGGTGGTCATGGAACTCTCCGGAGCGCTGGGGAAGTCGGGGGGAAGCGGGCAGGGAAGGGTCGGGCTGGGCCTGGGCCCGGGCGGCCGATCGGCCGCTGGCGGTCCCGGCCTGGAACATCGCCATGAACGCCTGCGCATCCTGGGCCGAGCGGTACGGCGGTTCGGGCGGCGGTGCGGGAGAGGCGTGCTGGGCGGGGCGGTTGGCGCGGTCGCGCCGGTGGCTCCGGCGGGGCAGCGGCGGCGGGGTGTCGGCGGCCGCAGGGGGTCGGCCGGTCGGCGGGGTCTCCACCAGGGGGTGTTCGGCGGCGTGTCCGGTCGGCCGGGGGCCGGCGCCGAACGCCCGGTCGTCCAGGCCGAAGCCGAGGCCGGGGACGGTCGGCGGCAGCGGTTCGGTGAGCAGGGCGTTCGGCAGCAGCACGACGACGCGGACGCCCCCGTACGGCGAGGGCGCCGAGCTGAGGGTGACCCGGAACCCGTACTGCTCGGCCAGCCGGCCGACCGCGGCCAGGCCCAACTGCGGCACCTCGCCGAGCCGGGAGACCTCCAGGCTGGTGCCGCCGGCCAGCGCGGCGGCGGCCTTGGCGACGGCCTGTTCCGGCATGCCGACGCCGCCGTCGTCGATCTCGATGACGGCGCCGTTGTGCACCGGCATCAGGGTGACGAACACCTGGGTGCTGGGCGGGGAGTAGCGGGTGGCGTTGTCCAGCAGCTCGGCGATGGCGTGGATCAGCGCCTCGGCGGCCGCGCCGACCACCGCGGTCTCGATCCGGCTGCGCACCACCACCCGCTGGAACGGCAGGATGCGGGACTGGGCGCCGCGCACGACGTCCTCCAGCGAGACCGGCTCGGGCCAGTGCCGTCCGGCCCGGGCGCCGCACAGGACGGCCAGGGTCTGGGCCAGCCGGGCCTGTTGGGCGGCGGCGTGGTCGGCCTTGAGCAGGCCCTCCAACAGCGCCGGGTCGTCGTGGGTGCGCTCCATCTCGTCGAGCAGGGCCTGCTGGTCGTGGGCCATGACGAGGATGCGGCGGGCGACGCTGAGGAAGGCCCGCTGGGTGGAGGCGGTGAGCTCCTGCTCCTGCTGGACGGCGGCCAGTTCGGCGCCGCGGCGGGAGAGTTCGGCGCCGAGCTGCTCCTGGAGTCGGGCGAGGTCGCGCTGCAGCCGGTCGGCGCGGCGGCGCTGGGTGACGGACACGGCGCGGTACCGCGCGGTGGCCACGAGGGCGAGGGCGGCGAGCACGCCGGTTGCCGTTGCGCACCACTGAGTCATCGTCACGCCGCGAATTCTAGGGTGATGATCCTACGAAGGTGTGAACGGATCTCGCCAAGTGACCGGATCTCGTCAATATCCAGTCAATACGGCGTCAAACCGGCGCCGTTCGACCGCGATCCGGACGGCCTGCGGGTCTTTGGTCCCGGTGGGGGCCCTGCGGCCCGAGGCCCGGGAGGGACGGGGGATGGTCGAGTCCCGTCCTGGGATGTGTGGGGCGCGTGTGCACCGTGTCACGGAAGGGGCGACGTCCGGTGCAGGAGCAGCAGCGCCACGTCGTCCGGCCGGGACCGCCGCTCGGTCACGTTCAGTGTGAGCAGGTCGGCCAGCCGCTCCAGCGCGGGCGCCGCACCGATCCGGGCCGGGCCGGTCTGCCGGGCCCACAGCTCCAGCCCGCCGAGCATCCGCTGCACCGACTCGTCGTAGTCCTCCTCGCGGTCCTCGACCAGGCCGTCGGTGTACACCAGCAGCGTCTCGCCGACCGCCAGCCGGTCGACCGCCAGCGGGTACGGCTGCCCCGGGTCCACGCCCAGCGGCGGCCCGCCCGGCAGGTCCAGCTCGGCGGCCTTGGCGTCCGCGATCCGCACCGGCGCCGGATGCCCGGCCCGGGCCGCGGTCAGCGCGCCGTCGGTCGGGTCCAGGGTCAGGTAGAGGCAGGTCGCGAACAGGTCGGTGTCCAGCTCGGTCAGCAGCCGGCTGGTCCGGGCCAGCGTGGCGGCCGGATCGTGCCCGTCCGTCGCGTACGCCCGCAGGCCGCTGCGCAGCTGGCCCATCACCGCCGTCGCCTCCGCGTTGTGGCCCTGGACGTCGCCGATCACCAGCCCGATCCGGTCGTCCGGCAGCTTCAGCAGGTCGTACCAGTCGCCGCCGATCTGCATGCCCTCGGTGCTCGGCAGGTAGCGGGCGGCGCTGGCGATGCCGGACAGCCGGGGCAGGGTGCGCGGCAGCATCGCGCGCTGCAGCTCGGTGGCGCGGTGCACGTGGGTGTCGTACAGCCGGGCCCGCTCCAGGGACTGCGCGAGGATCCCGGCGAAGGCCGAGTACAGGGTGCGGTCCTCCCGGCTGAACACCCGCTCGGTGGCGAAGGTGATCAGGCAGGAGCCCACCTGCCGCCCGGAGGCGACCAGCGGCAGCACCGCCCAGGCGGCCGGGGTGAGCGGGCCGTGCCGGCCCCGGCCCGCGCCGGGCTTGCTGAACAGCGGGGCGGAGCGGGTCAGCGCGTGCTGCATCACGTCCTCGGAGAGGTCCGCGAGGCGGGTCAGCTCGGTGCGGCGCGGCCCGCCGTACACGGTGTGCGAGACGGGCAGCAGCCGGCCCTCGTCCACCAGGTCCAGCACGATGCTGGCGGCGCCGAAGGTGGGGCGGGCGACGTCGGTGACGGCGGTGGTGACGTCCCGGACGGTCACCGCCCGCGACAGCGCCCGGGTGAGCGCGAGCAGCAGCGCCGTCCGGGCCCCGGCGGGGGTGCCGCGCCGCTCTCGGTTCTGCTCGTGGGCCTGCTCCCGGCCCTGCGCGCGGCTCTGTTCCCGGTCGGTGAGGAGCCCGGCGACCCGGACCGGCCGGTCGTGGACGTCCAGCATCACCTCGCCGGTCTCCTCGATCCGCGCCACCTTGCCGCCTCGGCGCAGCACCCGGTACTCGATCCGGTACCGCCCGCCGGTGGCGAGCGCCTCGGCGAGCGCGGCCTGGACGTCCGGCAGGTCCTCGGGGTGGACGATCCGGTCCAGCTCCGGGGCGGAGCCGTCGGCGGTGGCGGGCTGGCCGGTGACCTGGAACGCCGCGGCGTCCCAGTAGCTCTCCCCGGTGACCAGGTCGCGTTCGAAGGCACCGTGCCCGGCGGCCCGGACGGCGAGCGACAGCATCGGGTGGGCCAGCCCGGCGGGGCGGCTCCCGTCCCCGTCCTGCGGCGCCTCGGCCGGGCCCTGGGGTATTCGGGCGTCCGCGTGGTCGAGCAGGTGGGACAGCCGGTGGGCGCAGGCCTCGCCGATGGTCTCCAGGACGTCCAGGTCGCGGCGGGGGACGGTGCCCCGGTGGGCCAGCGCGAGGGAGAGGACGCCGACCGGCCGCTCGTCGACGATCATCGGCAGGGTGATCACGGCGACCATTCCGGTGCCCATGCCGGCGTTCTTGTTCGGGTAGTCGATGCTGGTGTGCTCGGGGCTGAGCAGGTACGGGCGGCGCAGCCGCAGGGCCATCGCGGCGGGCAGGTCACTGGCCGGATCGACGGTGCTGTAGCGCTCGTGGGCCCAGTCCGGAAGCCCGTGCGAGGCGGTCAGCCGGAGCATTCCGGCGGAATCCAGCAGGTAGAGCGCGGATCCCTCGCCGGTGATCCAGCCCGGGCCCTCGGCAAGGACGGTGCCGAGCAGTTCGGCGGCGGTGGTGCAGCCGAGTAATAAGCGCACACAACGCATGGCGGTGCGGGCGGTGGGACTGCTGCGCGGCGTCCGGCTCTCGTCCTCGGAGGAGGAGGCCCACGGCGAGGTCAGGTCCATCGGGATACCCGGCCTTTCCGCTCCGAGGGGGTGGGTGCCCTACGGGTGCCCGAACGGGCACTTAATTCTTAATACCTTATTTCTCAAGCGGGCGCTGAAGCGGCCGAACGGGGGCCCAGGCGTCTCACCAGCACCAGCGTCCGGTCGTCCGCCGAGTCCGGCGCCACCGTCCGGACCAGCCGCTCCGCGGCACCCCGGGTGAGCTGCTGCTGCGTCCGCCAGGTCCGCACCACCGGTTCGGCCGCGGCCAGCAGCCGGCCCACCCCCTCGTCCAGATCCCGGCCCGGCACCTCCACCAGGCCGTCGCTGAACAGCAGCAGCGAGTCGCCGCGCCGCAGCCGTCCCGACACCGCCGGATACGGCGCGCCCGACACCAGGCCCAGCGCCGGGCCGCCGTGGCCCGACCGCTCCCAGCCGCCGCCGTCCGCCCGGCAGTACTGCGCGGGCGCCGGATGGCCGGCGTTGAACAGCCGGTAGTCGCCCGTCGCCGGACGCAGCGCGAGGTGGACGGCCGTCGCGAAGTCGTCCTCCCAGCCCATCCGCATCAGGTGGTCGTTGGCCGCCGGCAGGAACGCCTCCGGCGGCACCCGGCCCAGCAGCATCGCGAACGCGCCCGACAGGTGCGTCGAGCGGGCCGCCGCCCGGCTGCCCTTGCCCGACACGTCCACCAGCACCAGCTCCAGCAGGTCCTCCTCCGGACGGTGGGCGCACAGCAGGAAGTCCCCCGAGAACGAGGTGCCGCCGGCCGGTGCCAGCGCACTGTCGAAGTGCCAGTCCAGCAGCCGCTCCGGAAGCCGGGCCAGTGCCCGGGTGTGCTCGGCCAGCTCCAGCAGCATCGAATCGCCCTGCGTCCCGCGCAGGCCCAGCTGGTGCCGGAACCGGTTCGCGGCCAGCACCGTCACCCCGGTCGCGGCCAGCACCAGGGTCACCCCGATCCGCACCCCGCGCGGGTCCTGCACCACCGCGCCCAGCGCACCACCCGCCAGCGCCACGCACACCAGCACCAGCAGCTGCCCGCGCCGCAGCAGCAGCCCGCCGACCACCAGCGGCAGCACCAGCGCGGACGGCGGCCAGCTGTACGGCAGCGCGATCGGCAGCAGGCCCAGCACCGCCGTCAGCCCGAGCAGCACACCCAGCGCGTTCCGTTCCGCCCGCGCGTCCCCGTCCAGCAGTCGCCGGTACCACCGCCGCGCCCTCGCCATCAGTGCGGGCACGTGGACCTCCGCCAAGGGGTCGGCGGTCCCCGGTCATGACCACCAGTCAGCCCGGCCACACTAACCCGTCCACCCCCACCACTCCCGACAACCAGTTCGACACCACCCCGCCATCCCACCCCCACCCGCCACCAGAAGTCGGCCGGTCCGACTTCCCGCGTGCGCGCCGCTTCCTCGCACTGCCGGTCTCGAAAGTCGGCCGCCTCGACTTCTCGTGCCGGCCCGATCGTGCGCGTGGGCCCGCCAGCCGTTTCAGGTGCGGTTCGCGCTTGCCTTGCGCGAGAAGTCGGCGAGTCCGACTTCCTACGCTCCGCTGGCGATCCTGCCTCGGGCGTGTCGGGCCGGGTCATCGGGGCCGCGTTCCTCGCGTGCTCCTCGCGTGCCCCGCGCAGGAAGTCGGTGGGTCCGACGTCTCGGTCTGTTGCGCCGGCCGGGGAAGTCGGTGGGTCAGGGGGTGGGCCAGGTGCGGAGGCCGGTGGTGAGGATGGTGATGAGGCGGTTCTGGGTGGTGGCCAGGTCTTCGGCGAGTTGGAAGCCGCCGCCGATGGAGAGGGAGGCGAAGCCGTGGGCGACGGAGCGGACGGTGCGGGCGGCGTGGATCGCCTCTGCGCCGTCGAGGCCGTACTCCCGCAGGACGGCGATGATCACCCCGACCAGCCGGGCCGCCGCGTGGGTGAGGTCGTCGTCGGGCTGCGGGGCCTGGGGGAGGGCGGTGTAGCGGTGCGGGTGCTCGGTGGCGTACGCGTGGTAGGCGCGCAGGACGGCGGCGACGGCGTCGTCCCCGCTGCGGCCGACGGCGGCCTCGGCGAGCCGGTCGGCCAGTTCCTCGGTGACCCGGACGGCGATCAGCCGCCGCAGTTCGGCGAGGCCGCCGCTGACGTGCTTGTACAGCGACGGGGTGGCGACCCCGGCCCGGGCGGCGACGGCGGCCAGGGTGAGGGCGTCGAGGCCCTGCTCGTCGATGAGGGCGAGGGCGTGGCCGACGACCTGTTCGGGGGTCAGTCCTACTCGGGGCATGGGTGCGGTCTCTCCGGTGGAAGGGGCGGCGGGGCCGGGCCGGCTCAGGCGAGTTCGGCGAGGAAGGACAGCAGGGCGTCGGCCGTGGCCTGCGGGTTGTCGGCCATCGGGTAGTGCCCGGACCCCTCGATCATCACCTTCCGTGCGCCCAGTGCGGCGGCCTGCCGGTCGGCGACGACCTCCGGCTTGGGGAAGTCGGGGTCCTTGCTGCCCATGACGACGAGCGCCGGGCAGCGGACGGCCTCGGTCCAGCCGACCGGTGCGGAGTCGCCGGCGACCTGCCCGCGGGTGGCGGTCTTGCGGCCGGGGGTGCGCAGCGCGGCGACGAGTCCGTCGACGTACGCGTCGAAGTCGGCGGGCTTGGCGCCGGGGAAGGCGAGCTTGCGGTGGTACAGGCCCCAGAAGGCGGGCCAGTGGACGAGTGCGGCGCCCATGGCACGGACGACGCCGCGCATCAGGGCGTTCGGCGGCGGGTTCTCGATGAAGGCGTCCAGCAGGGTGATGCCGGCGACGCGGTCGGGGGCGTCCCCGGCGACCTTGACGACCGTCGCGCCGGTGTAGGAGTTGCCGACCAGGACGGCGCGCTCGATGCCGAGGTGGTCGAGCAGGGCGAGGACGTCGGTGGCGATGGCGGCGGGGGAGTAGTCGTCCCAGACGATCGAGGATGCGCCGAAGCCGCGCAGGTCCATGGTGACGACCCGGTGGCCGGCGGCGGTCAGCAGGGGGTGGAGGTGCCGGTACGCGGCGCGGGTGTCGAGCATCCCGGGGAGCAGGACGACGGGGGTGCCGTCGCCGTGCCGGGTGTCGTCGTAGGCGATCCGGCCGCCGGGGACGTCGACGTACTGGGTGCTGGGGGCGCTGGTGGCGTTCATGGTGGGCCTCCTGGGACCGCCGGTGCGGGTCATCGACTGTTCTGCCGATAGCCATAAAGCTAAGGCTAATAGCCTTAGCCGTCAAGCTCTCGGCGGGCGGTCGGAGTGTCGACCCTCGGAGTCCGCCCCTCAGGCCCCCTCGACCTTGAACGGGTCGTGCTCGCTGAGCAGCTTCTCCAGCCGGGCCTGGTCCACCCGGGTGACGATCTCGTTCGTCTCCTGCCGGTCGCGGATCACCTTGGCCAGCGTGAAGGAGGAGGTGACGGTGTAGAGGAAGCCGATTCCGAGGAAGGCCCGGGTCCAGCCGCCGACCGGCAGGTAGGCGATCCCGACGGCGAGGGCGCTGCCGGACAGCGCGAAGGACAGCACGGCCTGGAGGTGGTACGCGGCCGTCGTGCGTGACTGCATCGGTGCGTTCATGGCGCCAGAATGCGGCGGCGCGGACGGGCCGCACATGAGTAGGAGTACTCAGATGGGGGGTCGTTCGTTGACGTCCGATCACGTTAGGTGGCGTCAATGGTGGCCAAGGGGCGCAAAACGCCCATCGTGTCCCAGATTGCCCCACCCGCCCCCGGTCGTCCCGAGCGAACGGCTTGGAATCAGGGCCTCCTAGGATTAACGTTTGATAACGCAGCGCGGTCGTCAACGCCGTACCCAGACGGCACCGTGCGCCGTCGCCTAATCCCGCCGGCCGGCCTCCGGGCAGGTCAGAGAGCCGGGGAACCACGTTCCTTGGGGTGAATCGGCAGGGCTCCGGCCCGGCCGTAGGAGACCTTCCTGCTCCGAACCCGTCAGCTAACCCGGTAGGCGCGAAGGAAGGAAAGGAGCGCGCCTCCGTGGCGTCGACGCACACCCCGGCACACCCGGCCGGCCCCGCAGCCGGTACCCAGCTCCTCGACCACCCCGGCCCGGACAGCCCCGAACACTCCGGCCCGGACGTCGAGACCAACCGGCACCGGATGCCGCGTCAGACCCGTGGGGCCTCCCCGCTGCTCGGCGTCACCGCCGTCGCCGCGACCCTTGGCGCCACCGGCTTCGCCTCCGCCACCCCGGCTGCCGCCCCCGCCATCGAGGCCCCGGACGAGACCCCGGTCGCGCTCTCCGCCGACCCCGGCCTCGCGCTCGCCGCCCGCATCCAGCAGCAGGCCGACAGCCAGCGCACCGCCGCCGAGGAGGGCGCCCGCGTGCAGGCCGCGAAGGAGGCGGAGGCCAAGGCCGCCGCCAAGGAGGCCGAGGCCAAGCGGGTCGCCGACGAGGCCGAGCGGGCCAAGGCCGCCGCCCTCACCCTGCCGGTGCGCGACTACAACCTCTCCGCCCACTACGGCCAGAGCGCCCGCTACTGGGCCCACCTGCACACCGGCCTGGACTTCGCCGCCGACACCGGCACCCCCGTCTACGCGGTCGGCCAGGGCACCATCACCTCGGCCGGCTGGTCCGGCTCGTACGGCTACCGGATCGTCGAGACGCTGCCCGACGGCACCGAGATCTGGTACTGCCACCTCTCCTCGATCATCAAGGGCTCCGGCAAGGTCGGCTCCGGCCAGCAGATCGGCAAGGTCGGTGCGACCGGCAACGTGACCGGCCCGCACCTGCACCTGGAGGTCCGCCCCGGCGGCGGCGCCCCGGTCGACCCGGAGACCTGGCTCCAGCAGCGCGGCCTCAACCCCTGACGCACCCGCGAAGCCCCGGCCGCACACCGCGCGGCCGGGGCTCCGTCACCTCACGCCCGGGCGCGCCGCGTCCGCCCGCGTCACTCCTGCGCCAGCCCCGCCAGGTACGCGTCGATCTCCTCCTGCCCTGGCTCCGGCGCGAGGTCCGGGAACTCCGTCACCAGCAGCCGCGGCAGCCCGGGCACCGTCCACTCCCCGTACAGGTCGAGCGCCGCCTCCGCCGCCGCGTCCTCGAACTCCCCGAAGTCCCCGGCGAGTTCGTCCGGCATCGGCCGGCCCAGTGCGGTCAGCTCGGCCAGGTTGCGGTAGCTGCGCCGCATCAGGCCCTGCTCCAGCAGCCGGCGCGCGCCATCGGTGGCCATGCCGACCGACAACACCCGGGCCGGGCCCCAGCCCTGCTCGTCCACCTCGTCCAGCCAGCCGGCCTGCCCCAGCGCGGCGAACGCGGCCAGCCGCTCGTCCTGCGTCAGCTCCCGGAATCCGGCCAGCCAGGCCCGGACCCCGGCCTCGTCCGCGACGTCCACCCCGTGCGCGTGCAGCAGCAGCGCGTACAGCCGGGGCCAGGTCACCAGGTCGGCGCGGCGCAGCAGCCCGGCCGCGACCTCGCCCTGCCACTCGGCCTCGGCGTGCAGCCGCTCCTGGCGCTTGGCGTTGAGGCGCTTGGCCGCCCGCTGGTGGTCGACCAGCAGCCGCACGGCGGCGCCGTACGCCAGCGGGTCCGCCTCCGGCTCGGGTTGGACGTACAGGTAGAGCCGCTCGTACAGCAGGTGTTCCATCGCGGTCGAGGTCAGTTCGGGCCAGCCGTCGTGCATCCTGCCCTCGCCCAGCTCCAGCAGGGCCAGCACCGCGCGCAGCGGCGCCTCGGCCACCGGGGCGCGGTCCTGCGCCGCCGCCCAGGCGAGCAGGTCGGCGGCCCTGGTGAGCGGGGCGAGTCGCAGGTCTTCGTCGTTCATAGCTCGAACGGTAGCCGCTGGTCGGGGGTAGGGTCGGCTGCCATGGTCCCCGTCCGACTCACCGGCCCCCGCCTGGCCATCCGCGAGTACCACCACACCCCCGGTGACGTGGACGCGCTGTACGCGCTGTTCGGCGACCCGGAGGTCACCCGGTACCTCCCCTTCGATCCGCGCGACCGCGAGACCTGCGCCGACCAGATCGAGCTCTACCTGGAGGAGGCGATGGCGCCGGAGCGGGACACCTACCGGCTCGCCGTCACCCGGCTCGCCGACGCCGAGGACCCGGCGGACGCCGCGCCGATCGCCCACGCCTCCCTCACCCTCGGCGGGTACCGCTCCGCCCACCTCGGCTACGTGCTGGACCGCGAGGTCTGGGGCCGCGGCTACGCGGGCGAGATCGCCGGGCTGCTCTGCGACCTCGCCTTCGGCCCCCTCGGGCTGCACCGGCTGGCCGCCCGGGTCGACGTGGACAACGCGGCCTCCACCAAGGTGCTCACCCGGCTCGGGTTCCAGTGGGAGGGGCGGGTCCGGCACGACCTGTGCAAGGGCGGCGTCTGGTCCGACTCCCACCTGTACTCGCTGCTCGCCGACGAGTGGCCCGGCGCGGACGGCTGACGACCCGCCCGAGGCGGACCCGGGACCGGCCCGGGGGTTAACCCCACCCCTGATCCGCCAGGCCTCCGGATCCTCCCCGGCTCGCCGTCCGGCCAGACTGGGAGCATCAGCCACCGAGAACGAGGGACCGAGGCCGGGACATGATCAGCAGCCGAAGCACGCTGGACCGCGAGTGGGACGTCCTCGGCGGTTACGGCGACGACCAGCGCTCCACCCGGGCCCACCGGACCGAGCAGCCGCCGGCCGTCTGGCGGGCGCCGTTCTCCGCCCTCTACTACCGCGAGATCGGCTACACGCTCACCGGTCTGCCGGTGGCGATCGTCGGCTTCGCCCTCGCGACCACCCTGTTCTGCCTGGGGATCGGCACCTTCGTCACCGTCCTCGGCGTGCCCGTGCTGGCCGCCCTGACCTCCGCCGCCCGCGGCATGGGCCGGCTGGAGCGTGCCCGGGCCCGCGGCATGCTGGCGCTGGACGTGCCCGGCCCGGCGCCGGTGCGCCGGGTCCGCCAGGGCGCCTGGGGGGCGGTCACCGCGCGTCTGGCGGACGCGGCCGGGTGGAAGGCCGTGCTGTACCAGGTGGTGATGCTCCCGTGGGCGATCTTCAGCTTCGCCCTGTCGCTGGTGTTCCTGGTGCTCGGCTGGGCGATGGCGCTGTACCCGCTCTACCACTGGGTGTTCCCGACCTTCACGCCCTGGCGCGGGTACCGGCTCTTCGACTTCTACGACAGCGACCACGTCCGGCACGTCTACTACGTCGAGGGGGCCTGGCAGATCGCCGCGTTCTCGCTGACCGGGATCCTGCTCGTGCTCTTCACCGCGCAGCTGGTCCGGGGCCTGACCAACGTGAACCGGGCCGCCGCCCGTGGCCTGCTCGGCCGCTGAACCCGCTGAACCCGCTGAACCCGAAGGCCTCACCGGCCCCACCGGCCCCACCGGCCCCGCCGGCTCCGCCCGCGCCCCGGACGTACTCCGGATGCGGGCGGGGCCGGCCCGTGTTCGGATGGCCGGGTGGTCGCCGTACACACCCCCGCCGACCCGAGCGCCGTGGGCCGGGACATCCTGGTCACCTCCCGTCCACTGGACGAGTACTGCGCCCTGTTCGACCTCACCCGCTCCCAACTCGCCGCGCTGCCAGGGCCGTTGCTGGACTGTCCGGGCGGCGCGGCCGGCCTGGCCGCCGAGGCGCGCCAACTCGGCTGCCGGGTCATAGCCGCCGACCCGGCGTACGCGCTCCCCGCGCCCGAGGTCGCGGTCCACGCGCTGGCCGCCCGGGCGTCGATGGCCGCCGCGCTGGCCGCCCGCCCGCACCTGTACCCGACGCCGCGCCCCTGCCGGTCGGACCGCTACCTGCGCAGCTGGGACCGCGCCCGCCGCCTGTTCGCCGCCGACTCGGCCGCGCACCCCCAGCAGTACGTGGCCGCCGCGCTGCCCCGACTGCCGTTCGCGGACGGCGCCTTCGCGCTCACCCTGAGCGGCTACCTGATCTTCGCCTACCCCGAAGTGTTCGGCCCCGAGAGGCAGTTGGAAGCCCTGCTGGAACTGGTCCGGGTCACCTCCCCGGACGGCGAGGTCCGCGTCCAGCCGCTGCACGACGGCCGTGGCCGCCGCTGCGGCCACCTCGACCCACTGCGGTACGCGCTCGGCGAGCGCTGTGTCACCAGCGAGATCCGCCGCTTCCCCCGCCCCGAGGACGGCCGCACCCGCTGCGTCCTGGTCCTGCGGGCAGCCGATCGCCGACGTCGGGACACCCTCGGAATGTAATGGCTGCTGGGGCATTTCACCCCTATACTCGAACGCATGATCGAGACGACTGTCGGGCGCGCCCGAGCGGCCGACGCCGACCGGCTCACCGCGCTGATCCAGGCCTCCACCACCTACCACGGTGACTACGCGGCGATGATCGACGGCTACCGGGTCACCCCCGAGTACATCGCCCGGCACGAGGTGTCCCTGGCCTCGGACCCGGCCACCGGCGACCTGCTCGGCTTCTACGCCCTGATCCGCGAACCGGCCGAACTCGACCTGATGTTCGTCGCCGACCCGGCCCAGGGGCGAGGCGTCGGGCAGCAGCTGATCGCGCACATGCTGGAGCGCGCCCGCGAGGCCGGCATCACCACCGTCAAGGTGGTCTCCCACCCGCCCGCCGAGCGCTTCTACCTGCGGATGGGCGCCGAGCGCGTCGGCACCTTCCCCGCCCGGGCCCGGATCACCTGGGACCGGCCCGAACTGCGCTTCACCGTCTAGCCGTTCGCCACCGGAGGCGCCGCCGAAGGCGTCTCCACCGGGGGCTTCTCCGTCGGAGGCACCGCCACCGGGGGCGTCTGCGCGGTGGCCGTCCCCGCAGGGTCCGGCGCCGTCGACTGCACCGGAACGAAGGCCGTCGCCTCCAGCCGGGACAGTATCTTCTCCGCCAGCCAGCTGCGGTCCGACCCGTACGGGATCCCCTCCGGCAGCATCAACTGCCTGGCCACGGCCTCCCGCAGCCGCTGCGCCTCGGCGCCGGGCAGCCGGGAGAGCAGACCCCGGGCGGCCAGCAGCGCGTGGTACTGCTCGAAGCCGGAGCGCGGCCGCTCGATCGCGTCCAGCACGCTCGGCAGGTCGGCCAGCGACGGGTCGCCCTGCATCAGCGCGAGCGCCTGGATCCGCCGGCCCTCGGAGCCGTCCGCGTAGAGTGCCCGCACCTGGTCGGCGTTCAGCGCCGAGCGGCGCGCGGTCGAGCGGACCTCGGCCACCACACCGTCCGGCCCGGACGACGGCGAGGACGCGGGCGGCAGCTGCGCGGCCAGCGCGCCCGGCTGCTCCGCGCTGCCGCCCAGCAGCCCGAGGTGCTGCATCGCCCGGACCCGCAGGTCGTCGGCGCCCACCTTGTCGCCCCGCCGGTCGCGGTCCTGCCCGGCGAGGAAGAGGTCCAGCGCCTGGTCGGCGTCGTTCAGCACCTGCGGCAGCGCGAGCCGGGTCACCAGCCAGCCGGCCAGGAAGCCGAAGACCAGGAAGTACAGCACCAGCGCCGCCGCGAACGGCACCGCGGGGCCCTCCCCGCCGAGCGCGGGCGCCAGCGCCGTACCGAGCTGGTGCAGCCGCTGGCCGAGCGAGCCCAGCTGGGTCAGCCCGACGCCCAGCAGCACCTTGGTCAGCCAGTCCGACACCTGCTCCAGGTTGGTGTTCGGCGCGTACGAGCCCTGCGGCTCCTCGGCACCACCGCGCACCCGGGGCACCCCGAACAGGAAGCCGAGCGCGCCGCCGAGCACCGCCGCGGCCCCGGCCACCACCAGCCCGCCGCCGAGCGCCTGCCAGGCCTGCTCCTGGCCGAGCGAGAACAGCAGCAGCCCGAGCAGGCCCGTCCCGGCCAGCACCCCGGCCGCAGCCCACTGCGCCGTCCGCTGCGCCGCCGTGCCGCCCCGCCGCCGCGCCTTCGCCATCGCCTACCCCCTGTGCCCGCACCGCTCCGCTCCGGAACCCGCGCCGACTCTAGCGCCGCGCTCCCACCACGGGAACGACTCGGGGCGGGCCCGGGTACGACGAGGAAGACGACGAAACCGGCGGAGAGCGCGGCGGGAGAACGCGGGCCGCTCCTCCGCGTCGGCCCTGCCCCGACCCGACCGGCCTCGCGCCGATGGGCGCACGCCCGTCGCCGGCACTGATCAGCACGGATGAATTACCGGTGGTCCCGGACCGCCTCCGGTATGTGCGGCCGACCGATCGGGTACCGCTGCCTCGTCCGTCTGCCAATCCGGCCCGCACAGCCCAGACCCGGAGGTCCACATGTCCACCGGCTCCAGCGCACGGAACTGCCCATTCGACTTCGCCGAGGCCCTCGAGTTCGACCCGACGCTCCGGCAGCTCATGAACGAAGCACCGGTCAGCCGCATCCGCCTCCCCTACGGCGAGGGGGAGGCCTGGCTCGTCACGGGGTACGACGACGTGCGCACCGTGACCACCGACCGGCGTTTCAGCCGGCACGCCATCGTCGGCCGGGACTTCCCGCGCATGACTCCCGAGCCGATCGTCCAGGCCGAGGCGATCAACGTCATGGACCCGCCTGCCAGCAGCCGCCTGCGCAGCCTGGTGTCCAAGGGCTTCACGCCCGACCGCATCGAGCGGATGCGGGACCGTACCCAGCACGTGGTGAACGAGCTGCTGGACCGCATGCGGGACCAGGGGCCCCAGGCCGACGTCATGGAGCACCTGGCCCACCCGCTCCCGCTGATCACGATCTGCGAGGTCCTGGAGATCCCCGAGGCCGATCGCGCACAGCTGCGCGCCCACGCCCGGACGATGATGGACGTCAGCCTGGACAACAAGCCGAACGCGGTGCAGGCCAAGGCCGACCTGCGGGCGTACTTCGCCCGGCTGACGGCCGAGCGGCGCAGGAACCCCGGCGAGGACCTGATCAGCGCACTGGCCACGGCCCGTGACGGCGACCAGGTCCTCGACGAGAAGGAACTGACCGTGATGGCCATGGTCCTCCTGATCACCGGCCAGGACACCACGACCTACCAGCTCGGCAACCTCTCGTACACCATCCTCACGCGGCCCGACGCGCTGGCCGTACTGCGCGAGCAGCCCGAGAGCCTCCCTCAGGTGATCCAGGAGATGCTCCGCTTCATCCCCTTCCGCAAGGGCGTCGGCATCCCCCGGGTGGCCCTTGAGGACGTGGAGTTGAGCGGGGTGATGATCCCGGCGGGGGACATCGTGCACGTCTCCTACCTGACCGCCAACCGGGACGGTGACAAGTTCGACCGGCCCGACGAGCTGGACCTGGCGCGGACCAGCCCGTCCCACATGACCTTCGGCTGGGGTGCGCACCACTGCCTCGGCGCGCCGCTCGCCATCACCGAGCTCGAAGTCGCCCTCGGGACACTGCTGGAGCGTTTCCCCGGGATCGCCCTGGCGAAGCCCGCCGCGGAAGTGCAGTGGAACACCACGTCGATCTGGCGCTATCCGCTCGCGCTGCCGGTCACCTGGTGACGGTGTTCCGCACGAGCGGATGACCAGGCTGCTGGTCGAGATGCCGGTCGGCCCGCACACCTCGGGGTGTGCGGGCCGACGTGCGTGATCGACCCGCCTCCCGTAGATTGAGTTGGCGTGGCCCGAACCGGCTCGCGGCCGGCGCCACTGCCCGCACGGCGAGCATCCGATCCTCAAACTGCCGGCCCGTCTGATCCTCCGGTGAGTCCCATTCGGTGACCCCCCGTCGCGCCACCTCCGCGCGTCCGGCCGGCAGCGGCTGCCGCCGAGTGGTGAATTCCCCGCCCCTTCCGGGTCGCACTGGGAACACCGCCCGTCAGGAGGAACCCCCATGGCAGTTCTGTGCAAACCGGCAATAGCCGTACCCGAGCACGTCATCACCAACGAGGAGACCCTCGACCTGGCTCGCATGCTTCACCACAACCACCCGCAGATCGACCTGGCATTACGTCTGATCAAGAACACCGGGGTGCAGAAGCGGCATCTGATCCAACCCATCGAGGCGGTGCTGGAACACCCCGGGCTGGACGCCCGCAGTGCCGTCTACGAGGCGGAGTCCAAGGCCCGCGTTCCGGCCGTGGTGTCCAAGGCCCTCGAAAACGCCGAAGTGGAGCCGTCGCAGATCGACTTGATCGTGTACGTGTCGTGCACCGGCTTCATGATGCCGTCGCTCACGGCGTGGCTGATCAACAAGATGGGCTTCCGGTCGGACACCCGGCAGCTGCCGATCGCCCAACTGGGCTGTGCGGCCGGCGGCGCGGCGGTGAACCGGGCCCACGACTTCTGCCTGGCCTACCCCGACGCCAACGTGCTGATCGTGGCCTGCGAGTTCTGCTCCCTCTGCTACCAGCCCACCGACCTGGGCGTGGGGTCGCTGCTGTCCAACGGCCTGTTCGGCGACGGGATCGCCGCCGCGGTGGTCCGGGGCGAGGGCGGCACCGGGATCCGGTTGGAGCGCAACAGCTCGTACCTCATCCCGAACACCGAGGACTGGATCTCCTACGCGGTCCGCTCCACCGGTTTCCACTTCCAACTGGACAAACGGGTGCCGGGGACGATGGAGCCCCTCAGCCCGGCTCTGCGCGCGCTGGCGGAGCAACACCAGTGGAACGTGGGCAAGCTGGACTTCTACATCGTCCACGCCGGCGGTCCGCGAATCCTGGACGACCTGAGCCACTTCCTGGAGGTGCCGCCCGTGGCGTTCCGCTTCAGCCGGGCCACCCTCACCGAGTACGGCAACATCGCCAGTGCGGTGGTGCTCGACGCCCTGGCCCGGATGTTCGACGAGCAGTCCGTGCTCGACGGCCACCACGGGCTGCTGGCCGGGTTCGGCCCGGGGATCACCGCCGAGATGTCCCTGGGGACCTGGGCGTCCCCCGAATCCTGACCCCGGGCCGCCGCCTCCCCGTGCCGCGGCCTCCCCCGATCGGCCGATCCGGACGGGAGAGGGCAGGGCTTCCGTGGTTGCATCGAGCTCTGGAGGTGATCCTGTGGAGACCGAGGACGGGACCCCGGGGAACCGCGCTCTGCCCGCCATAGCGCGGAGGCCCTTGCTGGCGGCGGCCGGTCTGATGTCGGTGTTGGCCGGCCTGGGAGCGGATTCCGCTACCGGGCGGGCCACCGCCCGTCATCCCGGCGCTATGGCGCACGGCGCCATGGAGCCCGGCACCATGGAGCCGGTCAAGCCGGTGCACACCACCGAGGACCACTGGGGCGACATCGTGCGCGCCCTCGGTCGGCCGGGCAACCTCATCCGCGGGACCTACCACCACACGCCCTTCCCGCGACACGACCTGAGCGTGCTCTGTCGCGGTGTCGCCGTCACCCCGGGGCTCGCGCTCGGCTCGCACGTCTCCTTCGTCCGCTACGACGACGGCAGCACGCTGATGATGGGCGATCTGGTGATGACCGAGGACGAACTTCCGGCGATGACCGACGCGTTCCAGGCCCATGGGATCGCCCAGACCGCCATCCACAAGCACCTGCCGTCGCACGAGCCCAACGTCTGGTGGACCCATGTCTGCGCCCACGGCCCCGACGCCGTGCAACTGGCCCGCGGGCTGCGGAGCGCGCTCGACCGCACCGGCACGCCGCCGCCGGCGCAGGGGCCTCGGCCGCAACAACCCCTCGATCTGGACACCGCCGGCATCGACGCCGCGCTGGGCGCCAAGGGCGCGGGCAGTGGCGAGGTCTATACCTGCCTCTTCGCCCGTCGCGAGACCATCATCGACGAGGGGCACGTCCTGCCGGCCGGCCTGGGCGCGACCTCGGCCTTCAACTTCCAACCGCTCGGCGGGGGGCGGGCCGCACTCAGCGGAGACCTCGCCATGATCGCCACCGAGGTCCAGGACGTGCTCGCGGCGCTGCGGCGGGGCGGCATCGAACTCGTCGAACTCCACAACCACGGTCTGACGGACGAACCGCGCCTCTTCTTCACCCACGTCTGGGCCGTGGGCGACGCCGTGGACCTGGCCAAGGCGGCCCGTCCCGCGGTCGCCGCCACCAATGCCGCGCCGGTCGCCGCGTGATCCGGCCGGCGGCCGGAACGAATCCTCCGGCGAAACCACGGGGGACATGCCGAACCCCCGGGGCCTCGCGTTGAGGGTGTCCCGGGGGCACGACAACTTCTGCGCGTTCCCGTCCGCAGGGCTACGACTAGGCCGTGAGCTCCACGGAGGCGCGCCCGAGCGAGTCAGACGCGCACGCGCGCGCAGTTGCGTTGGTACTCAACTCAGGATCACCTCCTTTCGATGTGTCTCCACGATAGGCAGCCGGTCGGACGGAGGGCAACGGATTATCGGCGGCCGCCGTTCAGGCCGCCGGTCGGGCCGCTATTCGGGCTGCTGCTCGGGCGATCGTCCAGGCCGCCGGTCGGGCCGTCGCGAGCTGGTCCTCGAGTCGGCGGCGCCGCGCTCGGAGTCGCCCGTGCCGGTCCCGGTGTCGGGGGAACGCGAAGGGCCCGGAGGACGAATCCTCCGGGCCCTTCGGCTACTGAGTAGCGGGGACAGGATTTGAACCTGCGACCTCTGGGTTATGAGCCCAGCGAGCTACCGAGCTGCTCCACCCCGCGTCGGTGAACACAACAATACGGGGAAGTCGCCGAGATGGGAAATCGGTTCTTCAGGCCACCACGGCGGAGCGCTCGGCGGCCCGTCTCCCGCGCCGGGTGGCGTGCCGGACGGACCGGGTTCTGGCCCAGGCGGCGAAGCAGACCAGCGCGGCGAAGCAGGGCACCATCAGCGCCCCGTAGACGACCAGGAAGCCGTCCGTGCCCAGGTCGGCGGCGGCGTTCCAGGTGCCGTGCAGCGCCATCGCCAGCAGCAGCCCGGTCGGCGCGGCCAGCCGGGCCAGCCAGCGCCGCCCGGTGGTCAGGGCGACGGCCAGGCCGATCCCGGTGAGCGCGGTGAACAGCGGGTGCGCGAAGGGGGAGAGCAGGGCGCGCAGCACGAAGGTCTGCACGGTGCTGTCGAAGTCGCGCAGGCTGGGCGGATCGCCGAGGCCGATGCTGTCCAGCCGCTGCCGCTGGTCGCTGGTGAACGCCCGGCCCAGGTAGAGGGCGTTCTCGGTGAAGGCGAAGCCGCAGGCGGTCATCCCGCCGAGCACCACGCCGGCGGTCAGGGTGCGCGGCCGGGAGCGGCGGTGCGGGCCGCCGCCGGACGGCGGGGCCGGGCACAGGTACGGCAGTGGGCGCAGGTACGGGCGCAACCGCAGCCGGCCACGGGCGTGCGGACCGGTCGGCCGGCGGGCGTACGTCCGGGGGCGGCGGGGGGTCGGGAGCCGGCGCAGCAGCGGTGCGCAGGGGCGGCCGGTGCGGCGGCCGTGGCAGCGCAGCCGCTGGCCGAGCGGCAGCAGCAGCACCAGCAGGGCGGTGGCCTTGGCGGTCTCCTCGATCACCGGGGTGGCGATGCCGGCGCCCAGCACTTCGCCGAGCGGGCCCTGGTGCGAGGTCAGGTAGCTGGCGGTCCAGTTGTTGGCGACGATGGCGACGGTGGTGGCCGCGCAGGCGCCCCAGCCGAGGCAGAACACGGTGTGCCGCAGTGGCACCCGGGCGGTCAGGTTGAGCCAGGCCAGGGCGCCGAGCACGAACGGCAGCGGCACCATCGCCAGGCCGATGCCGACCAGCAGCCCGACGGTGCCGGTCTGCCGCTGCACCAGGCGCAGGATCAGCACCCCGCAGCCGGCCAGGGTCAGCACGGCGGTGGCGGTGACCGAGGAGACCGCCACCGAGCGGCCGGGTCGGGCCGGCGCCGCGGTCGGAGCCGGCGGTGGTGACGCGACGCCAGGCCAGGGCACGAGGCGGTGGACCCGGCGCCTCCGGGGCCCCGGGATGGTCCGGGTGTCGCCGGTGCGCGGGACCGTCTCCGGTACGTCAGCGGCGGCCTGGACGGTGGCCCGGGACCCGCCGCCGGCCGGGCTGCCCATGCGGCACAGGGTAGGCCACCGCACCCGTCCATCGGGAGGTCTCGGGACGAACCGTCTCCCCCGGGCAGGACCGCTCGGTCATCGTGCGGTGGCCTGTTCGAACCGTCGTCGGCGGCTCAGCGGCGGCGGAACAGCAGGTCGTGGACGACGTGGCCCTTGGCCAGCCCGGCCCGCTCGAACTTGGTGACCGGACGCCAGTCCGGTCGCGGCGCGTAGCCGGGGATGCTGCCGTCCGGGTGGTCCGCGGGCTCCAGCCAGCCGCTGCCGTCACCCTCGGGGTGCAGGTTCTCCAGCTCCGGCGAGGCGGACAGCACGGTCAGCATCTGCTCCGCGTACGGCTCCCAGTCGGTCGCGCAGTGCACCAGGGCGCCGGGGGCGAGCCGGGGCAGCACGAGGTCCAGGAAGGACGGCTGGACCAGTCGCCGCTTGTGGTGCTTGGGCTTGGGCCACGGGTCGGCGAAGTAGACCCGCAGGCCGGCCAGCGAGGCGTCCGGCAGCATGTCGCGCAGCAGGATCACGGCGTCGCCGGCGGCCAGCCGCACGTTCCGCGAGCCGTCGCGCTCCAGCAGGCCGAGCAGGTTGCCGTGGCCGGGTGTGTGGACGTCGGCGGCGAGGATGCCGGTGGCCGGGTCGGCGGCGGCCATCGTGGCCGTGGTCTCGCCCATGCCGAAGCCGATCTCCAGGGTGACCGGCAGCTCGCCGAACAGCTCCCGCAGGTCGAGCGGGCTGCCGTCGATCGGTATGCCGTAGGTCTCCCAGCCCCGGTCCAGGGCACCCGCCTGGGCGTTGGTCATCCGACCCCGGCGCGGCTGGAAGCTGCGGATGCGCCGCTCGCGGTGCTGGGCGTCGGTGGCCTTGTGCGGGTACATCGGCGCGGGGTAGCCGGCCGGCGCGGCGGACAACCGGGCGGACGGCGAGGGCTGGGGGATCGGGGCGGTGGCAGTCACAATCACCCGAGTCTACGGGGACACCGGATGCCGCCCGAAGGTGCTGTGACCGGGCTCATCCGCCGGCCTCCAGCGCGGCCAGCGCCCGGCGGGCCACCTCGCGGCCGATCGGCAGCGAGGCCGTCGCGGCGGGGGACGGGGCGTTCAGCACGTGCACCGTGCGGCGCGGGGAACGCGGGTCCGCCGGGTCGAAGCCGGCGAAGGCGAAGTCGTCCAGCAGCGAGCCGTCCCGGGCGACGGCCTGGGCCCGGACCCCGGCGCCGGCCGGCACCAGGTCCTCGGCGGTGACGGCGGGCAGCAGCCGCCGCACGGCGGCGGTGAACGCCCGTTTGGACAGCGAGCGGTGCAACTCGCCGACCTCGTACCGCCAGTGCCGCCGGGCGATCCGCCAGGCGCCGGGGAAGGCCAGCGTCCCGGCCAGGTCGCGCGGGCGCACGGTGCGCCAGTCGTAGCCCTCGCGGGCCAGCGCGGGGACCGCGTTCGGGCCGACGTGCACGTCCCCGTGGACGCCCCGGGTCAGGTGCACGCCGAGGAACGGGAAGGCCGGGTCGGGCACCGGGTAGACCAGGCCGCGCACCAAGTCCCGGCGCCTCTCGGTCAGTTCGTAGTACTCGCCGCGGAACGGCACGATCCGCACGCCGGGCTCGTCCCCGGCCAGCCGGGCGATCCGGTCACTGTGCAGCCCGGCGCAGTTCACCAGTACCCGGCAGCGCAGCTCCCCGGTGGAGGTCTGCACCGTCACGCCGTCCGTACGCCGGGCCACCGCCAGCAGCTCGCTGCCGAGCCGAAGCTCCGCGCCGGCCTCCCCGGCCAGCCGGGCGTAGGCGGTGGCGACCGCCGGGAAGTCGCAGATTCCGGTGGTGCCGACGTGCAGCCCGGCCACCCCGGTGACCTGCGGCTCGTACCGGGCGATCCCGGCCCGGTCCACCTCCGTGACCGGGATGCCGTTCGCCCGCCCGCGCTCGGCGAGCGCCGCCAGCCGGGGCAGCTCCTCCGCGCCGGTGGCCACGATCAGCTTGCCGGTGACCTCGTACGGGACGCCCTGCTCGCGGCAGAACGCCACCAGCTCGGCGGCGCCCGCCACCGCGTACCGGGCCTTGTACGAGCCCGGCCGGTAGTACACGCCGCTGTGGATCACTCCGCTGTTGCGCCCGGTCTGGTGGGCGGCGAAACCGGGTTCCTTCTCCAGCACCGCGAGCCGCAGCCCCGGCCGGGTCCGGGTCAGCGCGTACGCGGTGGCCAGGCCGACGATCCCGCCGCCCACCACCAGCACGTCGAAGTCGTACGCCACCGTCCGCTCCTCGCAGTCCGCCCGGCTCCCCCGCCGCCGATGCTGCCACGACGGGCGGAGCCGGTCGAGGGCGTCCGCCCCGCGCCCCCGTGGTGCGGCTCGCGGTCCGGGGCCGCCGGGAGTCCCCTGCCGGGCGCTACGCCTCCTCCCAGAGCCAGCCGGCGTTGTGCGCTGCCTCCAGCAGCGGGACCAGCCGGAATGCGGCGTCGCTCAGACCGCCGAAGGTGTGCCGGTTGGCGACGCCGCTCGGGCCGTGGCCGGGCGCGTAGCCGGCCAGGTTCCAGGTGTAGACGGGCACGTGGGCCGGTACGGCGGCGAGCGGGTCGTCGCCCCGGTGGCCCGGGCCGGTCTGCTCGTCGGTGACGATCACCACCCGGTCGTGGCCGCGGAAGTGCGCGCGGACGGCCCCGGCGGTGTTGGTGCCGCCGAGGTCGGAGAAGCGCTCCAGCACTCGCAGCACCGCCTCTCCCGGGCCGACCTGCAGAACCCGGCTGGTGGTGCCGAACTCGACCAGGTCGGCGTCGGCGGCCCGGATCTTCAGCGCGGTGCCGAAGATCGCCGCCGAGTCGGCCCGGTTGAGCTGGCTCTGCGCGCTGGGCCGGTCGAACATCGAGCCGGAGCGGTCCACCAGGATCAGCGTCCGGCCGGGCAGCGCGGGCACGTTGGCGAGCGAGTGGGAGAGTGCGGTCTCCAGCGCGTGCCCCCAGCGCAGCGACGGCGCGTGCCGGTGCGCGGCCAGGTAGCGGAACGGGAACTGGCGCGAGCGCCGGACCTCGTCCGGGTCGGCGATCCGCCGGGCCACCTCGGCCGCGACCGCGTCCGACACCCCGGCCTGGTCGAAGTTGCGCAGGTTGCGCACCAGCGCCATCGGGCCCATCGACGGGATGACCGCCTCCCAGACGGCCGCGTCCAGCGGGCCCTGCAGCCAGCCGGCCAGCGCTTCCCAGGTCAGCCCGGCCGCGGCCAGCCGCTCGGCGCCGCCGGGCGCGGTCACGGCCGCCCGGCGCTCGCCGACGGGCAGTGCGAGCAGCTCCCGGTTGGCGGTCAGCAGCCGGTCGGACACGGGCGGGACGGCCTCCTCCGGCCGGTGCCGGCGGTCCAGCGCGTACGCGAACAGCGCGCCCTGCCACGGCTTCGCCGGATCCGGCGCGGGGTGGGTCAACTCCAGGACGTCGCCGAAGCGGTAGCCCTTGCCGGCGGTGTCGTACTTGAGCAGCGAACGGGCGTGGTAGAGCCGGCGGACGGCGTCCGCGACGCCGCGCTTGACCGGCTTGGGCAGCGCCCGGCCGTAGCGCGAGGTCCAGTACGCGAGCAGCTCGCCGGGCTCGTCCGGGCGCTGCAGCACCGCGTCGACGGCCTGCCGGGAGTAGCCGTGGGCCCCGACGTCCAGCCGGGCCCGGGTGAACTCGGCGGCGCCGACCAGCGCGGCGGTCCGCAACTGGGCGCCGTGGCGCAGCCAGCGCAGCAGCCCGAGGGTCCACTCCGGCTCGGCGACGGCGAGTTCGCGCACCAGCGCGGTGTAGCGGTCGTCGCGGTCGCCGCCGCGCTCGTAGAAGGTGTCCTGGCCGACCATGTTGGCGATCGCCAGCAGGAAGAGTTCGGACTTGCGGTCCCGGACGAAGCCGGGGCCGCCGTTGTGGTTGACCGTGCGCCGGCCGGTGGTGGCCACGGGCGAGGTCGAACCGGCCTTGGCCTTGCGGCTGTTGAATCGAGACATGGCGAAGCCCCCCTGGCCTGCTGGTGTCGAAGCGGGAGGGAGGCAAGGCGGAACGCGGGGTGCCCGAGATCGTGCCGACCCGGCGGCCGACGTCGGCGGAGGTGCACAGTCTTGTGCTCTACCGATTGAGCTAGCGGCCGCACTCGCGCACGGCACGCCCGGGACTCGAACCCGGAACCGCAAGAACCAGAAGTAACCCCCGCCTGCGCACCGGGCACACCGGCGCACTGCCTCCCGAGATCAAAGGTGGCCGCGGTGTTTCGCGGGCTCGAACCGCAGCGCCACTAAGGGCGCCTCACCAAGAAGTAACCGCTGCCGTCGCACCGGGAGGTGCGGAATTCCTATTCACGTATGGGTGTCCAGAGATCGAAGGCGGCTGAGGTGACATAGCTGCTCTGCCAACTGAGCTACACCGGCGAGTACCGGCGGCGGGACTCGAACCCGCGACACGCCCATTAAGAGTGGAAGTAACCTCTGCCTGCGCACCTGGACGAGAGAGACCATAGCGAGGCCGCTCCCGCCGGTGCATCCGAATTACCGTCAGGCGGCACGGGTCATGCCGGGGCGACGATCACCGCGCGGGCCCGTTCGGTCAACTCCCGGACGCGGCGCTCGCCCTGGAACGGTTCCAGGCGGCGCAGCATCTCCACCACGTACTCCCGGCTGCGTTGCGAGGAGATCCGGCCGGCCACCTCGACGGCGCGCTCGCCGGCGGCGACCGCGGCGTCCAGGTTGCCCGCCTCGGCCTCGGCCATCGCCGAGACCACCAGCCGCAGGCCGTGCGAGCGGACGTAGCCCTCGGTGGGTTTGGCCAGCGCCTCGCGGGTGAACTGCCGGACCTTGGAGGGCACTCCGAGGTCGCGGAAGCACTCGGCGGCGTCGGCGGCGAGCCGGTCGTAGGCGTAGAAGTCGATCCACGCCGGATCGGGATCCCCGGCGCGTGCGCGTTCGAGCGCGCTCTCCGCCGCGCCGAGCGCCGTCGCGCACGCCGCCGCGTTGCGGGCCTTGGCCTGGGCCCGTGCCTCGACCAGGTGGAAGAAGCTCATCGTCCGGGCGGTCGCCAGGCCCCGGTTGCGCTCCAGGGCGGCCTGGGCGAGGTCCACCGCCTCCTCGGCGAAGCCCCGGTAGCCGGCCTGCAGGCTCATCGAGGCGAGCACGTAGCCGCCGAGCGGCACGTCGGCGGCGGCCCGGGCGAGCCGCAGGGCCTGGATGTAGTAGCGCTGGGCGGCCTCGTGCTGCCCGGTGTCGAAGGCCATCCACCCGGCGAGCCGGGTCAGTTCGGCGGTCGCGCCGAACAGCGCCCGGCCGACGGTGTCGCTGTACGAGGCCAGCAGCAGCGGGGCCGCCTCCACCCGCAGGCACTCCGGCACCATCGACGAACGCCAGTCCCCGCCGCCGTACTTGGAGTCCCAGCGGCGGGCCTCCTGGGCGGCCTCGCGGAGCTTGGCGGCGTCCGAGTGGCCGACCCGGTAGGAGGAGGACTCGCTCGGGGCGCGCGGCGCCTCGCGGGCGACCGAACCGTCCGCCGGGGTGATCAGCCAGCGGGAGACGGGCGTCGCGTAGGCCGCGACCGAGAAGGTGCCGGTCAGGCTGTCGCTCCAGCGGCCGCCGCCGGGTCCGCGGCGCAGGTCGAGGTCGACCCGCCACAGGTCGGTGGCGGAGCGGACCGCCTCGGCGACGTCGCGCGGGAAGGCCAGGCCGAGTTCGGGGGCCGGGTCGGTGTCGCCGAGGCCGATCTCGTCCAGCGGTACCGGGCGGCCGAGCTTGCCGCCGATCGCGGTGGCGATCAGGTGCGGGACGGGCCCCTGCGGGACCATGCCCTTGCTGACCCAGCGGGCCACCGAGGTCTTGTCGTACCGCAGGGTCAGCCCGCGTTGGGCGCCGAGGTCGTTGACCCGGCGGGCCAGTCCGGCGTTGCTGATCTGGGCGAGGGTCAGGAGCGTGCCGAGCCGTTCGTTCGGTCCTCGTGGGCTGACGGTCATGGTGGCGGCGGCACCTCCTGCGGCCTTGTGCGCGGGGCCCGGGCGGCACCGGGCCGTAGCTGCTGTACCTAGAGTAGTCGGACGCGTTCCGACGGTTAAGAGGCTGCATTCCGGATGGCGGGATCGCGCACCAGGCGGTGCGGCGCCGGGTCCCCGCCGGGGTTGGTCCGGACCACTCGGTACGGACCGGGGGTACCGCGCGCCGGAGCGTCGTGCTCCGGTCCCGTGTTCACGTGCGCCCGGCCGTGCCCCCTGGCCCCACCGGCTGGTCGGCGATTCGCTGGTGGTCGTGGGTCGGCCCGCCGTCGAGGACCCGGCGGGCCGGGGGATACCGCCGCCTCAATCCCCGCGGGTGGCGGGCTGAGTCCGGGAGGGCATGCGGATGCCCTCCCGGGCCGAGCGACGCCTTTCGGCCATCTCGCGATGCCCATGCCAAAGGCGGCGTGGGGGGCGGTCCGGGCCAGGGAGGGGGAGGCCCGGCCCGCCCTGCGGAGCGCCCGGACACGTCAACACCCGGTGGCCGAACCGGGATCGGCGACGGAACCGGGCGCGGCAGCAGAGTCGGAAGCGGGAGCGGGACCGGCTACGAGAACGAGGCCGGAAGCGGGCCGGAACCGGAAACAGCACCAGAACCAGGAGCGAGGCCGGAACCGGGAGCGGGACCGGAACCGGGAGTGGCACCGGAACCGGGAGTGCAACCGGAACCGACAACACCGGCCACGGGAGCGCCGACCGGTGGCACGATGTCTCCTGACGGCGCGCCGGTACGCGGGGCGGTCGCCACGGCACGCCGCAGACCGGCGAGGAGCCGCCCGGCGGCGCGGACACGCCGCACGGGTGCAGGTCCTCGTCCGGTGGAGGCGCGATGCGGTGGCTGACGGGCTGGAGCACGGGCACGCCCCGGGCGGGCACGCCGGCGCACGAGGCACTCGGCACGGTCACGCCGATCGCCGCATGCCCCCTGTGGACCGGCCCCAACCAGCTCTGGGCCGTCGGCGACTGGCGACCCGAGGAGATCCGCCTCGCCACCCTCCGCCCCGGCGCCCCCGCCGCGGTCACCACCGGCCCCACCGCCCCCGACCCGGTCGAGGACACCCCCGCCACCCTGCGCCTCGCCGTCCTCGGCCACTGCGGTGCCACCGACGCCGAACTCGCCGCCGGCCTCGCCGCCGCCCGTGGCGGCGCCGTCCGCCACCTCACCGCCTGGCCCGGCAGCTACACCGTCGTGCTGCGCACCGGCACCCGCTCCACCCTGCTGCTCACCGACCTGGCCGGCGCCCAGCCGGTCTTCCACACCCCCTGGGCCGGTGGCACCGCGTACGCCACCGCCGCCCTCCCGCTCGCCGACCTGGTCGGCGCCCCACTGGACACCGGCCACCTCGCCGCCCGGCTCGCCTGCCCCGAATCGCCCGAGGCGCTCGGCTCCGGCACCCCGTACCTGGGCGTCCAGCGGGTGCCGCCCGGCCACGTGCTGGCCATCCGCGGCGGCCACCCGTACCTCTCCGCCTACGACGACCCCGCCGTCCGCGAGCAGCCGCGCGACGAGGCGCCCGCCGTCCGCGAACTCACCCGCGCGCTGCTGGAGTCCGTCCGCTCCCGGATCCGCACCAGCGGGCCCACCGCGCCCGTCGGAGGGCCCGGTCCGGCCGGCCGTGCCCGGCTCGGCGTCGACCTCTCCTACGGCACCGCCTCCGCCACCGTCGCCCTGCTCGCCGCCGCCGTACCGCTGCCGCCGGTGCCCGCGAGCGCCGCCCCGGAGCAACCGCCGGCCATCGGCGCCGGGGCCAGGAACGGCGCGGTCAAGGGCTCCTGGGCCCGAGCGGCCGCCCAGGGGCCCTCCGCCCCCGAGCAGTTGGCCGCCGTCACGCTCGGCGAGACCGAAGCCCCGACCACCCTCGCGCTCGCCCCCGACACCCCCCGACTGCGGCACACCGTGCTCGACCCCGGCCCCGAGACCCTCCCGTACGCCGGACTGCGCCCCGACGCGCCCGTCGGCCGGCTCACCGACGAGCCCGGCCCCGAACTCGTCGCCTCCGCCCGTGCCGAGGCCCGCTTCGACGCCGGCGGCACCGACCACCTCACCGGCTACGGCGCCCGCCAGGTCCTCGACGGGCATCCGGCCCGGCTCGCCGACCTCATCCGGGCCGGCCGCCCGCGCGAACTGCTGCCCCCGGTCGCGGCGCTGGCCGGCGTCGACCGGGCCGTCGCGGGCGTGCTGGCCGGCGCACTGCGCACCCCGCTCACCGTGCTCCGGGCCGCCCACCGGCTGTCCCGGGTCCGGTACGCCGAGGCGCTGGACGACGCCGCCGCCAAGCTGACGGCCCGGCACGCCCCGGGCGACGGTGGCACGGCGGGCGACCGCTCGGCCGGCGACCTCGCCTGGTGCGTCCCCGGCCCGGCCGCCCGCTGGCTCTCCGACGAGGCGCTCTCCGCCGTCGCCCTCCGGCTGCGGCTGGCGGCGCGCAGACCGGCGCCCGACGAACACCCGGGCGCACACCGGGCCCGGCACGCCCTCTACCGGCAGGCGCGCTCCTACCGCACCCTCGTCCACGCCGCCGAACAGCCCGGCCAGCGGCTGCACGCGCCGTTCCTCGACAACCAGGTGGTCCGCGCCGCCCGCCTGCTCCCCGACGACGTCCGCCTCCAGCCCGGCGCCCGGCATGCCCTCCTGCACGCCGTCCTCACCGGTGCCGGCCGTACCGACCTGCCCCCCGACTGGGGCCGCGGCCCCCGCCCCGACCGCACCGCCCCCGCCCGGGCGGGCCTGCGCCTGGCCGCCGACGGGCTCGCCGAACTCTTCGACGCCCCCCTCCTCGCCGAAGCCGGCCTCATCGACCTCCCCGCCGTCCGCGCCGGCCTCGCCGACCCCGCCACCCCGCTCTCCCCGGCGGCCCTCGCCGGCCTCGCCGACCTGGTCTCCACCGAACTCTGGCTCCGCCGCATCCGCGCCCGCCGCCACGGCGCCTGCTGGACCGGCCTCCCCCTGGCCCAACCTCCCGCCCTTGCTCCCGTTCACCCGGCCTGACCCCTGCCCGTCGGGGCCGGTGCGGGTCGGCCGGCCCGACTTCGCCGCACCCGGCCCGCCGCCGCGGCGTCCGTGGGCCGGGCTCGCCCTGGCCGGCTCACCCCCTCCACCCGCCTCCTCCCATCCCCTGCGGCGCGCCCGGGTCGGCCCGGCGGGGGCTCGGGGGCGGGGGCGGGTGATGATGGCGGGCAGTGAGTCCGTCGGTGAGGAGGGCCGTGGTGGCCAGCGTGAGCCCGGAGCAGTCCGTTCCCGTCGTGCTGTCGGTGCTGGGGCAGCCGCCGACGGGGCGCCCGCCGGGGGTGCTGGCGGCCTGCGACGGGTCGGACGGGTCGCTGTGGGCGCTGGACCGGGCGATGACCGAGGCGGAGTTGTTCGGCCTGCCGCTGTACGTGCTGGCTGTGGTGAATCCGGCCCCGGCCGGCTATCCGCCGGGGATGGCGGAGCTGGTGCAGGAGAGCGTGGAGACGCTGGTGGAGAGCATGGCGGACGGGCTGCGCCGGGCCGTGGTGGCCGTGCAGGGGCAGCGGGCCCGGCCGTACGCGGGGGAGCTGTCGCTGCACGTGGTGCTGGGGAACGTGATCGAGGTGCTGCTGGAGGCCTCGACCCGACAGCACACGCTGGTGGTCGGCACGCGCGGGAACGGGGGGTTCGCCCGGTTGCTGCTGGGTTCGGTGAGTTCGGCGGCGGTGCACCACGCGGTGTGCCCGGTGCTGGTGGTCCCGGCGCCCGCGGCGGGCTGACCAGGGCAGACCGGGGATGACCCGGGGCCGATCCGGGATGGCCGGGGTGTCGGGGCGGCCGGGGTGTCGGGAATGTACCGAGATGGTTCACCGTTCACCTAATCCGACACCCGTCCCGTCCCCATCCCCTGGAGTGCCCCGCATGAAGGTCGAGATCTGGTCCGACATCGCCTGCCCCTGGTGCTACATCGGTAAGCGCCGCTTCGAGCAGGCCCTGGAGGACTTCCCGGGCAAGGAGGGCGTCGAGGTGGTCTACCGGCCGTACCAGCTGGTCCCGGACGCGCCGGCGACGGCGAGCCCGCACCGCGCCTGGCTGGCCGACCGCTACGGTCCGCAGTCGGTGGCGATGGACGCGCGGGTGGCCGAGCTGGGCCGCGCCGAGGGCATCGCGTACGACTTCGACGCCGCGCTGCACGCCAACACCTTCCTGGGCCACCGCCTGCTGCACCTCGCCGAGGTCGAGTACGGTCCGGCCGTCCAGGGGCGGCTGAAGGAGGCGCTGCTGAAGGCGCACTTCACCGACGGCGTCGACGTCGGCGACCGCGCCGCGCTGACCGACGTCGCGGTGGCCGCCGGCCTGGACCGGGAGCGGGTGACCGCCTACCTGGCGGGCGACGAGGGCGTCGCCGAGGTGCGCGCGCAGCTGGCCGAGGCCCGGGAGCTGGGGATCACCGCCGTGCCCACGTTCGTGTTCGAGGGCAAGTGGGCGGTGCAGGGCGGCCAGGAGGCCGAGACCTTCCGCAAGGTGCTGGAGCAGGTCGCCGCCGAGATAGGCGAGCGCCGACCGGCCCCGGTCGAGGTCGCCCCGGCGGGGGAGGCCTGTGCGGACGGCTCCTGCGCCATCTGACCCCTAGGGCCTGTCTGACACACAGTCCCCCGCCGAGGCCCGCTTCAGGAGCACCTGAAGCGGGCCTCGGCCCAGTCCGCCACGTTGAGCGCCGACCAGATCCCGTGCACCGGGGTGACCACCAGCCGGATCGACTTCTGCCCGGCCAGCGGCACGTGCACCGGCACCGCGTCGTCCCCGGCGGCGAGCGGGTGGGAGCGCCACAGGGTGCTGCCGTCGCCGCTCTGGACGGAGAAGACCACACCGCCGGGCGTGAGTGTGGCGTCGTCCACCCCGGCGACCGCGTCGAAGGACGTGCAGCTGCGGTTGAGGTCGATCAGGGTGGTCGCCGGGGCGTGCACGGTGATGGCGTGCGGGTGGCGCTCGCCGCCGATCCAGGCGCTGTCGTGCTGCCAGAACCAGTCGCTGCCCTTCTGCCGGATGCTGGGCCCGGGCGGCGGCACCCGATTGTTGCCGGGCTTGACCACGGGCAGCGAGTCGGCCCAGAAGTCGGTGGGTGCGGGCGGCGACGGCGGGGTGATCGTCGGGGTGGGCACCGGCGGCGTGGTCGGCGCGGGGACGACCGGCGGCTCGGGTGTGGGCATCGGCGGCACCGTGGGCGTCGGCACGACGGGGACGACCGGAGTCGGCGACATGGGGGTCGACTTGGGCGCGGGCGGGCCCGAGGTGACCGGTGGCGCGGCCTTCGGCGTGGTCGGGGCGGCCGTCGGGGCGTGCGTCGGCTGGGCCGCGGGCTCCGCGCTGGGGCTCGGCGCGGGCGGAGCCGGGACGTCGGCGCTGCTGGGCGCCGTGGCGGGGGCGGGAGCAGGGGCCGGGGCGGGCGGCACGGGGGTGGGGGCCTGCGGGCTGGGCGCGGCCGGGGCACTGGTGGCCGGGGGAGCGGCCGCCGGGGGCTTGGGTTCGGGCGAGCCGGTGAGCGCGTAAGCGGCGACGGCGGCCGCAGCCACCGCGATGGCGGCGGCGATTCCGGCCTTGGCCGCGGTGCCCAGGCCCTCACCGGCCGCGGCGCCGACACCGGCCCCGCTCCCGCCGGAGGCCGCGCCGGCACCAGCACCGGCCGCGCCCGCGCCCGTGGCACCGGCACCCGCGGTCCCGGAGCCGGCCGCCGCGGTGCCCGCAGCCGCACCGCCGACCGCGGCGACGCCGCCGACGGCGGCCGCGGCCGTGCTGAACCCGCCGACCCCGATCCAGACGAGCACGCCGCCGGGCAGCAGCGCGCGCAGGCCGGTGTTGATCTCGGTGAGTTCGAGGCAGGCGGCCGTGCAGCGGTCGCACTCCCTGAGATGCCGTCCGACCTCCGCCGAGGCCCGCTTGCGCAGCGACCCGCGCGCGTACGCGCCGAGCCGGTTGGCGTACGACTCACAGGTGCTGTCCTGGCTGCCGGACACGTGCGCCTGCAGGAAGGCGGCGGCGAGTCGGTCGCGGGCCCGGTGGGCCTGGACGGCGGTGGCGTTGGCGGTCTTGCCGAGCATCACGGCGACGGTCTTCGGGGACTCCCGCTCGACCTCGGTGTGCCAGAGCACCACCCGGTCGTCCTCGGGCAGTTCGGCGTAGGCCTGCATGACCATGCGCTGGTCGGCCATGGCCATCGCCCAGGCGTCGGCGCCCGGATCGGCCAGGTCGAGGTCGACGACGGCGGCCGAGGTCTGGGCGAACACGCTGAAGTCGTCGACGAGTTGCTCGCGCCGTTCGCTGCGGGTCCAGGCGGCGGCGACGTTGCGGACGGCGGTCAGCAGGTAGGCGCGGACGGCGAACTCCGGGCCCTTGCCCGCCCGCAGGGCCTGCAGGGTGCGGGCGAAGACCTCGCCGGCGAGGTCCTCGGCGGTGAAGCTGTCGCGGCAGCAGGTGCGGGCGTAGCGGCGCACCGAGTCGGCGTGCCGACGGTAGATCTCCTCGTACGCGCTGTCGTCGCCGGCCCGGACCAGGGCGGTCAACTCGGCGTCGGAGGGCGGGCGCTCGCCGTCGACCGGATCGGCGGGGGCGGGCACGGTGGGGCGGACCGGGCGGTGGTCGCCGACGAACGCCTCGGGGGCGACGCCGCCCCGGCCCGCCGGGGCCTGACCGGGCACCCGCCCGGGGGGCAGCGCGGCGTCGGAGGCGGCGAGGGACTCGCGGCTGGGCATGCCGGCCTGGTCGGGGACGTGTCCGGCGGTCGGGCCGGTGGCCGAACCCGGTGCGGCGCCGGGTACTTGGGCGGGGCCGCCGGAGGCCATGGCGGGACCGTCAGGCGCACCGCCGGTCAGGCCGCCGGCCAGCCCGCCGGCTCCACCGGCCAGTCCCCCGGTTCCCCCGGCCAGGCCTCCGGACGGGCCGAAGTCGAGGCCGTACCCGTAGTCGTTCTGTTCCTCGGCGCTCACAACGGACCCCAGATTCCACGACAGCCCCCGTAGTGTGGCAAGGCGCGCGGGAGTGCGTAGGCGCACGGTTCCCCGCTGTACGGCGCCGACGGCGCGCGAAGGGCGCGCATCGGGACATTGGCTCCAACCACGGGCAAAGGATGGCATAGCGCAGGGACGGGCGGTAGCCGGACCGGCCGGGACCCACTCTTCCGAGGGGCCGTCGCGGATGTGTTCGCCCAGCGCACGGCGGCAGGTTGCGTGCCGCCCGCACCCGGCGCGCGTGCCTGGTCCGCGCGCCGGTCCCCCGTCCAAGTCCCGTTTCCGTCAAGCGCTCCCGCCGGGCGCGGCGGCCGCCCCGGCGGTGGAGCGTCAGCGCGCCCGCAGGCCGTCCAGCAGTATCTCCAGCAACCGGTCCGAGGGCCCGGAGGACGGCTGCCCCTCCGCCTGCGGGACACCGGCCGAGAACCCGGCCGTCGCCGGCACGGTGCGGGCCGCGTGCACCGGCACCGAGGCGGTCAGCACCAGCACGACGTCCGACACCGTGACGCCCGGCCGCAGTTCGCCCGCCGCGCCGGCCCGGGCCACCAGGGCGGCCAGCAGCTGCAGCAGCAGCCGGGGATCCGCGTCGGCCGCCGACGGCTCGACGCCGGCACCGCCCTGGGCGTCTTCACCGCGCAGGTCGAACCGGACGGCGGCCGGCTCGGGCACCCGCGGTTCGGGCACCCGTCCGAGCTCCTCCGCGTACCGGAACGCCTCCGGCGGCAGCAGCCGTCCGGCGCCGGTGCCGACCGCCCGGGCCAGGTAGCCGGCCAGCGCCTCCCAGGCACCGCCGCCGCCGTACAGCGACTCCCGCGCCTGTGCGGTCAGCCACGCCACCTCCTCGGCGGCGATCCGCTGGACCAGCACCTCCTTGCTCGGGAAGCGCCGGTAGACCGTCCCGACGCCGACCCCGGCCCGGCGCGCGACCTCCTCCATCGGCGCGCCGTAGCCGAACTCGCCGAACACCTCGCGGGCGGCCCGCAGCACGCTTTCCAGATTCCGCCGGGCGTCCACCCGTAGCCGGGCCCCGGGGACGGGCGCGGCGGCCTGTGGCGGCTCCGCCCGGTAGGGGACGCCGGGGTAGGCCGCCCCGGACTGCGGCGGCAGGTCCACCGGGCCGCGCTGTTCCGGCACCATGCCCTGGCCGGCGTGCGGTGCTCCCGCCCGCCCCAACACCTGCTCCTGCTCCATCATCCCAACTCTCCCCCGCAGGCGCCCGAACCCGGACCCTGTCGTCGCCCGCCCCTGCACCCCCCGGTGCAGCTCAGCCCGTCAGACATGACCTGATGACCCATCGCTCGTGCCGCCCGTCCGGTTCCGTGACCACGGTTCGTGCCTCCGCGCCGGTTCGCGTCCGGCTCGGCGCGTCGGCACCGTCCGGGGCCTTGTCCGGGAACTACCCTTCCCCGGATGACTGTCCCGCAGTCGGGTTGTCGAGCCAACGCTGGAACTGGCCGTAGTGGCCGCTCCACGGTGCGTCGCCGCCGATTGTCATGGCGGTGGCCGCTCCGGCACACAATCCGACCATAGTTCACGGCTCTTCGCGTCCGAAAGTCCGTCAGAAAGTCGCCCGGGGAGCACAACTGGCCACACCAGTCGACTCCCGTCGCATCCGGCGCGGTGCGGACTGTGGACAAGACCACCCCTGCCGGTCCTTCATAGGGGGGCGTGAGGGGGGACACCCACGGCCGCGAGGCCGGGACGAAGCGTCGATCGGCTGGAGGTGCACCATCAGAATCCTGATCGCCGGCGGAGGCTGCGCCGGTATGGCCACCGCGCTGCACCTCCAGCGCGGCCTGCGGGAACGGCTGCGACGCGGCGAGGTGGAGATCACCGTCGTCGAGCCCCAGGCCTACTTCACCTACCACCCGCTGCTGGCGGAGGTCGCGGCCGGATCGATCGATCCCCGGCACGTGGTGGTCCCACTCCGTCGCGCCCTGCCGGACTGCCGGGTGCTGACCGCCCGGATCACCCGGATCGAGCACGCCGCCCGTCGCGCCTTCGCCGACGCGGCGAACCCCGGCGAGACCCCCGCACCGATCGAACTCCCCTACGACGTCCTGGTGGTGGCGCCCGGCTCGGTATCCCGGACGGCTCCGGTGCCGGGCCTGGCCGAGCACGGCCTCGGCTTCTCCACCGTCGGCGAGGCCGTGGGCCTGCGCAACCACGTCCTGGAGCAACTCGACCTCGCCTCCGCCACCCGCGACCCGGCCCTGCGCCAGTCCGCGCTCACCTTCGTCTTCGTCGGCGCCGGCTACGCGGGCGTCGGCGCGCTCGCCGAACTGGAGGACATGGCCCGGTCCGCGGTGCGCGGCTACCACAACGTCGGCACCGAGGACCTGCGCTGGGTCCTGGTCGAGGCCACCGGGCGGATCCTGGCCGAGGAGTCGCCGGAGCTCGCCGAACACACCCTCGGCCAACTCCGCGAACGCGGCGTCGACATCCGGCTGCGCACCACCCTGGCGTCGGTCGCCGGCCGGGTCGTCGCCCTCTCCGACGGCAGCCGCTTCGGCGCCCGCACCCTGGTCTGGACGGCCGGGGTCCGCCCGGCCCCGCTGCTGCGCGACACCGACCTGCCGCTGGACACCCTCGGCCGGGTCCGCTGCCTCGCCACCCTGCAGGCCGTCGGCCCGGACGGGCGTGCGCTGCCCGGGGTCTGGGCGGCCGGCGACTGTGCGGCCGTACCGGATCCGAACGCGGACGGGGCGCCCTGCGCGCCCAACGCCCAGCACGCCTTCGCGCAGGCCGAACTGCTCGCCCGGAACATCGCGGTCGCCCTGGACTACGGACCGCACTCCCCGGACCTCGCCGAGTACCGGCCGGGGCCCGCCGCCTGCTCGACCTCGCTGGGCCTGCGCCGGGCCGTCGCCCACACCCGGCGCGGTCGCCGGATCACCGGGCGGCGGGCCTGGTGGCTGCACCGGGCCCGGCACCTGCGGCGGCTGCCGAGCGCGGAGCGCCGGGTGCGGGTGCTGATGGACTGGGTGCTGGGCGGCCTGTTCTCCCGCGAGGTGGTCTCGCTGGGGGCGGCGGGGCACCCGCGTCCGGAGTCCGGGACCGGGCTCGGCCCGTCCTTCGACGGAGGGTCGGAGGCCCCTCGGTGAGCGCCCCCGGTGCTACGAACCGGGGCGGATCGGACGGCCACGCCGGGCGGGCGACTTCCGGAATCGGGCCCTTGCCTGACAGGATCAGCCCACCCTAGTCATTACCCCGTGTGTTGATGTGCACACAAAAAGTGATGATATGCCTGGAAAACGAGGAAGCGGCCGTCGTTTGAACCTCATGCGCTGGAGCGCCCGGCTCACCGGAGTCCCTTGGCGTGCCGCCCCGCCGACCGGGGCCGGCACCGACGAGGGCGCGCCCTCCGCCGACGGCGTCGTCGTCCCCAGCCCCCGCGACCCCACCAACCTCGCCACCGCCGCCGAACTGTTCGACCCGCACAAACCCCAGAACCTGCGCGAGGTCCTCAACCGCATCCCCGCTCCGGTGGCCGTCACCTACGGCCCGCTCCACCAGCTCGGTTACGCGAACCGCGCCTACCGCGAACTCTTCGGCGACCGCACCACCGGTCTGCCGGCCGGCGAGGCCCTCCCCGAACTCGGGACCATGGGCGTCCTGCCCCTGATGGACCAGGTCATCCGCGGCGGCCGCCCGCGCAGCGTCAAGGCCCGCTGCATCCTCGGCCTCACCGGTAACCGCTACTACAACGTCTCCTGCGTCCCGCTCGGCCCCGGCGACACCGGGGACACCCCCGCCGAGGGGCCGCCCGCCGGCGTCCTGATCTTCGCCGCCGAGGTCACCGACCAGGTCCTCGCCGCCGCCCGGCTCCGCGAGGCGGAACGCCGCCAGCGCGAGGCCGCCGTCACCCTCCAGCGCAGCCTCCTCCCGCAGAAGCTCGACCAGCCGGCCGACCTCCGGGTCGCCGCCACCTACCAGCCCGGCGGCGCCGAGGCGGCCGTCGGCGGCGACTGGTACGACGTCATCGCCATCGACGGCGGCCGAACCGCACTCGTCATCGGCGACGTGATGGGCCGCGGCCTGCGCGCCGCCGCCGTCATGGGCCAGCTGCGCACCGCCGTCCGCGCCTACGCCCGCCTCGACCTGCCCCCGCACGAGGTGATGCGCCTGCTCGATGGCCTCGCCATGGAGATCGACGCCAACCAGATCGCCACCTGCACCTACGCCGTCTGGGACCCGCAGCGCCGCACCCTCTCCTACGCCTCCGCCGGGCACCTCCCCATGCTGCTGCGCTGCCCCGACGGAACGGTCCTACGCAGCGAGGAGCAGAACGGCCCCCCGCTCGGCACCGGCGACGGCCTGCACGTCTCGCACACCCTGCGCCTGCTGCCCGGGACCACCGGCGTCCTCTATACGGACGGCCTGGTCGAGCGCCGCGACGAGGACATCGACCAGGGCCTCGACCTTCTCGCCCGCACCCTGACCGGCGCCATCGGGGCCCCGGAGGTGATCTGCGCCCGCCTGCTGCGGGCGATGGGCGTGACGTCCGAGCACGACGACGACGTCGCCGTCCTGGCCTTCCACCTGCCGGCGGAGGAGGGCGTCACCGAGGCGGAATCGGCGCTTGACTCGGTCGCCCCCGAGGTCTAGTGTTCTTCGAGCTGCCTGGCAGGGAGCACCGGACACGTGTTTGCGCGGACGGTCCCGAGGTAGCCAATCCTTCGAAACACCACTTCCCGGTTCGGGCTGGGTCGCGTCTTGTCGCGTCTCGGTTCTTATTCGGCGTGCTCGTTTTATTGGGTTGCGGTCGGATTCGCTTTTCGGAGCGGGGATCGGCTAGAGTTTGAAACGTCGGACGGGGCGTCAAACCCCGGAAGACACCGGCGAGTTGGATGACGAAGCCCCGGAAAACGGAGCGGAAAACATCTGATAAGCTGGAAACACGAAAGAACGAAGCGCCCGGAGGGCCTGCTGGAAGGCAGCCTGAAGGAAGTGTCCGTTCCTTGAGAACTCAACAGCGTGCCAAAAGTCAACGCCAGATATGTTGACATCCCCGGCCTCGATCGTCTGATCGGGGTTGGAGATTCCT
>NZ_JBIUYE010000004.1:0-108338 GCF_044744365.1 Kitasatospora sp. NPDC087314
CAGAGCGACGACCTCACCGTCCCCGAGGAATACCGCGGCATCGGCATCCGCATCGAAGACGACATCCTCGTCACCGACAACGGCAACGAAAACCTTTCCACCACCCTGCCCCGCACACCCGACCAGGTCGAAACCTGGATGGCGACGCTGCGAGGCTGACAGACCGGGCCGACCGCCCGTGGCCGTTCACCCGGCCGCGGGCGCTCTGCTGCCCGGCCGCCACCGGGGCGTGCCCAGACGCCGTACGCCCGGCGGGAATTGTCGGACACGCCCCCAGGCCACGGCACCGAACGGCCGACCGCACCCACCGGGAGCGGTCGGCCGTACTCGATTCGGATCAGGCCGGTCAGAGCAGGTCGAGTAGCCGCAGGTCCGCGACGCACTTGCCGATGAACTCCGGTGAGAGCGACGGCACGAGGCCGCTGCCGACACCGAGGTCGCCGACCGCCGCGGTGAACCGGGTGGCCGGGGTCGCGGAGCCCGCCCGCGGCTCGCCCGGCTTCGCGTACGCCGCCAGCAACGGCAGCAGCGACAGCCGGCGTTGGTGGTCGGGCAGGCCCCGCAGCGCCGCCTCGAAGCGCATGTGCCACTCCCGGTGGTCGTCGAACCGGGTGACCGGATGCCCCGCGTCGATCAGCCAGTCCACGATCTCGTCCAGCGAGACGCCGTCGTCGTTCGCGTTGACGGTGTTGTACGTGACGTACCCGTCGGCGCTCCGGGCGCTGAGCGAGGCGATCGCCTCGGCGGTGAAGTCGACCGGCAGGCCGCTGTAGTGGGCCCGCCGCCGGTTGCCGTCCTGGTCGAGCCGGTAGAAGGAGCGCGGCGCCATGCCCGTCGCGAGGACGCTGACGATCAGCCGGGTGAACCGGTCGGGCAGGTTCAGCTGGCCGGGTAGGCGGCTGTGGGCCAGGATCATGTCGGGCCGGAACACCGTGACCGGCAGACCGGTGCGCTCGTGCGCCTCCCGCAGCAGGACCTCACCGGCCCACTTGCTGGTGGCGTAGCCGTTCGCGTCGGACTCGTTCAACTGCCGGGCCGGGGCCGCCGTGCGGATGTCGACCGCCTCGTCGAGGAGCGTCCCGTCGGGCTGCATCGCGGCGGCGATGGTCGAGACGTAGGCGAACCGCTTGGGCCGGCCGGTGAGCGCCAGCCCGATCAGCTCCGCCGTCGCACCGACGTTCGGTGCGAACAACCGGCTGTACGGCAGCACGTGGTTGACCATGGCCGCGGCGTGCACGATCCGGTCGGTCCCGGCGGCCAGGCGCTCCCAGGTCGCGTCGTCGAGGCCGAGCTTCGGCGCCGCCACGTCCGCGGCCAGGACGTCGAGGTGCTTCGCCGCGACGGCGTCGAACCAGTCGGCCCGGTCCCCGGCCGCGGCGCGCAGGCACTCGACCACGCGCTGCCGGGCGGCCGCGTCGTCGGCGGCCCGGGCGAGGCAGGTCAGCCGGCCGCCCGTCCCGGCGACGCGCTGGAGCCATTCGATCGCCAGGAACCGCCCGAGGTAGCCGGTCGGCCCGGTGAGCAGGACGTGCTCGGCGGGGGCGGTGCCGTCCGGGGCCGGTGCCGGCCGCTCGGGAAGCCTCCCGTCGAAGCCGTGCCCCTCCAGGAAGTGATCGAGCGTCAGGTCGCTCGCCCGGGCCTCGACCGCGTCGCGGCCGTGCACCGAGGCGAACGTGGCACGGGGCGTCTGCGGCCCGCGCGCCGAGCCGAGGTGGTCCGCGATGCGGGCCAGCGTCGAGGTGGGGCTGAGGATGGCCTGGACCGGGACCTCGATGTCGAAGACCTGCTCCAGGACCGTCGAGAACGTGTGCGCCGACAGGGAGTCGCCGCCCAGGTCGGTGAAGTTGGCCTCCGGGCGGACCAGCGAGGAGGGGTAGCCCAGGGTGATCTGGACCGCGGTGAGGACCGCCTCCAGCGGCGCGACGTCCCGGCCCTCGGCCCGCAGCGCGGCGAACTGGCCGGCCCGGCCGGTCGCGATGTCCGCGTACTGCTGCTCCAGCCGGGCGCCGTAGTGCTCCTTGAGGACGGGGCGCAGGAGCTTGCCCACTCCCGACAGCAGCCCGTTCTCGATCGTGAACGGCTGCCGTTCGACGAGCACGTCGTGCGGGACCTCGTACGGGTAGAGGCCCGCTTCGTGGGCGAGTTCCCGCATCGAGTCGAGGACGGCCGCCCGTACCGCGGCATCGTCGGCCTGCCCCAGGCGGTCCTGGTCGGGGACCACCACCGCCAGCAGGAACGCCTGCTCGCTGCTGCCGTAGACGTAGATCTGCGCGATGTACGGGCTGGTCGAGTACAGCGCCTCCAGCCGGGAGACCGCGACGAACTCGCCCTGTGAGAGCTTCACGACGTTGTTGATCCGGTCGACGTAGACCAGCCGGTCGGGCGCCAGTTCGGCGACCACGTCGCCCGTCCGGTAGTAGCCGTCCTCGTCGAAGGCGCGCGCGGTGGCCTCCGGCTGCTTGTAGTAGCCGGGGACCAACCCGGCCGACTTCAGGCGCAGTTCGCCCCGGGGGTGCGGTTTGTCGGTCGCGAAGTAGCCGAGCTCCGGCACGTCGACGAGCCGGTAGTCGAGGACCGGGGGCCGGCGCACCTGCTGGTCGACCACGACGGCCCGGGTGGTCTCCGTCGACCCGTAGCAGTCGGTGATCTTCACCCCGAGGATCGAGGCCATGAAGGTGTGCATCGGCGCCGACAGCGGCGCGCTGCCGCACAGGGCGCTGATGATCCGTCCGCCGAGCATGCCGTCCCGCACCTGGACGCGGGCGGTGGCCTCCGCCTCCGGGCGGGCGGCGCCGGCGCGGCCGAGGCGGTCGGCCTCCAGGAGGTAGCGCTGGTACACCATGTCGCAGATCCTCGGCACCAGGCTCAGCACCGTGGGCCGGGACAGGCGGATGTCGTCGAACAGCGTCGACATGTCGCCGCGGGCCGCGAAGTACCCGATGCCGCCGGAGGCGAGTCCGGAGATCAGCCAGGACCGGCCGTTGACGTGGCTCATCGGCATGTAGTGCAGGACGATCGTCGGCACCGGCAGGTCGCCGACCCTGGCCATGCCGGCGCCGGCCTTCTGCCACATTCCGGTGAGCATGGCGGCGGTGTAGATCGCGCCCTTGGGCGTGCCGGTGCTCCCGGAGGTGTAGATCAGGCCGCCCAGCCGGTCCGGGTCGCCGTCGCACGGTGGCACGGCCGGCAGCCGGCCGCCGCGGTCCAGCTCCTCCGGCAGTGACGCCACCGAGGCCCGCCCGCCCAGCTTGTCGACGGCGTGCCGCAGGGCGTCGCGGTGGTCGTCCACGCGCGGGTCGTAGTCGAAGACGACCAGGCGCTCGATGGAGTCGGACGCCAGGACGGTGTCGACCGCGGCGCCGATCGAGCCGATGTCGGCGGCGAGCAGCCGCGGCTCCGTCTCGGCGACGACCGGGGCCAGCCGCACCGCGGACGATCCGGTGGCCAGCGGCACCGGCACCGCCCCCAGGTACATGCAGGCCAGGTCGATGGTGGCGTAGTCGACGCTGGTGAAGCCCAGCACCCCGACGAAGTCGCCGGCGCGCAGGTCGCCGCCGGCCGGGTCGGCCCAGGCGGTGGCGAGTCGGCCGACCCGCTGCCACAGCTCGCCGTAGGTCACCGTCTCGAAGGCGGGGAGGAGTTCGAGGTGGTGGCGGCCGGTGGCCGGGTCCTGGACGAGCCGCTCGGCCCGGCGGCCGAGGGCCGGCCGGTCCGCGTAGCCGTTCATGGCGGCCGCGATGGTGCCGACGAGGCCGCCGTCGGCGCCCAGGACGGCTGCGGCGACCTCCGAGGACGGGGCCGCTCGGGCGAATTCGGGATCGTTCGCGTGCAGTGCCGCGGCCAGGGAGGCTATGTCGCGGTCCGGCTGATGCTCAGACATGAGTGCTCCGGTTGTGAGGAGTCCGATGAACCGATGCCGCGGAGGCCGTGCGCCCGCGGGACCGCGCCCCGCCGGGAGAGAGCGGGGCCGTGCTCGCGTCGGGACGGGCCCTAGCCCGCGGGCAGCCGTCGGGCGCCGAGGCCGACGGCCAGCGCCATCAGCAGGTAGATGACGACGGCCGCGAACGCCGGTGCGGCGATGCTGTTCCCGGACTGCAGGCCGCCGAGCAGGGCGACGCCGATCATGGTGCCCGTCGACCGGCCCGCCGACAGCACCCCGCTGGCGATCGCCGAGCGGTGCGCCGGGGCCGTCGCCATGACCAGGGTGATCTGGGGCACCGTCGCCAGGCCGAAGCCGAGCCCGATGAAGAGCAGCCCGATGCCGGTGCCGACCGGCGCGTCTCCGCCGATGAAGGTCAGCAACAGCCCGCCGACCAGGGTCAGCAGGACCGAGATGCCCAGGACCCGGGGGGCACCGAGCCGGGCGTGGACGCGTCCGGCGACCAGGGGCATGAAGGTGATCGGCAGGGCGGAGGGCAGGAAGCACAGTCCGGTGGTGACCGGATCGTACCCGTGCACCTGCTGGAGGAACACGCTGATGGAGAACACCAGTCCGTAGTAGCCGGCGAAGAGCAGCAGGCCCGCCGCGACGAAGTTGCGGAACCCCGGGGCCCGGAACAGGTCGCCCGGGATCATGGGGAACGCGTACCGGCGCTGCCTGACCACGAAGGCGGCGAACGCGACGACGGCCACCGCCACCGCCACCACGGGCAGCGGTCGGGTCCACCCCAGCTCCCGTCCCTCGGTCAGGGTCAGCGCGACGCCGCCGAGGAAGACGATGACGAGGAACTGGCCGAGCGCGTCCTGGGGCTCCTTGCGCGCGGCCCGTTCGCCCAGGGGCATGTGACGCGCCGAGAGCCACAGGATGATCAGGACGACCGGCACGTTGACCAGGAAGATGCTCCGCCATCCCACCGCCGCGACCAGGGCGCCGCCGAGGATGGGGCCGAACGCCACCGGACTTCCGGCGGCCATCGCCCAGACGGAGACGGCCTTGGCGCGGTCGTCCGGGTCCCGGTACGTGTCGGTGAGCATCACCAGGGTGGCGGGTGTGAGGAGCACGCCCCCGAGTCCCTGCAACGCCCGTGCGACGACCAGCGCGGCGCCGTCGGGTGCCAGCCCGCACAGCACGGACGTCACGCCGAACACGGCGACGCCGAGACGGAACATCGGCACCGCGCCGAACCGCCCGACCATCGCGGCCCCGGCCAGCACCAGGCTGGCCATGATGATCACGTACGCGTCGACGACGAGCTGCATCGTCGCCAGGCTCGTGTGCAGGCCGGCCCGGATCTCCGGGATCGCGACGTTCACGATGCTGATGTCGATGACGATCATCCCGGTCGCCAGGCTGGCCGCCGTCAGCACGCGGCGCGGTCTCGGGGAGGTACTCGCCACGTCCGGCGCGTCGTTGTCGAGACTGGTCGAGTTGGCCATGAGGGTGCCATTTCACGTGAGCGGTGAATTCATGCCGGTCGTGTCGCGAAATCCTATCCCCGACGAAACCCGTGGCGTCAACCACGGGTGGTGCCGATCTGGTCCGAATGCGCCGAATTAGTCCGATTCCAGGGTCAGGTCTAGAAGATCCTCTGCTTCCCCGCGGAGCCGGGCCCTCCGTACTGTCGGAGCACCGAGAACAGCGAGAGGCGGCAGCATGGGAGCACGAAGAACTGCGTCACCACTGCCTTTCCCGGAGCGGAACCGCGGAATTCCGCAGCGCCCGTCGTCGATGCCGTTCCAGCGCTATGCGCGGAACGAGCCGACACCGACGGCGGGTTGGCTTCGACGATGGCCGGACCAGGCGCTCGATCGGGCTCCGGTATGGGCTTCGGTCGACCTCCGGGACGGAAATCAGGCGCTGGCCGAGCCGATGGACCCGCGCCGTAAGAAGCGGATGTTCGAGTTGCTCGTCGCGACGGGTTTCAAGGACATCGAAATCGGATATCCGGCGGCCAGCACGGACGATTTCGACTTCGTCCGGGAATTGGTCACCAAGGACGGAATTCCGGACGACGTGACGGTTTCGGTATTCACGCCGGCCCGTCCGGAACTCATCGAGCGGACCTTCGAGGCGATTCACGGGGCCGAACGCGCGACGGTGCACCTGTGCCACGCGACGGCCTGCCTGTGGCGCGAGGTCGTGTTCGGCATGTCGCGGGACGAGGTCCGGCAGATGGCCGTCGACGGCGCGGAGCACATGGTGCGCCTGGCGGAGCGGACACCCGGGACGGACATCCGGTTCGAGTACTCGCCGGAGACGTTCAACCTGACCGAGCCGGAGTTCGTGCTGGAGATCGCGGACCTGGTCACGAAGATCGTCGGCGCCTCGCCCGACCGGCCGATGGTGCTGAACCTCCCGACCACCGTGGAGACCCACTCGCCCAACGTCTTCGCCGACCAGGTCGAGTGGATGCACCGCAACCTCGACCGGCGCGAGTCGATCATCCTGTCGGTGCACCCGCACAACGACCGGGGCACCGCCGTCGCGTCGGCCGAGATGGCGCTGATGGCCGGGGCCGACCGGGTCGAGGGCACACTGTTCGGCAACGGCGAACGCACCGGCAACGTCTGCCTGGTGACGCTCGCGCTCAACCTCTTCAGCCAGGGCGTCGACCCCCAGCTGGAGATCTCCGACATCGACACCGTCCGCGAGATCGTCGAGGACTGCAACCGCCTGCCGGTGCACCCGCGGCACCCCTACGTCGGAGACCTGGTGTACACCGCCTTCTCCGGCACCCACCAGGACGCCATCGCCAAGGGCCTGGCCGCGCTCTCCACCCAGGCCGAGCGCGAGGGCCGGGAGGTCGGGGAACTGCCCTGGCAGGTCCCGTACCTGCCGATCGACCCGAAGGACGTCGGTCGCGACTACCAGGCGATCATCCGGGTGAACAGCCAGTCGGGCAAGGGCGGCATCGCCTACGTGCTGAAGGCCGGTTGGGGCGTCGACCTGCCGACGGAGCTGCGCCGGGACTTCGCGACCGTGGTCCAGAACACCGCGGACACCCTGGGGCGCGAACTGGAGCCGGCCGAGATCTGGCAGCTGCTCCAGGACACCTACCGCCTCGACGACTCGCTCGCGTCGCCCTCCGCGGCCGACGAGCACGAGGTCGTCGCACAGCACACCGCGGCGCACGGAGTGAAGTTCACCCAGGTCGTGGTCACCGCCGCGGCACCCGCGGCCGGCGAACCGACGGCCTGCTTCGCCGCGCTGGACGCGGACGGGCGGACGGTCTGGGGGATCGGCCTGGCGGCCACGGCCGCCGACGCGGCGCACCGGGCGGCCCGGTCCGCCCTGCACCGGGCCGGCATCGAAGGCCGGACCGGCACCGAAGATCGCGCCGACATCGAAGGAGGACAGCAGTGAGGGCGAACTCTTACGTCGAAGTGGCCCCCGGGGTCTTCCGTGAGGACGGCGGCCTGTACTACGAGGACTTCGTCCCCGGCGAGGTCGTCGAGCACCGCCCGGGCCGGACGATCACCATGAGCGACAACGTGTGGAGCTCCCTGCTCTGCCTCAACCAGCACCCGCTGCACATCGACGCGGTGTACGCCGAGAAGACCGAGTTCGGCCGGCTGCTGGTGTCGAGCCTGGTCACCTTCGGGATCGTCAACGGCATGACGGTGGGCACCATCAGCGCGAAGGGCACCGCCAACCTCGGCTGGGACAAGGTGCGCCTGACCGCCCCGGTGTTCGTCGGCGACACGCTCTACGCGCAGACCCGGATCGTCTCCAAGCGGGAGTCCGCCAAGCGGCCCGGCGAGGGGATCGTGACCGTCCACAGCTCCGGCCAGAACCAGGACGGCGTGACAGTGATCGAATTCGAGCGGACGATTCTCGTCCCCCGGCAGGAGGCGGACCGATGATCCCGGTCATCACGCTGGCACCCGAGCTCGCGCAGGCGGGCAACGACGGCGCCGAACGCAAGGTCGCCGACGAGATCTCCGAGGCCTGCCGGCACACCGGGTTCTTCGTCGTGCGCGGCCACGGGATCGCCCCCGAGGTCTTCGACGACGCCTACGACGCGTCGCTGCGCTTCTTCGGGCGCCCGCTGGAGGCCAAGCGCGAGTTCCCGATGCGGACCAGCACCGCGCGCGGCGACAACGACTACAGCCCGTACGGATACAGCGCCCTGCTGTCCGAGAACGCGTTCGCGTACACCGGCAAGCAGGGCATGCCGTCGGACTACGTCGAGAAGTTCAGCGCCGGGCGACTGATCCTGGACGACGACGAGGACCTGCCCTTCCCCGCCGACGAGGAGGGCGCCCGGCTGCGCGCGGCGCTCAAGCGCTACTTCGCGGCCTGCGAGAGCGTCTCGGGCCGGATCGCCGAGCTGCTGGCGCTGACCCTGGACCTGCCGCGCGACTTCTTCGCCACCCGCACGGACACCTCGAACGACTCGCTCCGGTCGCACCTCTACCCGGGCGTCGCCCCGGAGTTCCTCAACGACCAGGGCATGGGGGAGCACACCGACGGCACGCTGATCACGCTGCTCACCCAGGACGGCCCCGGCCTGCAGCTGCGGGACCTCTCCGGCCGCTGGCTGGACGTCGAGGTCCCGGAGCGCGACAGCTTCATCGTCAACATCGGTGACCTGATGGCCCGTTGGTCGAACGACGAGTACGTCTCGACGCCGCACCGGGTCCGGCTCGCCGACCGGCGGCGGCAGTCCATCGTGTTCTTCAAGCTGGCCAACGACGACACCGTCATCGAGTGCTTCCCGAAGTTCACGGCGGACCGCCCCGCGAAGTACGAGCCGATCCGCTACGAGGACTTCTCGCTCCAGAAGATGAACCTGCTGTTCGGAAGGGAGAGTGCGCAGTGAAGTCCTACGCGAGCCTGCTGTACACCCCGGCGCTGCTGCTGGCCTCGGTCGCCAAGCCGGGCAAGGTCCAGGCGGACATGCTGGTCCTGGATCTGGAGGACTCCACCCACCCGGCCAAGAAGGCCGAGGCCCGCGCGCTGCTGGCCGCGGCGGACCTGACGAAGGCGGGCCTGCCCGCCCTCGGCATGCGGGTGAACAGCATCGCGACGCCCGACGGCCTGGAGGACCTGCGGATGCTGATCGCGCTGGACGCCGTGATCGGCGGCGTCCCGCTCGACGTGATCTTCATCCCCAAGATCGCCGGCCCCGGCGACGTGGCGATCTACCGGGCCCTGCTGTCGGGCACCTCGAAGCCGCCGCAGATCTGCAGCTTCATCGAGACCCTGGACTCGGTCGAGAACGCCTTCGCCATCGCCGAGGTGAGCGACGGCCTCTGCTTCGGCCAGGCCGACCTGACGGCCGAGATGTACGCCGAGAACGAGACCTACCTCGACTACGCGCGGGCCCGGCTCTGCGTCGCGGCGTCCCGGCACCGGATCCCCGCCATCGACACCAACTCGTTCGAGCTGCACGACCTCGACGTGGTCTCGGCCGCGTGCCGGGCGGCCCGGGACGCCGGCTTCACCGGCAAGGCGGCCATCCACCCCCGCCAGGTCGACCCGATCGCCGAGGCGTTCACGGTCGGACCGGAGAAGCTCGCCGAGTACCGGCGGGTCGTCGAGGACTACGACTCCACGCCGTACGGGTTCGCGGTCGAGAAGGACCGCGTGCTGGCCCCGCCCTTCGTGCTGCAGGCCCGGCGCATGCTCCAGCTCCACGCGGCGGACACCGCCGCCTCCTGACGTTCCGTCACCCGCTCCCGCACCCGCACCGCACCGACGAATCGGGGAATCCCATGAAGACCCTGCCGCAGTACGCGATCATCGACGTCTCCGCCCACCGCACCGAGCTGGTCGACGGCCGCCTGCAGGCCGTCGGCGACGGGATCGTCGCCGAACTGGTCCGCCTGGTGGCCGAGGGCGACGGCGTCGCCCTGTGCCACGGCCTCGACCGGACGCTGGCGAGCCACGGCCTGGACGTCCACAACGAGCAGGACGCCGCCGTGGCCCGCGACTACCTGGAGTCGCTGTTCCGCGCCTTCGGCGCCCGGGTGGACGTCGCCCCCTACAGCCCGGTCGCGATGGACTACGACCGCATCGCCGGCATGGACGTCGACGGCTACAACAAGAACACCGCCTTCACCCCGAACGGCGACCACACCGCCGAGCGCGAGTTCCTGACCACCAAGTGCGTGCACTTCGACTCCGCCACGCCGTTCATCGGGAACATCTACGGCCCCAACACCAACATCCGGGGCGGCGTCCCGGTGGTCTGCGACACCCGCGCCTTCTGCAAGGACGCGGGGGTGGCCCCGGGCGACCTGGTCGAGCTGATGCCGCACAGCTACAACGTCGCGGTCCGCGAGGAGTACACCGAGCGGATCCTGGCGGACTACGCCAGCGCGGTGGAGGTCGACCTGTCCTCCGACCTGGTGATGGTCGTCCTGCTCAACGAGGTGGCCGGGGGTCTGGCGCACGCCGGCTCCGAGCCCCGCCCGGTCGACCCGTCCAAGCCCTCCCGCCGCCCGATCCGGCACCTGGAGTACCAGTTCGCCGAGGGCGTCGAGCTGGCCAAGTGGTTCGAGCACTACGGCCTGGACGTCCCCGCGCCCATCATGCAGGCGCCCGACGGCGACGCGCGCGAGCGCTACCACCGCGGCATCGCCCCGGTCGGCGCCGAGGACGGGGCCTCCGAGCGATGACGTCCACCGAGAGCGGCGTGCCGGTCATGTCCGCCAGTGACGCCGCGGAGCTCGAAGAGCTCCTGACGGTGCTCGCCGCGGACGAGTGGCCCGACGACATCGCCGAGGCGCGGCAGTTCTACGACGCGTGGGGCACGCCGATCGCCGACGACATCGTGGTCGAGCGGCGCCCCGGCGGGTACCTGCTGACCCCGCCGAACGCCGAGGGCGCCCGGACCGGGCTCTACCTGCACGGCGGCGGATTCGTGTACGGCTCGCTGCGCAGCCACGGCGCCATGGTCGGGGAGATCGCCCGGGCGGCCCGCTGCCGGATGTTCTTCGTGGACTACCGGCGGGCCCCCGAACACCCCTACCCGGCGGCGCTGGACGACGCGGTGGCGGCCTACCAGGGCCTGCTCGCCGACGGAACCGCCCCCTCGGACGTGGTGTTCACCGGGGACTCCGCCGGCGGCGGCCTGATGCTCTCCACCCTGCTCAAGGTCCGCGACCTGGGCCTGCCGCTGCCGGCGGCGGCGGCGGCCGTCTCGCCGTGGACCGACCTGACCGGCTCCGGGGAGACCCACCGCACCCTGGCGGACGAGGACCCGATGCTCAGCCAGCCCGTCGTGGCGCTGGTCACCGCGTCCTACCTGGCCGGCACCGCGCCGACCGACCCCTACGTGTCCCCGCTGTTCGGGGACGTCACCGGTCTGCCGCCGGTGCTCATCCAGGTGGGCAGCCGCGAGGTCCTGCTCAGCGACGCCGAACGGTTCGCAGCCGCGCTGCGCGAGGCCGGCGGCACCGGCGAACTGGAGGTCTGGTCCGGCATGGTCCACGTGTGGCACCTGCACCACGCCCGGCTGGGCAAGGCCCGCGAGGCCGTCGCCCGGCTCGGCGACTGGCTGCGCGAGCACAGCGGCGGTGCGCGATGAGCGAGGACATCACCGGCCCGCACCGGTACCGCAACAACGCGAAGATGGTGCCGGCCAGCGAGGCCGCCTGGGGCCTGTCCCAGAAGCACGGGATGCTCGGGCTGGTGGTCGAGGCCGTCGAGGGCCAGAACCGGCTGCGCGAGATCCACACCGGACACGAGTTCACCAACCTGTCCTCGTGCTCCTACCTGGGGCTCAACAGCCACCCCACGGTGGTCGAGGCCGGGCGCGCCGCGCTGGCCGAGGAGCAGATCACCGGCCTGTCCATGGGCGAGTTCCGGATCCGCCTGGGCATCATGGAGCGGCTGGAGGAGGAGCTGGCCGAGCACTTCGGCACCCACGTGCTGCCGTCGGTGTCGTGCGGGGTGCTGAGCGCGGCGATCCTGCCGCTGCTGGCCTCGGGGCACCTGACGGACGGCGAGCCCCTCGTCGTGGTCTTCGACCGGTTCGCGCACTTCTCGATGAACTTCCTCAAGCCGATCATCGCCGACGAGACGCTGGTCCTGACCTGTCCGCACAACGACATGGAGTACCTGGAGGACATCTGCAAGCGGTACCCGCGGGTCGCCTACGTCTGTGAAGGCGCCTACTCCGTCGGCGGCACGGCGGACCTGGAGGGCATCAAGGCCCTGCAGGACCGCTACGGCATGTTCGTCTACCTGGACGACTCGCACGCGATGTCCGCGGTGGGCGAGGGCGGCGGGGGCTACGCGCGCACGGTCTTCGACGAGCTCGACTCCCGCACGATCATCGTCGCGTCGATCGCCAAGGCGTTCGGCAGCACCGGCGGCATCGCGATGATCGGCGACCGCGACGTCTTCGAGTTCCTCTACCGCTCCGGGCCGCTGGCCTGGTCACAGGGGCTGCGGACCGCCGCGGTCGGCACCACCCTGGGCGCCCTGGAGGTCCACCGCAGCCCCGAGCTGGGCCTGCGTCAGCGTCAACTCGCCCGGAACATCGAGCTGTTCGACGAACGGCTGAGCGGCCACGGCCTGCGCGGCACCGGCTCGCACATCAAGTTCGTGGTGACCGGCGACAACGACCGCGCGGTGCGGCTGTCCACCGAGCTCTACGAGCGCGGCTACTACTGCTCCGCGATGTTCTTCCCGATCGTGGCGCAGGGCCAGGCCGGCGTCCGGATGATGCTGCGCGGCGACATGCCGACGGAGCTGACCGAGCGGTTCGCCGGCGACCTGCTGGACGTCCTGGCAGGGCTCGGGTGACCCTCGACCGCACCGAACGGCCGCCGCACTCCCTCGACGACGTCCGAGCCGTCGCCGAGCTGATGCGGACGGGCCTGCGCAGCGGCGCGGTACGGCGGATGGCCGTGCCGCTGCGGCAGGTCGTCGAGGACGAGCAGGGTGCCAAGTTCCTGGCGATGCCCGCCGTCTCCGGGGACTTCGGGCTCTACATCTCCAAGACCGCCACCATCACCGACGGGCCGGGGCCGACCGTGACCTCCGTGGTCCCGGTGTTCTCCACCAGCACGGGGGACCTGCTGGAGGTGCTGGACGGCGCGGCCGTCACCAACCTCAAGTGCGCCGCCGTCACCGCCGTGGTCACCGACCGCTGCGCGGCCCCGGACGGTTCCGTCCTCGGCATCGTCGGGTCCGGGGTGCAGGCCTGGCAGCAGTACCTCGGCGTCGCGGCGGTGCGGGAGATCACGCAGGTGCGGGTGCACTCCCGCACCACCGCCAACGCCGAGGCGCTGTGTGAGCGGATCAGGGCCGCCGGAGCGGCCCGGGCCGTGGTCTGCGCCTCCGCCGAGGAGGCCACGGCGGGAGCGGACGTCGTCTCCACGGCGACGACGTCCGTACTCCCGCTGCCGATCTCCACCGACCTGCCGGAGCACGTGCACATCAACTGCATGGGCGCGCACACCACGCAGTCGCGGGAGCTCCCGCACACGCTGCTGGCCGCCGTCACGGTCGTCGTCGAGGACATCGGGATCGCCGTCGCCGAGGCCGGCGAGATCCACCGGACGGCGATCGACCTCGCGTCCCTGGAGAGCGGCGAGCACACCGGGCTCGACGCGCGCCCGACCGTCTTCAGCTCCACCGGCCACGCCTCGCTCGACCTCATCACCTGCGCCCACCTGGTCGGGCACACGCACCGCTGAACGTACCGAAGGGAAGACCGCACGTGGCACACGCCGGCAAGGAAGAGGACCCCGGAGCGCACGGCACCGAGCCGTCCCCGGCCGGGACCGCGGACCGGGAGTTCGCCTCCGTCCTCGCACGCCTCGGCATCGAGATGCCGTCCGACCTGGCGCCCGGCGTCCTGGCCGGCTACCGCCCGATGCGGGCGATGATGGAGCTGCTGCGCACCGTGGAGACCTGCGATGTCTGAGACCGACGCGATGTCCGGGACCGACGCCACCGGGCCCGGCGACCTCGCCGAGCTGACCGTCGCACAGGCCGGAGCGCTGCTGCGCTCCGGGGAGATCACCTCGGTGCAACTGGCCGAGCACGCGCTGGGCCTGATCGAGGCCCACGACGCGGCGCTGAACTCCTTCGTGCTGGTCACCCGTGACCAGGCCCTGGAGCGCGCCCGGCAGGCCGACCGGGAGCTGCGCGGCGGCCTCGACCGCGGCCCGCTGCACGGCATCCCGTACGCGCTGAAGGACATCTTCGACGCCGAGGGCCTGCCCACCACCAACCAGTCCTGGCTGACCGTCTCGGACGTCGCCGCCGGGGACAGCGCCGTGGAGGAACGGCTGCGGGCCGGCGGCGGCGTGCTGCTGGGCAAGCTCGCCACCTACGAGTTCGCGATGGGCGGGCCGAGCCCGGACCTGCCCTTCCCGCCGGCGCGCAACCCGTGGAACACCGAGCACATCCCCAGCGGCTCCTCGTCGGGGGCGGGCGTCGCGGTGGCCGCCGGGTTCCTGCGCGTCGCGTTCGGGTCCGACACCGCCGGCTCGATGCGCGGCCCGGCGTTCCACTGCGGGACGGTCGGCCTGAAGCCCACCTACGGCCTGGTGTCCGGACACGGCGCCACCCCGCTGTCGCCCACCATGGACCACTTCGGGCCGCTGGGCTGGACGGTGGCCGACACCGCCGCCGCGCTCCAGGCCGTCGCCGGGCCCGACCCGCGCGACCCGCGCACCCGCGACGCACCCGCGCCGGACTACCTCGGCGGCCTGACCGGGGACGTGAAGGGCCTGCGGGTGGCCTATTCGAGCGCCTGGTACGCCCACGACCCCGAGACCCTGCCGGAGATCACCGAGGGCATCGAACGGGCCCTGGCCCACCTGGAGGGCCTCGGCGCGATCGTCGAGGAGTGCAAGCTGCCGGCGTACGAACTGTTCAACGCCTGCGGCCGGATCGTCATGGCCGCCGAGGGCTTCGCCACGCACGAGCGGAACCTGCGCGAGGAGCCGCGGAAGTTCGGCCGCATCACCTACCAGAAGCTGCTGCCCGGCGCCGGGGTGGGCGCCGCGGACCTGCTGCGCGCGATGGAGCTGCGCCGCCGGCTCATCGAGGCACTCGACCAGCGGGTCTTCGCCGACCACGACGTGTTGGTCACCGCCTGCGGGCAGACCACCGCGGCCCGCTTCGACGCCTTCCCGCTCGACTGGCCGCCGCCGCGGCTGGCCAACGACATGCAGACCATCCCGTTCGCGCTCACCGGGCACCCGGCCATGTCCCTGCCGCTCGGGTTCGCCGGCAACGGCCTGCCGATCGGGGTGCAGCTGGTCGGGCCCAGGTTCGGCGAGGCGGGCCTGTTCCGGGCCGGCACGGCGCTGGAGGCCGAGTTCGGCCGACGCGGCACCCGGCCCGCCCTGACCACGGGCGCGCCCGACGACCGCCACGCCACGGCCTGAACCATGGCGGAGAACCCGTGACGGACCACCATGACGGAGGAGCACCAGTGACCACGAGCGACCTCTACGGCGCCGAACGGCTGGCGACCGCCGCCAAGGCCACCGCGCAGGCAGGGCTGGACGCACTGCTGATCAGCCCGGGCGCCGACCTGCGCTACCTCACCGGCTACGACGCCAAGCCGCTGGAACGGCTCACCTGCCTCGTACTGCCCGCGGACGGTGAACCCCTCCTCGTGGTACCGGAGTTGGAGCGGGCCGCCGCGCACGCCTCGCCGGCCGGCGGTCTCGGCATCGAGATCGTCGGCTGGGCCGAGACGGAGGACCCGTACGCCCTCGTCGCCGCCCGGCTGTCCCGCCGCACCGACCGCGTCGGGGTGGACAACCGGATGTGGGCCGAGAAGGCGGTGGCCTTCCGGGCCGCGCTGCCCGGCGCCCGCCAGGAGCTCGCCGGGCAGGTGCTGAACCCGCTGCGGGTCCGCAAGGGCCCGGCCGAGGTCGAGGCGCTGCGCCGGGCCGGGGACGCCATCGACCGGGTGCACGCCCGGATGGGCGAGTGGCTGCGGCCCGGGCGCACCGAGCGCGAGGTCGGCCGGGACATCGCCGAGGCGATCCTCGCCGAGGGCCATGTCCGGGTGAGCTTCGTCATCGTCGGCTCCGGGCCCAACAGCGCCAGCGCGCACCACGACCTGTCCGACCGGGTGATCGGGTACGGCGACCCCGTCGTGGTCGACATCGGCGGCACCACCGCGGACGGCTACTGCTCCGACTCCACCCGCACCTACGTGCTGGGCGAGCCGTCGTCGGACTACCTGCGCCTGCACGAGGTGCTGCTGGCCGCCCAGCGCCTGCAGACCGACTCCGTGCGGCCGGGCGTCACCGCCGGAGGGCTCGACGCGGTCGGCCGGGACCTGATCACCGACGCGGGCTTCGGCCCGGACTTCATCCACCGCACCGGGCACGGCATCGGCCTGGAAGGCCACGAGGACCCGTACATCGTGGCCGGCTCCGAGCTGCCGCTGGAGCCCGGGATGGCGTTCTCCGTCGAGCCCGGCATCTACCTGCCCGGGCGGTTCGGGGCCCGGATCGAGGACATCGTGATCTGCACCGACGACGGGGGCGAGCGGCTCAACCGCACGGGCCGCGACCTGACCGTCCTGTCCTGACCGGCCAGGTCGGACACGTCCTAGGTCGGACACGTCCTAGGTCGGACACGTCCTAGGTCGGACACGTCCTAGGTCGGACACGTCCTAGGCCGGACCTGCTCCAACCCTCTCCCAGGAGTGCACAACCATGGAACACAGACCCACGGCCCCGAACGCGGCCACCGTGACCGATCCCCGGCTGCTGCTCAACGCGCTGGACCACCAGTTCCGGGGCTTCCGGACCTTCTGGTTCGACCGGATCAGCCCCGCCGGGCCCGTCGTCCTGCCGGCCGCGCGCGGCGCCGAACTGGAGAGCGCGGCCACCCGGCTCGCCGAGCTGCTGCGGCGGGCCGCCTGGAGCCTGGGCGAGGACTGCCTGGCCCGGCACCGGGCCCTGGGCCTCGACGAGCGGCTGACCGGCTTCTACGCGGACGAGGAGTTCGAGCGGGCGTACGCGACGGCCATCGGGCGGCCGGACGTCATCCTGACCGAATCCGGCTGGAAGTTCATCGAGTTCAACTTCTGCGCGGCCACCGGCGGCCAGGTCTTCACCCACCTGCTCAACGACCTGTGGCGCCAACTGCTGCCCGGGCGGGTGTCGGCCTCCCTCACCCTCGGCGACCCCATGACGGCGCGCAACGAGCTGCTGCGCGGCGTCCTCGACGAGTACGGCCTGGACCCGCGGGTGGCGCTCATCGGCTACCTGCCCGACGTCGGCATCCAGGACCGCAGGTACTACGAGATCGAGATCGACGTCCTGCGCAGGGGCGGGATCGCCGCGGAGTACTTCGACACGGACGAGTTCGTCGACGCCCTCGCCACCCGCCGGGACGAGTTCCCGCTGGTGCTGGAGCGGGTCGTGCCGCAGGAATGGCTCGACGCCGGCCGGGACGCCGAGCAGCTGCTCGCCATCAGGAAGTGCGGCGCCACGGTGCTGACGCCGCAGAGCTCCTACCAGGCGGCGAACAAGCAGCTCTTCGCGGTGCTGTCCACCGGGCAGGACTGGATGACCGACCAGGACCGGGACCTCGTCCGGCAGTACGTCCCCTGGTCGCGGAGCATCCGGGAGGACCAGGTGGAGTTCGAGGGGGAGCGCTGGAAGTTGACCGACCTGCTGGCGAAGCGCCGGGAGGACTTCGTCCTGAAGCGGTCCGACGGGGACCAGAACGCCGACGTGCACCTCGGCTTCAGGACCGGCGCGGCCGAGTGGGAGGCGATCATCGCCAAGGCCGTGGCGGCCGGCACCTGGATAGCCCAGGAGGCCGTCCACAGCACCGGGATCGCCGCGGACGTCTTCGACGGTGACAGCGGCGAGTTCTCGAGCCTGTCCACCGGCGCGGTGTTCGGCCCGCTCATCGTGGGCGGCCGGATGGCCGGCTGCCCGCTGCGCTACGACGTCCCCGCCCCGGGCAACGCCGCACCGGGAACGGCGGGTTCGAGCATCCTGGGCACGGTCGGCTGGCAGTCGGCCTGAAACCGCGGCGGCCGGTGACGGGGGGCGGGCGGCCCCCGTCACCGGCCGCTGGTGCGCCCGCCCTCGCGGGCGGGCGTCACCGACGGGCCGTGCGCGGTCAGCGCAGCGACGCCATCCACGCCTCGACCTCGTCCGCGCCGCGCGGCAGGTCCGCGGACAGGCACAGGGCGCCGTCGTCCGTGATGAGGAAGTCGTCCTCGATCCGGATGCCGATGCCGCGCAGCTCCTCCGGGATCGTCAGGTCGTCCGGCTGGAAGTACAGGCCGGGCTCGACGGTGAGGACGTGGCCGGGCTCCAGCACGCCGTCCAGGTACGCCTCGCTGCGGGCGGCGCCGCAGTCGTGGCAGTCCAGGCCGAGCATGTGGCCCGAGCCGCAGACGGTGAACCGGCGGTACAGGGCGGAGTCGGCGGCCAGCGGATCGTCCCCGCCGGGCAGCAGGCCCCAGGCGTCGAGGCCCTCGGCGATGACGCGCATCGCGGCGTCGTGGAAGTCGCCGAACCGGGCGCCGGGCCGCAGGGTGGCGATGCCCGCCGACTGGGCGGCGAAGACCAGGTCGTAGAACCGGCGCTGGACGTCGGTGAAGCGCCCGCTGACCGGCAGCGTGCGGGTGACGTCGCCGGTGTAGAAGGAGTCCGCCTCGACGCCGGCGTCCAGCAGGAGCAGGTCCCCGTCCCGCACCGGGCCGTCGTTGTGCATCCAGTGCAGGACGCAGGCGTGCGCGCCGGCCGCCGCGATGGTCTCGAAGCCCAGGCCGTAACCGTCCAGCCGGGCCCGCCGGTTGAAGGTGCCCTCGATCCAGCGCTCGCCCCGGGCCAGACCCGTGGCGGTGCGCAGCTCGCCGACGACGTCGTGGAAGCCGGCGACCGTGGAGCCGACCGCGGTGCGCAGCTGCTCGACCTCCCACTCGTCCTTGACCAGGCGCAACTCCGACAGGAAGGTGAGCAGTTCGGCCTCGGCCTCGCGGGCCGGCGGCACCAGCGCGTCGACCAGCTCGTCCTCGCCGCGCAGCACTCGGGTGGGGACCCGCCCGGCGAGCGCCCGCTCCAGGTCGTCGCGGGCGGCGGCCGCCAGGCCGAAGGCGTCGGAGGTCTCCGTGAGGGTGCGGCGGCGGCCGACCCAGAACTCGCCGTGCCGCCGGGAGCTGTAGAACTCCGCGCCGTGCGGGCCGCCGTCGCGCGGCGAGCGCGGCCGGGTGAAGAGGGTCACCTCGTGGCCGTTGCCGAGCGGCTCGAAGACGAGGACGCTGTCGGGCACGGCCTGGGTGCCCTGCTCGGCGGTGAGGTGGATGAACGCGGAGTGCGGCCGGAACGTGTAGTCGAAGTCGTTGCTCCGGGCCTTGAGGCCACCCGACGGGATGACGATCCGCTCGCCGGGGAACCGCTCGGACAGTGCCGCACGGCGCTTGGCCGCGAACGCCGCCCCGGGGACGAGCGGCAGCTGCAGGCCGGTATCGGCCCACCCCTGCTGGAAGTTCTCGGCCAGCGCGGCCGACACGGCACGATCGTGACTCCCGCGTGCCCCACCCTGTTGCGCCACCGCATGCCTCCGTATCTCGTGATCAATTGTGGAAGAATTATATAATTTCACATGTGACACTTCTAGGCCTTGGCCGGCGATTGTATCCAGCGGGTATCAGGTAGCGCGTGGTTGTCCGTCAAAGCGGTGGGCGACCCACCCCGGGAGGTCCGATCGGGAGCCGGACGGCCCTGGAACCGGCGGCCCCACGACCCGATTCCCCCGATCTGACCTGCGGTTTCGCTGGCGGAGGCGGGCCTCGGGGAGTGAGCCGCGTCCACCCGGCGGCGTCGGCGGTGGATCCGGCGCCTGCCGTATCGTTCCTGTCGGGTGGCCGACTGTGCGTGAACGCACCCGAGACCCTCGCTCGGCCCATCTGAACATCCGAACATCCAATCATTCGAGCAGGAGTCCGTCACCGTGTCCTCGTCCGTCCCGGCTCCGGCCTCCGCGCGCCCGGTTCGGGTGTTGCTCGTGGAGGACGACCAGCTGATGCGCCGGTCCTTCACCGTGGCGCTGGAGCGCTACGGCTACCGGGTGGAGGCGGCGGCCGACGGGCTGGCGGGCCTGGAGCTCTTCCGCGACGGGAGCTTCGACCTGCTGATCCTGGATGTGATGCTGCCCGCTCTGGACGGGATCGGCCTGTGCCGCAGGGTCCGGGAGAGCAGCCTGGTGCCGATCCTGATGATGTCCGCCCGCGGCGACGGGCTCGATGTCGTGGCCGGCCTGGAGGCCGGAGCGGACGACTACGTGGTCAAACCCGTGGACACCTACGTCCTCGTGGCACGCATCCGCTCGCTGCTGCGACGGGCGACCTACCCGTCCGCCCCGGGACCTGAACGGACCCCGGGCGGGGAGGAACCCGCGTCCGAGGGGGAGCTGCTGGTGTTCGGCGACCTGACCATCGACACCGGCGGACTGGAGGTGGCCGTGTCCGGCCGCCCGGTGGCGCTGACCCCGACCGAGCTGAAGCTGCTGCTGGAGTTCGCCGCCCATCCGGGCATCGTGCTGGAACGCCACACCCTGCTCCGCAACGTCTGGGAGTACGGCTGGGACGGCGACAGCCGGGTCGTGGACCTGGGCGTGCAGCGGCTGCGCCGCAAACTCGGCCAGGAGCGGATCGAGACGGTCCGCGGCTTCGGCTACAAGCTCAGGCGCTGAGGCCGGTGCGCCCCCTGCGCCGGCCGCGGCCGTCCCGCACGTCCCTGCGCTGGAAGATCGCCGCGCTGGCCGCGGCCACCGCGTGCCTGGTCGCGGCCGCGGTGGGCGTGCTGGTCCACCTGTGGACGGCGCACGACATCCGCCAGCGGGCCGAAGCGCGCGCCTTCAACTCCGTGTACTCCGCCGTCGACACCTACCGGCGGACCGGAACGCTGGCGGACGGCGCCGAGCTCGATCCCGCCGAACTGCCCACCGCACTGCGCCGGCCGGCCGACGGCGACCGGCACATCGCCTACGACGGCCGGGTCGAAGGCAACGCGGGGCCGAGCGTCTGGGCCGCCCAACGGGTCGGCGGCCCGGGCAGCCCGGTGCTGGCCGTCCAGGTCAACATGAGCCCCGACCTCTACGGGCTGCGCCGACTCGACGCGAGCATGGCGGTGGCGTCACTGGTCTCGCTCGCGGCCGCGGTTCCCCTGGCGCTCTACGGAGCCGGGCTGGTCGGCCGCCGGCTGCGACGGGTCTCCCAGACCGCGAGCCGCATTTCGAGCGGGGACCTCGACGCCCGGACCGGGCCCACCAAGGGCCGCGACGAGGTCGCCGACATCGCCGCCACCGTCGACCTCATGGCCGACAGTCTCAGCCGCCGGCTGCGCACCGAGCGCCGGTTCACCGCGGACGTGGCCCACGAGCTGCGCACCCCCGTCGGGGGCCTGCTGGCCGCTGCCGACCTGCTCCCGCCCGGCGAGACGGAGGACCTGCTGCGGGCCCGGGTGCGCGATCTGCGCGGCCTGGTCGAGGACCTGCTGGAGATCTCCCGACTCGACGCCGGCGTCGAACAGGCGGTCCGCGCCCGCGTACCGCTACTCGCCGTCGTCGCCGAGGCCGTGGCGCGCACCGGACTCGCCACGGTGGTCACCGGGACCGGGAGTGGTACGGGCACCGACGCGAAGAACGCGCAGACCGCCGGGACCGTGGAGACCGACCCGCGACGCCTTGAGCGGGTCGTCGGCAACCTCGTCGTCAACGCCCACCGGCACGGGAGCGCCCCGGTCGAGGTCACCGTCGGGGACCGGACGGTCGTCGTGCGCGACCACGGTCCCGGCTTCCCCGCGGACCTGCTGCGCGACGGTCCGCGCCGCTTCCACACGGACGCGACCGGGCACGGGTCGGGCCACGGTCTGGGCCTGACCATCGCCCTGGGCCAGGCCCAGGTCCTCGGGGCCGAGCTGTGCCTGGCCAACGCCCCCGACGGCGGCGCCGTCGCCACGCTGCGCCTGCCGACCTGACCGCCCGGCCCCCACCGAACCGATACAGAGCGGCGCGGGCACCGATACACGCCGGCCCAGGCCCCGATACGTTCTCCGGACACTCTTCGACGTGCACCCGTTCCGCACCCGCAGAGGAGTCCCCCCGTGACCGCCGAACCCTTTTCCCCGTACGTGCCGCACCCGGCGACGGGGGTCGCGGCCGCCACCACCGGCCTGTCGAAGGTCTACGGCGGCGGCGACACCCGTGTCGTCGCCCTGGACCAGGTCGACATCGCCTTCCGGGAGGGCGAGTTCACCTCGATCATGGGCCCCTCCGGCTGCGGCAAGTCCACCCTGATGCACTGCGCGGCCGGGCTGGACCGGGCCAGCTCCGGATCCGTCCGCATCGGCACCACCGACCTGGGCACCCTCAACGACCGGCAGCTCACCGAGTTGCGCCGCGACCGGATCGGCTTCGTCTTCCAGGCGTTCAACCTGCTGCCGACGCTGACCGCGCTGGAGAACATCACGCTGCCGCTGGCCATCGCCGGGCGCCGCCCCGACCGGCAGTGGCTGGACCACGTGATCTCCCTGGTCGGCCTGGGCCGGCGGCTCGGCCACCGGCCCGCGGAGCTGTCCGGCGGGCAGCAGCAGCGGGTCGCGGTGGCCCGTGCGCTGGTCTCCCGCCCCGCGATCGTCTTCGCCGACGAGCCCACCGGCAACCTCGACTCCCGGGCCGGGACGGAGGTCCTCGGCTTCCTGCGCGAGTGCGTGCGCGAACTGGGCCAGACCGTGGTCATGGTGACGCACGACCCGGTCGCCGCCGGCTTCGCCGACCGCGTGGTCTTCCTCTCCGACGGCCGCCTGGCCGACGAGATGACCCGCCCCACCGCGGACCGGGTCCTGGAGCGGATGAAGGAGTTCGACACCCGCACCCGCACCGGCTGACCAGCCCACCCGGCACCTCAGTCGGTCGTCCCACCCCATGCACTCGCGCACTCGCGCACTCGCGCCGCCCGTTCCCGTCCTCCCTCACGGCCCCGAAAGCTACCCATGCTGAGAACAGCCCTGCGCAACGTCCTGGCGGCCAAGGCCCGTCTGGTCATGACCGTCCTCGCGGTCTGCCTCGGTGTCGCATTCGTCTGCGGCACCCTCGTCTTCGCGGACACCTCCGTAGCGGCCCACCGCGCCGCCGCGTCGAAGAACTTCGCGGACATCGCGGTCACCGTGACCCCGAGAACCCCCCTGACCGGGGCCGCCACGCGTCAGAACGGCAGCGCACTCGACGACGCGCTCGTCCACAGGCTCGCCGCCGTGCCCGGTGCGGCGGCCGTACGGCCCTCGGTGGACGGCTCGGCGGTCCTGAACGCCGCGGACGGCACGCCGCTGCGGGTCGGCACCGCACGGGCGAACCTGGCCGCCGCCTACGTGCCGGGCAAGGACGGCAAGGACGGTCGCTACCCGTTGCTCCGGGGCCACGCACCCCGCGACGCCGGTGAACTCGCCGTCGACAGCGGCACCGCCGCCGCCGGCGGGTTCAGCATCGGCGACACCATCACCCTGGCCACCGACGGCCCCGTCCTGACGAAACGGCTCGTGGGCGTCGTCACCACCCAGGACACCCGGGTGACCGCCGGCGGCACCCTCACCCTGTTCGACCAGGCGACCGCCCAGGCGCTGTTCGCCGCCCCGGGCCGCTACACCTCCGTCGACCTGTCCGCCGCGCCCGGCACCAGCCAGGCCGAGCTCTCCGAGCGGGTCACCGCGGTACTCCCGCCCGACCGGGCCGAGGCCGTCACCGGCGCCGCCCAGGCCACCCAGCAGGCCTCCTACGTCGACACGCTGACCCGGGGCTACCAGAAGCTGCCGATGGTCTTCGCCGGGGTCTCGCTGTTCATCGGCTCGTTCCTCATCGCCAACACCTTCACCGTGCTCGTCGCCGGGCGTACCCGTGAGATCGCGCTGCTGCGGGCGATCGGCGCCTCGCGCCGCCAGGTGGTCCGCTCCGTGCTCTGGGAGGCCGTCCTGCTCGGCCTCGTCGCGTCGGTGGCCGGCCTCCTGCTCGGCCTCGGCATCGCCGCCGTGCTGCCCGACCTGCTGAGCACCACGCAGGACACGCTGCCCCACGGCCCCCTGGTGATCGGCCCGCGCCCGCTCGTGGCGGCACTCGCGGTGGGCGTGGGCGTCACGGTCCTCGCCGCGTGGCTGCCGTCCCGCAACGCCGCGAAGGTCGCACCCATCGAGGCGCTGCGCTCGGCCGACCAGCCGCCCACGGCCGTCCGCTCCCGGGGCCGCGGCGCGGTGGGACTGGCCCTGCTGGTCCTCGGCGCCGGGTTGCTGCTGTCGCTGACGGGGGCGAAGGACGCCTCGGTGGAGAATCTGCGGACCGCGATGTTCGGCTGCGGTGTCCTCGTCGTCGCCCTGATCGTGCTCGCGCCGGTCCTCGCGACCCCCGTGATCCGGCTGAGCGGACGGCTGACCGGCCGCTTCGGGACGACCGGCCGGCTCGCCCACCGGAACGCGCTGCGCAACCCGAGGCGCAGCGCGGCCACCGCCTCCGCCCTGATGATCAGCACGGCCCTGGTCGCCGGGCTCGCCGTCATCGGAAACTCCACCGGGCAGGCTCTGGACCGTCAGGCCGCGTCCGGCCTCGGTGCCGACTACGTGCTCAGCACCCGCACCACCACGACCGGCATCGACCCCGCCGCCGTACAACGGGTGGCCGACGTCCCCGGGGTGAGGACGGCGAGCGCCGTCACGGACTCCGTCCTGTTCACCGGCGGTGGTGTCCGCACGATCTCGGGTGTCACCCCCGACACCGTGGACGCCGTCATGAGGCTCGATCTCGTCGACGGCTCGCTGAAGGACCTCGGACCGGGCCGGATCGCCGTCTCCCGCACCGTCGCGCGGGAACAGGGCGTGAGCGCGGGCGGCCGGCTCAACGCCCGGATGGGCAGCGGTCAGGACTTCCAGCAGTACACCGTCGTCGCCGTCTACCAGGACAACCCCACCGCCCACGACGCGCTGGGCGACCGCACCGAGGTCCAGCGCACCGGCTTCGCCCCCGGCTCCATCCAGCGGATCCTCGTTCGCACCGACGGCGGCGCGACCTCCAGGACCATCGAGGACCGGCTGCACACCGCCGTGGGCAACAGCCCGCTGGTCCAGGTGCAGACCAGGGAGGAACTCGTCCACCAGGCCGCCGGCGCCCTGGGCGAGTTGCTGAAACTGATGTACGGGCTGCTCGCGCTCGGCACCGTGATCTCCCTGCTCGGGATCACCAACACCCTGGCCATGTCGGTCGCCGAACGCACCCGCGAGATCGGCGTCCTGCGCGCCATCGGCATGGACCGCGCCGGCATCCGCCGGATGATCCGCCTGGAGTCGGTGACCGTCGCCGCCTTCGGCACACTCCTGGGCCTGGCCGGCGGCCTCTTCGGAGCCTGGACGGTCGGCGCGCTGGCCAACGGCGCCATGACCCGGTACTCCCTGGCACCGCCCTGGGGAACACTGCTCCTCCTGTGCCTCGGCTCCCTGGCGACCGGCGTGATCGCGGCAGCCGTCCCGGCCCGCCGGGCAGCCGCGCTGAGCCCGTTGGCAGCCGTCGCGAAGACCTGACGCACGGTCTCGTCCCACCTCCGGTCGCCGGATCGGGCCGCCGGTCCGTTGCGGCCACGGCGATGCGCCACCCCGGGAGGTGCCGGTCGGCGGGAGCAGGCCGACACCGCCCGGGCGAACGGCACGCTCGCGGGGATGGGGCGTGTGCGGACCTTTGCGCTCCGTTTGGGAGGGAGTCCTGGAGGCCGGAGTGTTCGCCGCCACATCACGCCGGGTAGTTGCTCGGGAGCACAAGGTGATCTGGGGGGAGGGTGGTTCAGGGAGTCGCGATGTCGGAACACGATCAGCTCGGCGGGCGTGCCGATCCGGAGGGACGGCCGACGCGCTCCGAGAGCGGGCCGCACCAGATCCCGGCGCCCGGAGGTCCCGCCGAAACCGCCCGGTCGGGACCGGAAGTCCGCGACACCGCAGCCCCCTGGCCCGATCGGATGCTGCCACTGCTGCGCACTCCGACGGCCGATCGCCGGCTGGCCGCGGACTCCTTCGCGGAGCCGCCCGGAGCCGTCGAGCCGGTGCGGGTGCTGGAGCTGGCGCTGCTGGTCGGCGAGCTGCTGCTGGCCAGCGGCGAGGCGGCGGAGGACGTCGAGGCGGCCATGCTCGCCGTCGCGGGTGCCTACCGGGTCCACCCGTGCGACCCCCAGGTGACCTTCACCCGGGTGGCGATCTCGTACCAGCCGGGCCCGTCCGGGCCGCCGTTGACGGTCGAGTCCTCGGTCCGCCGCGCGGCGGGCGACTACGCGCGGCTGGCCGCGGTCTTCCGGCTGGTCACCGAGATCACGGCGGGTGGCATCGGGGTCCACGACGCCCATGACCGCCTCGTGGCCGTGCACCGGTACAGCCACCGCTACCCCGGCTGGCTCCTCCTCCTGTGCTGCGGTGTGCTGGCCGGGGCCGCGACGCTGCTGGTCGGCGGCCGGGCCGACGCCCGGGCCTGGCTGGTGTTCGCCAGCGCCGTCGTCGCGGCCCTGGCAGGCGACCGGCTCTCGGCGCTGGTGGCGCGCCACGACCTCCCGGCGTTCTACCAGTTCGTGGTGGCCGCGGGGCCGGCCGCCGTGATCGGCATCCTGCTGTCGTTCAACGGGCTGCACCTGCGCGGATCGGTGGTGATCACCGGAGGGCTGTACGCGCTGCTGCCGGGATGGCCCATGGTGGCGGCGGCCCAGGACGGCCTGGCGGGCTTCTACCTCACCGCCGCCGCGCGCCTGCTCGAAGCGCTGTACCTGATGGCCGGTGTGGTGATCGGGGTGATGACGGTGCTCTACGTCGGCGTCAACAACGGCGCGGACCTGGCGGCGCAGGACGTCCCGGCCGGGGCGGTGAACCCGCCGTTGCAGCTCGCCGCGGCGGTGCTGCTCACCCTGGCGTTCGCGGTGCTGCTGAACACCGAGCCGGGCGCGCTGTCCGTGGCCCTGCTCAACAGCGCGGCCGGCTGGACGACCTACGGGGTGCTGGTCAACGCCGGCGGGGAGCCGCTCCTGGCCACCGGGCTCGCCGCCGGGCTGGTGGGCCTGTCCGGCCAGCTCACGGCGCGTCACCGGGGAAGCTCCGCGCTGCCGCACATCACGGCGGCCCTGGGGCCGCTGCTGCCCGGGTCGGTGCTCTACTTCGGGATGCTCGCCTTCGTCCGGGGCGAGCCGGAGATCGGGCTGAGCGGCGTCGGGCGCGCCGTCGCCACGGCGATGGCCCTCGCCATCGGCGTGAACCTGGGCCGGGAGCTGGCCCGGCTCTTCCTGTCCGCGCCGCGCGCGGCCCCGCCGGCCGGCCGGCGGGGCGGTCGCCACCGCCGGTGAGGGGCGGCGGCGGGAGTCGTCCACCGGCCGGCGCTCCCACCTCCGTGCCGGGAGGATCTGACGGGCAGTAAACTCGACTGGCTGGGAGTGAGCGGAAACCGGCCGACCCGGGGGCAAGAGTGGTACGAGACGGGCGGGGTTCGGCCCTGGTCGGGCGGCAGGGGGAGACGGAGCTGCTGACCGCGGCCCTGGTCCAGGCCGAGGACGGCGCGAGCGGCTCCACGGTGCTGCTGCGCGGTGACGCCGGCGTCGGCAAGAGCACGCTGCTGGCCTGGATGGAGCGCGAAGCGCGCGAGCGCGGGTTCGCCGTCCTGCGGGCGGTCGGTACGGAGGCGGAGGCGGACCTCGCCTTCGGGGCCCTCCACCAGGTCCTGTGGCCGCTGTTCCAGCGCTCGGGCGCCCTGTCCGCCCACCAGCGGGACGCCCTGGAGAGCGCGCTCGGTGTCCGGCCCGGAACCCCGAACGGGTTCGCCGTCGGGGCCGCCGCCCTGGTGCTGCTGGAGGAGGCGGTGCGGACCGCCCCGGTGCTGCTGCTCCTGGACGACCTGCACTGGATCGACTCGTCGAGCTCGACCGTCTTCGCCTTCCTCCACCGGCGCTGCGCCGAGCTTCCGCTGGTGATCGTCGGCGCCACCCGCGCGGGCGGCCGGGCGGTCCAGGCGTGGTCGGCCGAGGCCGTCGACGTGCGGGCCCTGCCCCCGGCGGACGCGGCCCTGCTGCTGGGCACCCGCTACCCCGAGCTCGCGGCGCCCGCCAGGGACCGGGTGCTGGCGGAGGCGGCCGGCAACCCCCTGGCCCTGGTGGAGCTGCCACGGCAACTCGCGGCCGCCCAGCAGCGGGGCGTCGCACCGCTGCCGGAGCGGCTGCCGCTGGGACGGAAACTGGAGCGGCTGTTCGCCGACCGGCTGGGAGCGACGGCACCGGAGGTCGGTCGTCTCCTCCTGCTGGGCGCACTGGCCACCGGACCGGAGTTCAGCAGTGGCGTGTGGCTGCGTGCCGCCGCGGACGAGCACGCGCGGAAGACCCTGGAGCGGATCGAGGCGGACGGCCTGGCCCGGCTCGACGCGACCGGGCAGCTGGTGTTCCGGCACCCACTGGTGCGCACCGCCGTGGTCTCCGCGGCCTCCGACGCCGCGCGCCGCGAGGCCCACAGCGCCCTGGCCGAAGCCCTCGCCCCGGACGACCCCCGGCGGCTGGCCCACGAGGCGTCCGCCGCGCTGGTACCGGACGAGGACCTCGCGCGCCGCCTCCAGGAGGCCGGCCGCGACCTCGCCCGCCGGGGCGGCGACGCGGAGGGCGCGCTGCTGCTCGAACGCGCCGCCGTCCTCAGCCCGAGTTCGTGCGACCGCACCCGACGGCTCACCTGGGCCGCGGTGATGGCCGCCCGGGGCGGGCAACTGCGCCACGCCGCCGCCCTGGTGGGGGAACTGAAGGCCAGCACGGTTCCGCAGGACGTCGCCCCCCTGTTCGCGTACGCGGTGGTCTACGTCGACCAGAGCCACCACATCGACTTCGAGTCCTCCGCCGCACTGCTGCCCGCGGCCCTCGACGCGCTGACGGCACCGGGCGCCGACACCTTCGGCGGGCTGGTCGAACAGGCCTACTTCAAGCTGCTGCTGGCCGCCACCTACACGGACGACCCCTGGGCCTGGCGAGCCCTGGACCGGCACCGGGAGAACGTCTCCGAGGCGGGCCGGCTGTGCCTGCGGGCGTGGACCGATCCGGGGCCGGACGCGGCCGCCACCCTGCGGGCGGTGGCCGACGGCATGACCGAGGAGCAGGAGGCCGGCGCGGCCTGGCTCCTGCTGTGGACGGCCTCGGCGCTGGACTGCCCCGGGGGAGACCTGTGGCAGCGCTTCGCCGGGCTGCACGGCTACGCCACCCAGGGCTCCGTGGCGAAGGCCAAGTGCCACCAGGACTTCCTGCTCGGACACTGGGACCAGGCGCCCGTCTGCCTGCGCGAGGCCGAGATCGCCGACGAACTCGGATACCACGCGAACGCCCTGATGTTCCGCCAGTACTACGCCCACTTCCTGGCCGGCCGGGGGGACGAGGCCGGACTGCGGGAGATCGAGCAGGTCGTCAGGCCGGTCGCCACCCGCGCGAGGATGCGGTACGTCCTCGACCGCCTGACCCACCTGCGCGGCCTGGCCGCGCTCGCCCACCGGCGCTACGAGGAGGCGTACGCGCACTTCTGCGAGCTCACCCCGCCCGGACGACCACCCAGCGGCCCGCCCTGGCACCACGCGCTGGTCTTCGACCTGGTGACGGCCGCCGTGCACACCGGCCGGCACGACGAGGCCCGGGCGCAGCTCGCGGCGGCGCGGGCGGCACGCTCCGCGGAGATCTCCGACCGCCACGCCTTCCTGTTCGCGGCCGCCACCGCCCTGGCCGCCGAGGACGACGACGCCGACGCCGCCTACCACGCCGCGTACGCCGTGCCGGGCGTCGAGCAGTGGGCGTTCGACCTCGCCCGGCTGCGGCTCGCCCACGGCTCGTGGCTGCGTCGGCGCCACCGGCCGGGGGCCCGGGAGGTGTTGCGGATTGCCCACCACGTGTTCCGCCGTCTCCGGGCGGTCCCCTGGGCGCTGTGGTGCGAGGAGGAGTTGCGGGCCGCGGGTGACTCGATGGTCCTGTCTCCGGGCGGAGCGGCCGCGGAGCCGTCCGGCCTGACCGGCCAGGAACTGCGGATCGCCCGGCTGGCCGCGACCGGTCTGACCAACAAGGAGATCGGCCGGCAGCTCCAACTGTCGCCCCGCACCGTCGCGGCCCACCTCTACCGGATCTTCCCGAAGCTCGGCATCACCTCGCGGGCCGCGCTCGCCCACGCCCTCGGCAACGGCTGACCTGCCGAAACGCCCGCCGACCCGTCCCTCCCACGCCCCGGATCCGGCCCCGCGACGGGCCACCGCGATCCGGCAGTCAGATGACCTAACGGGCGGCTGCGCCCGCGGTCCAGGCTGAGACTGCGCAGGACTTCGACGGAAGGGCGGTCAGATGGGCGTGCGGGTGACGACCGCGTCGGTCGCGGACGAGGAGAAGGCGGCGTTCTGGAGCGGAGCGGTGTCGCGGACGCTGGTGCCCGTGGAGGTGCTCCCGCTCACCGGGCGGCCGTTCGACGGGCTCCTGGAGTCGCACCGGCTCGGGTACGTGCGGATCTCCACGCTGGAGGCGGACGCCGCCCGGCTCTCCCGTACGGCGGCGCTGATCGCGCGGGCCCCGGGGAGCGAGCCGCAGGTCGGGGTCGGCGTGCAGGTGTCGGGCCGGGCCGTACTGGAACAGGACGGGCGCCGGGCGGAGGTGCGGCCGGGCGGGCTCGTCCTGTACGACACGGCGCGCCCGTACGCCGTCGACTACCCGGAGCGCTTCCGCACCCACCTGTTCCACCTGCCGCGTCGCCTGCTGGGCGTGCCGGAGCACGACCTGCGGCACGTGTCGGCGACGGCCGTCAGCCCGGGGGAGGGGTGTGGACCGGTGCTCCTGCCGTTCCTCGGCATCCTCGCCGCCTCCGCGCACTCCTACTCCGCCCCGGTCGGCGATCGGCTGGCCGGCAGTGTCGCCGACCTGCTCAGCGCGCTCGTCGCCCAACTCGCCCGCTCCCAGGCGGCGGACGGCACGGACGACGCTCCGAACGCGCACCTGGTCCGGCGGGCGCGGGAGTACATCGACCACCACCTGGGAGATCCGGAGCTGAGGCCCGAGCGGATCGCGCACGCCCACCACATCTCCGTGCGGTACCTGCACCGGCTCTTCGAGGGCGAAGGGGTGACGGTGAGCCGGTTCATCCAGCAGCGCCGCCTGGAGGCCTGCGCCCGCGAGCTGGCCCGGCGCGGCCGCACCGCGCCGACGGTGTCGGCCGTCGCCCAGCGGTGGGGCTTCGTCAACCCGGCGCACTTCAGCCGGACCTTCCGAGCCGCGTACGGCGTCCCGCCGCGCGAGTGGCGCGCGCTGCGGACCGACGAAGGCGGCCAGGGCGCCGTGCACGGCTTCCTGCTGCTCGGCGGGGTCTGCCCGACCGGCACCGCCCGGGCCGCGCTGATCCAGGCCGTCGACACCGTGCACGTCGCCCTGCACCGCCGTTCCTGGTGATCCGCTCCCGGGTCGTCCCGCCCGGAGGTGATCCCGCGCGCACCCGCCCGACACCGTGATCGCCCACCCGCCCGACACCGTGATCGCCCACCCGCCCGACACCGTGATCGCCCACCCGCCCGACACCGCGATGCCGGACCCGAGGGTCCGGCCGACAGCCGTCCGAGGAGTACTGATGTCCGTCGTTCTCGACACCGCGGCGGTACCGTGCGCCGATCGCGCCGAGTACTGGCACGAGGCCGTGTCCCACACCTTCATCCCGCTCGACGTGGTCCTGCGCGAGAGCGCGCCCGCCCCCGCGACGATCACCAGCCACCTCGTGGGCGCGCTGCAGGTCTCCCTCGTCCAGGCGGGCCCGCAGCGGGTCGAGCGCAGCGCGGCGCTGATCGCCCGCGGCGGGGAGGACCACCTGACACTGGCGCTCCAGCACCGCGGTACCGCCCGGTTGGTCCAGGACGGCCGCCAGGTGTCGCTGCGTCCGGGGACCTTCGCGATCTCCGACGCCGGGCGGCCGTTCGCCAAGGAACTGCCGGAGCCGTTCGTCTTCACGGCCTTCCACTGGCCGCGGTCGGCGGTGGGCGTCCGCGAGGAGGACCTGCGGGTGCTCACCGGGAACGCCTTCGACGCCGGCAGCGGCACCGCCCGCCTGGTGGCCGCCTACCTGGAGTGCCTCTCCCGGTCGGCCGGCTCGATGGAGCCGCAACTGGCGTCCTGGCTCGCCACCACGGCGCTCGACCTGCTCGCGGTGCTCGCGCACGAGCGCCGTGGTCGGTTCGTCCCGGAGGCTCCCGAGGTGGCCCTGGCCGTGCTGGCCCGGGTCAAGGACCACATCCTGCGTCACCTGGGGGACCCGGAGCTCTCTCCGGAGGGGATCGCGGCCGCCCACCACGTGTCCGTGCGGTACCTGCACAAGCTCTTCCGCTACGAGGGGGTGACGGCGGCCCGCTGGATCCAGCGCCAGCGCCTCGACATGTGCCGCCGCGACCTCGCCCGCCCGGGGGCGAGCCGGGTGACCGTCGCGGCGGTCGCGGGCCGCTGGGGTTTCGTGAGCGCCAGTCACTTCAGCCGGGCGTTCCGGGCCGCGTACGGCGTCTCCCCGCGCGAGTGGCGGGCAGCTGCCGGGACGGGCTGCGCGCCGGGCACCGTCCGGCTGCCCCAGCCGGTCACCGTGCCGGGCCCGGCCGCCGCCCCGTCCGGTTACGGCGTCGCGGTGTGACCCGACCGTGGGGGCCGCCGTCCGTGCCCGGCGACCCCCACGACGGTGGGACCATGACGGTCGGTCACCGCTCGCCGGTCATCGGAGGGTGTGGATCTCCGCGAGGTAGCCGCCCGGGAACTGCACCATCGCGCTGTCCCGGCCGCCCACCGGGACCGGCCCCCACGGCACCGACGCGCCGGCGGCCTTCGCCCGGTCCAGGGTGGCGCCGAGGTCGGACACGCCGTATCCGGTGAGCTCCCGGCCGAAGGGGTGGGGCAGGTGGCCGTCCGTCACGGTGACCGTCGTGCTGCCGAAGCCGGAGGTGAGACGCAGGAGCCGGTACGTCGCTCCGGGCAGGCCGATCGCGGCGCCGTCGGCCTTCCGGTCGTCGGAGACGATGCGGCCCCCGGTGAAGGCGAGGTAGCTCCGCAGGAACGCGCCGACCGCGTCCGGCGACAGGTAGAGCCGGTTCTCCGGCACGCTCGCCAGGTCGGGGTAGGACGGCGGGGTGGTGTGCACGTAGAGCTGGGCGCTGACACCGCCGGGGAACTGGACGACGGCGTCCCGGCCGATCGGGTCGGCGAACGGGGCGACCGTCACGGCCGCGCCGTCGGCCCGGGCGGCCCGGACCGCCTGGTCGAGGTCGGTCACCAGCCAGCCGGTGCGTTCGGTGCCGAAGGGGTACGGGACGGGGGTGGTGTAGTCGAACACCGACAGCGTGCCGACCGGTGACAGCACCAGCTCGGACAGCGTTCGGCTGGGCGTCGGGGTCACCTGGGTGGCGTTCGGCCCGATCGTGGTTCCCCCGAAGGTGGAGACCCAACTGGCCGCGAACGCCTGCTCGGTGCCCGGCGCGACGTACACGTGGGTGAAGTCGTACTGCGGGCCGACGGCGAACTGCCGGTGCGAGCCCGGCTGTTGCGTCGGGGTGTTCTGGGCCACCGAGGCGGTGGGGAGCGCCGTCAGCGCGGCGATCGCCGCCACCAACGGGACCACCCGTCGGGCGAAGCCCTGCATCATGGGGGGACCTCCCGGTCGTCGTGCGCGCCCGGCGTCCGCTGAACGGGGCGCCGGGCGCGTGCTGGTACTGGTCGGAGGAGTCGATCGGTGCTGCGGAACCGCTCAGGTCGTGGGCGGGGCCCAGTGGGCGTCGGGTACCGAGACCCGGTGGGCGGTCAGTGCGGTGGCCAGGAGCAGCAGGGCGGCCAGGGCGAGGGCGGCGGCGGGCCGCCCGTGCAGGACCAGCGCCGCGCCCGCGACGCCGCCCAGCAGCATCGCCAGCGCGGAGAGGATCCGGCGCCCCGGGCGCGGCGCCGCGCCCCCGGCCGGTGCCGAGTCGGCGGCGAGGCCGGTCAGGGTGAGGGTGAGGACCGTGGTGGTCAGGTCCGGCACGCCGAGCCGCCGGGCCACCGCGTTCTGCAGGCCCATGCCCAGGCCAAGCAGCACGATCAGGGCGTAGCGGCCACTGCCGTCGGTGACGGCGTCGGTGACGGCGGCCGCGGCCGTGAGGACCGTCTGGACGCCGGTGGCCACGGCCAGCAGGCGCCCGCGGTGGGCTGCCATCCGGCTGCCGAGCCGCCCGCCGGCGAGTGCTCCGGCCAGGAAGGCCGCCAGCGAGACGAGTGAGGCCGTGGCCGACAGGCCCGGGGCCCCCGCCAGGGCGAACCCCAGGAAGACCACGTTGCCGGTCATGTTCGCCACGAACACGTGCCCGAGGCCGAGGTAGCTCACGGCGTCGACCACACCGGTGGCCACGGTCAGCAGCAGCATCAGCGGCGGCAGCGGGCCGTGCCGGTCGGTGCGCGGCGGGACCAGGGTCCGGAGGGCGTCAGTCAGCAGGGCGCGCACCGGCCGTCGCCTCCCCGGGTGCCGGCGGCCGGTGCAGGACCGCGCGGGTGAGCAGCCCGCTCGCCGGCCCGAGCAGTGCGGCCGCGACCGCCAGCCAGACCGGCCAGGCGGTCAGGCCGACGGCGTGGTCGGCGGACCACCGGCCCGGACCGGTGAGGGCCAGTGTTCCGGCGACGACGATCAGGACGAGCGGGTACTCGTAGCCGTCGTCCTGCACCCAGAGCCCGTGCGGCAGTTTCACGGTGAGAGCCACCGTCATCACGCCCATGGCGACCATGGCCGCCAGCGGCGTGAGCGCGCCCAGGGCCAGGAACAGGCCCGAGCCGACCTGGCCGGCGCCCGCGGCGAGGGCGGTGAGCGGCCCGCCGCGGAACCCGTCGTGCCGGAACTCCTCCGTCCCGCCCGTCAGGCCGTGGCCCCCGAGGCGGTAGCTCACCTTCTGTACTCCGTGCCCGGCGATGAGCAGGCCCACCACCACCCGGAGGATCAGCAGTCCGGTATCCATCGTGTCCTGTTCCTGGTCCCTGTCTCTGATGCGGTGTCGGTGCGCGGGCCGGCTCAGCCCGCGGCGTGCTCGCCGATGACGGCCTGCGCGTAGACGACTCCGAGGCCGTACGCGCCGGCGTGCTCCTTGACGATCTCCATGACGGCGCCGTAGGTCTCCGTGCGGGCCCAGTCGCGCTGGAGCTCCAGCAGCACCTGCACCCAGGTGACCGGCACGGCGCCGGCCTGCAGCATCCGCTGGACGGCGTGCTCGTGGGCCTTCGGCGAGACGCCGCCGGAGGCGTCGGTGACGACGTAGACCTCGTAGCCCTGGTCGATCATGGACAGCACCGGCAGGACCAGGCAGACCTCGGTCCACAGGCCGGCTATGACGACCTTGCCGCGCCCGGTGGCCTTGATCGCCTCGACGACCGCCTCGTCCTCCCAGGCGTTCATCGAGGTGCGGTCGAGGATCTCGGCCTTGGGGAAGACCGCCGCGAGCTGCGGCAGCAGCGGGCCGGAGAAGGATTCGGCGGCGACGGTGGTCAGTACGGTGGGTACGTCGAAGGCCTTGGCGGCCTTGGCGAGGCCGACGGTGGCGTTGATGATCGCGGTCCGGTCGCCGCTGCCGGTGCCGAAGAACATCTGCGGCTGGTGGTCCACGAACAGCACCACGGCGTTGTCCGGGGTGAGCAGGTCGGGGCTCGGGGTGGCGCTGACCTGGGTGAGGTCGACCATGAGGGTTTCCCTTCGGTTCTCGGTGGGTCCTTCGCACGGTGGCCCGTGGAGGTGGTCGGGGTGGTCCGGTCCGGGGAACCGGCTCAGAGGAGGAAGCAGGGGTCGAACGGCTGGTGGTGCTCCGCCGCCAGGCCCCGGTCGACGCGCCAGCGGTGGTGCAGCTCGGACTCGGCGACGACCTGCCCGAGCAGCTCCGCCTGGCGGGCGCCCGTGCCCGGGGCGCGGCCGGACGCCTGGTGGCCGTTCCGGTAGCGGTTCTGGTACCCGCCGAAGTGCGCGACCGGGCTCCAGCCGGGGCTGACCGCCGGGAGCTCCTCGTCCATGCCCTCGTACTCGGCCGCGGCGTGGACGATCCGGCCGCCGACGACCGTCAGCAGGGACTCGATGTGCGGGATGTCCTGCTCGGGCACGGTGAAGTAGTCGTCGGACAGGACCGCCAGGTCGCCGTAACAGCCCGGCCGCAGCACGCCCTTGACGTCCTGCTCGCCGGTGAGCGCCGCGCCCGCCGTGGTGTACATCGCGAGTGCGGTCTCCCGGTCCACCCGGTTCTGCGGCGACCGTGTCGCCAGTCCGCCGACGGTGCGGCCGGAGACCAGCCAGTGCAGAGCGACCCAGGGGTTGTAGGAGGACACCCGGGTGGCGTCCGTGCCGGCGGCCACGGTCAGCCCGCGTTCCAGCATCGCCCGGATCGGTGGGGCGTCGGCGGCGGCGCCGAGGCCGTACCGGCGGGTGAACACCTCGCCCTGGAAGGACAGTCGGTTCTGCACGGAGAGCGCGCCGCCGAGCGCCGCGATCCGGTCGAGGCTCGCCCGCGAGACGGTCTCCGCGTGGTCGAAGAGCCACCGGTTCCCCGCGGGGAAGAGCCCTTCGGCGGCGAGCTTCTCGAACACGGTGAGGTCGCGCCGGATCGTCTCGTCGTAGGTCGCGTGCAGCCGGAAGCCCCAGCCGTGCTCCGTGAGCAGGCGGACAGCCTTCTCGAACTCCCCTTCGTAGGAGTCGAGTTCGGGGCGTGGCTCGGCGAAGTTCTCGAAGTCGGCGGCGGCCCAGGTGAGGTTCTCGCCGGCGCCGTTCAGCCGCAGCCACGCGTCGCCGTCCCCGGGGCGGACCGTCTCGACCCAGCGGGTGAGATCGTCGAGTTCCTGGCCCGGGGTCTGCGGGAAGAGGTGGTAGGCGATGCGTACCGAGAGCAGGCCCTCCCGGGCGAGTTCGGTCACCGTGCCGTAGTTCTCGGGGAAGCTCTGGAACCCGCCGGCGGCGTCGATCGCGGAGGTCAGGCCGAAGCGGTTCAGCTCGCGCAGGAAGTGCCGGGTGGACGTCCTGCGGTCCTCGCCCTCCAGCGTCGGGGCCTTGGCGAGCGTGGAGTAGAGGATCAGGGCGCTCGGGGCGGCCAGCAGCATGCCGTTGGGCTCGCCGCCGCGGCCCCGGACGATCTGGCCGCCCTTCGGGTCGGGGGTGCTCGCGGTGTAGCCGACGGCCTTCAGCGCCGCGCGGTTGAGGATCGCCGACTGGTAGAGGTGGAGGACGAACACCGGGGTGTCCGGTGCCGCCTCGTTCAGTTCGGCGGGTGTGGGGAGTCGTCGCTCGGCGAACTGTTCGGCCGACCAGCCGCCGACGACCCGTACCCACTGCCCCTTGGGGGTGCGGGCGGCCTGGTCCCGCAGCATCGCCAGGGCCTGGCGCAGCGAGGCCACGCCGTCCCAGCGCAGTTCGAGGACGTAGTTGAGGCCGCCCCGGATCACGTGCAGGTGGGCGTCGTTGAGGCCGGGCACCACGCGCCGGCCGAGCGCGTCGACCACGGTGGTGGAAGGTCCGATGACCGGGGCGATGTCCGCGTCGTCCCCGACGGCCGTGATCAGGCCGTCGCGGATGGCGAGGGCACCGGCCTGGGGGCGGCGGGCGTCCCCGGTGTGGATCTTCGCGTTGCGGACGACGACGTCGGCGGCGTCCTCGACGGCGCGGGGGACCAGCCCGCCGACGGGCATTGCAGGCACCTCGACAGCCTCCTGTCACGGGGTCGGATCGCCGCACGGTGCAGGCGGCGACGGGGCGTTCGAGCGGGCCGGGCCCGGAGGTTCGGCCCGCTCGAACGCCTGATGGAACGTTAGGTCGGCGGCCCGGACCGGAATTGGCCCACAGTGCACCGCCTCCGGTCCGGCAGCGCACCGCCGGGCCGCGCGTGGCGCCCGTGCCCCCGGCGGAGCTCTCGTGCGCAGGCGGTCGACGATGAGCGCACGGAGGGAGAACCGGCGCCGGCCGGGCCAACTACGTTTCATTTCAACGGACTTGATGAACCGGCGAGAAGAGGAGCGGACATGTCGCGGACCACCGGGCGGAGCCGTGTGCACCACCGGCGTGTCGGCGGCCCGGCTGGGCTACCAGGACTACACCGCCGGCCCGGGCAACTCCGAGTACCCGAGGCAGCGCCAGCAGATGCTGTCCTGCGTCGGCCTGGACGGCTACGTGTGGATCAACTCCTCCTCCACCACCGGTGAGACGTGGGACGGCCGGCGGAGCCCGGCCGGCGACCTGGCCCCGTCGACGGACACGCCCGGGGCCAACGCCAGCAGGTACGAGTTCACCGTCAGCATCACGTGGAACGCCGCGCGTAGCGGGCTGTTCCCCGACCACTCGATCGTCGTGAAGGAGATCCGGTCGCACCCGCGCCGGCGGACAAGGGGCGCTGGGGCGCCGGGGCACCGGCTCCGGACAGCGCGACGCCCCGGCCCGCCCGTGTCCTGTCGGAGCGGGGGAGGGCCGGGGCGGCAGGCCGGGGCGGTCGGACCAGCGCTTCGGCTACTTCGCGAGGAAGGCCAGCAGTGCCGTGTTCACCTCCTCGGCGTGGGTCCACAGCAGGCCGTGCGGCGCGCCCTCGATCTCCACGTACTCGGCGGAGGGCAGTGCCCGGCGGAACGGCCGTCCGGTGTTGTCGACGGGCAGGATGCGGTCGCCCGTCCCGTGCAGGATCAGGGCCGGGACGTCGATGCGCGCGATGTCGGCCCGGAAGTCGGTGTACCAGGTGGACGGCGCGGCCGCGGCGGCGTGGGAGCCCCCGCCCGCCGCGACGTTCCAGCTGTTGCGCACGGCCTCCTCGCTGATCCTGGTGCCGAGGTTCTCGTCCAGGTTGTAGAAGTCCCGGAAGAAGTCGCCGTAGTAGGCGTAGCGGTCGGCCTTCACCGCCGCGACGACGCCGTCGAAGAACTCCTTCGGGGCGGCTCCGTCCGGGTTGTCGTCGGTCTTGAGCAGGTAGGGCTCCAGGGAGGCCAGGAAGGCGACCTTGGCGACCCGGGCGGAGCCGTGGGCGGACACGTACCGGGCGACCTCGCCGGTGCCCATCGAGAAGCCGACCAGCGCGGCGTCCCGGACGTCGAGGGTCTCCAGCACGGTGTGGAGGTCGGCGGCGAAGGTGTCGTAGTCGTAGCCGGTGGTGGGCTGGGAGGACCGGCCGAAGCCGCGGCGGTCGTAGGTGATGACCCGGTATCCGGCGTCGAGCAGGGCGGCACTCTGCCGCTCCCAGGAGTGCCCGTCCAGCGGGAACCCGTGGATGAGGACCACCGGCTGCCCGGAGCCGTGGTCCTCGTAGTAGAGGTCGATGGGGCCGGAGTTCTCCTGGCCGACGGTGATGAACGGCATGGGCTCTTCTCTCTTCCGCTCGGACGGCGTGTGGGCTGCGATGAGCCACACGCTAGGACCGGCCGTGCACGGCCGGTTGCCGCTGCGGGCACCGGGTGTCGCCCGAGAGCGCCGGGGTCGGGGCGCCGAGGTCGGAGGCGCCGGGGTCGGGGCGCCTGGACGTCGCCGTCGGCCGCGCCGGCGTGACGCGGCCTCAGTCGGGCTGCGACGTGGGCGGATTCCCCTGCGGCTTCCCGCAGGCGCAGGGAGGCCGCTCCCGTCGGGCCGGGCGGGGGATTCAGCGGCCAGGTGTCGGGTGAGGCCGCAGTGGGAAGTGGCAGGCGGCCAGGTGGTCGTCGGGGCCGAGGGCGGTCAGCGGTGGCTCGGCCTCCGCGCAGATCTGCTGCGCCGCCGCGCAGCGGGTGCGGAAGCGGCAGCCGGACGGTGGGTCGATCGCGGACGGGAGCTCCCCGGCGACGCCCCGGCTGCTCTTGGCCTTCTCCACCACCGGGTCGGCCACGGGGATGGTGTCCAGGCTGCCGCTGCTGGGCCGCTCCAGGCCGACGATGAGCTTGCCGACGGTGGTCTTGCCGCAGCCGGACTCGCCGACCAGGCCGAGCGTCTCCCCGCGTCGGACCGTCAGGGAGATGTCGGCCACGGCGCTGACCGCGCCCACGGTCCGGCGCAGGACCAGGCCACTGGTCACCGGGTACTGCTTGACCAGGTTCTCGATGCGCAGCAGCGGCTCGGCCGGCGCCCCGTCGGACACCGCCGGGGCCCGTACCGTCGTCGCCGGGGACGGTGCCACGACGGTCGGACGGCCGCCCGACTCGACCTCGCCGACCGGGAAGTAGCACGCGTAGCGGTGTTCCGGGACCTCTCCGGACAGCGGCGTCGATCCAGCCGCCCAGGTAGCCCGCGACCGCGCCGTACAGCGCGCGAGGACGGCGGCGATCAGCCCGGCGGCGAGGCCGATCTCCAGGCTGGTCTGCCCGCCGGCCATCACCTTGCCGAGCTCGTCGATGCCGTCGTTGTCCGTGCCGAGCGGGTGCCTGGCGCCCGGCGGCAGGGTGGTCGCGCGGCTCGACGGGATCGGTCCCGGTGGTGGTCGCGATGCGCCGTCCCGCTTCCAGAATGTTTTACTTTCAACTATCATGGCGTGGCGCAGTGCCGTCCGACGGCGATCCGGCAAGAGGAGTTCCGATGAGTGATGTGACAGCGGGCGTGGCCGAGGCCCCGGCGCGCCGACGGGTGTTCGTCGACAAGCAGAGCCCCAAGGCCTACCGCGCACTGGTCGCGACGGCCGAGTCGGCCCGTGCGGGCGCGGCGGACGCCGGGTTGGACCGCACGCTCGTGGAACTGGTCAACCTGCGGGTGTCCCAGATCAACGGCTGCGCCTACTGCCTCAACGTGCACACCAGGGCCGCACTGCAGGCCGGCGACACCCCGCAGCGTCTGGGCACCCTCCCGGCGTGGCGCGACACCGAACTGTTCACCCCGCAGGAACGCGCCGCCCTCGCCCTGGCGGAGGCGACCACCGACCCCGCGGACGCCGCCCTCCAGGAGGACGCCTACGGCGCCGCCCGCCAAGCCCTGACGGATGACCAGATCTCCGCGGTGATCTGGGTGGCCATCGCCATCAACGCCTTCAACCGGGTGTCCATCCTGAGCAAGCACCCGGTGCGGCCGATCCCGGCCCAGTGACCGCCCCGCTCGGGCGGGCGGGCCGTCCGCGGTCGCCCGAACTCCGTGCGGACGTCCTACGCCCGCCGTGGTGGGCTCTATATCCCGTGGACGCCCGGGACGGGCCGGCTCCTTGCGGGGTCAGTTCCTCGGGACGAGGGTGTTCTCGTTGGTGCGGCCGGCGGCGTGGTCGTCGATGTTCCGTGCCGTCGCCTCGATGATCTGGCCGACGGCGGTGTGGGTGAAGTAGGCCTGGTGGCTGGTGACCAGGACCTGGGGGAAGGTGACGAGGCGGGCGAGGACGTCGTCGGTGATGCCGTGGATGGAGCGGTCGGTGAAGAAGACGCCGGTCTCCTCCTCGTACACGTCCAGGCCGACGCCGGACAGCCGCCCGGCGCGCAGCGTCTCGACCAGGGCGGCGCTGTCGATCAGGCCCCCGCGGCTGGAGTTGACGAGGATCGCGTCGTCCTTCATCCGGGCCAGCGCGGCCGCGTCGATCAGGTGGTGGGTGGCCGGGACGAGCGGGACGTGCAGGCTCACCAGGTCGGCGCGGGTGAGGAGTTCGGGCAGTTCGGTGTAGGTCATGCCCAGGTCGACGCAGGCCGGGTTCTCCGTGATGTCCCAGCCGAGCAGTTCGGTGCCGAAGCCGGCCGCGATCCGGGTGAAGCACTCGCCGATCTTCCCGGTGCCGATCACCCCGACGGTCATCCCGTGCACGTCCCGCCCCAGCAGCCCGTCCAGCCGGAAGTCGAACTCGCGGCTGCGCCCGGCGGCCCGGACGATCCGGCGGTTGACGGCCAGGGCGAGGGCCCAAGCGTGTTCGGCAACTGAGTAAGGGCTGTAGTACGACACCCGGGCGACGGTGAGGCCGAGTTCGGCGGCCGCGTCGAGGTCGATGTTGTTGAAGCCGGTGGAGCGCTGGGCGATCAGCTTGGTGCCGCCGGCGGCGAGGACGGTGAGGGTCTCGGCGTCCAGAACGGCGTTGACGCTGCTGCTGACGGCCGGGTAGCCGGCGGCGAGCGGGGCGGTGTCGCGATCGAGGAACACGCTCAGGCAGCGCAGCCCGTGCCGGCCGGCGAAGGCCTGTTCCAGCAGCGGCCGTTCGTCGGCCTGCACCCCGTACGCGAGGATCTCCATCGACTGCCCTTCCGCGAGTGTCCGCTCCACCGGCCACGATAGGGCGTGCCGTCGCCCGGGCGCCCGTCGGACGCACGAGGGCCCCCGAACCGGCACGGGTTCGGGGGCCCTCGACGTGGGGGAGAGGGGTCAGAGGACCGTCTCCGCCTCCAGGTAGCGCTCCTGCGGGACGGTCTTCAGCTCGGCGACCGCCTCGGCCAGCGGCACCAGGTTGATGTTGGTGCCCTGCAGCGCGGTGATGTGCCCGAAGGCGCCCTTGTGGACGGCCTCGACGGCGTGCCAGCCGAAGCGGGTGGCGAGCACCCGGTCGTACGCGGTCGGGGTGCCGCCGCGCTGGGTGTGGCCGAGGATCACCGGGCGGGCCTCCTTGCCGAGCCGGTGCTCCAGTTCGCGGGAGAGCTGGGTGGCGATGCCGGTGAACCGCTCGTGGCCGTAGATGTCCTTGGTGCCCTCCTCCCAGTGCATGGTGCCGGGTTCGGGCTTGGCGCCTTCGGCGCAGACCACGATGGCGAACTTCTTCTGCCGGTCGAAGCGCTCGCGGACGACGGCGGTCAGCTTCTCGATGTGGAACGGCCGCTCCGGGACGACGATGGCGTGCGCACCGGCCGCCATGCCCGCGTTGAGCGCGATCCAGCCGGTGTGCCGGCCCATGACCTCGACGACCATGACCCGCTGGTGGGACTCGGCGGTGGTCTTCAGCCGGTCCAGCGCGTCGGTGGCGACCGAGACGGCGGTGTCGAAGCCGAAGGTCACGTCGGTGGCGGCGATGTCGTTGTCGATGGTCTTCGGGACCCCGACCACCGGCAGTCCGGCGTCGCTCATCAGCTTGGCGGCCTTCAGGGTGCCCTCGCCGCCGATCGGGATGACCGCGTCGATGCCGAGGTCCGCGCACAGCTGCTTGGCGCGCTCGACGCCGTCGCGCAGGTGGCTCGGCTGGACCCGGGAGGAGCCGAGGATCGTGCCGCCCTGGGCCAGGATGCCGCTCACCGAGTCGAGGGTGAGCGGTCGGTGGACGCCCTCCAGAAGACCGCGCCAACCGTCCTGGAAACCGATGATCTCGTCGCCGTGGTCGACCACCCCCCGGTGGACCACAGAACGGATCACCGCGTTCAGGCCGGGGCAGTCACCGCCGCTGGTCAGCACTCCGATACGCATTAGCTTTGCAACTCCCGAGCAGAACCGAGGAACGGCCGGACTACAGGCTGGGACGACGAGCCGTCACCGTAGCGGGGCGCTCCCTCGCCGGAGTGGCGGGGAGGTGGCCGCGGGATGAAGGACCGGCCGATCCGGACGGAACGTCCGAAAACGGCCGCGAAGTCGAGCATACGGCCCCTGGTCCGGCCGGGCAGGAGCCGACGCGGGAGCGGCGCCGTCGGCGCCCCCGCGCGGAGGTGCAGCCTGCTGCCGAGGAGGGTGTGCAGTAGGCAGCCCCATTGTGGTACGTCCAGGGCCGCCCTTGGAGCGGGTGACCGCATCGCGGGCACCCGCCCCTCGGGGCGTGCGGACGTACTACGCGGGGCGCGTCGTGGCGGCGATGCGCTCGGCGCGCAGCGCGTCGTACCAGGTGGTGTCGGCCGGCGGCAGGGCGTTGACGTCCAGCGCCAGCTTGATCAGCATGTCGGCCACGGCGGGGTTGCGGGCCAGCACCGGGCCGTGCAGGTAGGTGCCGAACACGGTGTCCCGCCAGGCGCCCTCGGTGCCGTCGCCGGTGCCGTTGCCCCGGCCCGCGGTGACGGTGGCCAGCGGCGCGACGCCCTGGCCGAGGTGGGTGACGCCCTGGTGGTTCTCGAAGCCGGTCAGCTGCGGCAGGCCGAGCCGCGGGTCCACGTCGGCCAGCACGTCGCCGACGCACCGGGCGCCGTCGCCGCGGGTGGTCCAGACGTCGAGCAGGCCCAGGCCCGGCTCGCGCTCGCCCAGGTCGTTGACGAACTCGTGGCCCATGATCTGGAAGCCCGCGCAGACGCCGAAGATGATCGCGCCGTTCTCGGACGCCCGGATCAGGCCGGTGTCGGCCCGCAGCCGCTCGGCGGCCAGCCGCTGCGGACGGTCCTCGCCGCCGCCGATCAGGTAGATGTCGCCGCTGGTGGGGATCGCCTGGTCGGAGCGGACGTCGATCCGGGTCACGTTGAGGTGGCGCTGGCGGGCCCGGCGCTCCACGACCAGGGCGTTGCCGCGGTCGCCGTAGGTGCTGAGCAGGTCCGGGTAGACCCAGACCACGCGCAGGCTGCTCTCACTCATCCTCGAAGGCCTTCCATCACGATCAGGGGGGTCATGGGGGGCTGCGGGCGCGGCATCAGCCGGCCACGACCTTCCGCAGCTGCTGGAAGGCGGTGTAGTTGGCGATGGCCTCGATCCGGCCGGGCGGGGCCATCCGGACGGCCTGCTCCAGCGTGTCCACCACGTGGAACTGCAGCCCGGCGACCTCCAGGCGGACGGCCAGGTCCAGCTTGCGCTGCCCCATCACGAACACCGGGTGCCCGGCGAGGCGCTCGTAGTCGACGTCCCACAGCCAGGACGTGTCGGTGCCGTCGGCGTCGAGGGCGTTGACGGACAGGATCACCGGCGCGGGCGGGCCGTCGATCAGCGAGAAGGTCTCCAGCCAGCCGGCCGGGTTCTTGGCCAGCAGCAGCCTTATGTCCCGGCCCTGGTACTGGACCACGTCGTAGCGGCCGGCGACGGCCGTCACCGAGCGCATCCGCTCCAGCGCGACCTGCGGGGAGACCCCGAACACGGCGGCGACGGCGGCCGAGCTGGTGGCGTTGGCCAGGTTGGCCCGGCCGGGCAGCTGGAGCTGGATCGGCCAGGCGCCGCGCTGCGGGTCGATCACGTGGGTGCCCTGGAGCGCCCAGTGCGGGTTGGGGCGGCGGAAGCCGCACTCCTGGCAGAACCAGTCCTCGCCGGGGCGCTGCATCACACCGCCGCAGGCGGGGCAGGACCAGGCGTCCTCCTTCCACGCCTGTCCGGCGGCCACCCAGACCACCTTCTTGCAGGAGGAGGCGGCCCAGGTCACCAGCGGGTCGTCGGCGTTGGCGATGACCACGGCCTCGGTGTCCTGCAGGCCCTCGCGCCACTTCTCGGCCATCATCCGCGTCTCGGCGGCGCGGTCGAGCTGGTCGCGGGAGAGGTTGAGCAGGGCGATCGCCTTGGGGCGGGTGTCGCGGGCGACCGTCGCCAGGTACTTCTCGTCGACCTCGATCACGCCGAAGCGGGCGTCCGAGCCGCCGGCCAGGGCGGAGGTGATGCCGGCCGGCATGTTCGCGCCCAGGGCGTTGGAGACCACCGGACCGGCGGCGCGCAGCGCCTCGGCGATCAGCCGGGTGGTGGTGGTCTTGCCGTTGGTGGCGCTGACCAGGATGACGTCGAGGTGGTCGGCGAGGGTGCCGAGCAGGTCGGGGTCGAGCCTGAGGGCGACCTTGCCGCCGATCACCGAGCCGCTTCCGCGACCGGCCTTGCGGGACACGGCGGCGGCCACCCGGCCGGCGGTGACCGCGATCTTGGCGCGGGCCGGCAGCGAGGCGTCGCGTGCGCCTGTGGGCTCCGATTCGGTGCCTGCCATGCTCAGTGGTTCCTCCTTGCTGCGGCACCACCCGGGTCCGGATTAACGGGCCGTCGGGCGGCGGGGACGGGGCCAGCCTACCGACTCCGCCGCCCGGCTCGACGATCCGGACCCCATGCCGCCTGCTGCGACGCGGCCGAAGGCGCCGCCACGGGCGTCCTGACGGCCCGTGGGGGAAGGCGGTGTACGGAGGGGGCCGTTGCCGCTTGGGACGCTCACCGGCGCCGCCGGGTTCCCTGGTAAGAGTGTGGTGAAGAACTGATCAGCTGCCCGGATCGGCCGTTTGGGATCGGCCGCCCGGGATCAGCGGCTCAGGCGGGCGCAGGCGGTCGGCTCGCCCGAGGCCAGCGTGGCGGTGATCACCAGGGTGCCGTCCTCGGCGTGGAAGTCCAGCGGCGCGGCCAGCCGGCGCATCGCGGCGATCAGCCCGGTGTTCGAGGCGTGCGTCATCGCGTACACCGAGCCCACGCCGGCCGCCCGGGCCGCCGTCGACAGCCGCCGCAGCAGCTCCAGCCCGAGCCCGCGCCGCTGCCAGGCGTCCTCGACCAGAACCGCCAGCTCCGCCTCGCCGTCGTCCCACATCAGGTGCCCGAGGGCGACGATCCGCCCGTCGGCGGCCGTCACGGCGAGGCTGTGGCCGTGCCGGGCGTCCAGCAGGTGGTCCAGGTAGCGGCCGGCGTCACGGACCGGCCCGTGGTAGCGCAGCCGCAGCGAGGCGGGGGAGCAGCGGCCGTGCATCGCCAGGGCCTCGGCCCGGTCGGTCGGCCCGGCGGGGCGCAGCACCAGCTCCGTTCCGTCCACCGAGAGCGGGGACGGCACCTCCCGGCCCGGCTCGGCCGCGGCCCGCGGCCGGTCGACCGGCGGGTACGGGCGGGCGCTCCGGAACGGGCCCCCGGTGAGCGCGGGCAGCCGGGTGGCCTGGCCGTCGGGCGCCGCGCACCTGCGGTCGGACCTGCGGAAAGGCCGGTGCCAGAGCCGTTCGGGGCGAGTGCGTGATGCCGTCATGCGGGCGACGCTACCGACGCCGCGCTTCCGGCCGGTTACGCGATCGTGAACGCACGAATGACCGGGTCGGCGGCGGGCCGGGGGCCGAAGCTCACCGGGCGGGGCGGGTCGGCGGGACGGCTGATCGGGGCGGGACCGCTGATCGGGCGTGATCGACGGCATCGGACACGCTCACGGATGGCGCAGGATCCGTGAGCGCCGGTGCCTCTTCGGATACGGATGGCTCGGCTTTCCGCCGAATCCCACCTCCTCCGAAGGGGCACCCATGTCCTTCCCACTGTCTTTCGCGAAGAAGTCCGCTCTGGGCGCGGCGTGCTGCGCACTGCTGCTGGCCGCGCCGCTCTCCCTCGCCCAGCCGGCCGCCGCCGCCGGTCCCAAGACGCCGCAGGAGGCCGCGGCCTGCAAGGGCGTCGTCTCCTCGCTGCTCGGCGGCTTCGGGTCGATGCTCGCGAACTCGGCGTGCGTCGTGCAGCCGAGCGACGGCTGAGTGGCTACCGCACGGGCGGTCCGCCGGGTGCCGGCGGACCGCAGCCGGCACCCGGCCCCGGCCGGGGTCAGGGGTGGAGCGGCTCGTCGGGGAGGGTGAGGGTGGCGAGGGCGCCGCCGGCGGGGTGGTTGGCGAAGGTGAGGGTGGCGCCGATGACGCGGGCGTGGCCGGTGGCGATGGTGAGGCCGAGGCCGTGGCCGCGCCCGCGTTCGGGGGCGTTGGTGCGGAAGCGCTGGGGGCCGTGGTCGAGGAGGTCCTCGGGGTAGCCGGGGCCGTGGTCGCGGACGGTGATCCGGTGGCCGTCGACGTGGAGTTCGACCGGCGAGGTGCCGTGGCGGTGGGCGTTGAGCAGGAGGTTGCCGAGGATGCGGTCGAGGCGGCGGAGGTCGGTGCGGACCTGGCGGTCGGCGGCCACGGCCACGTCCACGTCCAGGCCGGTGAGGGTGACCGTCCGGCGGACCGCCCGTTCCAGCGGGACGGGGGCGAGGTCCGGGGTTTCGGCGTCCGCGTCGAGGCGGGAGACCTCCAGCAGGTCCTCGACCAGCGAGCGCAGGGCCTGCACCCGGTTCTGGACGAGTTGGGTGGGGCGGCCGGGCGGCAGCAGTTCGGCCGCGGTGACCAGGCCGGTGAGCGGGGTGCGCAGCTCGTGGGCGACGTCCGCGGTGAAGCGCTGCTCGTCCTCCAGCCGGCGGTGCAGGGTACGCGACATCAGGTCGACGGCGGCGGCGAGATCGGCGACCTCGTCCCGCCCGTCGACGAGTTCACCGATCCGGGTGTCCGTCCGCCCGGCGGCGATGCCGCGCGCGGCCGTCGCCGCGGTGCGCAGCCGACGGCTGATCCGGTCGGCGACCAGCACGCCGGCCAGGACCGTGGTGAAGACCGCCGCGACGACGGTGATCAGGATGATCCGGTCGAGGTCGGCGATCGACTGCCGGTCCTGGGTGAAGTCCACCCGGACCGAGAGCACCCCGTCCTGGATCGGGCGGGCCGCCCACATCGACTCGCCCTGCGGGCCGGTGGCGAGCAGCGTGCCCTCCCGGCCGCCGGTCGCGAGGTCGTGCAGCCGGGTGGGCAGCGCCGGGTCGTTCCGGGTGGCCCGGCTGTCGGTGTCGCCGCTGCGCTTGTAGGTGTCCAGCGCCGAGTCGAGGACGGTCAGCGCGGAGGCGCGGGCCTGGTCCACGTGCTGACGGATCATCGCCTGGTGGACCAGCAGGCCGACGGCCACCGCGACCAGGACGGAGATGGCGGCGACGGCGGTGGCGATCTGGCGGCGCAGGGTCATGCCGGGCGCCGCAGCTTGTAGCCGAACCCGCGGACGGTCTCGATCCGGCCGGAGCCGATCTTGGCCCGAAGCCGCTGCACGTGGACGTCCACCACCCGGGTGTCGGCGCCCCAGTCGTAGTCCCAGACGCGTTCCAGCAGGGTGGAGCGTTCCAGCACGATGCCGGGCGCGGCGGTGAACTCCAGCAGCAGCCGCAGCTCGGTGGGGGTGAGCGGGACGAGGTGGCCGTGGACGCGGACCTCCATGCTGTCGGTGTCCAGCTGCATGCCGTCGAAGCTGCGGAGCGCGGGGGAGGGTGCGGGGGGAACGGGCTCCGCAGGGCCCGCGGAGCCGGTCGGGGGCACCGGCTCCGCGGGTACGGCGGTGTCGGCCGCCGGGACCACGCGGACCCGGCGGAGCACGGTGCGGATCCGGGCGACCAGTACGGCGCTCTCGAAGGGCTTGACCACGTAGTCGTCCGCACCGGCCTCCAGGCCGGACACCACGTCGACCGGGTCGGTGCGGGCCGACATCATCAGGATCGGCAGCTGGCTCTCCTCGCGGATCCGGCGGCAGAGGCCGACCCCGTCGAGGAGCGGCAGCATGACGTCCAGCAGGAGGAGGTCGGGGCGGACGGCGTGGAAGGCCTCCAGGCCCTCCAGGCCGTCGGCGGCCGTGGTGACCGGGAAGCCGTAGCGCTCCAGGGCCATCCGGGTGGCCTCCCGGATCACCTCGTCGTCCTCGACGAGCAGGATGTGCGGGTGGGCGGGCGCGGTTGCGGGGTTCATGGCTTCGCTTCCGGGGGAGCCGGGGTCGGGTGGGCGGGCGTCGGGACGGCCGTTCGTGTGGAGGGTACGACGGCACCGGGAGCCAACGGGGTCGGTTCGGCCGTGGTGACCGGGCCGGACGACGGGCGGATCGGTGCGGGGGCGCGGCCGTTGGCGGGGGAGGCGGCGGGGGAGGGCTCGGCGGAGCTGCCGACCGCAGGCCCAGTGCCGTTCGCGCTTCCGCTGCCGGGGACGGGGCCGACGCCCTCCAGCTTCTGCTCCATCAGGACGAGTCGGACGCCGTCCCACTGGTAGTGGCTGCGGGTCTGGATGAACGTGGTGGTCGGCTCGTAGAGCCACAGGTCGGATCCGACGGCCGCGGCGCTGAACCCTCGCAGCACCTCGACCCGGAGGATCGGCAGCAGATGGTCGTCGGCCGGCGTGTAGACGTGCAGCACGACGGGACCGGGGGTGGTGACGGCGACGATCAGCTCGGGCTTTCCGTCACCGGTGAGGTCGCGGAATTCGGGGCTGCGGATCTCGCAGGTGGGGCAGGAGTCGAGGGCGCGGCGCTCGTCCGCGGTCACCGCCGGATCCTTGGCGAGGATGGTGCGGACGGTACCGGCGTCGACCGTGGTGATGTCGCGCCCGGCGAGGGTCACGTCCGGCACGGGTTGCGGCGCGGTCTGCGGGCCGGCGGCCGCCCCGGTGGGGGGCTGGGTCGGCGGTGGCGAGGCGGCCAGGTCGGGCCAGAGCGGCTGGGCGACCGGCGGCGGCGTCACCGCTGGGGCCGGGCCCTGGTCCTGCAACCCGCCGGGGGTGGCGCGGCCGACGGCCAGGGCGGCGAGCGCCACGAGGACGGCCAGGGCGGCGAGGGCCGCCACCGGGACGGCGCCGGGCCGGCGGTGGAGGGGGGATGCTGCTGCCACGGTCGGTGCTCGTCCTCCTGGTCTGCGGCGATGTGCCGGTTCGTCCCCGTACCGGTCTCGGTGGTAGGTCGCGTGGACGGCGGTCGGTGGTTCCCGTCCCGCCGTCCCGACCGCGAAGCGCCTCCGGCCGTCCCGTCGCCGAGCGGCCTCAGCCGGTCGCGGCGCCCGGACCGGCTAGGTCCGCCAGGACGATGATGTTGTCCGTCCAGTGCCCGTCCGAGCCGATCCGCCCGCCGCAGGTGATGAGCCTGAGCACGGGCGCGGGCGTGTCGCCGTAGACCTTATCGGTGGGGAAACGGTCCTTCGCGGCCTGCAGCAGCGTACGGACCTTGAAGTCCACGGTGCTGCCGTCCGCGCGCCGGACCTGGATCAGGTCGCCCTCCCGCAGCTTGGGCACGCCGTGGAAGACCGCCGGTCCGTGTGCGGTGTCGTAGTGCCCGATCAGGACGGCGGGGCCGGTCTCGCCGGGCGTCGGCCCGTTGCGGTACCAGCCGACCTCGCCGGCCCGGTCGGCGGCCGGCACCTCGACCGTTCCGTCGGGGTTCAGGCCGAGGCCGGTCACCGGGGCGTCCACCCCGGCGGTCGGAATCAGCAGCCGGGTCGGAGCGGAGGCGGCGAAGGGCTGCGGCGTGGTGGCCGGAGCCCCGGAGCTCCCGGCGTTTCCGCCGGTTCCGGTGCTCGTCGGGCTCCCGGTGCCGCCCGTGGGCGCGGCGGCCGGACCGTCCGCACTGCCGTGCACCGAGGGCTCGACCCGCACCACCGGGGTGTGCTGGCCGGACAGCGCGACGGTGGTGCCCAGCACCAGGCAGGCCAGGCCCGCCGCGCCGAAGGCGGTCCGGCGCACCGGGCCCGGTCCGGTGACGCGCCGCCGGCGGCCGCCACCGCGCGGGCGGCCGCGGCGGGCCGGCCGGGCGGCACCGGACGTGCCGTCGGGCTGCCCGCCGTTCGCCGGGGCCCCGGCGCCCACCGGGCCCCCGGCACCGCCGCCCCGCCCGGTCAGGGGCGGGGCAGCGGCGCCGGGGTGCCCGGCGGACTCGGGGCCGGTGTCAGCCGCGCGCACCGGAGCGGCGGCGCAGGATCGCGAAGCCCAGTGCGGCGGCGCCGACGGCCGCGATGCCCCCACCACCGGCCAGCATCAGGCCGTTGCCGTCGGTCTCGCCGGATCCGTCCCCGGCCTGGGCCGCGCCCTTGGGCACCTCCCGGACCTGGGGCTTGGCGTCGCTACCGGCCGGCTGTGCGGTGGGCGAGGCGACGGCGGCACCGGAACCCTGGACCGCGGCCGAGGGGGCCGGGGGAGTGGCCGGGCGGCTCGGCGAGGGGGTGGCCACCGCCGCGCCCGGCGCCGCGGGCTGGGCCACACCCGCGGCGGACGGGGTGGCCGTCGGGGTCGGGGTGCCGTCGGCCCAGGCCTGCCCGCCGGTGACGGCGGTCAGCAGCGCGCCGCCGGTCAGGGCGCAGACCGCCAGCACGCGGCGGGCGGGGGAACGGTCGGTACGGCTCCTGCTCATACGGTGTCTCTCCTTCGTCATGGACGCCGCCCGGCCCGAGTGGCCGGTGCGTCGTCAGCGACGGTAGGAGGCCCGTGTCGCGGTCCCCGGCCGGTCGTGTCACGGCCGTCCATCGGCTGCGTAACGGCCTCCGGGCGATGTGTCACACCGGCCTCAGGACGCCCGAAGGCCCCCGGACGGGCGGGTGACGCGCGCCGGTCCCAAGCCCTAGATGATTGATGCCAAGGGCTCCTTGTCGCGCATGACATGAAGCGAGGGAGTTCAAAGGTCGGTTGTGACGCCTGACCTGGACTCCCTCGCGACCGCACTCTACGTGAAGACCGGCGACCTGCTGAAGGAATCGCCGCATCTGGCGCCGAAACGGCCCGAAGTCGGCATCGCGCCCCGGCTCAGTGACGCCGAGCTGGTCACCCTGGCCGTGATGCAGGCCCTGCTCGGCTTCACCTCCGAACGCCGCTGGATCCGCCACGCCACCACCCACCTGCGACACCTGTTCCCCTATTTGCCCGGGCAGTCGGACTACAACAGGCGGCTACGCAAGGCCGCCGACCTGATCGCACGCGTCAACCGCCGGCTCGCGACCGACACCTCGCTGTGGACGGACACCGTGTGGGTCGTCGACTCCATGCCGGTGGAATGCGGGCGTTCCCGCGAGACGGCCAAGCGCTCCGACCTGGCCGGATGGGCCGAGTACGGCTACTGCGCCAGCCACTCCCGGTTCTTCTGGGGTCTGCGCCTGCACCTGGTGTGCACCCTGCACGGGCTGCCCGTCGCCTTCGCGCTGACCGGCGCGAAGGCCGACGAGCGCGAGACCCTGCTCGGCATGCTCCACGCGGAGCCCGATCTCGCCGGCTCCCGGCCGGGACAGACCCTGATCAGCGACCAGCAGTACTACGGCCGCGCCTTCGAACGCGAACTCGCCGACTGGGGAGTGCGGCTGCTTCGTCCGGCCCGCAAGGGCGAGCCCTTGCGGGCCGGATCCGCACTGTTCAAGCCGCTGCGGCAGACCATCGAGTCCGTCAACCAGACCTTCAAGGCCCAGCTCGACCTCGAACGCCACCAGGGCCGTACCCCAGGCGGCGTGATGGTCCGCGTCCTGCAGCGCATCCTCGCGCTGACGTGCGCAATCTGGCACAACGACCGCACCGGCCAGCCCGTCATGCGCTCCCTGACCGCCTACGACCACTAACCCTTCGCATCATTCATCTAGGCGAAGGTGCCGATGGTGTGGGAGTCGGTCTGGGCTTCGGCGTAGACGGTGACGTCGCGGCCCTGGGAGGGGTCGGGGGTGACGGCGTTCATGCCAGTCGGGTCGGTGCTGCCCTTGGCGGCCTCACGTGCCTTGTCGATCTTGAAGTGGGTGTACTCCTGGGAGACCATCACCGGCAGCGACCTCACCCGGGAGTGGAAGGCGTTCGAGGCCCGGGCCGTGGCCCTGCCAGCCGACCACCGGGCGGCGTGGGAACAGATCAAGGTCCACCTCTCCCCGCACTCGGGCCTCACGGGCCGCAACCTGATGCCGGTCCTCGACGGCACGCTGGGCCTGCTCGAGGAGACGGCGGCGGACGGGCAGAGCATCCACGAGGTGCTGAGCGACGACGTCAAGGGCTTCTACACAGTGCTGGCCGGCGGAGAAAGCGCCCGGACCTACCGCGACCGGTGGCGCGAGCTGTTGAAAAGGAACGTCGCAAGGAAGCAACCAGCCCCACAGCCTCCCGAACCGTGCCGGATCCGGGCGCAACGTCGGCTTCCTCGCCGTCGGCCTGCCCATCACCGTCCGTCCCCGCCACACCTACGTCACCGGCGACACCGCCCTTCACCTCACCGGCACTGCCACCGACGTCGCCCGCCGCGGCCCCGACGGCAACTGGCGTTACCTCATCGACAACCCCTTCGGCACCGCCGCCCCCTGACACCACAACGGCCGCGCCCGCCGCAACGAGCGGCGGACGCGGCCGGTTTCGGCCTCAGGGGAGCGCTACGGCTTGCCGGCCAGGATGTACACCGTGAACGGGCCGGGGCCCGTGTAGTCCACGACGATCTTGTGGCTCGGGCTCTTCATGTCCTCCTCCTTGGCCGGGGCCGAAATGCCCTTCACCGTATGGGTGGGATCGATCGACCAGCCGGTGAGTTCGAGTTCGGAGTCGATGAACTCCTGGACACCGGGGTAAAGGTCCGACTCCTTGAGCCTGAGACTGGCGAGGAACGCATCCAGGCCCTCCTGGCCGGTCTTGAACGTCGCCCAGAGATCTCCGCCACCGCCGACCTTGTAGAACCCGTAGCTGACGTCGGTCGCGCCCTCCGGCGGGACCACGCCGTACACCCGCCGCTGGTCGGCGCTGGGCCACCCGATGGCCCTCGCCTCGGATTCACCGGACGGCGCCGCTGCGGACGGGGCGGCAGCAGCCGTGGCCGTCCCGCCACCGGCGGACACACCGCCGCCCGTCGCACCGCCGCAGGCCCCTAGGGCCAGGAGCGAGGCACTCACCAGGCAAGCACGTATCAACCTCACCGGAGCTGTCATCCGGGCACCCCTCGCATCGTCACCGAACCGAACACGTCGAAGTCCTGTGCCAGCCCCACGGTGTTGAGATGGGCGATCTCCGGCTGGGTCACCTCGATGTGAATCTTGTGCAGGAGGTCCCGGCCCTCACTGGGGGTTCCCCAGTCGTAGCGCTTGCGGATCTCCAGTTTGTATTCTGGCCCACTGTCCTTCCGGTTCACGCCGGAGACCCTCCACTGGAAGTTGTTCAGGGCGTAGAACCATCCGATGCTCGACGGCCCGTCCTTCTCGTTGGCGCGGGTCCTCTGCCAGCCCGAGTCGAATGTCTCCTTCCCGGCGGCGTCACCGGTCAGGTAGTTCTTGACGGCCTTCTTGAAGGCCGGGATCTCGTTCATCATGCTGTTGGGGTGGAGTTCGAACGGTGTTCCACTCGCGTCCAGGTAGTGGGCCAGCAGCTTCGCCGCCACGTAGAACGTGTCGTCGACCCTGAGCCCCTGAACGTTCAGCCCCACGACGACCTCGCCCATGAGGATCTTGACCTTCCGGTCGTGCGGACCGGGCGCGTGCTTCTTGAACACCCTGTCCTCGGTGTCCGAGTAGTCGTCACCGCCCTCGGCGATGAGCTTCCTCATCTGGATCCGGTACTTCAGGGCCGTCAGCTGAGCCGCGGTCGGGCGGTTGTCCTCCCAGCTGCTCCCGTCGGGGCAGACAGTCGGTCCGGTGTTCCCGGGGCCGCCGCAGTTCTTCGCGGCGTTCTCCTGTTCCACCCGCTCCTTCAGCTGTGCGGCCCGGACGTCCGGGTCGTACAGCCCGGACGGGTCCGCCCTGTTGACCGGATTGTTGTGGCTGTACGCGTAGGCGTTCCACTGCTGCGGATCGTCGGGCAGGAGCAGCGGGTCGGGGCTGAGGAAGCGGCCGGTGCTCGGCTGGTACGGCGTGGTGCGGATGCCGTGGTGCTGGCGGAGCGCGGACAGCGCGGCGTGGTAGCCGCGCATGCCGCGTCCGGATGGTCCAGACGGTGCGGACACCGAACAAACGTACCCGTCCGACAGTGGAGCTGAGTAGAGATGTAATTGAGCCAGCCGGCGCGCGAGTGGCTGACGTAGCGTCAGTGCGCAGATCGCGACGGGTGGGATAACCGGGTTGCCGACAGGAAGGCTTGACGCTGCGTCAGGCCATGGGGGTAGCCCCCCTTCGGGGGTGGGGGGTGGCTCCATGGGCGCGGGGCCGCCCGCCCGCGCAGACTGGGCTGGAGGTTCGAACACCGTGGCGGTAAGGCCCCGCTCCGGGGCGCCGGAGCGCAGGGCGGCGCGTCCGGGCCCGGCGGCGCCGGCCGGCCGGCGCCGCCGCACCCGTGCACGTGATGCCGTCCCATCTCCAGCCGATCGGGGTCACCGATGACCAGTACCGCCGCCGATGTCGCGACCACCCCCAGCACGAGGACGGGCCGGGGCGGACGAGTCCGCTGGGTCGTCGTCCTGCTGACCTCGCTCACCATCGTCGCCTACGCCGTGGGGACCTACGCCCAGGCCAGCCTGCCCATCGCCGCGTCGAAGGGCGGGCTGTCCGCCACCTACGCCGAGCGCCCGATGGCCGTCCAGGTCACCTTCTACGTCCACATCGTGACGGCCTCGCTGGCGCTGTTGGTGGGCCCGCTCCAGTTCTCCACCGCGCTGCGCCGCAGATCCCCCGCCGCGCACCGCTGGACCGGCCGGGTCTACGTCCTCGCGGTCGCGGCCGGATCCGTGGCCGCGTTCGTCATGTCGTTCTTCAACTCGATCGCCTTCGACGGCTTCTTCGGGTTCGGCAGCCTCGCCCTGCTCTGGGCCTGGACCACCTGGCGCGGCTACCGCGCCATCCGCGACCGTGACCTGCCGAGCCACCGCGCCTGGATGATCCGCAGCTTCGCCCTCACCTACGCCGCCGTCACCCTGCGCGCCTGGCTCGGCGTCCTCATCGTCCTCCAGGAGCTCGCCGCCCAGGGGCCCGTCGACGGCGGCCGCCTCTTCGACAACGCCTACGCCGCGGTCCCCTTCCTCAGCTGGCTCCCCAACCTCGTGGTCGCCGAACTCCTCATCCGCCGCCGAGGCCTCCCCGCCTACCGCCTCACCCCGGCCCGTGCCGCGGACGGCCGGTAGCCCTAGCCGATGCGGGTGGGGGTGTCGAGGAGGGGGTGGCCGGTGGTGGTGAGGAGGGTGGTGAGGTCGATGGGGCTGAGGGTGTGGGGCGCGCGGAGGTAGAGCTCGTCGACGGTGGTGTCGGGGAGGGGGTGGGGCTGGAGGGAGAGGATGGCGACGTGCCGGTCGGCGAGGGCGGTGTGGACGCGGGCCAGGTCGGCGGGGGAGCTGCGGGCGGCGGTGCGGACGCGCCACAGGGTGGTCGGCGGCGCGGGGGCGTGGGGGTGGTGGCGCTGGGACCACCAGGTGTGGAACAGGGCGGTGGCGAGGAGGGCGAGGGCGGAGGCGGCGAGGACCACCGGGCCGTCGGGGCCGTTGACGACGATCTTGGCGACCAGGTCGGCCGCGGTGACCGAGACGAAGACGGCGGCGAGTTCGACGGAGTCGCGGCGCCAGCGGTGGGCTCTGGCGCCGCGCCGTCGGGCACGGGGGAGGGCGGGCGTCGGTTGCGGCGTCTGGTGCTCCGGGTGCTCGGTGTGCTCCATGACAGCACCTTGCCCGTGCGGTGTTTCCGCTCCACGAACCCGCTGTGACCTGGTGGTTAAGGTCTTCGGGCCCGCGTTACGGCTGCAGTTCCGCGGCCGCCGCCTTGACCTCGGCGAGCAGGAGTTCCAGGTCGGCCTCGGTGGTGTCGGCGTTGAGCAGGCAGGCCCGGAGCATCTCGCGCTCGCCGAGGCGAGCCCCGGTGACGAAGACCCGGCCGCGCCGCTGGACGGCGACCGGGAGCTCGCGGTTGAGGGCGTCGAGGGCGGCCTCGTCGTGTCCGGGGGTGCGGTGGCGGAACGCGACGATGGAGGTCTGCACCTCGGCCAGCAGCTCCAACTCGGCGTCGGCCTCGATCAGTTCGCCGAGGCGGCGGGCCAGCGCGGTGCAGCGGGCGATGTCGCGGGCGATGCCGTCGCGGCCCTTGTGGGCGATGGTGGCCCAGACCTTGAGCGCGCGGAACGGGCGGGTCTGCTCGGTGCCGTACTCGGAGAACCAGCCGAGCGCGCCGGCCGCCTCGTCGCGCAGGTAGGACGGGACGAGGCTGAAGGTGCCGCGCAGCTCCTCGGTGTCGCGCACCAGCGCGCAGCCGCAGTCGACCGGGACGCCCAGCCACTTGTGCGGGTCGAGGGCGAGGGAGTCGGCGCGCTCCAGACCCGCGTAGCGGTGGGCGATGGCCGGGTCGAGGACGCCGAAGGCCCCGTACGCGCCGTCGACGTGCAGCCACAGGCGCTGCTCGGCGCAGAGGTCGGCGATCGGGCCGAAGTCGTCGACCGCGCCGGTGCCGACGGTGCCGGCCGAGGCGACGACCAGGAAGGGCAGCAGCCCGGCGGCCCGGTCGCGCTCGACGGCGGCCCGCAGCCCGGCGGGGTCGAGGCGTCCGTCGGGGTCGGTGGCGACGGTGCGCAGGTGCCGGCTGCCGAGGCCGAGGAGCTCGACGGCCTTGCGGACGCAGGAGTGGGTCTCACCGGTGACGTAGCCGACCAGCGGCGGCAGGCCGGCCAGGCCGTCCTCGCGGACGTCCCACCCGGCCCGGCGGGCGGCCCGGTTCCGGGCGGCGGCCAGGCAGACGATGGTGGCCATCGAGGTGCCGGAGGTGAGCAGCCCGCCGCCGGCCGGGTGCGGGAAGCCCACCAGTTCGGCGATCCAGCGGACCACGGCGCGCTCCAGGTGGACGTCGGCGTGGTCGCCGCCGGCCGAGCTGGGGTTCATCGCGGCGGCGGCGAGGGTGGCGAGGACTCCGGCGGGGGCGGGGGCGGAGTTGACCCAGCCGAAGAAGCGGGGGTGGCCGTTGCCCATCGGGTGGGGCAGGACCTCCCGCCCGATGGCGGTGAGGAGGTCGGCGAGCGGGCGGCCGTCGGCGGGCAGCGGCGCGTCGAGCAGGGCGTTGCGGGCGGCGTCGTCCATCGGCTGCCAGACCGGGCGCCCGGGCAGTTCGGCGAGGTAGTCGGAGACGAGGTCGGCGGCGGAGTGCGCGGCGGCGCGGAAGTCCTCGGTGGTCATGACGGCGGTTCTCCAGGGGGCGGGGGAGGCGCGGCGTCCTCGGCGCACCCTGATCCGCCCGATCCTACGGAGAGGGCCCGCGCCGTGCGGCGCGGGCCCTCCAGGTGAGACGGCGTCTCGGTCCGGGTCGGACGGCGAGCAGGCCGGGGCGGACGGCCGGGTCAGTCCAGCGAGCTGGACAGGCCACCGGCGGAGCGGCAGTAGCCCTGCATCTCCTTGTCGCCGATCTTGGCGCAGAGCCGCCCGGCCGCGCCGCCGTCGGTGTAGTTGACCGTGTAGTAGCTGACCAGGCCCTCGGCGCAGGCCTTGCGCTGCCAGCCGTCGGCGGCGGTGGCGCACTGCTGGGCGGCCCAGTCCTCGCGGTCGAGGTTGTACTTCATCGTCCGGGAGCCGACGCCGCGGCTGCAGTCGACCGCCCCACCGCTGGCCTTGCCGTTGAGGCACCACGTGAGGGCGTCGGCGTAGACCTCGGGGTGGTTCGGGTAGTCGTGCGAGGAGAGGTAGAAGGTCGGGGCGTAGAAGTAGCACGCGGACTGGAACAGGGACGGCTGGTCCTTGCACGGGTACAGCGGGTCCTGGGCGAGCTTGTCGGCGGGCAGGTTCGCCTTGGCCTGCTCGTCCTCCTCGTCCGGGCCGAAGAGCTGCATGAACAGCCCCTCGGAGCAGCGGATCCTGTTCTGGTCGCTGGGGAACTTGTTGCACAGCTCGCGTGCCTTGGCGACGTCCTGCTTGGCGACGAACATGGTGCCGTGGCCGACGCCGTGGATGCACGGGCCGGCGTTCTTGGGCGCGCAGAGCTTGAGCAGGTCCACCTCGGGCTGGGTGGAGGCGTTGAGCATCTCCTCGACCGCGCCGTGCAGGTAGCCGGCCGCGCAGGTCTCGTGGGGGAAGGAGATGACCTTCTGGAAGTCCTCGTTGAAGCGCTTGACCGCCGCGTGGCCGAGCTCGTGCGCGATCGGGTGGCAGAAGCGCACGGTGTACGGCTTCTCCTTGGTGATCCGGTCGAGGTCGGCGAGCGCGACGCCGGGGTCGGTGGCGTCCATCTCGGCCATCAGCTTGTTGCGCAGCGTCGACCGGGTCCACACCGCCGGGTCGCCGGTCGGGGTGGCGCCCGCGGCCGCCGGCGCGACGGCGGGGGCGGCGCCGCCGGTGGCCCCGGCGACGGCCGGGGTGGTCGCCGCGGTGGCCGCGGGCGACCAGTCGGTGACGGCGACCGACCCGAGGCCCAGGACGCCCAGGAGCAGGGCGGTGAGAATCGCGAATACTCGCGGCTGCATGAGGTGATCCCCCGGCGGATCGAGGTGGACGGTTCGCTCCCATCCTGACGGCACGGTGGCGGGAATCCGCGTTTTCGCCAGCCATTCGGGAGGTGTCGGCGACGCTATCGCACGGTCCGACGCCCGGGCGCGGCGGGTTGGTTCCGGAAGATCACCCGAACGGCGTAGCGGCGCCGGGTCGCCGCGCCGTCCGGGGAGTCCGGGGAGTGCCGCGAAGCACCGGGGTGACCGTCAGAGATCCAGCGTCACCTGGTACTCCGTCAGCCAGGTGTCCAGGTCGAGCGCGAGGTCGACGGCCAGCCGGACGGACTGCGGGTCGGTGTCCGGGGAGAGCGCGTCGGCCAGGCGCCGCCGGTCGAGCAGGTCGAGCGCCGGGGACTTCCGCTGGGCGGTGAGCTGGGCGAGTTCGGCCCGCAGCAGCGCCGGGTAGTGCGGGTCCGCGGTGACCGGGTACGGGCTCTTCACCCGGTCGGCGACGGCGTCCGGCAGCATGTCCCGGACGGCGGCGCGCAGCAGGCTCTTCTCCCGGCCGTCGAAGTGCTTCATCGCCCACGGGGTGTTGAAGACGTACTGGACCAGCCGGTGGTCGCAGAACGGCACCCGCACCTCCAGGCCGTTGGCCATGCTCATCCGGTCCTTGCGGTCGAGCAGGATGCAGACGAAGCGGGTCAGGTGGAGGTACGAGATCTCGCGCATCCGCCGTTCCAGCGGGTCGGCGTCCGGCAGGTGCGGGACTTCGGTGAGCGCTTCGCGGTAGCGGGCCCGCCGGTAGCCCGCCAGGTCGAGCCTGCCGAGCAGGCCGGCGTCGAGGATCTGTTCCCGTGGGCCGGCGCCCTCGCCGCCGATGCCGGTCAGCGAGACCGCCCAGGGGAAGTCGTCGGCGGCGATCGCCTGCGGGTCGTGGAACCAGCGGTAGCCGCCGAACAGCTCGTCCGCGGACTCGCCCGACAGGGCGACGGTGGACCGGCGGCGCACGCCCCGGAAGAGCAGCAGCAGCGAGATGTCCATGTCGCCGATCCCGCCGGGCAGGTCCCGGGCACGCAGGACGGTGGCGCGCTGGGCGAGGTCGCCGAGCTCGGCGGCGTCCAGTTCGATCACGGTGTGGTCGGCGCCGACGTGCTCGGCGAGCAGCCGGGCGTACGGGCCGTCCTGGGTCGGCCGGACCGCGTCGGCGTGGAAGTTCTCGCTCTGGCCGGTGAAGTCGACGGCGAAGGAGCGCACCGGACCGGCGCCCGCGTCGCGCAGCACCCGGGCGGCGAGGGCGGTGACGGCGCTGGAGTCCAGGCCGCCGGAGAGCAGGGAGCAGAGCGGGACGTCCGAGTCGAGCTGGCGGTGGACGATGTCCTCCAGCAGGGCCCGGACGGTGGCGACGGTGGCCTCCAGGGTGTCGGTGTGCTCACGGGCCTCCAGCGCCCAGTAGCGGCGCATCGACAGGCCCTCGCGGCGGACCCGGACGACGTGCCCGGGCCGGACCTCGGCGATGCCCCGGTAGGGGGTGACCCCCGGGGTGCGGCTGTAGGAGAGCAGTTCGCGCAGCCCGTCCAGGTCGACCACCGGGCGCACCGCGGGGTGGGCGAGGATCGCCTTCACCTCGGAGCCGAAGACCACGCCGTCCGGGGTGGGGTGGTAGTGCAGGGGCTTGACGCCCATCCGGTCGCGGACCAGCAGCAGCTCCTCGCTGCGGGCGTCCCAGATCGCGAAGGCGAACATGCCGTTCAGCCGCTCGGCCAGCTGCTCGCCCCACTCCAGGTAGGCGTGCAGGACGACCTCGGTGTCACTGCGGGTGCGGAAGCGGTGGCCGGCCGCCTCCAGTTCCGCGCGCAGCTCGCGGTGGTTGTAGACCTCGCCGCTGTAGGTGAGCGCGGCCAGCAGCCGGCCGTCGTGTTCGACGGTCATCGGCTGGACGCCGCCCTCGACGTCGATCACCGCGAGGCGGCGGTGGCCGAGGGCGGCGTGTTGCTCCAGGTGGACGCCGCCGGCGTCCGGGCCGCGGCAGATCTGGGTGGCCGTCATCGCGTCGAGGACGGCGCGTTCGGCGGTGAGGTCGCGGTCGTAGGCGACCCATCCGGTGATCCCGCACATCAGCAAGCCTCCGGTCTTCCGCTACGTATGCGGAAAGTCACGCTACGTGTGGAGGGGCGCGGCTACAAGGGTGCGGCGGGAAGGGGGCGAGGGAGGTCGGGGAGGCGCGAGTGGCTGATCGGGTGAACCGAAAGTCGTAAAGTCTGCCCGAATTCGGGCAGGATCTTTGAATCCGGTGGCCGATGCGGCCTAGGCTCCTTTCTCGTGCCGAGCTCACCCCACCCTCACGACGACCTCCTCGCCCACCTCACCCGGACCAGCCCGCTCGGGCCCCGGGAGGCGGAGCGGGTCGTGGCGGAGGTGCTGGCGTACTTCTCCGAGACCACCGAGGAGTACGTCCGCCGCCGCCACGGCGAGCTCCAGGCACGCGGACTGACGAACGAACGGATCTTCGCCCGGCTCGCCGAGGAACTTCCCGCCCGCCGCGTCGCGGCGCCCGGGCTCTCGGCCCGCCAGCTGCGCCGGATCGTCTACGGCTGAGCGCCGTCGGCGGGTCCGCCCAGCAGTTGCCAGGACGCACGAGCAGCCGTCGAGCATTCACCAAGAGGAGCCCACGCATGTGCGGAATCGTGGCCTACATCGGCCCCAAGGACGCGACCCCCTTCCTGCTGGAGGGACTGGCCCGGCTGGAGTACCGCGGCTACGACTCGGCCGGCGTCGCCGTCACCGGGCGTACCGGCGGGCTCAAGGTCCGCAAGGTCAAGGGCCGGGTCGCCGACCTGGCCGCCGCCGTCCCGGCCCGGTTCAAGGGCGGGATCGGCATCGGGCACACCCGCTGGGCCACCCACGGCGTCCCCAGTGACGCCAACGCCCACCCGCACCTGGACGGCGCCGAGCGGATCGCCGTCGTCCACAACGGCATCATCGAGAACGCCGACGAACTGCGCGCCAAGCTCACCGCCGACGGCGCCGTCTTCCGCTCCGAGACCGACACCGAGGTGCTCTCCCACCTGATCGCCGCGCACGCCGTCGACGGCGTGGAGCTGGAGGACGCCGTGCGCGCCGCGCTCGGCAAGGTGGTCGGTACCTACGGCATCGCCGTGCTCGACGCCGAACAGCCGGACCGGATCGTGGTCGCCCGCAACGGCAGCCCGATCGTGCTCGGCCTCGGCGAGAAGGAGATGTTCGTCGCCTCCGACGTGTCCGCCCTCGTCCGCTACACCCGCCAGGTCGTCCACCTGGAGGACGGCGAGCTGGCCACCGTCCGCGCCGACGGCTTCCGCACCTTCACCGCCGACGCCCGCACCACGCACCGCCAGCCGTCCACCGTGGACTGGGAGATCGACTCCTACGACACCGGCGGCTACGAGCACTTCCTGCTCAAGGAGATCCACGAGCAGCCCGGCTCGGTCGAGCGCACGCTCAGCGGCCGGCTCGACGAGCGCTTCGCCACCGCCCACCTCGGCGGCCTCAACCTGGACGCCCGCGAACTGCGCGAGATCCGGCGGGTGAAGATCCTCGGCTGCGGATCCGCCTACTACGCCGGTGAGATGGGCGCCCAGCTGATCGAGGAGCTCTCCCGCATCCCCGCGCACAGCGAGCCCGCCTCCGAGTTCCGCTACCGCAACCCGGTGATCGAGGCGGACACCCTGTACATCGCGGTCAGCCAGTCCGGCGAGACCTACGACACGCTGGCCGCCGTCCAGGAGATCAAGCGCAAGGGCGGCCGGGTGCTCGGCGTCGTCAACACCGTGGGCAGCGCCATCGCCCGCGAGTGCGACGGTGGCATCTACCTGCACGCCGGGCCGGAGATCTCCGTCGCCTCCACCAAGGCCTTCACCTCCACCGTGGTCGCCTTCGCGCTGCTGGCCCTGCACTTCGGCCGCATCCACGACCTCTCGCCCGCCGACGGCCGCCGGATCGTCGCGGCCCTGAAGGCCCTGCCGGAGCAGATCCGCGAGGTCCTCGCGCAGAGCGACGCCATCGCCGAACTCGCCGCCCAGTACGCCGAGTCGGCGGGCATGATGTTCATCGGCCGGGTCCGCGGCTACCCGGTCGCCCGGGAGGGCGCGCAGAAGCTCAAGGAGATCTCCTACGTGCACGCCGAGGCCTACCCGGCGAGCGAGCTGAAGCACGGGCCGCTGGCGCTGATCAGCCCCGAACTGCCCACCGTCGCCCTGGTGCCGGACGACGAACTGCTCGACAAGAACCTCACCACGCTCGGCGAGATCAAGGCCCGCTCCGGCCGGGTCATCGCCATCGGCCACCGCCGCCCCGAGGACAAGCTCGCCGACCACTGCATCCTCGTCCCCAAGAGCGAGCCCGAGCTCGACCCGCTGCTCCTCAACATCCCGCTCCAACTCCTCGCCTACCACGCCGCCCTGGCCCTCAAGCGCGACGTCGACAAGCCGCGCAACCTGGCGAAGAGCGTGACGGTGGAGTAGGCCGGAGTAGGCCCCCGCCGCAAAGCCGCGGCGGGGGGGGGGCCGGGGGGGGGGGGGGGGGCGCCCCCCCCCCCCGGGGGGGGGGGCCCCCCCCCCCCCCCCCCCCCGGCGCGCCGCGGCCCCCCGGCCCCCCCCGGGCGCCGCCCACCCCCCCCCAACCGGGCCCCTGCGGTCGCGGGGGGTTTGGGCGGGTGGCCCCCCCCCCCCCACCCCCGGGGGGGCCCCCCCGGGGGGGGCGGGGCGCCGCCGCCTGCGTCACGTGGTGGCCGTCAGCGCGCCGCCTGCGGGACGCGCTGGGCCGGGACGGTGCGCCCGGTCGTGCGGGCGGCGGCCGGGGCGGCGCCCAGGGCGGTGCCCCGGGTCTCCTCGGCCCACAGCACGCACACCAGCAGGCCGACCAGGGTGGTGCCGGCGGCGATCAGCATGGTGGGGCCGGTGCCGAGCCCGGTCAGGGAGAGCGGCAGCAGATAGGTGCCGACGGCCGCGCCGATCCGGCTCACCGAGGTCGCCACCCCCACCGCGGTCGCCCGGATCTCGGTGGGGAAGAGCTCGTTGGGGTAGGTCCAGTCGAGGACGTTGGGCCCGCCGCACAGGAAGGCGTACGCGCACAGCGCGGTCAGGGCGACGGCGGCCGGGGCGGTGGGCCACACGCCCAGCAGCACCAGCGGGACGGCCATCAGGGCGAAGGACCAGATGATGACGGGGCGTCGGCCGCGGGTGTCGATCAGGCGCAGGGCCGGGTAGCAGCCGAGCAGGAAGACGAGGCTGATCAGCCCGGTGCCCAGGGTCTCCATCACGGTGCCGCCCGGCATGCCGAAGGAGGAGAGGATCTGCGGGCCGAAGGTCAGCATCGCGAACAGCGGGCCGACCTGGCAGAGGAAGAACAGGCCGCAGAACAGGGTGCGGCGCCGGTAGGGCTGGGTCATCAGCAGGCGCAGCCCGCCGGGGCGGCCGCGCTCGGCCGGGTCGGGCATCAGCTCGCGGCCGTCCACCCGCACGCCGAGGTGCTTCTCGACCACGCGCACCGCGTCGCCGACCCGTCCGTTGGCGGCCAGCCAGCGCGGGGACTCCGGCGAGCCGCGGCGGATCACCAGGAAGACCGCGCACAGCACCGTGGAACTCGCGAGCATCCACCGCCAGCTGCCGGGCCCGGCCAGCTCCAGGAACGCGTAGCCCACCACGTAGGCGAGCACGGAGCCGGCGTACCAGGCGACGATCTGCTGGCCGAGCAGCCGCCCGCGCTGCTTGGCGGGCAGCCACTCGGCGAGCAGGGAGGTGGCGATCGGGTAGTCGGCGGCCACGGCCATGCCGAGCACGAAGCGCAGCACGGCGATCGCCCACACCGTGTCGACCCAGAAGGAGAGCACCGAGCAGGCGGCCATCACGAGCAGGTCGGCGGTGTACATCACCTCCCGGCCGATCCGGTCGGTCAGCACGCCGAAGAGCGCGCCGCCGACGAACATGCCCACCAGGGCGGCGGCGCCGATCAGGCTGACCTCCGCGGTGGACAGGCCGAGGTCCGGGCGCATCCCGATCAGGGCGACGCCGACGATGCTCAGGATGTAGCCGTCGAGCAGCGGCCCACCGGAACAGGCCAGGGCCAGTCTGCGGTGGAAGGCGGTATACGGGGCGTTGTCGATGGTCTGGGACATGTGCTGGGGTCCTCCGGAGCGTACGGCGGCGGGAGGACCCGCTCACCGTGCGCCGGGTAGACGGCAGGGTAGGCGTCGTCCGTGGGACGACGCCATCACCCGTTCACACCGGGCGACCGTCCACGGTTGCCCCGGTACGCACTGGCCGCCACTGGGCCGAAGGTCGGTCGGATTCATGACCAAGGTCCCGAAGCGGACAGGCCCTCGGACCGTGTCGCCACCCCGCCCGCCCAGTCCTGCCGGGCCCTGTCGCCGCCCGGGTGCCCGGCCGCCCGCCGGGCGTGACCCTTCTCACCCGAGGGCCTCCGGGTACCCCGATCGTGTGGCCGGCGCCACAATCGGGGCCGCGGCGCCCGCGTCCCGCTCCGAGCGCGCGCCCCGGCGTCAGGGTGTCAGGACGATCTTGCCGCTGACGGTGCCGGACTCCGCCAGCCGCAGGGCCTCGGCGGCCCGGGCGAGCGGGATCCGGGCGGCGATGCGGGCGGTGACGTCGCCGCGGTCGACGGCGGCGAACACCTGGGTGAGGTCGGAGCGCAGGCGGGCGCGGAACCGGTCCCGGCCGAGGGCGCGGCCGGCCCAGATGTTGTAGAAGCAGGCGCGGCGGCCGTTGGGCAGGGTGTTCCAGAGCCAGGTGCGGGCGAGGATCTTCAGCACGGGCCACTGCTTGGAGCCGTCGTCGTCGCGGGTGGACGCGCTGCCGTAGGCGACGAGCGTGCCGCCGGGGGCGAGCAGGTGCCAGGAGTCGATCACGCTGCGCCCGCCGACGTGGTCGAAGACGGCGTCCACCCCGCCGGGCGCCAGATCCCGGACCCGGGCCGCCACGTCCGCGGTGCGGTAGTCGACCGGGATCACGCCGAGCTCCCGCAGGGCCTCGTGGTGCCGGGCGGACGCCGTGCCGATCACCTGCACGCCGGCCGCCCGCGCCAGCTGGACCAGGACGGAGCCCACCCCGCCGCTCGCGCCGTGCACCAGGATGCGCTGCCCGGCGCGGACCCGGGCCCGGCCGTGCAGCATCTGCCAGGCCGTGATGCCGTTGACCACCACGGTCTCCGCCGCTTCGGCGGTGAGGCCGTCCGGGACGGGCACGGCGTCCTCGGCGTCGACCAGGACGTGGCTGGCCCACCCGCCGACCTTCACCAGCGCTGCCACCCGCTGACCGACCAGGCCCGGGTCGACGCCCTCGCCGGTGGCCAGCACCCGGCCCACCAGGTCGTAGCCGGGAACGAACGGGAACGGCGGCTGGTCGTAGTACCGCCCGCGGCGCATCTGCTGCTCGGCGAACGAGACGCCGCTCGCCTCCATGGCGATCACGAGCTGCCCCCGACCGGCCTTCGGCACGGCTCCGTGGCGGATCTCCAGGCCCTCCGGGGCCACGATGCCGGGCAGTACGACCTCGACCAGGCGTGCGCTGTCCATGACGCGCTCCTTTTCCGTAGATGGCGTCGCTTCCGTTAGAAGTTATAACCGTCAGGGCGAGTGAGGGTCAAGAGGGAGAGTGATAGCCTCTAACGAGACGTTGACGGTGTAGTCGTGAGGGCTGGAGGCGGGCGTGGCCGCGTCAAACGCGAGGACTCCCCGGGAGCGCTACCGCGCCCAGGTGCGGGAAGAGGCCAAGGAGCACGCCTGGGAGCAGATCGCCACGGCGGGGGCCTCGGCCCTGTCCCTCAACGCCATCGCCAAACGGATGGGCCTGAGCGGCCCGGCCCTCTACCGGTACTTCGCCAGTCGCGACGAGCTGATCACCGAGCTCGTCACGGACGCCTACCGCAGCCTCGCCGACACCTTCCGGGCCCGCGCCGCGGCCGGCACCGACCTGGCCGGACTGGTGGACACCCTGCGCCAGTGGGCCCTGGACGACCCCCAGCGCTACTTCCTCGTCTACGGGACCCCGGTGCCCGGCTACCACGCGCCCGAGGAGACCACCCGGATCTCCGGCGAGATCATGGCCGTCATCCTCGACGCCTGCACGGCCGAGGAGCCGGCCGGCGAGTCACCCGGCGCGCCGCCGTCCCCGCTCGACGCCCACCTCGCCGAACACCGGGCCTGGGCCGGACCGCACCCGGCCCCGCCGTCGGCACTCCGCCTGGCCCTCGCCTTCTGGACCCGCCTGCACGGCGTGCTCTCGCTCGAACTCGCGGGCCACTTCACCGGCATGGGGCTCGATCCCGCCGAGCTCTACGCCGCCGAGGCCCGCTCCCTCACCGGTCGCTGACGGCACGACGCGGGCCTGCCGTGCCCGCCCGGGAACTCGGCCCCGGGCGGGCACGGCAGGCGTTTCGTCACGCGTCGGAGTAGCTGAGGTCGCCCACCGTCCAACTGCTCACGTCGCCGATGGCGATGCGGTACATGCCGCCGGTGTGGGGAAGTCCGAAGTCGCCCTGCAGGATCCTCGCCCGGTGGAGGTGCAGGTGCGTGGGCCGGGTGGGCGCCACGGCGGAGGACGGGGCGAAGAGGGCGGCGAAGGGCTTCAAGTGCTGCGAGGTGTGCAGGACTTCCGACACCCGCTCGAACCAGAGGGCCATCGGCGCGAGCCTGCCGGTGATGACCGCTCCGGGGACCACCACGGTCAAGGACATCTGGTTGCTGTGCTCGGACTCCACCATGGCGGCGATGTCAACGAGGAGCTCATCAGAGTTCGACATGCCCCCAGACTATTGCGCCACCGGCGGCTTCGGGGGTCGCGCGTACGGTACGGTCCGCCGGGCGTCTGCCCGACGTCGCGTCGGACGTCCGGCGCAGACCGTGCGCATGGTCGCGCGCACGGCCGGCGCCTGGTGCCGGGGCCCGGGCTCTGGTGTCCCGGGGGGAACCCCGGGTCAGAGCTTCCACATCTCGGCGTAGGGCGGGATGAGCCGCTCCTGCCGGGAGCCGAAGTCGACGAGGACCGCGATGTCGCTGCCGTCCTCGACGTCGACGACCCGGCCGAGGCCGTGCTTGTCGTGGGTGACCCGGTCGCCCACGGCGAACCGTTTGCGCGGCACTTCGACCGGGGCTTTGAAGGGGCTGGTGGGCAGGTGGCGCCGGACTGCCGGTGATTTCGTCATCCCGATCAGTATGCTCTGAAAAACCGCGGAGCGGACCCTTCCGGAGGGCCGGAAGCCCGCAGGGGTGGCGGCGCACCGCCAACCGGCCCGCGCCCGGGTGGTCCACCCGGGCGGAAAAATTCTCCGCCCGGCCCGCGCCTGCCGCGGTCGCGCCAACTGCCCTGGGGCCGCCGCCCGTTGCCGCCCGCTCCGGCGGGGCAGAGCCACCCGTGGGGGTGGGGTCCGGAAAACCTGATGCCGAATATCCACCGCGGGGAGCCCGGGCCTGCTACAGTCGATTTAGTTGCAGTAGTGGTTCCCATGAACTTTGTGTGCGCCTGCTGATGTATTGCAGGCGCATTTTTTGTTTTCCGGCTTTTCCCCGGCGGGTGCTCATCGCGGCGACTCGAAGTCCGCATGGTGCGGACCTCGTACAGTCTCTCGAAGGAGATTTTTTTATGGCTACTGGTACCGTGAAGTGGTTCAACGCGGAAAAGGGCTTCGGCTTCATCGAGCAGGAGGACGGCGGCGCTGACGTCTTCGCCCACTACTCGAACATCAACGCCAGCGGTTTCCGCGAGCTGCTCGAGGGCCAGAAGGTCGAGTTCGACGTCACGCAGGGCCAGAAGGGCCCGCAGGCGGAGAACATTCGCCCGCTGTAGTAGGTCTATGCCACGGCACTCGCCATGGCAGCGAGGGGCCCGCACCGCGCACACGCCCGGTGCGGGCCCTTCGGCCGTACCACCCCACCCCCGCCTCCGGCGGCCCCAGGCCGCTCCGGTGGCTCCGGCCCTGCGGTCCGCCGCCGGCCGCCGTTTCCGTGTGAGCCGCACTGCGCCGCCTGCGGACCGGTGCCCGCCCATCGGGCGGCTGCGCCGTCCAGGCCCCGCCCGGTCGCACCGCCCGAGCCCCGCCCGGCACATTCTCCGGCCCGTTTCTTGCGATCTCCGCGCGTCCGCGCAGTGGAGCCTCCCTCGCGACGTGCCGTCTCGAGGAAGGTTCCGTATGAACCGCCCCAATCGTCCCTCGCACCGCACCTCCCCCCGCCGATCCGCCGCTTCCGGCAGGGGTCAGGGGCGCTCCGCCCAGCGGGAGTTCGAACTCCCGGTCAGCTCCACCCCGGCCCTGCCCGCCGTCGAGTCGTTCGACGAACTGGACATGCCCGCGGCCCTGTTGAAGGTGCTGGCCCGCCAGGGCGTCACCTCGCCGTTCCCCATCCAGGCCACCACGCTGCCGAACTCGCTCGCCGGCCGTGACGTGCTCGGCCGGGGCCGGACCGGCTCCGGCAAGACCATCGCCTTCGGTCTGGCCGTCCTGGCCCGCACCGCCGCCCGTACCGCGGGTGGCAGGGCCGCCCCGGGCAGCCCGCTGGCCCTGGTGCTGGTGCCCACCCGGGAGCTCGCGCAGCAGGTCACCGAGGCGCTCACCCCCTACGCGCACGCCGTACGGCTGCGGATGGCGACCGTGGTGGGCGGCGTGTCGATCGGCCGCCAGGGCCAGGTGCTGCACCGGGGCGCCGAGGTCGTGGTGGCCACCCCCGGTCGGTTGAAGGATCTGATCCAGCGCGGCCACTGCCGGCTGGACGACGTCAGTGTCGCGGTCCTGGACGAGGCCGACCAGATGGCGGACCTGGGCTTCCTGCCGCAGGTCACCGAACTGCTCGACCAGGTCTCCGCCGACTGCCAGACGCTGCTCTTCTCCGCGACCCTGGACCGCAACGTCGACCGGCTGGTGCACCGCTTCCTCAAGGACCCGGTCACCCACTCGGTGGATCCGTCGGCCGTCGCGGTCACCACCATGGAGCACCACGTGCTGCATGTGCAGAACTACGACAAGAACGAGGTGATCGCCCGGATCGCCGCCCGCGACGGCGGGGTGATCATGTTCACCGACACCCGGGACCGGGCGGACGGACTGGTCGAGGCCCTGCTCGCGAACGGGGTGAAGGCGGCCGCCCTGCACGGCGGCAAGTCCCAGCCCCAGCGCACCCGCACCCTGGAGCAGTTCCGCACCGGCGAGGTCACCGCGCTCATCGCGACCAACGTCGCCGCCCGCGGCATCCACATCGACGGCCTCGACCTGGTCGTCAACCTGGATCCGCCGGTCGACCACAAGGACTACCTGCACCGCGGCGGCCGCACCGCCCGGGCCGGTGAGTCCGGGACCGTCGTCACCCTCGTGCTGCCCAGCCAGCGCCGCCAGATGGCCCGCCTGGCGGCCACCGCGGGCCTCGCCCCGACCGCCACCCGGATCCACTCCGGCGACGACGAACTCGCCCGGCTCACGGGCGCCCGCGTTCCCACCGGCATCCCGGTCTCGATCCCCGACCCCGTCATCGAGCGCCCCCGCCGCCGCCCCAACTCCGGTGCCGGCGGCCGCCGCCGGCCCGCCGCCGCCTCCGGCGCCCGTCACCCGCGCCCGGCGCGGTCCGCCGGCCGGAGCTGATCGGGCGGCTCGGGGGGCGTCCTGGCCCGGTCCGGCCCCGCGCTGTCGACAGCGCGGGGCCGGACGCGCGCTCAGGACCGCTTGGGCGGCAGCACGGCCAGGGCGAGGAGGATCACCAGGACGCCGCCGCAGGCGTTCCAGAAACCGTTCTCCAGGTCGCCGATGTCGAGCGAGAGCGGCGACAGCTCTCGTCCCTTCTGGTAGACCCAGAGCACACCGGTGACCACCGCGACCACGCCGGCCAGGAGCAGGCCCGGGCGGGACCGCACCAGCAGCGCCAGGACCGCGATCGCCGCGGCGATGGCCAGGAGCAGGAACATCGACATGCCGGTCGAGGTGGTGCGGGTGGGCGACATGCCCCGGAACAGGTCGGCGACCGGCACAGACCTCGGATCGCTCTTCGCGTACCAGGGCTGAAACGAGCTGAGCACCAGCCCGGCCGCGCCGGCCAGGGCCAACAAGCTTGCTAGGACGGTTCGCATGGGACGGGACCCCCAGTTTCCTCTTGGTCGTGTTTCTCCTGTCGGCCGATCATCATCCTGATCGGCGCCCCCGCCTGGAGCATGCCATGTCAGGCCCGCCGATCGGTGCCCAACGGTCGGATCGGCGCCACGAGTTGGACGGCGTACGGTCCTCGGCGTCCGGCGTCCGGCGTCCGGCGTCCGGCGGGCGCGGGGCTGGCGGGCGCTGGGCCGTCGGGTCAGAAGATCGAGCAGCCGGAGAGGGTGGTGAGGGTGTCCAGAGCGGTGACGGCCGCGACCGAGTTGCCGGCCTGGTCCAGGCGGGGGCCCCAGGCGCAGACCGCGGCCCGTCCGGGCAGTATGGCGAGGACGCCGCCGCCCACGCCGCTCTTGCCCGGCAGCCCGACCCGGAAGGCGAACTCGCCCGCCGCGTCGTAGGTGCCGCAGGTGAGCAGCACGGCGTTGACGCGCTTGGCCTCGCTGCGCGACATCAGCCGGGTGCCGTCGGCGCGCACCCCGTACCGGGCCAGGAAGGAGCCGGCGAGGACCAGGTCCCGGCAGCTGGCGGACACCGCGCAGTGCGCGTAGTAGTGGTCGAGGACGGTCTCGACCGGGTTCTCCAGGTTGCCGTGGCTGGCGATGAAGTGGGCCAGGGCGGCGTTGCGGTGGCCGTGGTCGGCCTCGGACGCGGCCACGACCGGATCGGTGTCGATCAGCGGGTTGCCGGACTCCCGGCGGAGGAACTCGCGGACGGCCCCGGCGGCGTCGCCCGTCATGGTCTGCAGGCGGTCGGTGACCACGAGGGCGCCGGCGTTGATGAACGGGTTGCGCGGGATGCCGTGCTCGCTCTCCAGCTGCACCAGCGAGTTGAAGGGGTTGCCGGACGGCTCCCGCCCCACCCCGCGCCAGACGGTGTCCCCGCCGTGGGCCATGGCCAGCGCCAGGGTGAAGAGCTTCGACACGCTCTGGACGGAGAACGGCCGCTCCCAGTCCCCGATTCCGTACAGCTCGCCGTCGACGGTGGCCACCGCCATGCCGAACGCGTCCGGTTCCACCGTGGCGAGGGCCGGGATGTAGTCGGCGACGTGCCCCTGGCCGCTGGTCGCCCGCGCGGCCGCCGTGGCGGCGTCCAGCAGCAGCCGGTAGTCGAGGGTCTCTCCGGCGGGCATACCGTTCAACGCTGTTCCTCCATGAGCACGAGCTTCATCACGATCACGATCACGGCCGCGGCCACGGCGCCGACCGTGACCTGGTCCGATGAGGATTATCCGTGCTCGCGCCGCCGGCGCCGGTCGCGCCCGGATGCGGGTGGGGACGGGTCGGCGCGCGGCGTGACCGGGGACGTGTCATGACGGGTCGGGGTCGAAGGCCGTCAGCAGGTTGGCGACCAGGGGGTTCCGGTCGTTCCTGCGCCAGGCGGCGGCGACCCGGGTGCGGGTGTCGCCGGGGGTGAGACGGCGGAAGACGATGCCGTTGAGCCGGATGTGCCGGATGCTCGCCGGGGCGAGGGTGACGCCCAGACCGGCTTTGACGAGGGCGCACATGGTCTGCCATTCGACGGCGTGCTGGGTGATGCGGGGGGCGAAGCCGGCGGCGGTGCACAGACCGATGATCTGGTCGTGGAGCTGCGGGCCGACCTCGCGGGGGAGGAGGACGAAGGGGGAGCCGGCCAAGTCCGCGAGGTGGACGGTTTGTCGGGGGGCCAGGGGGTGGGCGGTCGGGAGCACCGCCACGAAGGGTTCGGTGAGGACCGTCCGGAAGCCGAGGGCTGGCTCGTCGGCGGGAGGCTCCCGGAGCAGTCCGATGTCGATGGCCTGCTCGTGCAGGGCGGCCAGTTGCGGGGCGCTGGTCATCTCGTGGATGTCCAGGTGCACGTCGGGGTGCCGGTGCCGGAAGGTCTGCAGCAGGCCGGGCAGGACGGTCAGGGCGAGGGAGGCGGCGAAGCCGATCCGCAGGCGGCCGGCCCGTCCGCTGCCGACGGCCCGGGCGGCGGCGAGTCCGGCGGTGAGGTCGGCGAGGGCCCGCCGGGCGGCGGGCAGCAGTTCGCGGCCGACCGGGGTGAGGGTGACGCCCGCCGGGGTGCGGTGGAACAGCGGGTGGCCGACCTTGTCCTCCAGCCGGCGGATCTGCTGGCTCAGCGGCGGCTGGGCGATGCCCAGGCGGGCGGCCGCGTTGCCGAAGTGGAGTTCCTCGGCGAGCACGAGGAAGGCGTGCAGCTGCGGCAGGGGGAGTTCCGGTCGGTCCATAGGCCCAGGGATATCAGGTCATGCCGTGGGGTGTATTGGACGTATGGCCGGCGCTTGCCTAGCGTTCGGCGCATGACAGAGCGACGTTCGATTCTCAGCGGTTCGACCTTCGAGGAGCAGATCGGCTACGCCCGCGCCGTGGTCGACGGCGACCGGGTGCACGTGTCCGGGACGACCGGGTTCGACTACACCACGATGACGATCTCCGAGGACGTGGTGGAGCAGGCCGAGCAGTGCCTGCGGAACATCGGGGCCGCGCTGGCGGAGGCGGGCTGCACCTTCGCGGACGTGGTGCGGGTGCGCTACCTGCTGCCGGAGCGGGCCGACTTCGAGCCGTGCTGGCCGGTCCTGCGGCGCTGCTTCGGCGAGGTCAGGCCGGCCGCGACGATGCTGGTGTGCGGCCTGGCCGACCCTCGGATGCGGATCGAGATCGAGGTCGACGCGCGCAGGAGCGACGGGTAGCGGGGTTGCCGATCGCCGGCCCACCCGGGCGAGCCGCAGGCGCACGTGGCCCCGCTGACCACCGGCTTGCGGGTGCGGGCGGCCTGGTCGTGACGTCGGCTGCGGTGGGGCGGCGGTGACCGTGCGTCAGGGGGCCGAGCTCGGGGCCTGGACCGGTGGGCCGGTGAGCAGGGTGCCGTCGTCGGAGTACGGCCAGCCGTTCGGCACGCAGCCGTGCAGGCCCTTGATCTGCTGCATCATCACCGGTGCCGGTGCGCCCGCGCCGGGGCAGTCGACGTGGCCGTACCCGAGGATGTGGCCGACCTCGTGGTTGACGGCGAGCGCGTGGTACAGCTCCGGCTTTCCGGCGTAGAACTCCGACAGCTCCGTCCAGCGCTTGAGGTTGATGACGACCTGATGGCCCACGCCGCAGTTCACCCAGCCGCCGGTGTCCAGACCGTACTGGCCGCAGATCCGGTCGGTGGTCGCCGGGGTGGCCAGGTAGACGGTGAAGTCCACCGGGTCGGCGGGCATCCGCTGGAAGGACGCGGTGTTGCCGGCGGCCCAGCCGTGCTGGACGTTCCCGAGGATCGTGTCGACCTCGGCGGCGAACTGCCCGGGGCTCTCGGCGAGCCCGTTCTCCGCCCGCACCTTGTAGCGGTACAGGTGCTCGCCGGTGCCGAAGCGGGGCGAGCCGCCGGCGGCCGTGGTGAACTCCATCGGCTTCTGCCGGTCGCCCGGGGCCCACGGGTGCCACCACACCAGGCCGGCGGTCACGGCGGCGACCACCACCAGGGCGAGGGCGCCGTGCCAGAGCCGCCAGCGCCGGGATCCGAGGAGGCTCTTCATCGGCCGCCCCCCGTCGCGAGGCGGACCCTCGTCTCGGTGGCCCGGCCGGGTCGGGCGGACTCGCCGCGTATGGAGGAGTGGGGCGTCAGCGGGGACATGGCGGTGAACAGCTCCTGGACGGGGTGGGGCGGGGTCGAGTGGACGAAAGGCGCCATAGGGAGGAACGAGCGAAAGCGGACCGCCAGTTCAGGCGGCCGACCGCCGTACCGCCGCGGCCGGTGCGGGTGATCAGGCCCGCGCCCCGGTGAGCCGGTCGGCGGCGCCCCAGTCGGGCGCGCGGCCCGGTCGGTTCCCGGAACCACTCGATGGTGCCATCCGTGCGGTGTGTCCGTGGGCCCCGGGGGTCGGTTCCGCTGTGGTGGTGCACGGTGATCACCGGCCGGGCTTGCCCGGGTCGTCCTACCTCGTTCCACTTCGTGTCAGCTCACCTCACGTCATCGGAGGCACCGCCATGTCCATCACCACCGTTCTCGCCGTCGACGGAATGAGCTGCGGCCACTGCGAGAAGACGGTCAGCGCCGGGTTGGCCGCCCTCCCCGGCGTCACCGGGGTCACCGCCGACGCGCCGACCGGCCGGGTCACGGTGGCCTCGGCGCAGCCGCTCGACGAGGCCCTGGTCCGCGGCGCGGTCGACGGGGCGGGCTTCACCCTCGTCGACCGGCGCTGACCCGCGCCGGAACCGGCCGCCAGGCCCGGCCGGCCCGGCTTGTCCGCCCGGCCCGCCCCGCCCGCCCGGTCTGCGCACCGGGCGGGCGGGGCAGGGGTCAGCCCATGCTCTTCGCACCGTCCAGGGACTCCCGGATGATGTCGGCGTGGCCCGCGTGCTGGGCGGTCTCGGCGACGACGTGCATCAGCACGCGGCGGGCCGACCACTCGGCGTCGGCCTCGAACCACGGGGCCTTCGGCAGCGGCTGGGTGGCGCCCAGGTCGGGGAGGGCGGCGACCAGGTCGTCGGTGCGGCGGGCCACCTCGGCGTACTCGGCCAGGACGCCGACCAGCGTCTCGCCGGGCAGCATGCGGAACTCGTCGGCGCGGCGGGCGAAGTCGGCCTCGGTCCAGGCGGTGAAGTCGGGCATCGCCGACGGGCCGTCCACGATGAAGTTCGCCCAGAGCCGCTCGACCGAGGTCACGTGCTTGACCAGGCCGCCCAGGCACAGTGCGCTGGCGGTGGTCCGCAGGCCGGCCTGCTCGTCGGTGAGGTCGCGGGTGGTGAAGCGCAGGAAGTGCCGCTGCTTGGCCAGGGCCGTCAGCAGGTCGGCGCGCTCGCCGGTGGCGGTGTGGCTGTTCGGGGTCGTGGTGGTGGTCATGGTGCCGGCCCTTCGTTCGGTTCTTGCTCCTTCGGACAAGGTCCACGCTACGAGCCATTGCGGTCACTTTCCGGCCTGAATTCCGCGAGAATCGGAGCCATGGCGAACACCAGCACCCGGACGCTGCGACTGCTCTCCCTGCTCCAGACCCACCGCTACTGGCCGGGCGAGGAACTGGCCGACCGGCTCGGGGTCTCGATCCGCACCCTGCGCCGCGACATCGACCGGCTGCGCGAACTCGGCTACCCCGTCGAGGCGCAGCGCGGCGTCGACGGCGGCTACCAGCTCGCGGCGGGCGCGGCGCTGCCCCCGCTGGTGATCGACGACGAGGAGGCGGTGGCGCTCGCCGTGGGCCTGCAGGCCGCCGCGGAGAGTCCGGTGGAGGGCGTCGCCGAGGCCTCGGTGCGGGTGCTGGCCAAGGTGGCGCAGGTGATGCCGGCCCGGCTGCGGCGCCGGGTCGAGGCGCTGCGCGCGGTGACCGTACCCGTCGGCGAGGGCGCCGTCGCCGCCCCACCCGTCGATCCGGACCGGCTCACCGTGGTCGCGCTGGCCTGCCGGGACACCGAGCGGCTGCGCTTCTCCTACACCGCCGCCGACGGCCGCCGCGCCGAGCGGCACGTCGAACCGCACCGGCTGGTCTGCCTGTACCGCCGCTGGTACCTGGTCGCCTACGACCTCGACCGGCAGGACTGGCGCACCTTCCGGCTCGACCGGCTCAGCGCACCGCAGGGCAGCGGCGCCCGGTTCGGGCCCCGAGAGCTGCCCGCCGCCGACGCCGCCGAGTTCGTCCGGGCCGGGCTCAACGGTGTGCGCCGCCCCCACCGGGTGACGGCGCTGGTGGACGCCCCGGCCGCGACCGTGCGTGAACGGGTCGGCCGGTGGGGCACCGTCGAGGAGGTCGACGCCGGGCGCTGCCGGTTGGAGATGACCGCCGACTCCCTGGAGTGGCCCGCCATGGCGCTCGGCTCGCTCGGCGCGGAATTCCGCGTGCTCGGCCCGCCCGAACTGCTCGCCCTCGTCGAGGAGTGGGGCGAGCGGTTCGGGCGGGCGGCGCGGGGCGGGGTGGCGGAGTAGGAAGTCGGACGGGTCGACTTCTCGTGCGGGACGGTTGTGCGGGCGGGTCGGTTCCGTGTGCCGGTCGGCTGCTTGCGCGGGCTGGTTCTGCGGGTGGGACGGTTTCGCGCGCGGGTCGGCTTCGCGCGCGGAGGGGGGCGCGGGGCCTCGCCGTCGAGGCGGCCTGCTTCGCGGCCACCGTGCCCACGGACGGGGTACGGGCGGGGCTCCGGCGCTTCCTCGACCGGCCGGGCGAGGGCCCCGGAGTCTGACGGCAGCCCCCGGGTGAGGCTCAGTCCGCCCGGGGTCGCCCCGCGGAGTGTTCGGCGACGGTGTCGGCGAAGGCGCGGGCCAGCGGGGAGAGGGTGTCCCAGCGGCGGACGGCCCAGCCGGCCGTCAGGACCGGCAGTGCGGGCAGGGGCAGCAGCCGCAGGCCGGGGTGGCCGGGGCCCTGCCACTGCGGCAGGGCGGGGACGACGGCGTGGCCGAGGCCGAGTTCGGCCAGGAGGATCGCGGTGTCCCAGTCCGCGACGCTGGTGTCGAAGACCGGCCGGATGCCCGACCTCCCCAGCCAGGAGTCGAGTTGGGAGCGGGACACCGAGTTCTGCGGCAGCCCGATGAGACGGGTGTTCTGGAGGTCGGCGGGCTCGATGCGTTCCCTGGCAGCCAGGGGGTCGCCGGTGGCGACGGCGAGCACCCAGGGCAGCTCGACGACCGGGCGCTGCTCGATCCCGCGCACCGGGGCGCCGAGCGTGATCCAGGCCAGGTCCACCCGGCCGGCGGTGAGGGCCTCGAAGCAGCTGCGGCTGGAGACCTCGGTCTGGAACTCCAGGCTGACCTGCGGGAAGCGCCGGCGGTAGTCGACGACGGCGGCCGACATGAAGTGCCGGATGCTGGTGGCGCCGGTGGTGATCCGTACGGATCCGCCCTCGCCGCGGGCGAGTTCACCGATGCTGCGCAGCGCGTGGTCGATGCCGCCCAGACCGGTGGCGACGGCCGACTGGAGGAGACGGCCGGCCTTGGTGGGCACGACCCCCCGGGGATGGCGCTCGATCAGGGTGAGGCCCAGCTCCCGTTCGAGTCGCTTCACGTGCTGGCTGACCGCGGACTGCGTGCACGACAGGTCGCGGGCCACGGCGCTCAGTGAGCCGGCCCGGCAGACCGCGGCGAAGACGCGGAGGTCGTCGAGAGTCACGATGACCCAAGGTATCGCTTGGAGGTTCCCCAGCAAACCGGTGGATTGACTTGGGTGTTCGGCAGGATCGATCATCGTTGTAGGGCCCAGGGCGGCAACCCGTCCGTGGTCTTCGCCGCGTTCCGGACGCACAGGCGGGGACACGGCGGGTGCCGACCCGCACCGCCTGGCCGGCCGGCCGGGGCGCGCTGCCAGGGCCTGTCCGGCGGATCTTGCCGGGTCCGCCCCAGCCCTTCCCCCTGGCGGCGTTGATCGGTTGTCTACTGCCCGCGGGTCTACTGCCGGTACCGCGACCGCGTCGCCGCTTCGGGCGGCCTCGCGCCGGACCACCGCCTCGCACCATGGAAGAAGACACACGTGATCGCCCTTGCCGTCCTCGGGTCGAATGCCAACGCCGTCCGCGCCGCGGGCAGACTCGCCGCAGTCGGCTACGCGGTCCGCACCTGGGGTGCCGGAGACAGCGGCACCGCCGGCCACCGCCGCCTCGCCCACCCGACGCCCCGTGCGGCCGCCACCGGGGCCCATGGGCTGCTGACCTGCATCGAGGAGCCGGACTACCTCCGCGAGGTGCTGGCCCACCCCCGCACCGGCGCACTCGACACCATGGAGTTCGGCGCCTGGTGGCTCAACCTGGCCCCGGCCACCAGCGAGACCAACGAGGAACTCCGGCTGCTCGCCCGCGAGTTCTCCCTCGGCTACCGGCACACCCCGCTCCTCGGCGGCTACGGCCACCTGCTGGCGATCGGTCCCGCCGCCCACGACTACCGCGCCCGCGCCTTCTGCGACCCCATCCTCGGAGCCGTCGCGCCGCTGATCCGCCCCGACACGGCGGCCGCCCACCTCGCAGTGGCCGCCCTCTCCCGGGCGCTCTCCACCGAATCCGTCCTCGGAGCACTGGAACTGCAACTGGGCGACGTCGAGACCGCCATACTGATGTCCGGCCGGAACCCGACGCCGTAGGGCCCGGGCAAGCGGAACAGCCCGCCGGCCGAGCCGGCGGGCTGTCGCGCGGGGCCGAAGTCAGCGCGGCTTCCCACCTCGACCCCGCCAACGAAGCCGCCCTGACGCCGAACTCCTCCACACCCACCCGGGCTTCCGACAGCTGTGCGGGCACTGACGGATGCGGCAGGCCGCCACTGGGAAGTGGCGGCCTGCCGCGGGGCCGCCGGGTGTCAGGGGTTCGTGGTGACGGTGAAGCCCTCGGGGGCGTGGAGGGTGATGGCGCCGGTGTGGTCGATGGTGACCTCGATCGGCAGGCCCGCCACCGTCAGGCCGGTGATCTGCAGGGACTCGTACCCGGCCGGGGCCTGGGCGCGGACGAGCAGGCGGCGGTTGGGTGCGTCGGCCTCCAGGCCGAGCAGGGCCTGCAGGACCTGGACGGAGGCGGCGGCGGCCCAGGCCTGCGGGCGGCAGGAGGCCGGGTAGGGGACGGGGCGGGCGTACTGGCTGCGGGGGTAGCCGGCGAACAGTTCGGGGAGGCGGTGGTCGAACGCCGCCGACGCCCGGACCAGGCCGGCCGCCAGCGGCGCGGCGGCGTCGTGCAGGCCGGCGCGGGCGAGGCCGTGGACGGCGATGGCGCTGTCGTGCGGCCAGACCGAACCGGTGTGGTAGCCGAGCGGGTTGAAGCCGGTGGCGTCGGCGTCCAGGGTGCGCAGGCCGAAGCCGCTGTCCATGCCGGGGGCGGTGAGTCGCCGGGCGACCAGGGCGCTCTCCGCCGGGTCGAGCAGGCCGGTGCCGAGGAGGTGGCCCATGTTGGAGGCTATCGAGTCGACCTTGCGCTTGTCCCCGTCGAGGGCGACCACCGGGTACGGGCCGTGCGCGTCCTCGGTCCAGAACCGGTCGCGGAAGCGCTGCCGCAGGTCCTCCGCCCACTGCCGCCAGCGGTCGGCGCCGGGCCGGCCGAAGGCGTCCAGCAGCGCGGCCGCCGCGACGGCCGCCTCGTAGGCGTAGGCCTGGACCTCGCTGAGCGCGATGGGGGCGTCGGCGATCCGGCCGTCGCGGAAGCGGATGCTGTCGGAGGAGTCCTTCCAGCCCTGGTTGGAGAGCCCCTTGCCGGAGCTGTCCACGTACTCCAGGAAGCCGTCGCCGTCCGCGTCGGCGTGGTCCGCGAGCCAGGCGAGGGCGGCCTCGGCGTGCGGCAGCAGCTCCTCGACCTGGTCCTCGGGCATGCCCCAGCGCCAGGCGTCGTGCAGCAGGGTGAGCCAGAGCGGGGTGGCGTCGGCCGTCCCGTAGTAGCAGGGCGGCAGTTGGGAGCCGGCGTCGAGGTGCTGTGCGTCGCGGCGGACCTCGTGGAGGATCTTGCCGGGCTGCTCCTCGGTGGCCGGGTCGACGGCGCGGCCCTGGCGGCGGGCCAGGGTGCGCAGCGTCCCGGCGGCGAGTTCGGTGCCGAGCGGGAGCATCATCCGGGCCGCCCAGAGGGAGTCGCGGCCGAACAGGGTGAGGAACCAGGGGGCCCCGGCGCCGAGGAAGTGGTCGGCGGGCCGCAGCGGGTCGGTGAGCAGGAGCCCGCGCAGGTCGTGGTGGGAGCGGGTGATCCAGTGCGCGAGGTGGTGGTCGCGGCCGGTGACCTCGGGGGTGCGCCAGGGGGCGGCGTCGGCGGACGGCGCGGGGAAGAGGTCGCCGTCGCGGTGCTCGGCGGTGCACTCCAGGACGGCCTGCCAGCTTTCGCCGGGGGCGAGTTCGAGGTCGAAGCCCAGGGTGCCGGTGCCGCTGTCGGCGGTCAGGTGGTCGGGCGCCGGCCGGACGGTGAGGGCGGCGGCGAGCGGGCCGTCGTGCCAGCGCAGGCCGTTCCCGTCGGCGATGGGCGGGACGGGCTCACCGGCACGGCCGGCCTTGACGGTGTCCATGGCGGCGAAGTCGCTCTCCGCGCGCAGCTCCAGGCGCAGGCGGGCGGTGAGGCCCCCGGCGTTGCGGACGGTGTAGCGCTCGACGAGGCGCCCGGGCCGCAGTTCGCGGCGGCGCTCCAGGGTGACGGCGGGGTCGGCGGTGAGCTCGGCCAGGCCGCGCAGCACGGTCACGAAGGAGGTCTGCCCGTCCTCGCCGTGCGTGCCGGCGACGGGGGCGTTGGGGAGCCCGGCGACGCAGGCCTCCAGGCGGGAGAGGATTCGGCGGTCGCCGTGGTAGAAGCCGTCCGCACCGCCGCCGATCCGCCCGTCCGGGCGCGAGGCGCAGAAGCTCGGGGCGGCCACGGAGAGCTGGGCGTCGTGCAGGAACGGCTGCAGGTCGATCGCTGACATGGGCTCGACATCCTCGTTTTGGGGCTTGACAGTTGCTTCCACTCGGGCGCAACCTTTCTGCCATTGGAGCGTTCCAAAAACATTAACCCCCCTGGTGGGGCCAATGGAACACCCATTTGGAACGCTCCAAGTTTTGGAGCACTCCACGGGAAGCGCTCCACGACGAACGCTCCACGGAAGCGCTCCGCGAGGAACGCTCCACGCGAACCACCGATCGAGACCGACCCTGGGACCGCCGCCATGCCTGCAACTCCATCGACCACGCCGAAGGCGGGCGCCTCGGCGACCCTCGAAATGGTCGCCGCCCGCGCCGGCGTGGCCCGCCAGACGGTCTCCAACGCGATCAACTCCCCCGAGCTGCTCCGCCCGCAGACGCTGGAGCGGGTCCAGCGCGCGATCGACGAGCTCGGCTACCGGCCGCACCGCGCCGCGCAGGCGCTGCGCACCAGGGCCAGCAAGCTCATCGGGTACGGCATCCGCTCAAGCCAGGCGGGCGTCCCGACCCCGGTGCTCGACCAGTTCCTGCACTCGCTGTCCGAGGCCGCCGACCAGGCCGGCTACCGGGTGGTGCTGTTCGCCGTGACCCCGGGCGACGACGAGCTCACCGGCTACCAGCAGCTGCTGGACGAGCACGGCGCGGACGGCTTCGTCCTCAGCGGTACCGACCGCGGCGACCGCCGCCAGGGCTGGCTGCACGAGCGCGGCGTCCCGTTCGTCGCCTTCGGCCGGACCTGGTCCGGCCGGGACGTCGGCGACTGGGTCGACGTCGACGGCGCCGCCGGGACCTCCGCCGCCGTACGCCACCTCGCCGCCCTGGGGCACCGGAAGATCGGCTTCCTCGGCTGGCCCAAGGGCTCCGGCGTCGGTGACGACCGCGCCCGCGGCTGGCAGAGCACCATGCGCGAGCTGGGCCTGCCCACCCGGGGCCGCCGGGTGGAGAGCCCGGACGATCCGGCCAGCGCCGCCGAGGCCGCCGAGCGGCTGCTCGCGGGCGGCGTGACCGCCGTCGTCGCGGCGAGCGACACCCTGGCGCTCGGCTGGTACCAGGCGCTGCGGCACGGCGGGCGCACCCCCGGCGCGGACGCGGCCGTCATCGGCTTCGACGACTCGCCGATCGCCCCCCTGCTGTTCCCCTCGCTGTCCAGCCTCGCCCAGCCGCTCGACGCGGTCGGCCGCGAGTGCATGCGCCTGCTCCTCAACCGGCTGAGCGACACCCGGCGCCGCACCGAGCACGTGCTGCTCGCCCCCGAGCTGGTCCTACGCGAAAGCGTGTGACCCGCCGGCCGCGGAGCTGGTCCCGCGCGAAGACGTGTGACCCGCCGCCCCCCCCGAGCCGGTCCCGCGCCGAGGCGCGTGACCAGCCCCGCCCCGCCGGCCCCCCGTCACCTCTCCTGAAAGCACCCCCACCCACCCTCGCAAGGAGATCCCGCATGGCCACCACTCGTACCCTCGCCGCGGCAGCCTGCGCGGCCGCCGTCCTCGGCGCCGTCACCGGCTGCTCCTCCTCCGGCGGTTTCGGCGACTCATCGGCCAAGCAGTCCTCCGGCGGAAACCAGAGTCTGACGGTGCTGATCGCCACCTCCGGCGACGCCGAGACGGCCGCGGTCAAGGCCGCCACCGCCGACTGGGCCAAGCAGACCGGCAACACCGTCACCGTGCAGATCGCCAGCGACATCAACCAGCAGCTCGGCCAGGCCCTGGCCGGCGGCAACCCGCCGGACCTCTTCTACGTCAACTCCGACCAGTTCGCGAACTACGCCAAGGGCGGCTCGCTGTACGCGTACGGCGACCAGATCCCCGACGCCTCGGACTTCTCCGAGCAGCTGCGCAAGGCCTTCACCTACGACGGCAAGCTCACCTGCCTGCCCAAGGACAGTTCCACCCTCGGCCTGGCGATCAACACCGCGCTCTGGCAGCAGGCCGGGCTCACCGAGGCCGACTACCCGACCACCTGGCAGCAGCTCTCCGACGCCGCCGCCAAGCTCACCAAGGACGGCGTGACCGGCCTGGTCACCGCCCCCGACTACCAGCGGCTCGGCGCCCTGATGAAGGAGTCCGGCGGCTGGATCACCAACCCCGAGCAGACCGCGATGACCGCCGACAGCCCGGCCAACAAGCAGGCCCTGGAGTACGTGCAGTCGATGATGAAGGCCGGCTCGGCCAAGTACGTCTCCGAGGTGGACACCGGCTGGGGCGGCGAGGCGCTCGGCAAGGGCAAGGCCGCGATGACCATCGAGGGCAACTGGCTCAAGGGCGCGATGGCCGCCGACTACCCGAGCGTCTCCTACAAGGTGCTCCCGCTGCCCGCCGGCCCGGCCGGCCAGGGCACCCTCGCGTTCAGCAACTGCTGGGGCGTCGCCGCCAAGAGCCAGCACCAGGCCGCCGGCGTCGACCTGGTCAAGCACCTGACGTCGGCCGACCAGCAGCTGGCCTTTGCCAAGGCCTTCGGCGTGATGCCCTCGCGCACCAGCGCGCTGGCCTCGTACGCCGAGAAGTACCCGGAGTCCAAGGGGTGGGTCGACGGCGTCGCCCACGCCCAGGCGCCGGTCACCATCGCGGGCTTCAACAAGGTGCTCACGCAGTTCAACACCGACCTGCAGTCGCTGAAGACCGGCGACCCGGCGACCATCCTGGGCACCCTCCAGCGCAACGGTGAGCAGGCCATAAAGAATGCCCGGTAAGAGCACCGGCAGCGCACCGCGCCGACGGGGCCTTCGTGAGGGGGCATGGGGCTGGCTGTTCGTCAGCCCCATGGTCCTCGTCCTCGGCCTGTTCCTCGCGCTGCCGATCCTGATGGCGCTGTGGGTGAGCCTGTTGCACTGGGACGGCCAGTCCAACCCGTTCAGCGGCAGCGCGGACTTCGTCGGCCTGGACAACTACCGCAAGCTGTTCACCGAGGACGGGCTGGACCGCACGCTGTTCGCCACCTCGATGCGCAACACCCTGTACTACGTCGTGCTGGTCGTACCGCTGCAGACGGGGCTGGCGCTCCTGCTCGCCATCATGGTCAACCAGCGGTTGCTGCGCGGCCGGGGAGCCCTGCGCACGGTCTTCTACTTCCCGTCCGTCACCAGCTCGGTCGCGATCTCGACGATCTTCCTCTTCCTGTTCCAGGGCAGCGGCGCCGTCAACCGGCTGCTGGGCTGGTTCGGGGTGAAGGGGCCGAACTGGTTCGCCGATCCGCGCGGCATCGTCTGGATCGTGCTGGGCTGGTTCGGGATCGACCAGCCCGCGCGGACCGGCGCGGCGGCGGGTCACGGTCTCCTGGGGCTGCCCTGGTCGGAGTGGTTCGCCGGCCCCTCGGTGGCGATGTGCACCCTCATCCTGATGGCCGTCTGGACGACCTCCGGCACCTTCATGCTGATCTTCCTATCCGCCCTGCAGGACATCCCCCGCGAACTGGAGGAGGCCGCCGCGCTGGACGGCGTCAACCGCCGCCAACTGCTGCGCAACGTCACGCTGCCGGCGATCCGGCCGATCCTGTTCCTCGTCCTCACGCTGGGACTGATCTCCACCTGGCAGGTCTTCGACCAGGTCTACGTGATGGGCAAGGGCGCCCCCGGCAACACCACGCTCACGCCCGCCTACCTGTCCTACTCGGCCGGCTTCGACAACTCCGACTACGGGCAGGGCGCCGCCATCGCGTTCGTCCTGCTCGGCCTGATCCTGCTGCTCACAGCCGTGCAACGGTGGGTCCTGCGCGAGCGGGACGGCAAGCCGGGGCGGAGCCGCACACCCGGCCGGGGCCCGAAGCCCGGCCGGAGCCCGAAGGGAGCCCGCCGTGCGGAAGGCTGACCGGTCCACCCAGGAGAAGCCGGTCCTGGCCCGCTTCCCCGCACCCGTGCGGATCCTCGGCTACACGGCCCTGGCCGGGTTCGCGCTGCTCTACCTGCTGCCGTTCGTCCTGCAGTTGGCGACCAGCTTCAAGACCGACCCCGACGCGGCCGCCCACCCGATGGCGCTGCTCCCGGACGGCGGCACGCTCGCCTCGTACCGGCGGCTCTTCGGCTTCGCCGAGGGCGTCGAGAACGTCCCGTTCCTGCGCTGGCTGGGCAACAGCGTGGTGGTGACCGTCCTGGTCACCGCGGGCCGGGTGCTGCTGGACTCGATGGCCGGCTACGCCCTCGCCCGGCTCCGCTTCCCCGGCCGGGGCCTGCTGTTCGGCTTCGTGCTGGCGGTGCTGGCCGTGCCCGGCGTGGTGCTGCTGATCCCGAAGTTCCTGGTGCTGAAGAGCTTCGGCATGTTCGACACCTACAGCGGGATGATCCTGCCGCTGCTCGTCGACGCCGCCGGGATCTTCATCATGAAGCAGTTCTTCGAGTCGGTGCCGCGCGAGATCGAGGAGGCCGCCCGGATCGACGGGGCCGGCGTCCTGCGGATCTTCTGGTCCGTGGTCCTGCCGATGTCGCGCCCGTCGCTGATCACGCTCACCGTGCTCTCCTTCCAGGGCTCCTGGAACGAGTTCACGCACTTCCTGGTGTCCACCCAGTCCAGCGAGCACGACACCCTGACCACCGGTCTGGCGCACTTCGTCTCCGGTGGACTCGGCTCCGGGACGCAGTACCCGCTCAAGCTGACGGCGGCGCTGCTGTCCACCGTCCCCGTGGCGATCCTGTTCTTCTGCTTCCAGCGCCACTTCGTCCGCGGCGCCAACTCGGGCTCGCTCAAGGAGTGAGCCCGGTCCGCACGCCCAACCCCCCCTGCTGACCTTCTTGGAGAACCACGTGCCCGCCCGTATCGAGGACTACGCGCTGATCGGCGACATGCAGACCGCCGCCCTGGTCGGCAGGGACGGGGCGGTGGACTGGCTGTGCCTGCCCCGCTTCGACTCGCCGGCCGTGTTCGCCGGCCTGCTGGGGACGGACGAGCACGGCTTCTGGCGGATCGCCCCCGCTGACGCCGCGCCCGCCCACCGGCGGCGCTACCGGGGCGACTCGCTGATCCTGGAACAGGAGTGGGACACCGCCGAGGGCACCGCGCGGGTCGTCGACTTCATGCCGCCGCGCGGTACGGCGGCCCCGCAGCTGATCCGCGTCGTCGAGGGCGTGACGGGCACCGTCCGGATGCGCTCGGCGTTGCGGATGCGCTTCTCCTACGGCCGCATCGTGCCCTGGGTGCACAAGGTCGCGGACGGTGGGCGGACCCGTACCGTCGCCGTGGCCGGGCCCGACTCGGTCTGGCTGGACGGTGAGGCCGAGACCTACGGGCAGGACCTCACCACCTACGCGGACTTCACCGTCACCGCCGGCGAGCGGATCGCGTTCGCGCTGACCTGGCAGGCCTCCCACCTGGGCGCACCCGAGCAGCCGGACGCCGAGGAGGCGCTGGCCGCCACCGAGGGGTTCTGGCGGGACTGGGTCGCCCGGTGCACCTACCGGGGCCCCTACCGCGAGGCCGTGGTCCGCTCGCTGATCACCCTCAAGGGCCTCACCTACGCGCCCACCGGCGGCATCGTCGCCGCCCCCACCACCTCGCTGCCCGAGGACATCGGCGGCGTCCGGAACTGGGACTACCGCTACACCTGGCTGCGCGACGCCACCATCACCCTCTCCTCCCTCCTGCGCACCGGCTACCGTGACGAGGCCCGCGCCTGGCGCGAGTGGCTGCTGCGGGCCGTCGCCGGCGACCCGGAGAACCTGCAGATCATGTACGGCATCGCCGGCGAGCGGGAGTTGGTGGAGACCGAGCTGGACTGGCTGCCCGGCTACGAGGGCTCTCGGCCCGTCCGGGTCGGCAACGGCGCGGCCGGGCAGCTCCAGCTGGACGTCTACGGCGAGGTCGTCGAGGCCCTGCACCTGGCCCAGACCACCGGCCTGGCCCGCAACGACCACGCCCACCTGCTCCAACTGCGGCTCATCTCCTGGCTGGAGGAGCACTGGCGCGAGCCGGACGAGGGCATCTGGGAGGTCCGCGGCCCGCGCCGGCACTTCGTCCACTCCAAGGTGATGGCCTGGGTCGCCGTCGACCGGACGATCAAGCTGCTGGAGCAGACGGCCTGCGAGGGCTCGCTGGAGCGCTGGCGAGCCCTGCGCGACGAGATCCACGAGGGCGTCTGCACCCACGGCTACGACCCGGACCGCAACACCTTCACCCAGTCCTACGGCTCATCCGAGCTGGACGCCTCGCTGCTGCTCATCCCCCAGGTCGGCTTCCTCCCGCCGGACGACAAGCGGGTGATCGGCACCGTCGAGGCGATCCAGCGCGAACTGTCCACCGAGGACGGCTTCGTGCTGCGCTACCCCACCAGCGGCGGGGTGGACGGCCTGCCGGGTGACGAGGGCGCGTTCCTGGCCTGCTCGTTCTGGCTGGCGGACGCCCTGGCGATGATCGGCCGGGGCGACGAGGCGCGCGAGCTGTTCGACAGGCTGCTGTCCATCCGCAACGACCTCGGGCTGCTGGCGGAGGAGTGGGACCCGCGGCTCAAGCGTCAGGTCGGCAACTTCCCGCAGGCCTTCAGCCACGTCCCGCTGATCGACACCGCCCTGCGGCTCGGCTGACGCGGCGGCGTCGGGGCCGGTGCGGTGGTCGCCGCCGGTCGGATCCGGCCGGGTCATCCGATCGGTCGACCCGGTCGTCGGGGCTCACCGGGAGGCGTCGGCGCTCACCAGGAGACCGGGTGGCGGACGAGGGGCGGCGGCCGTGTGCCACCCCCCGCCCGGGCGGTCAGAACGCCGAGTTGGCGAACCAGTGCGCGAGCAGTTCGTCGTCCCCGCGCACGTCGAGACGGGTGCAGGTGCGGTCGAGCCGGCCGTAGAGGAGCAGCAGCAGATCGGCGGCGCTCCCGCGGACGGTGGCGTCCGCGATCGGGTCCGCGGCGGCGTCCGGGTCGAGCCCGAAGCCGTCGGGCCGCAGGCGGATCAGCCAGTCGCCGCCCCCGCTGCCGCCGTCGGAGGCGTTCGCGTCGGTGCGGGTGAAGCGGATGGTGCGGTCCGGGCCGCGCAGCTCGGCGGTCTTCGGGGCGAAGATCGCGGCGAAGGGCAGGTTGGTGAGGAACTCGTCGACCCCGTCGGCGGCGAGTTCCGGGTCGAACCGCGGGGTGCGCCCGAGCGCGAGCTCCGCGTCGGCGCGGTGCACCAGGGTCTCGAACAGCATCCGCCGGACCCAGAAGCGGGCGTGCTGGTCGGCGCCCCAGGCCCACATCGGGGCGTCGAGGTCGGTCTCCGCGAACGTGGCGCCGGCCTCGGCCGAGGCCTCCGCCAGCCAGGCGGGGTAGCCCTCCGGCCGGGCGGGCAGCCGCAGGTCGACCTCGCGGCTGCGGGGCGGCTGCTGGACCCGCTGCCGGAGCAGGACGGTGAACCAGCGCTGGACGCTGCCGGTGTGGCGGGCCAGGTCCTCCAGGGTCCAGCCGGGACAGCTGGGCACCGGAGTGGTCGGATCGGCGTCCCGCAGCGTGGTGACGAGGCGGGCGGTCTCCGCGGCGACGGCGGCGCCGTGGTCGATGGTGGTCATGGGTGTGCTCGCTCGGGTGTAGGAGGTTCGGCAGGGGGGCGGGGGCAGGCGACGGGCGGGATCAGGCGAGGGGCTTGTCGACGACGGCCTTGGTGTGGCTGAAGGTCTCGATGGAGTACTCGCCGTGGTAGCGGCCCATGCCGCTCTCGCCGACGCCGCCGAACGGCAGCTCGGGCATGGCCAGATGGGAGACCGGCAGGCCGAAGGAGAGCGCGCCGGAGGAGGTCTCCTCGGTCAGCCGCCGCTTGGTCTGCGGGGACTCGGTGAAGGCGTAGAGGGCGAGCGGCTTGTCGCGCTCGTTGATGAAGGCGATCGCCGCGTCGAGGTCGGGCACGGCGACGACGGGCAGGACCGGGCCGAAGATCTCCGCCTGCATCACGGGGGCCTCGGGGGAGACGTCGGCGAGGACGGTCGGGGCGAGGTAGCGGCTCGCGCGGTCGTGGGTGCCGCCGGTGACGGTCCGGCCGTCGTCGAGCAGTGCGGTGAGCCGGTCGAAGTGGCGCTCGTTGACGATCCGTCCGTACTCGGGGGCGGCCGCCGGGTCCTCGCCGTACAACTCCCGGACGGCGTCGGCCAGCTGGGCCTCCAGCGCCTTGGCGCTCGCACCGATGGCGAGGACGTAGTCGGGGGCGACACAGGTCTGGCCGGCGTTGAGGAACTTGCCCTGGGCGATCCGCCGGGCGGTGACCGCCAGGTCGACGCCGGGTTCGACCACGACCGGGCTCTTGCCGCCGAGCTCCAGGGTGACCGGGGTGAGGTGCCGGGCGGCGGCCGCCATGACGATCCGGCCGACCGCGCCGTTGCCGGTGTAGAAGATGTGGTCGAAGCGCTGCTCCAGCAGCGCGGTGGTCTCCGGGACGGCGCCCTGGACGACCGCGACGGCCTCCGGGTCGAGGTAGCGCGGGAGCAGCCGGGCGATCGCGGCGGAGGTCGCGGGGGCGAGTTCGCTGGGCTTGAGCACGGCCGTGTTCCCGGCGGCCAGCGCGCCCACCAGCGGGGCCAGGGCGAGCTGGAGCGGGTAGTTCCACGGCGCGATGATCAGCACCACGCCGAGCGGGTCGCGCACCACGCGGGCCTCGGCCGGCCGGAAGACCTCGGGCACGGTGGCCGGCCTCGGCTGGAGCCACTGCTCCAGGTGGGCGACGGTGTGGTCGAGTTCGTTGAGGGTGAAGCCGATCTCGGTCCGGTAGGCCTCGGCGGTGCCCTTGCCGAGGTCCGCGTGCAGGGCCGCCAGGAACGCGTCCGACTGCTCGGTGAGCAGCGAGCGCAGGGCTGCCAGCTGGGCCCGGCGCCAGGCGAGCGGCCTGGTCCGGCCGGTGTCGAAGGCGGCGCGCAGCCGGGCGACGGTGGTGGCGGCGGGTTCCTGGGCGGCTTCCGCGGCGGGGGCGGCGTCCGGGGTGGCGGGGGTGTGGGTCATGAGGGTCTCGGGGGTCCTTCCGGGTGGCTTGAGGTCGTCGACGGTTTATGACCTCAAGCATTCTTGGACGGTAGACCTCAATGGTTGAGGATGTCAAGCAATGCGCCTATGCTCGATACCGTGCACCAGAACCCGCCGCCGGACCCGCCGGCCACGCCGATCGAGCTGATGGATCAGCTCGCCCGGGTGGCCGCGGCCTACTACCGCCACTTCGCCGCCGCCGCGGCGGGGCGCGGACTGACCCTGATGCAGGGCAAGACGCTCAGCCTGCTCACCCGGCCCCGCTCCATGCGCGCCCTCGCCGGGCTGCTCTCCTGCGACGCCTCCAACGTCACCGGCATCGTCGACCGGCTGGAGGGCCGTGACCTGGTCCGCCGCGAGCCCGACCCCGCCGACCGCCGGATCAAGAACATCGCCCTGACCGACGAGGGCGAGCGGACCGTCCGATCGATCCGCGCCGACCTGATGTCCGGCCTGACCGCCCTGGAGCAGCTCTCCGACCAGGACCGGACGGCCCTGCGCGCGCTGCTGGACCGGGCCTTCCCCGACACGGCCGTCCCGCCGGCCTGACGCCCGCCGACGGCCGGCGGGGCTCAGAGCTTCCCGGCCTCGCGGACCTGGTGGAGGTGGACGAGCACGTCGTAGGCCTTGCCGAGGGCGAGGGTGGGCAGCGGGTCCTTCGTGAACACCGAGCCGGCCTCGTAGAGCGGGCGGGCGCCGTCCAGCCAGGCGCGGGCCGCGGGCGGGGCGGTGCGCAGGTCGGCGTAGTAGTCCTGGTAGCGGACCCGGTCGAGGGTGTACTCGCTCATGTCGGGCGTGGCCGGGGGCACGGTGACCTTGTCCCAGGCGTCGCCGAGGGAGGCGGCCATGGTGAGGAAGGACCCCCGGTCGAAGGTGAACCCGATGGAGAGGTAGTCCGGGCCGAGCGCGTCGCGCAGGACGGCGCCCTGCGTCCTGGCGTACATCTCGGGATCGCTGGCCAGGTAGCCGACGTGGCCGTTGTGCGCGGAGAGCAGGATCCGGTGGCCGGTGCGACGCTGCCACCACGCGGTGTTGTCGGCCATGGCCTGGTCGCGGAGGAGTTCCGCGGCGTTCACCGAGGCCGCGTCGCCGAGGTCGAAGGTGGCGAAGGCGAAGGTCTGGGCGATGACGCGGGCATGCTGCACGGCCCACTCGTACTCCTCGCCGCCGTCGCCCCTGGCGGCGGTGACCAGGTCCAGCGCCTGCTGCGCCCTGGTGGCGTTCTGCCGCCGCTCGGCGACCGGCTTCCCCAGGTACGCGATGGTGTCGTCGAGCGGGCGCAGGCCCTCGTACAGCGCGTCGAGGCGCGGCAGGGCCTGCGGGTCGGCCTTCCGCACGTGGGAGACGACCCGGGCGAAGACCTCGTCGCCGAGCCCGGGCGCGCCGACGTCGTCGCCCATGAAGTGCACCGGGCGCTCGGGGTGGTGGCGGTTGTACTCGCGCATCCAGCCGATCAGGCTCACGAACTCCTGGCGCTCCCACGGCGAGTGGGCCAGCGCCTCCTCGACGATCCGCCGGGGGTCGCCCGCGCCGCCCTGGAGGTACGCGTCGATCCGCAGGCCCGCCGACCAGCTCATCTCCAGGGCGAAGGTGGTGAAGCCCTTCTCCTGGACGAGATAGCGGAAGACCCGTTCCTTCATGGCGAAGAACTCGTGCGAGCCGTGCGTGGCCTCGCCGAGGCCGACCACCTTGGCGTCCCCGATCATCGCGCCGAGCGCCCGCAGGTCGTCGGTACGGCCGCCGGGCTCGGTCGACCGCAGCGGGTGCGCGGCCCGCTCCAACGCGCGGACCACCGTGCTCTGCTGGTTGTCCGCCGCCGGTGCGGCGGAGGCCGCCGGGGCCAGCAGGGCGGTGGCGACGGCCGCCGCCGTCGCCGCGATCAGCCCGCGTCGGCCGATCCCCTTGCTGTTCGCCATCGTCATGAACACTCCTCACCATGGGTATCTCGAAAGGTCGGTAAGGAGATCCTCGGTCGAGGCGGGGCTGCGGCGCACTGGGGCCGGCCGCCGGGTTCGTCGGGGGGATAGCCCCCCGCTTCGTGCCGGTGCGGCACCCCCGGCGGGCAGGGCGGCAGCGGCCGCACCGGATGTGGTGCGGCCGCTGCTCCGGCGCTTCAGAGAGCGTCGGCGCGGTGGGTGGGGCGGCCGCCGAGGAGGGTCAACAGGACAGGGACGTCCGGCAGTTCGGCCGCGGGGGTGGTGATCGGGTCGGCGGCGAGGACGGTGAGGTCGGCGCGGTGCCCGACGGCGATCCGGCCCGCCGACTGCTCCTCGCCGGCCGCGAGTGCGGCGTTGACGGTCATCGCCCGCAGTCCTGCAGGCCGTCGGCCTGGTCGTCGCGGCGGCGGTGTACGCGGTGCTGATGCGCGGGACGGCGGCCCGCCGCAGGGCCTGAGCGGGAGGCGCCGGCCGGGGCGCGCGGCGGGTGAAGTGCCGTGCCGCCGAAGGGAGCTGAGGACGCCCTGCCGGGTCGAGCCGGTGCGCCGGGCGGCCGCCGACCGTCGGTGCCGTCGGTTAGGGTGCGGACCGGCGGCCCGGCCACGGCAGGCCGGCGCGAGGTGAGGGGGCGTCATGACGGGCGGTACCGATGGGGTGGGGGACGGCGACGGCATCCGGTGGCTCGCGGACGCCGGGCGGTCCGTCGGCGGCGTGCTGTTCGCCCGCGGGATCCCGCCGCAGGAGCTCGCCCGCCGGATGGGCGCCGACCCGGCCGCGGCGGCCGGGCCGATCAGCGGCACCGAGGTGTGGGACCTCGACATCGAGGTGTTCCGCCCGAGCGACGACGGCGACGGCGTGATCCGGGTCGGCGAGTCCGGCGGCTGGTCCTTCGCGGTCGAGTACGGCGACTCCACCGGCGGTGAACTGCTCACCGAGATAGCCAGCGACGGGGTCGAGGTGGTCCACTTCCGCCCGATGCCGGACCACCCGCCGGCGCTGCTCGACTATGCCCGCGACGGCGCCGTGCTGTGCGGGTTCGGCCTCGCCGAGGAGCGCTGGCGCTGGGGCAGGGAGCCCGACCTGCTGGTGCCCGAGCTGGTCGCCGCGGGCGTCCTGGAGCCCGACGGGATCACCCGCCGCCCCGCGGGCGAGCCGCCCGCGGCCGTCCGCCGGCGCACCCTCGGCGCCGTCGAGCGCCGGTTCGGGCTGAGCCTGCCCCGGGCCGTCCTCGGCGAGCTGCGGCTGCCCGCCTACGCGGTGCGCGGCACGCCGGGGATGGAACCGCAGGGCCGCTGAGCCCCGGCGCTGGAACCACGGGGCCGCTGAGGCCGGCGGCGGAACTGCCGGGCCGTCGAGCTGCGGCGGGTCAGGCGGCCCGGTCGAGCGGCTTGACGAGGAAGACGCAGGGATCCTCGACGTCGTGGTCCACCCCCTGCCAGTCCGTGTAGGACCAGCGGTCGACGTAGCGGACCACCGGACGGTACCCGAGCCGGGCGTACAGCGCCGCGGCCCGGGGATTGTCGTGCTCGTCGACACCAAGACCGATCCGCCCGGCGCCTCCGGCGTGGGCCAGCCGCTCGGCGTGACCGATGAGCGCGGTGCCGAAGCCGGTGCCCCGCAGCGGCTCGGCGACGGACAGGCCGTTGATCTCCGGGCAGTGCGGCACGGCGAGTCGGACCTCGGCGGCGGCGCACCCGTTCCAGCGGACCTCGCTGCTTCCGACCGGGATGCCGTCACGCCAGGCGATCAGGTAGGTGCTGCGGCCGGCCGTCTGGCGGGCGAAGCGCTGCGCGTGGAACGACGTCCGGAAGGGCGACGGCAGGTGGGTGTCCAGCAGGGTGACGTCGGCGGAGCGGCACTCGGTGATGAGCATGGTCATCAGGGTCCCGCGCCGGCCGGTCCGACGCCACGGGTTTTGGGCGCGGCGGAAGGTCAGGACCCCGGGGCCTGTCTCGTTCGGCTCGCCCGGGCCTCCAGGTAGCGCTGCTCGGCGAGGCTGGCGGTGGCCTTCGCGGCGCGGCGGTAGTGCTCGTACGCCCCGGCCGTGTCGCCGGTCCGTTCCAGCAGGTGCGCCCGGACGGACAGCAGCCGGTGATGCCGGGCCATCCGCTCGTCACCGTCCAGGGTGGCCAGCAGGGCCAGCCCGGCCGCCGGGCCCTCGGTCTCGGCGAGTGCGATCGCCCGGTTGAGGGTGACCATCGGGTTGGGCGCGATCCGTTCCAGGATCAGGTAGAGGGCGTGCACCTGCCGCCAGTCGGTCTCCTCGGCGGTGGCCGCGTCGGCGTGCGTGGCGGCGATGGCGGCCTGCAACTGGTAGGGCCCCAGCGTTCGGCCGGCCAGCGACTCCTTGACCAGCCCGACGCCCTCGTCGATCAGTGCGCGGTCCCACTGCTTGCGGTCCTGCTCGTCCAGCGGCACCAGGTCGCCGGCTGCCGTCGTCCGGGTCTCCCGGCGGGCGTGGGTCAGCAGCATCAGCGCGAGCAGCCCGGTCGCCTCGCCGTCCTCGGGCAGCTGCGCGTGCGCCATCCGGGCCAGCCGGATCGCCTCGTGGGCGAGGTCGGCGCGGTGCAGCTCGGTGCCCGAGGAAGCGGTGTAGCCCTCGTTGAAGATCAGGTAGAGCACGTGCAGGACGACCCGCAGCCGCTCCTCGCGCTCCGCTCCCTCGGGCAGCGCGAACGAGCTGCCGGCCGCCTTGATGCGCTGCTTGGCCCGGCTGATCCGGGCCGCCATGGTGGCCTCCGGGACCAGGAACGCGCGGGCGATCTCGGCGGTGGTCAGGCCGCCGACCGCCCGCAGGGTCAGGGCCGTCTGGGAGGCTGCGGTGAGCGCCGGATGGCAGCACAGGAACAGCAGGACGAGCGTGTCGTCGGTGTCCGGCACGTCCTCGGGCACCACCTCGACGGCCGTCGTCGCCGACTCCCGCTCCCGGCGCGCGTGGTCGCTGCGCAGCTGGTCGATGAGCCGCCGGGACGCGACGGTCACCAGCCACCCGCGCGGGTTGCCCGGCACCCCCTCGGCGGGCCACTGCACGGTGGCGGCGAGGACGGCCTCCTGCACGGCGTCCTCGCACCCCTCGAAGCGGCCGTACCGGGCTACCAACGTGCCGAGGACCTGCGGCGTGAGCTCACGCAGCAGGTCCTCGAAGTCCGGTGCTGTCATGCCTCCAATTGTCCGTCGGAGAACATGACCTGCCGCACCTCGACACCCAGGCCCTCGATCGCGGCGTCCGGGATCCGCGCCGCCAGTTCGATCGCCCGCTCCTTGTTCTCGCAGTCGATCAGGTAGTAGCCGCCCAGGAACTCCTTGGACTCCAGGAACGGGCCGTCGGTCACCACCGGCTGGCCGTTGCGGACGGTCACCACGGCGGCCTGCGACGGGTCGACCAGGGCCTGCGTGCCGATCAGCTCGCCGGACGCCGTCAGCGCCTCGATGAACGTGCCGTGGCCGGCGCCGATCGCCGCCTTCTCCTCGTCGGTCAGCGCGTCGATCACGGCCGGGTTGATGTGCAGACTGATCAGGAACTTCATCGTGTGCTCCTCGTGGTTCGCGAGCCCGGCTGGGCCCTTCGACCGGTTGGTCGGAGCCGCCGCCGTCTTCTTGACATCCTCCGCCGGAACGTTCGCACGCTCTTCTCGCAGCGGCAGCATCGCCCGTCGGGTCCACCCGGGGCACGGGGGTGGCCTCGGGGGGTGCCACGATGTGTGGCTCTTCTCCACCTTCTACGGCGGCCACGACACCGGCTGGAGCCCGGCGGGCACCCGGGGCCTGTCCGGCCGAAGCGCGCCTGCTTCGCGGACCTCTCGCTGTCCGCCGGCGTCCAGCCCGGACCGTCAGGCTCCGGCGGTGACCGTCACCGTCACCGTGAAGGTCCGCTGCCCGGGCGGGCAGACCAGCGCCTCGCCGCAGGTGGTGCGGTGCGCGGAGACGTGGGCGGTGCCGGGCGGCCCGGCCAGGAACCCGGCGGTGACCTCGCCGCAGCCGGCCCCCGGGCGGCAGGAGGGGTCGGGGGAGGTGGTGCCGCCGGTGGGGCGCAGGGTCTGCGGCGCGTCGGCGGCGGGAGCGGACCAGTAGGTGCCGGGCAGCTCGATCCGCACGACGGTGCCGGGCGCCACCCGTACGGTCGTGCCGTCGGCGTGCTCGTCGAGCCGCAGCACCGCCGGGACCGGCGAGGAGCTCGGAGGGGCGCTCGACGGGGTGGCCGGAGGAGCGGTCGGTGGCGGGGACGAGCAGCCCGCCGCCGGGGCGAGCAGGGCGAGCAGGGCGACCGCCGCGCGGGTTCGGGTGGACACGGCTCTCCTTCCCCGGATAGGTCCTCGGGGCGCGGTGCCGCCGGGGCGGGCCGTGGTGGCCCGCCCCGGCGGCGTCAGGGGCGTGGACGGACGGCCGTCAGGAGACGGTCACGTCGTCGTAGTAGGTGTAGGTCGGGTCGCCCGGGTAGTTGTCGTCCACGTTGGTGAGGGTGAGCGTGTAGCTGTGGCCCGGGGTGACGGTGCCGGAGGCGGACTTCCAGCCGAGGCCGTTGGTGCAGGTCTTGGCGAGCACCGTGGTCGTGGTGTTGGCGGTGTTGTCCTTGAGCGTGGCGGTCGCCCAGTCGTAGGTGACGGTGTCCGGGCAGGTGACGTCGTACCAGAAGGAGACCTTGCTGCTGCCGGTCGGTGCGGTGAAGGTCTGGCTGACCGAGGACGTGGTGGTGGGGTTGGTGGAGCCGACCATCGCGCCGTAGCCGCCGGTGTGCTTGGCGGCGCTGGTGGCGGCGGTGCTGCCGGCGCCGGTCCAGCCGCTCAGGGTGCCGGTCTCGAAGCCGCCGTTGGTGATGCCGCCGCCGCCCGTGCCGTTGACGGTCCAGCCGAAGGAGGCGGAGCCGGTGGCGCCGGTGGTGTCCTTGGCGGTCACGGTGACGCTGGAGGTGCCGGCGGTGGTCGGGGTGCCGCTGATCAGGCCGGAGGCGGAGATGGACAGGCCGGTCGGCAGGCCGCTCGCCGTGTAGCTGAGGGTCTGGCCGGAGGCGCTGTCGGTCGCCGCGACCTGCAGGCTGACGGCCGTACCGGTGGTGCTGGTCTGGGCGCCCGGGTTGGTGACGGTGACGGTGTTGCCGGTCGTGCCGCCGCCGACGATCGGGTGCGACATCTGGCAGCCGCCCGCGCCGCTGTTGAAGTCGTTGGACCAGGTCGACTGCATGGCGAAGTTGCCGGTGGTGAAGCCGACGTTCGCCGAGGCGCCCTGGCCGCTGCTGAGCCAGGCGCACTTGTCGCCGTTCTCGGCGCCGCTGCTGTCCGTCCAGCCACCGGCCGGGTTCTGGTCGGTGATGGTCTCGGCGTACTCGTGGCCCTCGACGATGGTGACGCCGTCGAGGGTGCCGGCCGAGCCGGCGTTGACGAAGCTCTGGCCGCAGCCGGAGCCCGCGTCGGTCACGTACGGCAGGTTGGTGAACGGCAGTTCGCCGTACGGCGAGGAGACGGCGCCGCCGGTGAGCGTGGTGTCGCCGGTGTAGTCGTGCCAGGCGCAGAAGTTGCCGGACGCGGTGTTGAAGCCGTCGGGGGTGGTGCCGGTGGGCGAGACGACGACGTACTGGTTGTTCCGGTTGGCCGCCGCGGTGGTGTTGCCGAAGTGGCCGGACGCCTTGACCGCCTCGGCGCCGATCTGGTTGCCGGTCGCGGAGGCGGGCGCCGCGGCGGAGGTGTCCACCCAGACGCCGGCGAGCGCGCCGCCGGTCGGGTAGGCGACGTGCGCGGAGTTGGCCGGGCAGGTCTGCGAACCCGTCGCGATGCCCTCGCAGTACTGCGTCATGACACCGGACCAGAGCTCGTTGCCCGCGCCGATGCCCTTGAACAGCTGCTGCAGGCGCGGGGCCATGCCCTTGGCGTCGCCGCTGAGCGTGGTGTTGCCGTTGGCGTCGGTGCCGCTGGTGCCCCATTGGGAGCCCCAGAACACCAGGTAGACGTGCTCCGGTCCGGTGGTCACGCCGATGCTCGGACTGCCTGCCCCGCCACCGTAGTTGAGGTTGTTGGTGGCGGCGAGGTCCGGCGTGGCCTGGTGGCCGCGCAGCGGGACGGCGCCGTGCCGGTACGGGTGGTTCGCCGACGCCGCGGGGGTCGCGGAGCCGTCGGGCTGCGCCTGGGCGGGTGCCGCGGTGAAGCCGGCCGCCGCGAGGGCGAACGCGGCGATGCCGGTGAACGCCGCTCGTCTGGCATGACGGAACGTGGGGGTTCGGCCCATGTGAGGGTTGCCTCTCTCATGCCGACCACCCGGGAGCCGGTGGGCGCCGGGCGGTCGTGAAGGACAGGGAGAGGCCGGAGGCGGTGGGGACGCCTGGGTGATCCGCCGCACAACGGATCACCGGGGGGAAACAGGCCCGCCTCGGCCGCCGAAAGCAAAGCAGTCGCCGGAGAAGAGGGTCAACGGGCCCGACGGTAAAGGGATTCACGCGGAATCCCGCGTAATGGAAAAGCCCCCATGTGGCGGGGGTCGCCGGTGGGGGCGTTCAATGTCCGCACACTGTATGGAGGTTCTCGTTCACCGTATGAACCGCCGTGGCCGAAAAAGAATTTGACGGTGAGAAACAGGTAAGACTTTAGCGGCCGTCCGGGGAGGCGCGCAAGCGACAGCCTCACGGGCTCAGGATGATCCGTGTACTACCTTGTGGATCGGCGTCGACACGCTTCCGTGGGGCGTGGGGCCTCGGGTCTCCGGGCTTTGACGGTCGGCGACCGCTCCCCGGTGTTCGGGGCGCGGCCGCCGACCATATGTGATTGAACCTCAATTGCCGTACGACTTCTGATTCAAGCGGTGAGTGCGGCGGAGCGCAGTCGGGCGGCGGAGCGGGCCAGCAGGAACGCCGCGAGCAGGGTGGGGCAGAAGCCGACCGCGCAGGCGACGAGGATGGCGAGCGAGGTCAGGCCGGTCGGGGACATGGCGAGGACGAGGCAGGCCAGCGGCGTGACCAGGACGGGGGAGAGGAGGAGCAGGGTCGCCCGCTTCTTCTCCCGACGGGTCCACTGCGCGGACCTCGCGACCCTGGTCGCGGCGACGGCGGCGGCAGCCAGCGCGAGCGCGGGCCCGACGGCGGGGGCGAGCAGGAGTGGCATCGCGAGCACCGCGAAGACCAGGGTGAGGGTGGTGCGGCCGCCGCTCTCCGGCTCGGGCCGGGCCTGGACGCCCTCCTCGTCGAGCGCGGCGTCGGCGATCCGGCGGGGGCTGCCCAGCTGCTCCAGGACCTGCCGGACGGTGGCCTCGTCGGCGGGGTCGCGCGAGGCCAGCGAGACCTCGATGTGCTCGCGCAGGTCCGCCAGCAGTTCGCGGCGGCGCTCCTCGGGCAGCGGGGCGGTGTAGCGGGCGACCGCGTCCAGGTGGGCGCGGACCAGGGGGTGGTCGATGGGCTCGTTCACGGGTTCTCTCCCGGGGCCAGGACGTGGTCGACGGTTTCGCGGAAGGCGGGCCACAGCGCGGTGAACTCCTCCAGCGCGCTGCGGCCGGAGTCGGTGAGGGTGTAGTAGCGGCGGGACGGGCCGCTGGCCGAGTCGCGCAGGAAGGTGTCGGCGAGGCCGGCCCGGCGCAGCCGGGACAGCAGCGGGTAGATGGTGCCCTGGCTGGTCGCCAGCATCGGAAACCGGCCGAGTTCCTGCAGCAGCTCCACCCCGTAGCGGGGGCCGTCCCGCAGCAGTGCCAGGACGCAGTACTCCAGCACACCCTTGCGCAGCTGCGTCGCCACCGGCCCGTCGGCCGCACCGGCGTCGCCGTCTTGGTGTGTCATGCCAGGTACCATGCAATGCAAGATAGCATGCGACACCAGGTAGTGGGCGGCGCCGAGTCCCCGGGCGCGGCGCCCACACCCCGGCCGACGGCCGTCTCGCGTGACGGCGCCTCGTCGCGCGGCCTCGTCGCGGGCCTCGCCGCCGCGCCGCGCGGCCGTCGGCCGGTTGATCCATCACCCGGACGGCGGGTGGCAGCCCGAGCGGCGCACGCCCCCCGGCCGGGGCTTCCGGCGGGCGTGCCCGCGCCGCCGCACCTAGGGTCGGTGGTGCGCTGACCGTGCCGAGCGCCGGGGCGTACGCGGCCCCGCCGTCCGCCGGGGCGCGCCCGGCAACCCGAGAGCCGGCAACCCGAGAGGTGGACCGCACCATGCACACCGTCGTTCGCGGCGTCGGCGCGCTCGGCGTGACCGCGCTGCTGCTCGCCTCCGCCACCAGCTGCCAGGGCGACGGCCAGGCCACCGCCGAGGCCGCGCCGACCTCCCCGGCCGCGGCCGGCTCGGCGAGCGGACCGGCCGCCCAGCAGCTCGACTGGCACGCCTGCCCGGCCCCCAGCCCCGCCCAGGGCGGTGGCGCCACCGCGCCCGCCGCGAACTGGCAGTGCGCCACCCTGAAGGCACCGCTCGACCACGCCCAGCCGGACGGCAAGACCATCGACCTGGCCCTGATCCGGAGCCGGGCCACGGACGAGCAGCACCGGATCGGCTCGCTGCTGTTCAACTTCGGCGGCCCCGGCGCCTCCGGCGTCGCCACGCTGCCCGCGCTCGCCGCCACCTACGCCTCCCTCAACACCCGCTACGACCTGGTGAGTTTCGACCCGCGCGGAGTCGGCGCCAGTGACGGGGTGAACTGCCTGGACGACAAGGCGATGGACGCCAACGCCGCCGCCGACGGCACCCCCCAGACCCCTGCCGGGGTGAAGACGCTGGACGAGAACAACGCGCAGTTCACCGCCGCCTGCGAGCACCGCTCCGGCCCGGTGCTGCCCTACGTGGACACCGAGAGCGCCGCCAGGGACATGGACCTGATGCGGCAGGCGCTCGGCGACCAGAAGCTCTTCTACTTCGGCATCAGCTACGGCACCCAGCTGGGCGGCGTCTACGCGCACCTCTTCCCGCAGCACGTCGGCCGGGTCGTGCTGGACTCCGTCGTCGACCCGACGAAGGACCCGCAGCAGTCCGCGCTCGGCCAGGCCCAGGGCTTCCAGCTCGCCCTGGAGGACTTCATGAAGGCCTGCGCGACCAAGGACGCCGGCTGCCCGACCGGCAGCGGCGGAGCCCAGGGCACCGCGACGATCACCGCGCTGCTGCAGAAGCTGGAGCAGTCGCCGCTGCCCACCAGCGACGGCCGGCAGCTCACCGAGAGTCTGGCCCTCAACGGCATCGCCGGCGCCCTGTACAGCCAGGACACCTGGCCCGTCCTGGCCGACGGGCTCACCGAGGCGATGCAGCAGGGCACCGGCAACACGCTGCTCCAGCTCTCCGACGGGCTCCTCGGGCGCAACCAGCAGGGGCAGTACACCAACCTGAACGCCGCCAACCGGGCGATCAGCTGCGTGGACGCCCGGCAGCGCTACTCCGACCAGGACGTCCAGCAGCAGCTGCCGCAGTTCCGGACCGCCTCCCCGGTGTTCGGGCCCTTCTCCGCCTGGGGGCTGACCGGCTGCACCGGCTGGCCGGTGCCGGGCAAGACCGACCACCCGGAGGTCGCCGCCGCCGGCGCGGCCCCGATCCTGGTGGTCGGCACCACCGGCGACCCGGCCACCCCGGTCGAGGGCGCCCACGCGATGGCGCAGCAGCTCGGCCCGGGCGTCGGTGTCACCGTCACGCTCCAGGGCGAGGGCCACGGCGGCTACAACACCGGCAACCCGTGCCTGAAGCAGACCGTGGACGCCTACCTGCTGAACGGCAAGGTGCCCGCCGACGGGACCACCTGCAGCTGAGAAGTGGACCACTCCGGTGCCGGCCGATTGGCTCTGGGGCATGGTCCACTCGCCCCGTAGGCTCGTCGATGTGACCACCAAAGTCGACTTCTACTTCGATCCGATCTGCCCGTTCGCCTGGATCACCTCCCGGTGGATCCTGGAGGTCGAGCGCCACCGCGAGCTCGACCTCTCCTTCCGGGTGATGAGCCTGTCCGTCCTCAACGAGGGCCGCACCGACCTGCCCGAGCGCTACCAGCGCCTGATGACCACCGGCTGGGGGCCCGTCCGGGTCTGCATCGCCGCCGCCGAGCAGCACGGCGAGCACGTGCTGCGCGACCTGTACACCGAACTCGGCACCCGCCTGCACGACCAGGACCGGCCCGCCGACGAGACCGTCCTCCGGGAGGCCCTGGTCGCGGCCGGACTGCCGGAGGAACTCGCCGACGCGGCCGACAGCACGGCGTACGACGTCGCGCTGCGCAAGAGCCACCACGAGGGCATGGACCCGGTCGGCGAGGAGGTCGGCACGCCGACCATCCACGTCGACGGCGTCGCCTTCTTCGGGCCGGTGCTGAGCGCCATCCCGCGCGGCGAGGACGCCGTCCGGGTCTTCGAGGGGGTGCGGCTGCTGGCCGGGTACCCGAAGTTCTTCGAGCTCAAGCGGACCCGGACGGGCTCGCTCGACTTCTCCTGAGGGGCGACTTCTCCTGAGGGGCGGATTCGCCCAGGGCCTGTCCGGCCGGACAGGCCCTGGCGCCAGAACCTCCCGTTCCGGCGCCTCAGGCCCGACCATGGAGAGGAAGGCCCGGCGGCGCCGGAGAGGTGGTGAGCGTGGATGATCGTACGAAGTCGGCTGGGGGCCGCCCGCCACCCGGCGACCCCGCCCCCGCCGCCGCCCTCGCCCCCGGAGCGGCCGGGCACCCCCGGCCGCCCGCCGCCGCCCCGGCCGCCCGCCCCCGCGATGCGGCGCTGGCTGCTGCCCGTCGCCGCCCTGGTGACCCTGCTCCTGCTCGTGCTGTTCTCGAACACCGGCACGACCGGCACCCGCTACGGCTACACCGACTTCCTCAACCGGGTCGGCGCCGGCCAGGTGCAGACCGTGGACATCACCGACACCGGCGGCGTCACCGGCACGCTCAAGGACGGCACGCACTTCACCAGCCAGATCCCGACCGCCCTGGACACCTCCCAGCTCAGCGGAGAGCTCGCGAACCAGCACGTGGACGTCACCGGCAGCCGCAGCGGCGGCAGCTCGATCTGGTCCACCCTGCTGCTGTTCCTGCCGCTGCTGGTCTTCGGTGGACTGTTCCTCTGGTCCGGCCGGATGGCCGCCCGCTCGCTCGGCGGCGGCCTGAGCGCCATCGGCCGCTCCCGCGCCAAGATCATCGAGGCCGAGCGGCCCGCCACCCGCTTCGCCGACGTCGCCGGGTACGAGGGGGTCAAGCAGGAGGTCAGCGAGGTGGTCGACTTCCTGCGCAGCCCCGACCGCTACGCCGCCGCCGGCGCCAAGGGCCCACGTGGAGTGATCATGGTCGGCCCGCCCGGTACCGGGAAGACCCTGATCGCCCGGGCCGTCGCCGGGGAGGCCGAGGTGCCCTTCCTCTCCGTGACCGGCTCCGGGTTCGTCGAGATGTTCGTCGGCGTCGGCGCCTCCCGCGTCCGCGACCTCTTCGACGAGGCCCGCAAACGCGCACCGTCCATCATCTTCATCGACGAGATCGACGCCGTCGGCGGCCGCCGTGCCGGCGGCACCCGGCTCGGCGGCAACGACGAGCGCGAGCAGACCCTCAACCAGCTGCTCTCCGAGATGGACGGCTTCGACCCGACCACCGGCATCGTCGTCATCGCCGCCACCAACCGTCCGGACGCCCTCGACCCGGCCCTGCTGCGCCCCGGCCGATTCGACCGCCAGGTCACCGTCCCGCTGCCCAACCAGGCGGAACGGGCCGCCATCCTCGCCGTCCACGTCCACGGCAAGACCCTCGCCCCCGACGCCGACCTGAACCGCATCGCCCGCGGCACCCCTGGCTTCTCCGGCGCCGACCTCGCCAACCTGGTCAACGAGGCCGCCATCAACGCCGTCCGCGCCGAACGCGCCACCCTCACGGCCGACGACCTGGACGCCGCCCGCGACCGCGTCCTGCTCGGCCGCCGGGAGTCCTCCAACGCGCTGCTGCCCGAGGAGCGCCAGGCCGTCGCCGTCCACGAGTCCGGGCACGCCCTGGCGGCCGCGCTCTGCGAACACGCCGACCCCGTCGCCAAGGTGACCATCCTCCCGGCGGGCGTCTCCCTCGGTGCGACCGAACAACTCCCCGAAGCGGAGCGGCACCTGTACAGCGAGGGCTACCTGACCGACCTGCTCACCGTCCAACTCGGCGGGCGAGCTGCCGAGTTGGTGGTCTTCGGCGAAGGCTCCACCGGCGCCGCCAACGACCTCGCCAACGCCACCGGCGTGGCCACCCGGATGGTCCGGGAATTCGGGCTCTCCCCGGAACTCGGCCCGGTCGGCTACTCCACCGGCTCCGCGCACTACCTCGGCGACAACCCCGAGGATCTGCTCCGCCGCCCCTACTCCGAACAGACCCAGCGCACCGTCGACGAGGCCGTCGCCCGCCTGCTGCGCCACGCCGAGAGCCGCGCCGTCGGCCTGCTCCGCGAACACCGCCACCACCTCGACGAGCTGGCCGCCCTGCTGGTCGCCCAGGAGACCGTCGACGGCGCCGTCGTCCTCGACATCCTGAGCCACCCGGCCCCGGTCTCCTAGCGCTCGCCAGGGGGCCGCCAGGCGTTTCGGCCCTCGTTGTGTTGCTGGAATCACAGGCGTCCCAGGTCGCTTTCGGGTGGACACTGTCCGGTGAAGCGAGCCTCGTCCGGCCACCAAGGAGTCGTCATGCCCGAACCCCTGCCCGCCGACCTCCAGCGGGAGATCGCCCGCAGTCTGCGGGTGGCGCCCGTGGCCGACCCGGAGCGGGAGGCCGAGCGCCGGGCCGCCTTCCTCGCCGACCGGCTCCGCGCCGCCGGCGCGCGCACCCTGGTGCTCGGCATCAGCGGCGGCATCGACTCCACCACCGCCGGGCGGCTCTGCCGGCTCGCCGTCGACCGGCTGCGCGCCGCCGGGCACGCGGCCGACTTCTGCGCGATGCGGCTGCCCTACGGCACCCAGGCGGACGAGGCGGACGCCCGCCGTGCGCTCGACTTCATCCAGCCGGACCGGACCCTGACCGTCGACATCAAGCCCGCGACCGACGCCGCCTTCGACGCCCTGACGGCCGCCGGCCTCGCCTTCGCCGACCGCTCGCACGAGGACTTCGTCCGCGGCAACGTCAAGGCCCGCCAGCGGATGGTGGTCCAGTACGCGGTCGCGGGGGCCACCGGTGGCCTGGTCGTCGGCACCGACCACGCCGCCGAGGCGGCCGTCGGCTTCTTCACCAAGTACGGCGACGGCGCCGCCGACCTGATGCCTCTCGACGGTCTGACGAAGCGTCAGGTCCGATCCATCGCCGAGGTGTTGGGAGCGCCGGCGGACCTCGTCCGGAAGACCCCCACCGCCGACCTCGAAACCCTCGCCCCGGGCCGCCCCGACGAGGACGCCCTCGGCGTGCCCTATGAGGCCCTGGACGACTTCCTGGAGGAGCGGCCGGTGAGCGAGGAGGTCTTCCGCACCGTCCTCGCGCACTACCGCCGCACCGAGCACAAGCGCCGCCCGCCCGTCACGCCCGCGTAGCGACCGACGGCCAGGCTTGGTGCCACGAAAAGTTGACGCACCATCAGGCTTGGCGCGGGTCGGCGGCCGCTGGCGACGCCGGGGGCGCCGTGGACACGGTGGCGGTGCCGGCGGTGCCGTTCTCGGGGGCGTGGGTGACGAACCCGGCCATGACGCCCTTGCCGTGCGAGGGATTCTCCGCTGCGGTCGTCTTGCGCGAGCCCGGGCGGCATAGCACCTGTCGGCAGCCCCCGGTGACGGCCTGGGCGGGCGGGTGGTTACGGTACGGGGAACAGAGTTCGACATCGAGGTCGAAGGGGGCGGCATGGACGGGATGACGCAGGACCGGCTCGCGGTGGTGTCGGGCGGCGGCACCGGGATCGGGCGCGCGATCGCCGCCCGGCTGGCCGCCGACGGGCACCGGGTGGTGATCCTGGGCCGTCGGCCGGAGGTGCTGGAGCAGGCCCGGGAGGCGATCGAACGGACCGCCGGTCCGGGCCGGATCGTGCCGCTGGCGGCCGACCTGACCGACCCGGAGGCGGTCGAGGCGGCCGCCGGGCGGATCGCCGCCCTCGGGCCGGTGGACGTGCTGGTGAACAACGCGGGCGCCATCGTGACCCCGCCCGACGGCGACGGCCTGGCCGCCCTGGCCCGGGTCTGGCGGCGGGACCTGGACGCCAACCTGCTCACCGCCGTCCTGCTCACCACCGCGCTGCAGGGGCGGCTGCGCCGGCCCGGCGGGCGGCTCGTGGTGATCAGCTCGGCGGCCGCCCAGCGCGGCGGCGCGGGCTCGCACTCGGCCGGCTCGTACGCCGCCGCGAAGGCCGCCCTGCACGGCTGGGCCTTCGGCCTGGCCCGGCAGCTCGGTCCGGACGGGGTCACGGTGAACGTGCTCGCGCCCGGGTACATCGAGGACACCGAGATCTTCGGTGCCGGCTGGAGCGCGGAGTTCCACGCCGGGAAGGTCGCGGACACCCTGGTCGGCCGCGCCGGCACCCCCGCCGACGTGGCGGAGGCGGTCGCCTACCTCGCCTCACCCGCCGCCGGCTACCTGACCGGACAGGTCATCGGCCTCAACGGCGGTGCGGTGCTGGGGCGCTGACGCCATGCCGAGGGCCCTGGTCGGGGCGCGAGCGGTCAGTCCCCGTCGGCGTCGGCCGCCGCGGTGGGTGCGCCGCCGGACTTGATGCCGAGCCTGGCCTCGGCGGTGGTCCAGTCGGTGGCGATGGCCTGCTGGGCGGCGGCGAGGGTGACCTGGCCCTTGCAGATCGCGGTGTGCAGGTGCGTCTCCACCGAGTCCTTGGGGTTGTTGGGGCCCTTGCCCGGGACGTGGCCGGGGGAGGGCGGCTCGACCCAGAGGTTGCGCGGGTCGTTGGGGTCGCCGCCGAGCTGCAGGCTGATCAGGTGGTCGTACTCGGCGTCGCCCATCGGTCCGGTGTAGCCGTAGGACTTGGCGTTCTCGGCCTTCTCCTTGCCGGTGATGTTCGCCGGCGGACGGATCGTCGAGGTGTAGCCGCCCGGCTTGCAGATGGTGTCGTTGATGGTGCCCTGGTCGACCGCCGGGCTGATCGCGCCGGGGGTGCAGTTCGGGTCGGGCAGTGGCTGCTTGTCCGCGGTGTAGCGGTACGTGCAGCTGCCGGGCGCGGGCTGCGGCTGGACGTCGTACGAGCTCTTCGGGCCGGGGCCGGTGACGATCGTCGCCGGGGTGGGCGCGGCTCCGGGGGTGGGTGCGGTTCCCTGGGTGGGTGCGGCTCCGGGGGTGGGTGCGGCGGAGCCGTGCCCGGTCTGCCGGGCGGTGTGGCCGCCGCCGGACGAGCAGCCTGCGGCTGCGGCGAGCAGGACGGCCGCGGCTATGGCCAGGGCGGCGCGGACGGGAGCCGGCACGGGTTCCTCCAGATCGGGGCGGTGGGGCGGGCAGGCGGCCGACGGGTCGGCCGGTTGCCGTGCGCCAGCGGACACTACCGTGTCAACGGGGCCAAAGGGGTGACAGCACGTCCGGGCGCGGGAGGACCGCGCGGGGCGCGCGGAATCGTTTCCGCGACGCTTCGGGGCTGGACAACTCGGCCACCTGGTCCTTCGACATCTTTGCCCCGGTGACCAACGCGGTGCTGGAGCTGTGGCGGCCCCCGAAGCCGGATCGCCGGCATCCGGGCCGCAGTGCCGCGGGGGGGGGGGGGGGCCCCCCCCCCCCGGGCCGGGGGGGGGGGGGGGGCGGCGCCGCCCCGGGCGGGGACCACACCGGGCGCCACACCCGCCGGCGGCGGGCCGTGCCGATAAGG
>NZ_JBIUYE010000004.1:108348-238108 GCF_044744365.1 Kitasatospora sp. NPDC087314
TGGTCCTCCAACATTTTGCCCCGGTGACCAACGGGGGTGGTGGGGGGGGGGGGCCCCCCCCGCCGCCCCCCCCCCCCCCGCCCCCCGGGGGGGGGGGGGGGCGCGCCCCCCCCCCCCCGCGGCACTGCGGGGGTGGCTACTGCGCCGCGATCCAGTCCGAGACCAGCTCGTCCAGCACTCCCAGCGGCAGGCTGCCGTGCCCGATCAGCTGGTGGTGGAACTCCCGGATGTCGAACCGCCCGCCCAGCGCGGCCTGCGCGCGCTCGCGGTGCCGGACGAGCTCCCGGCGGCCGATCAGGTACGCGGTGGCCTGGCCGGGCCAGGCGATGTAGCGGTCGATCTCGTTGCGGACGTTGGCCTCGGTGGTGGCCGTGTTGTCCCGCATGAAGGCGATCGCCCGCTCCCGCGACCAGCCGTAGTGGTGCAGTCCGGTGTCCACGACCAGGCGCACGGCCCGCAGCGCGTCGAGCGACAGCATGCCGAAACGGGAGAGGTCGGAGCTGTACAGCCCCATCTCGTCCGCCAGCCGCTCGGTGTACAGGCCCCAGCCCTCGACGTGGGCGGTCAGCTGGCTGCTCGGCCGGCGCCGGAACTCCGGCAGGTGGTGCAGCGTCTGGGCGACGGCGATCTGGAGGTGGTGGCCGGGCACGCTCTCGTGGAAGGCGATCGCCTCGTACTCGTACCGGAACCGGGTCTGCGGGCGCAGGGTGTTGATCCAGTGGGTGCCGGGCAGGCCGCCCGGGCCGGGCGGCTGGTAGTAGGCCAGCGGCGCGGTCTCCGCCTCGATCGGGTCGATCTCCCGGGTCACGCAGTCGACGATCGGGTAGCTGCGGAAGTAGTCGGCCGAGGCGCGGCGGGCGCGCTCCAGCGCGTCGTCGACCAGGGCGATGATCTCCCCGGCGCTGTCGAAGCGCAGCGTGCGGTCCTCGCGCAGCGCGGCGAGCACGGCCTCGGGGCCGGTGATGCCGAGCACCTTGCCGCCCAGCTCGGCGAGCTCCTCGCGCAGCACCGCCAAGGCGTCCAGGCCGATCCGGTGGACCTCCTCCGGGGTGAGCCCGGGCCGGGTGAAGCGGGTCACGGCGTCGGCGTAGCCCTCGACGCCGCCGGGCACGTGGCAGACCCCGGCCTCGTCGTCCGGCCGGGCGTCCGCGGCCAGCCGCTGGGCCAGCCCGGCCCGGTAGCGGGCCACGGCCGGGCGGACGCCGTCGCGCACGATCACCCGGGCCCGCTCGGCCTCCGGGCGGCCCTGCAGCGGGCGCAGCAGCTGGTCGTCGGCGGGGCCGGTGGCCAGGTAGGCGTCCAGCTGGGTGACGGCGGCGTCGACGCCGCTGCGCAGCGGCCGGCGGCCGGCGGCGGCGGTGTCCAGGAAGCGCTGCAGGACGGCGTCGAAGTAGCCGGGCAGGCCGGCGAGGCGCTCCAGGTAGGAGTCGGCGCCCTCGTGGTCGACGGCGGTCATGGTGAGGGAGGTGAAGGCCTCGTTCTGCGGTGCGGTGATGGTCGCCGAGACGCTGAAGTCGGCCAGCCCGTGGGTGATCTGACCGGTGCCGTTGTCGATCAGTCGCCCGAGCACGCGGTGGGTGATCTTGTCGTCGCCGGTCAGCGCGTCCACCGGCAGCGCTGCCAGCCGCGCCCCGAAGCCCGCCAGTACCTCCCGGTGGCGCAGCGCGGCCCCGCGGGACGGGTCGGGCACCTCGTGGGCGTAGCCCTCGACCCCGCTGAGCGTCGCGTCGAACGGGGCGTAGGTGTTCTCGGCGGCGAAGAACTCCGTCGCGAGTGCGGCGAGCGCGGAAGATGTGGCGGATGCGGCGGGTGTGGCCGGCGCGGTGGGTTCGCCTTGGTGTGGCTGGTCGGTCATCGGTCGCTCCCGGGTCCGGTGTGGTCAGTGTGACGAGGGTTCCCTGGGGCGCCCCGGTTGCGCCGATTATTCGGAGTCGGCGGCGACGCGGTCAATACACGGAGCGGTCAATACGCGGCGCTGGGGCAGGAGTTCCCCCCTGCCCCCAGCGGCACGTCGCCGACCCGCCGTCAGCGGTAGCCCGCCGGGGCGGCCGGCCTGCCCGCGTCCTGCACCTCGACCAGGTAGCGCCAGCAGTCCGGCCGGCTGCCGTCGCGGTCGGTGAAGCCGTACTCCCGGGCCAGCTGCCCGCTGGACAGCGACTGCCCGTTCCAACGGGAGACCCCGGGGTCGGCGGCGAGAGCGGCGACCGCCCGGCCGACGAAGTACGGCGTCTCGGAGATGCCGAAGTGCGGCTCCCGGGCCACGGCGTCGCGCCAGTTCTCCTCGGTGACGCCGAAGTGCTCCAGCATGATCTCGGAGCGCATCCACCCGGGGGTGAGCGCCAGGGCGGTGGCGCCGCGGGGGCCCAGCTCGTGGCCGAGGGAGAAGGCCATCCGCAGCACGGAGGCCTTGGCGAGGTCGTAGAAGAAGGAGTTCCGGTAGGTGGCGCCGTTGTACTCGGTGGTGCCGTCGGTCATCTCGACGACCAGGCCGCCCGGGCGCCGCAGCAGCAGCGGGAGGGCGTGGTGGCTGGTGACGGCATGCGTCTCCACCGCGAGGCGCAGCAGCCGCAGGCCGTCGTCCAGGTCGTGCTCCCAGACCGGGACGTTCCAGGCGAACAGGTTCTCGCCGCCCCAGATGTCGTTGACCAGGACGTCCAGCCGGCCCTGTTCGGCGTCGATCTGCTGCACCAGGGCGGCCACCTGGGACGGGTCCAGGTGGTCCGTCGGCACCGCGATGCCCCGGCCGCCGGCGGCGGTGACCAGGTCGGCGGTGTCCTCGATGGTCTCCGGGCGGTCGTACTCCGAGCGCCGCTCCCGGGTGCTGCGCCCGGTGACGTACACCGTCGCCCCGGCGGCACCCAGCTCGACCGCGATGCCCCGCCCCGCGCCCCTGGTCGCGCCCGCGACCAGGGCGATCCGACCGTCCAGTGCCCCTGCCACCCGTGCCATCCGTGACCTCCCTGTCTGCCGACGACCATGCCGACGCCCGTTCCACGGACGTCGGCACCATCGTTGCGCAGGGGTCTGACAATCGGGCCCGGACGGCGGCCGGGCGCGGGGGTCAGCCGGCCTTCGCAGCCTTGGCGGCCTGGGCGGCGGCCTCCTTCTCGTGCTTGTCCTTGATCCGGGCGGCCTCCTTGCGGACGTCCACCTGGTTGGCGCGCTCGTGCTGCAGCCAGAGCGGGTTCTCGGCCTTGATCGCCTCGATCTGCTCGGTGGTGAGCGCCTCGGTCACGCCGCCGCGGGCCAGGCCCGAGATGGAGATGCCGAGCTTGGCGGCGACCACCGGGCGCGGGTGCGGGCCGTTCTTGCGCAGGTCCTGGAGCCACTGCGGCGGGTCGGCCTGAAGCGCGCTGAGCTCCTCGCGGGAGACCACACCCTCCTGGAAGCCGGTCGGCGCCGCGTCGAGGTAGATCCCCAGCTTCTTGGCGGCGGTGGCCGGCTTCATGGTCTGGCTGGTCTTCTGCTTGAGCGATGTCATGGTGACAAGGGTAAGGGAGTGCGCGGGCGCCTACGGTCACGGTCGGTAGCCTTGCCCTGTGACAGAGATGCAGGTGAACCCGTCCTTCCGGCTCGCGTACGTCCCGGGCGTGACCCCCGGCAAATGGGTCCGGGTGTGGGCCGAGCGGCTCCCGGACGTCCCGCTCGACCTCCTCGCGCTCTCGGCCGAGGACGGCGAGGCGGCCCTGCGCGAGGGCACCGCGGACGCCGGACTGGTCCGGCTGCCCGTCGACCGGGACGTGCTCAGCGCGATCCCGCTCTACACCGAGACCACCGTCGTGGTCTTCCCCAAGGACCACTTCCTCGCCGCCGCCGAGGAGGCCGAGCTGGGCGACCTCGCCGAGGAGGTGGTGTTCCACCCGCTCGACGACACGCTCGGCTGGCCGGCCGGGCTGCCCGGGCGCCCGGCGATCGAGCGCCCGGCCACCACGGCCGACGCGATCGAGCTGGTCGCGGCCAACGTCGGCGTGCTGCTGGTGCCGCAGTCGCTGGCCCGGCTGCACCACCGCCGGGACCTCACCTACCGGCCGGTCGCCGAGGCGCCGCAGTCCCAGGTGGCGCTGGCCTGGCCGCAGGACCGCACGACGGACCTGGTGGAGGAGTTCATCGGCATCGTCCGGGGCCGTACGGTCAACAGCTCGCGCGGGCGCGGTGCCCAGCCGGCGGAGGAGCCGAAGAAGGCCGCCGCACCACGCAAGCCCCAGCCGCAGAAGGGCGGCGCACAGAAGGCCGGCGCACAGAAGGGCGGTCCGCAGAAGGGCAAGCCGAGGCCCTCGGCGGGCGGCCGGGGCTCGGCCACCCCCAAGCGCGGCAAGCCGAAGCGCCGTTCGTAGGGCCCGGATCTCGTAGGGCCCAGGTGCTGGCCGGAGCCCGGCGGGGCGCGTACCGTCGGGCTCCGGGCGCTGCCCGCCCCATCCGTCGAGGGGTTGAAGGAGCGGGCCATGTGGCACGACCTGGTGATCGTCCAGATTCCGATCGTGGAGAAGATCCTCCGGACGATCGCGGTCTACGCGTTGATCCTGCTGCTGTTCCGGGTCGCGGGCAAGCGCGGGTTGGCGGGGTTGAACACCTTCGACATGGTGGTCGTCTTCCTGCTGTCCAACGTGGTGCAGAACGCGATCATCGGCAATGACAACAGCCTGCTCGGCGGTGCCATCGGCGCGGTCACGCTGATCGCGGTGAACTCCGCCGTCACCCGCTGGCTGGCCCACGACCCGCGGGCCGCACGGTTGTTGGAGGGCACGCCGACCACCGTGGTGCGCGACGGCGCGCTGGTCCCGGGCGCGCTGCGCGGGCTGGCGCTGCGGGCCTCCGAGATCGAGCACGCCGTCCGCGTCCAGAACGGCGACACCATCCGCGACGTCGCGGTCGGCCGCTTGGAGCCCGACGGTCAGCTGGTGATCACCCTCAAGCCCGACGAGCAGGGCGCCACCCGCGGCGACGTGGAGGACCTGCGGCGTCGGCTGGACACCATCGAGCGCCTGCTCACCACACTGGCGGCCGACCGGTCCGAGGACCGCTGACCCGGGCGGCAGCCCAGGGGCCCGGGATCGGAACGGCTGCCTCCGGCCCGGCGGCCGGGACGGCGCCGGCCGTGACCGAACGTGAATTCCTGCCGGGCTACGGACAGTTGGTGCCGCTGCCGGCGCCGGTGACGCCGGCGCGGCAGTGCGTCGTGCGGCGGGTGTTCCCGGACGTCGGGACGTACGCCCGGAGTGTCAGCGCGCCCGGCGGGTGAGGGTGGCCGTGAAGGGGCGCGGGGACAGCGAGGCGCTGCGGGCCGGGCGGATCCGGCGGCCGGGAGTGGGGACGACGGTCCAGCGGGCGGCGATGGTGGCGATGGCGAGGACGGCCTCGGTGGTGCCGAAGGCGTCGCCGATGCAGCGGCGGGCGCCGAGGCCGAAGGGGGCGTAGGTGCCGGGCACGGGGCGGGCGGTGGTGAGCCAGCGGTCCGGGTCGAAGCGGTCGGGGCAGGTGAACACGTCGGCCCGGCGGTGCAGCAGGTAGGGGCTGTACAGGATGGTGGCGCCGGCCGGGACGCGGTGGCCGCCGAGTTCGGCGTCGGCGGCGACGGTGCGGCTGAGGATCCAGGACGGAGGGTAGAGCCGCAGCGTCTCGGCGACCACGCGGGCGGTGAGTGGCAGCGCGGGCAGGTCCTCGTGGTGGGCGGGGCGGCCGTCGAGCACGGTGTCCAGTTCGCTGTGCAAGCGGTCGCGGATGGCCGGGTGGGTGGCGAGCAGGGTCCAGGCCCAGGCGAGGGTGGCGGCGGTGGCCTCCGTGCCGGCGAGCAGGAAGGTGACCACCTGGTCGTGGATCTCGGCGTCGGAGAGCCCCTGCCCGTCCTCGTCGCGGGCGCTGAGCAGCATGGACAGCAGGTCGTGGTGGTCGGTGCCGGCGGCGCGGTAGTCGGCGATCAGCCGCCGGGTGATCTCCTGCAGGTCCTGCCGGGCGCGGCGGAAGCGGCGGTTCTCCGGGGTGGGGACGCGGTCGGTGCCGGGCAGCGGCAGCATGACGCGCCGGCCGACGCCGCGGGCGATGGTGTCCATGCTGGCGTGGACGGGAAGAGACCCGGCCCGCTCGTGGGCGGCGAACAGGCAGCGGGCCGTCACCGCGGTGGTGAGGCGGTACATCGCGGCGGGGACGTCGACCACGTCGCCGTCGCGCCAGGTGGCGGTGGTGCCGGCGATCTCCTCGGCCATCAGCGCGGCGTAGCCGGGCAGCCGGTCGCGGTGGAACGCGGGCTGCAGCATCCGGCGTTGGCGCCGGTGCGCGGCGGCGGGGCAGGTGGCCAGGCCGTCGCCGAAGACCTCGCGGGCCTTGTCGAGGACGATCCCGCCCTTGTCGTAGGTGCGGTCCTCGGTGAGCAGTCGGCGGACCAGCTCGGGGTGGCAGGCGACGTACGCGTCCAGCGGGCCGAGCCGCAGCCGGACCAGGTCGCCGTGGGCGGGCAGTCCGGCGACGAAGGCGAGCGGGCGGTGGAGGAAGGCAGGGGCGTGGCCGAGCAGGGGGAGGGCGCCGGGGGCGGTGGCCGAGGTGTACTGGGTGGGCACGGGCGTCACCTTGGGGTGGAGGGGAGGACCGGGAATGGTTCGCGCTCCCGATCTTTCCCGGAGGCCGTCGGCGAAACGATCTGCGACCGGCGGGCGGGGTGAACGCGGGGGCGCAGGCCGAACGCCCGTGCGCCGTCGGAGTCCGGGGTCCGCGGGTGGGTTTCCGGGGCGACAGGGGGTATCCCCGGGCGCCGCCCCGCCCCTACACTGCGAAGCTCTTGCGAGACTACCGGTCAGTAGGGAATGGGGAGTTCGGATGACCGACGAGCGGGCCCACGGTGTCGCCGACGAGCGGGCCCACGGCTTCACCGACGACGCACTCGGCGAGCACGACGCCGTGGCGCTGGCCGCCCTCGTCCGCGCCGGAGAGGTGGCCCCCGCGGAACTGGCCGCGGCCGCCGCCGCGCGCGCCGCCCGGATCGACGGGACGCTCACTCCCGTCGCCCACGCCTCCTACGACCGGCCGCGGCTCGGCCCGGGCGGCGCCGACGGCCCGCTGTACGGCGTCCCCACCTTCCTCAAGGACAACGTCGACCTGCGCGGGCTGCCGACCACCATGGGCAGCGAGGCCTTCCGGGCCCGCCCGGCCCGGCGCAACGCCCGCTTCACCGACCAGTTCCTCGCCACCGGCCTGGCCGTCCTCGGCAAGACCCGGCTGCCCGAGTTCGGCCTCAACGCCTCCACCGAGTTCGCCACCGCCCAGCCGGTGCGCAACCCCTGGAAGCCCTCGCACTCGGCCGGCGCCTCCTCCGGCGGCTCCGCCGCACTGGTGGCCGCCGGAGTGGTGCCGATCGCGCACGCCAACGACGGCGGCGGGTCGATCCGCATCCCGGCGGCCTGTTGCGGGCTGGTCGGCCTCAAGCCCACCCGGGGCCGCCTGGTCTCCAACGCCCAGGGCGGCAAGCTGCCGATCGACCTCGTCACCGACGGCGTGCTGACCCGCTCGGTCCGCGACACCGCCGCCTTCTTCGCCGCCGCCGAGCGCCACCACCGCAACCCTCGGCTGCCCCCGCTCGGCCTGGTCGAGGGCCCGGGGCGGCGCAGGCTGCGGATCGGACTGGTGACGGACTCGCCGACGGCCACCACCGACGAACCCACCCGTGCGGCCGTGGTGGAGACCGCCGCCCGGCTGGCGGCGCTCGGCCACCACGTCGAGGAGACCACCCTGCCGTTCGGCGAGGAGTTCTCCCGCGACTTCGTCCTGTACTGGGGCTACATCGCCCTCGCCATCGCGCTCAGTGGCCGGCTGATGCTGGACCGCAGCTTCCGGATCAACCGGCTGGACGGCCTGACCACCGGGCTGCGGCGGCTGTACCAGCGGGAGTTCCTGCGCACCCCGGCCGTCCTGCGCCGGCTGCGCGGCGCCGAGGCCGCGTACGCGGGCGTGTTCCGCACTCACGACGTGATCCTCTCCCCGGTGCTCGCCCACACCGCCCCGCCGATCGGCCACCTGAGCCCCAACGTGGCCTTCGACGAGCTGATCGAGCGGCTGCGGCGCTACGTGGCCTTCACTCCGGTCAACAACGTGACCGGCGGGCCCGGCATCGCCCTGCCCACCGGCGCCGCGCCGAGCGGCCTGCCGATCGGCGTCCACCTCTCGGCCGCGCACGGGCAGGAGCGGCTGCTGCTGGAGCTGGCCTTCGAGCTGGAGGCGGACCGGCCCTGGCGGCGGATCCAGGACTGACCGTCTCCGGGACCGATCGGGCTGGGACCGGCGGGATCCAGGACTGACCGGGTCCGGGACTGATCGGGTCCGGGACTGATCGGGCCCGGGACTGATCGGGCCCGGGACCGGCGGGGGTCCAGGGCGGCCCTCAGCCCGACACCACCGCCCGCGCCGCCCGCACCTCGTGGTGCAGCCGGGCCAGCGCGCAGTCGGGGGAGACGCCGTCCGGCCCGGCCTCGGGCAGCGGCCCGCGGCTGCGCAGCGCGTCGGCCAGGTCGGTCAGCTCCCGGGTCAGGGCACCGACCTCGGCCGGGGACGGCGCCGGCGCGCCGTGCTCCACCCGGACCCGGGTGGCGGTCGTGGTGTCCACGATCCGCTCGACCGCGATCACCAGCGGCCACCAGGCCTCGGCCCGGGCCCCCACCGGTGGCGGCTCGGTGAGCGCTCGCTGGAACTCGCTGCGCACGGCGGACAGGTCCCGGTAGAGCCGCCGCCGGCACCGGGCACGGGCCGGCTGGTCGATGCCGGGCCCGGTGGTGAAGGCCAGCGAGACGTACGTGGCGGTGTCCGCGACGGCGTCGGCCAGCCGTTCCCCGATCCGGGTGTGCCAGGACTCCGGCCACAGCAGGTAGCCGGCCAGCAGCGAGATGCCGCAGCCGATCAGCGAGTCGTACAGCCGGGGCAGCACCAGGTGGAAGCCCTGGTGGTTGAGCAGGTCTGAGAGCAGCAGGATCACCGGGGTGATGGCCGCGGTCTGGAACGCGTACCCCTTCGCCGACAGCGCCGGGACGAGCGTCGCCAGCGCCGCCATCACCGGTACGTCCCACCAGCCGTGCGGCACCTCGGCCAGCACGGGGGCGGCGATCAGCAGCCCGGCGGCGGTGCCGAGCGCGCGCAGTACCGCCCGGGAGAACACCGAGCCGAAGTCGGGCTTCATCACGAAGGTGACGGTGAGCGACACCCAGTACGAGCGGGGCACCGCGATCACCGACACCAGGATCTGGGCGGCGCCGATGCACAGCGCCAGCCGCAGCCCGTAGCGCCAGGACGCGCCGGACAGCAGCAGCGCGTGGGCGGCCCGGCGGGCGCGGACCTGCAGTGCGGCGGGCCGGCCGAGCCGGTCGGCGGTGGTGTACGGGTCCGGCGCGGCCTCGTGCGCGACGGCCCAGGCGTGGCCGATCGCCTCCACCAGGGCACGGGTGGACGGCCCGGCCGGGTCGGGCAGCCAGGGCGGCGGGGCCGGCCCGGTGCGTCCCTGCCCGACGGCCTCGGCGAGTTCGCGCACCGCAGCGGGGTAGGCGGGCGGCAGCGGGCCGCACTCGCGCGGGCGCAGCTGCGCCGCCGAGGTGGCCTCCACCACCGGGACGACGGCGTTGAGCTGGGCGAGCAGCCGCACCAGGGCGGGGGAGCGGCCGTGCCGGCGGGTGCGGCGGGCGAGCAGGAGGTCGTAGGACTGGTTCAGCGACCGGGTGAGCGCCTGCCGCTCGCCGTCGTACCCGGGGGTGCCGGTGGCCTCCAGGAAGGCGGCGACCGCCCGGTAGGTGCCGGCCACTGCGGAGCGTTCCGGCGTCCCGCCGCGCAGCGGCCAGGCGAGCAGGGTGAGGCCGAGCACCACCAGGCCGCCGAGCAGCAGCAGGCAGGACGGCAGCCACCAGGGGGAGGGCAGCCGCAGGCCGGCGCCGACGACCGCGTTGAGGAGCAGGAGCAGTCCGGACACCGAGGCGACCGCGCCGATCGAGGAGATCATGCCGGAGACCAGGGCGACGGCGGTCAGCACGGCGACGGCCGTCCAGCCGGCTCCGTACACGAGGGTGCCGAGCAGGATCCCGAGCGCGCCGAACAGCTGCGGCACGGCGATGTTGAACACCCGCATCCGGTACGCGTCCGCGGTGTCCCCGATGACCCCGGACAGTGCGCCCATCGACACCAGCGCGCCGTACCCGGGCCGCCCGGTGGCGGTGCCGACGGCGAGCGGCGCGGCGAGCGCCACCGAGGCCCGGGCCACCGCCGCCCACGGGATCGGCGCGGCCTTGGGCCGCAGGCTCTCGGTCAGCCAGCTGGGCGGGGCGAGCCGGACGGCTCCGGGGCGGCGTGCCATAGGGCCAACGTACGACCCGCCCCGGAGCGCGGCCCGCCTGACGGCGGGGTGCAACGGGCGGGAGGCCGTTCCGGTTCACGTCGGGTTTATGTCAATTCCCGAAACATACCAGGGCGGTTATGTCAGCCTCCGAAACATAAAGCGAACCCCAAGGGGCGCCTGAACTGCACGGATTTCCCTATTGGTAACCGGCCGTCGAGGGTTGACACCATTAGTTGGTCTAGTCCAACGTATGAGGAGCGCGGTTCGGCAAAGGCTGAGGCAGGGTGAGAGTCCTTGCCGGACGGGCGAGTTGGCCCTCTGACGTGGCGGAACCCCGTGGGCGGGGTCCGGGCGGGACGGAGCGTATGCGGACCAGCGTGCGGTCCGCGGGCCGAATTCCACATGCGGCGAGTGACGGGACATCGGCTCGCCGTGTCCGCTTTGTGCGTCCAGGAAGCGCTGCGCCGACTACGAACCATGGAGTGACTGCCCATGCCGAGCCCTGACGGATATCTGCACCGAGCCGCCTCGGAGCGCCCCTACTTCAGCGAGGACGGGGAGAGCTACCTCGCGCGGACGGCACTGCGCGAGGTCCGCAAGACACGCCCGCTGCGGGTGCTCTCCGAGGAGGACTACGCCTTCTGGCAGACCTACGGCTACATCGTGGTCAAGGAGGCCGTCCCGGCCGAGGCCGCGCGCCGCCTGCTCGACTTCGCCTGGGACTTCCAGGGCCTGTCGCCCGACCACCCCGAGGACTGGTACCGCGAGCGCGACTACCGCGACGAACTCGACCAGCACCTGCACATCTACGGCTTCGTCGAGGCCTACCACCACCAGCTGATCTGGGACAGCCGGCAGGCCCGGCGGGTCTACGACGCCTTCGTCGACGTCTGGGACTGCGAGGAGCTCTGGGTCACCCTCGACCGGCTCAACCTCAACCCGCCGAACATCCGCAACCGCGACCGCGCGCTCATCGAGCCCACCGACAAGGGCTTCGACATCGAACTGCACTGGGACGTCGACACCGTCCAGGGCATGCTGCCCCAGCGCGTCCAGGGCATCATCGCGCTCGACGACACCCACCCCGACCACGGCGGCTTCCAGTGCAACCCGGAGCTGTTCCGCCGCTTCAACGAGTGGCAGGCCGCCCAGCCGGCCGACCGCGACCCGATCCGCCCGGACGTCGACCGCGCCGAGTTCCCGGTGGTGCGGCCCGAGTTGAAGGCCGGCGACCTGCTGATCTGGAACGGCCTGCTCGCCCACGGCGTCGCCCGCAACACCTCCGAGAACGGCGTGCGCGCCGTGCAGTACCTGTCGATGATGCCCGCGCTGGAGGAGGCCGAGCAGATGCGCCGCTCCCGGGTGGAGTCCTGGCGCACCCTCGCCACCCCGGACTGGAACCGCACGCTGGTCGGCGACGCGACCCGCCACGAGTCGCTGCGCTACGGGCCCGCCGAACTCACCGAGCTCGGCGAGAAGTTGCTCGGCCTGCGCTCCTGGGGCGGCCGGGAGTTCGCGGACCACACGCCCGCCGACCACACGCCCGCCGAGTCCACGGGGGAGCCGGCATGCGCGCCGTCTGCCTGACCCTGCCCACCAATCGCGAGTGCGCGGCCACCATCGCCGCGATCGGCGCCGAAGCCGCCTACGCCGCACGGCGGTTCGGCGTCCGGGTGCACCTGCTGATCCTGGACTCCGCCGATCCCGCCACCTTCGAGCGGCACGCCGAGGCCGTCGCCGCCCTGCCCGCGGTGACCCTGCCCGCCGCCGGGCGGCTGGACGCGGGGCAGGTGGACCCCGGGCGGACGGCCGTCGGGGAGGTGGTCGTCCACCACCTCGACGAGGCCGTCCAGCGCACCTTCCTGCGCGACGTGATCGAGCGCTCCGGGGCCGCCGAGCCCGACAAGCTGCTCGACCTGATGCTCCCCGACGCCGTCTCCTACGGCGCCTGCACCAACCGGGCGTTCCTGCTGGCCGGCGCGCTCGGCTGCGACTCCGTGCACCGCCGCGACTCCGACAGCGCCTACCAACTCCTCGACGGCGAGACGGTGTTCCCGATCGAGCACGAGCTCGCCACGCTCGGGCTCAAGGCCGCCGACGCGGCCGCCGCCGTCACCGAGGACACCCTCGACCCGGTGCACGCCGACAAGCCCGTCGCCCTGGTCGGCGGCTCCTTCGTCGGTGAACTCTCCGTCGACATCGGCGAGATCCGCGCACTCGACCCGGACGTCTACCACCGGGTCGTCGCCCTCTGGGCGCCCACCGGCGCCAGTGAGGAGGACCGGCGCGAGCTCGTCGCCGAGTCCTTCACCGGCGGCGGCACCGACCCGTTCACCGCCGACCGGGCCGTGCTCGACCTGCCCGACATCTGGCGGATCGACATGTGCAACGTCGCGCTGGACCACGAGGTCTACGACCGCGTCCCGCTGCCGCCCGCCACCGCCACCATCGGCAGCGACTACTTCCTGCTGCACCTCGTCCGCGACGCCACCCTGCCCGGCGTGGTGCACAACCGCCACATCGTCAACTACTACACCCCGGAACGGCGTACCGGCCCCGGCTTCACCGCCTACCAGCTGCGCTACGCCAAGTTCCTGCTCTCCATGCTCTACCTGTACCCGGTCTACTTCGAGATGGAGGCGGCCGGCGGTGCCCTCCTCGACGAGGCGCACCACGTCCGCCCCGACGTCATCGCCGACTCGGCCCGCCGCAGCGCCGCGACGGACCGTGCGGAGAACCACCGGCGGCTCGCCGCACTGGACCACTGCTACCGGCAACTCGGCGGGAAGTACGCCGAGTTCGCCGACCAACTGGCGCCCCTGCGGGCGCGTCTGCTCGACGAGGCGCAGGCGGACATCGAGGACTTCGCGCTGCTGATCGACGCGTGGGGCCCGCTCATGCGGGCGAGCAAGGCCACCCCCGCCGACCGGCTGCCGCGGTAGCCGCACCGGGAGCCATTCGTGATACGTCAGACCACCGCCCACCGCGCCCCGGCGCACCACGCCACCGCGCACCACAGCACCGCGCACACCGGCACCGCGCCGGCCCCGGCCGCGTACGACCGGACGGCGATCCGCGCCGCCCTCGCCGCCGCCACCGACGACCGGATCATCTACGACCTCGACGGCATCGAGCGCCAGTACGCCGCCCTGATCGGCGAACTGCCGGGCGTCGCCGTCCGGTTCGCGATGAAGGCCTGCCCGGTGGACGAGGTGCTCGACCACCTCGCCGCGCTCGGCTCCGGCTTCGACGCGGCCAGCCCGCAGGAGATCGACCAGGCGCTGCGCACCGGGGTGAGCCCGGACCGGATCCACTACGGCAACACCATCAAGTCCGACCGCAACATCGCGGAGGCCTACCGGCTGGGCGTGCGCGACTTCGCCACCGACAGCCTGGAGGACGTCGCCGCGATCGCCGAACACGCCCCCGGCGCCCGGGTGTTCTGCCGGGTCGCCACCACCGGCGACGGCGCCCTGTGGGGCCTGAGCCGCAAGTTCGGCTGCTCGCCCGAGGACGCCCTGCGCGTCCTGGACGCGGCCCGCGCGGCCGGCCTCACCCCGTCCGGACTCTCCGTGCACGTCGGCTCCCAGCAGATGACCGCCGAGGCCTGGTGCGCCGCCGTGGACTCGCTCGCCGCCGTCCTGGAGGCGCTCAACTGGCGCGGCATCACCCTGGAGCGGATCAACCTCGGCGGCGGCCTGCCCGCCCTCGGGGTGCTCGACCGGCACGGCCGCCCGCTCGACCCGCCGCTGGACAAGATGTTCGCGGTCATCCGCGACGGCATGGAGCGGCTGCGCACCGTCAACGCCGCGCCGTTGGAGTTCCTGATGGAGCCCGGCCGTCACCTGGTCGCCGATCACGGCGCGATCCGCGCCCACGTCGCCCGGCTCTCCTCCCGCCGCCAGCTCGACGGCACCCGCGAGGACTGGCTCTACCTGAGCTGCGGGAAGTTCAACGGCCTGTACGAGATGGACGAGCTCCAGTACCGGCTCGAATTCCCCACCCACCCCGGCGGCCAGTTCGTCAACGCCGTCGTCGCCGGGCCGACCTGCGACAGCGACGACGCGTACGCCCCGGAGGACGGCCTGGTCCGCGTCCCGCGCGCGATCGCCTCCGGCGAGCCGGTCTGGATCCACTCCTGCGGCGCGTACGCCACCGCCTACACCACCCGGGGGTTCAACGGCTTCGAGCCGCTGCCGTACACCTGCATCGGCGGGACCGGCGGCTCGGACGGAGGTACCGCGTAGATGACCGACATCCGGATCCGGCTGCTCCAGGAGGACGACTGGGACGGCGTGGTCGCGCTGGAGGAGCGCGCCTACGCGGCCAGCGGCCTGTCCGAGGGCCGCGAGGCGCTGCGCTCGCGCCACCGCGCCTCGCCCGACACCTGCTTCGTCCTGGAGCACGCCGGCGGCTTCGGCGGCTACCTGCTGGCCCTGCCCTACCCGCTGTTCCGGTGCCCGGACCTCAGCCGGCCCGAGGCCGGCGGCGTCCGCGCCACCAACCTGCACGCCCACGACGTGGTCGTCGCCGAGGAGCTGCGCGGTCGCGGACTGGCCCGCCGGATGCTGCGCCACCTGGAGGAGTCCGCCCGTGCGGGCGGCTACCGGACCCTCTCCCTGGTCGCCGTCCGCGGCTCGCAGGTGCTCTGGGACCCGCTGGGCTACCGGGCCCGGCCCGAGATCGGACTGCCCGCGAGCTACGGCCCCGAGGCGGTCTACATGGCGATGCCGCTGAGCCCGGCCGCCGCCTCCGCTGCGGTCCTGACCCCGGCTGCGGCTGCGGCTGCGGCTGCGGCCCCGGCCTGGTCGCCGACCCCCTCCACCGACCCGTCCCTCGGGTTCCCACCCAGAGCCGAAGTGGGCTGATGCACATGTCCCCCGTTCGCGACGACTTCCGCCGGTCCCAACTGGCCATCGCCGCACTGTTCTTCCTGCTCGGCTTCCAGTACGCGACCTGGGTCTCCCGGATCCCCGCGCTGAAGACCGGGCTCGGCCTCGGCGAGGCCCAGATCGGCCTGCTGCTGATGACCTGCGGGGTCGGCGCGGCGGTGTCCTTCCCGCTGGTCGCCGTCATGATGCGGCGGTTCGGCTCCCGCCTGCTGTCGGTGGTCTCCGCGCTCGCCCTCGGCGGCGTCCTGCTCGCGCTGTCCGTGGTGCCCAACTACCCGGTCACCCTGCTGGTGCTGTTCTGCGACGGCGTCGCCGTCGGCTGCCTGAACGTCGCGATGAACGCCCAGGGAGCGGCACTGGAGGCCCGCTACGAGCGGACCACCATGTCCCGCCTGCACGCCACCTTCAGCGCCGGCTCGCTGTTCGCCGCGCTGCTCGCCTCCGGCGTCACCGCCGTCACCGGCACGATGGTGGTCCACTTCGGAGTGGCCGCCGCGCTGCTCGTGGTGCTGGTCGTGGTCGCCCGGCCCGGACTGCTGACGGATGAGGGGCAGACCACGGCGCCGGAGACCCCGGCGTCGAAGAAGGACCGCCGCCGGTTCGTCCTCCCCGCCGCGGCGACCCTGTGGATGGGCCTGGCGATGGTGTTCGGCACCGTCACCGAAGGCGCCATGAACGACTGGTCCGCGCTCTACCTCAAGGACGTCGTCGACGCCGGTGCCGGGATCGCCCCGATGGGCATCGCGGTCGTCTCGGTGATGATGGTGCTCGCCCGGATCTTCGCGGACGGCTGGCGCACCCGCTTCGGCGACGGCCGGATCGTCCGGGCCGGCAGCCTGCTGGCCGGCGCCGGGCTGGCCCTCGCCCTGCTCGTCGGCGGCGTCGTGCCGACCCTGTTCGGCTTCGCCTGCGTCGGCCTCGGCGTCGCGGCGGTCACCCCGTGCGTCTACGTCGCCGCGGCCCGCCGGGGCGCCGACGCGCTCTCCCTGGTCGCCGCGATGGGCACCACCGGGCTGCTCGCCGGGCCCGCCGTGATCGGCTTCATCGCCGACGCCACCGGCCTGGTGTGGGGCATGGCCGCCGTCGCCGCCTCCGCCGCGATCGTCGCGCTCTGCGCGACCCGGATCGGCTGGCCCGCGGCGGAGCCCCGCCCCGAGCCGCTCGACGGTCGGCTCGCCCCGGACGCTTCCTGAGCGTCCGCCCCCCGGACCTCGCCCGGAACGCCGCGCCTTCCCCCGTCGCGGCGTTCCGGGCGAGCCGCGTTCTGCGGCGGTCGTGGCGTCCCCGACCCGTGCGGCAGGGGCAAGCCCGCCGGTCGGGGCGGTGTGTGACGGTGTGTCGGCGTCGAGGGTCTTCTAGAGTCGCCTGCGGTATGACCGTATGACTGTGAGCCGCACTGAGAGGCGAGAGCACCATGAGTGAGCAGGCCCCCGAGCCGTACCTGCCCGTCGACGAGGACTGGCAGACCGCGCTGGCCGTCGTCGCGCACCCGGACGACATGGAGTACGGCGGCGCCGCGGCCGTCGCGCGGTGGACGGCGCAGGGCAAGAAGGTCGTCTACGTGATGGTCACCAGCGGTGAGGCCGGGATCGACTCGATGAGCCCCGAGGAGTGCGGGCCGCTGCGGGAGGCGGAGCAGATCGCCTCGGCTCGCGTGGTCGGGGTGGACACCGTCGAGTTCCTCGGTCACCCGGACGGCGTGGTGGAGTACGGGCTGCCGCTGCGCCGGGACATCGCCCGGGCGGTGCGCCGGCACCGGCCGGACGTGGTGATCACCAGCAACTTCCGGGAGACGTACGGCGGGACGTTCCCCAACCAGGCCGACCACATCGCGGTCGGGCGGGCCACCCTGGACGCGGCGCGGGACGCCGGCAACCGGTGGGTGTTCCGGGAGCTGCTGGCCGAGGGCCACGAGCCGTGGAACGGGGTGCGGCAGGTGTGGGCGGCGGCCTCGCCGGAGTCGAGGCACGCGGTGGACACCACCGAGCACTTCGACCTGGGGGTGGCCTCGCTGGAGGAGCACAAGGCGTACCTGGCCGGGCTCGGTGGGGCGATGGCGGACGCCCGCGAGTTCCTGGAGGGCTTCGGGCGGGGGGCGGGCAGCCGACTCGGGGTGCGGTTCGCGGTGCCGTTCGAGGTGTTCCCGCTGCGCTGAGCCGCGCTATCGGGCGTCGGGGTCGGGGTCGCTTCCGGCATCCGTGTCGGAGCCGGCGTCGGAGTCGGAGTCGGAGCCGGAGCCGGCGTCGGTGCCCGGGTCCGTGCGGCTCCGGCGTCGGTAGCGCAGCACCTGCCGGAGCAGGAGGGCCGCGACCAGCAGCCCGAGGCCGACCGCGAACCAGAGCTGGTAGCGGATGGCCGTCCGGTAGACGGTGCCGATGTTCGCCCCGGCCAGGTAGCCGAAGGTCGCCCAGACACCCGTCCACAGCGCGGCGCCGAGCAGGTTGAACGGCTGGAACCGGCGCCAGGGCATCTCGGTCGTCCCGGCGATGATGCCGTTGGCCTGGCGCAGCCCGTCCACGAAGCGGGCGACCGTGACGACCTTCCCGCCGTGCCGGGCGAAGAAGCCGTCCGCGCGTTCCATCCGGGCCGGGGTGAGCAGCACGTAACGGCCCCAGCGGTGGACGAAGGCGCGCCCGCCGGTGTGGCCGATCAGGTAGCCGAGACTGTTGCCGAGCGCGGCGGCGGCGAAGGCGATCAGGACGACGACGGCGAAGTCCAGGTGTCCGGTGCCGGCGTAGACCGAGGCCAGCACCAGGATGGTCTGCCCGGGCACCGGGATGCCGCAGTTGTCGAGCAGCACGAGCAGCGCCACCGCGAGATACCCGTAGTGGTCCAGCAAGGGCGCGAGCCCGGCGAGGGCCCCGGGCAGCGGGGTCGTGGGGGCGGACACCGCTCCTCACCACCTCGTCCCGGTGGGATGCGGGGCGGTGGGGGCGTCGGTCAGCGGTTCGCCGTGCGGTGTTCGATGTTGCAGTCGGGGCCTGGGTAGATCAGACCCTCGTGGCCGTCCTCGAAGCGGACCACGTACGGCGGTTCGCCGTCCACGCCGCGCACCTCGACGATCTCGCCCTTCTGGTCCACCATGCCCACCGACCTGCTGTGGATGTGGAGCTGGTCACCTACCGCTGCGTGCATCGTCTGCTCCTCGGGTCGTGGCGGCCGCCTCCGCGGCCGTCCGCTTTCCGCTGTTCTCCACTGTGCTGCGACGGCGGCGGGCTCGCAACGGCTCGGGCGGACGGGACGTGCGGGGCGGGTGGTGCCGGGCCCCGGCGGGGGCCTCAGCCGGCGGGCGGCTGCTCCACGAGGTAGGAGCGGAGCAGCCGCTTGCACTCGGCGATCAGCGCCGGATCGCCCTCCGGGCTCCCGCGGAAGGCCAGCTTGAGCACCGCGTCGGCGGCCTCCAGGGCCACCCGCAGGGCGAGGGTGAACGCCGCCGGATCGCCCGTCGCGAACACCTCGCCGCCGAGGGTCTGCAGGCGCAGTGCGACGGCGGTGTTGTTGTCCACGCCCGCGTCGAGCAGGTGCCGGTCGTCCCGGAGCCCGGTGGGGGCGGCCACGTCGGCGAGCCCGAAGTCGATCTGGCCGAAGCCGGGCACCGCGCGCTTCATCGCCACGAACTCGTCCACCGCGAGGTCGGTGAACCGGGCCGGGCCGACCGGTGCGTCGGCCGCGAGCCGGTGGTCGAGCCGCTGGAGGTACTGGTCGAGGTTGCGGGTGGCGAGGGCGGCGAGCAGGTCCTCCTTGCCGGCGAAGAACTGGTACAAGGTGCCGATCGGCACCTGGGCGCGCTGGGCGACCTCCTTGGTGGTGAGCGCGGTGGCGCCGACCTCGTCGAGCAGCCCGGCGCAGGCGTCGAGGATCCGGCCGTACCGCTCCTGGCTGCGCTGCTGGACCGGACGGCGTCTGGTCGCGAGGGTCCGTCCGGCGCTCGCATGACTCTGCTCGCTCATGACGTCACTGTGCCGCATCCGCTGTTCCGGCGGCGAATCACCGGGGCGAAACGGGCCCCGAGTGTCCGGCGGGGCGCGTGTCGACTGGTGGCCGGAGCTGAACGCCATGGTGGCGGGAAGGTGTCCGGGAGTCGGCCGTGGTCTTGTCGTGAACGCGAGCACCGGTTCATACTCCCTACCGGAACTACCTTGCGTGATCACTTCATGCCCCTTCGTGGTGAACGAGTGTCAGCTGTGGCGCGATGGACGAATCCGGCGCCACCCGACGTCTGGATGATCCCGTGCGTTTCCTTGAACCCGTCCAGGTCCGATCAGCCGCGCCCGGCTGTGCGTCCGCGCCCGGCTGTGCGTCCCGTCGTCCTGAAGGAGGGGGCCGGTTCGTTGACGCTGACTTCCGGAGGGCATGACGCCCTGGACACCGAGCAGCACCGCCAGTTCCTGGAGTCCGGGTACCTGGTCCTGCCCGGTCTGGTGCCGGAACCGCTCGGGGCCAGACTCGTCCCCGAGGTGGACCGGTGGGTGGACGACGGCCTGCGGGCCCGGTCGATAGCCGCCTGCGCCGACCCCGCCCGGTACGGCCCGCCCCCGCTGCTGGAGCTGGAACTGCCGGCCCATGGCGAACTCCTCACCCACCCGGCGCTGTTACGGATGCTGTCCCGCCTGATGGGGCCGTCCTTCGTCTTCCACCACCTGCACAGCGACCGCCAGGCCCCGGGCATCCCCGGCAAGTCCTGGCACCACGACTGCGAGCCCAACGACCGCTCCGACCCGTCGCTGCTGATGATCCACGCACTGCACTACCTCGGCGGCCTGGACGAGAAGGTCGGTAGCCTGGCCGTCCTGCCGGGCTCGCACCGGCGGACCGTCGGGAAAGCGGCGTTCGCCCACCACGGCACCGCCGAACTGCCCGGCGAGGTGGTCATCGACCGGCTGCCGGCCGGCTCCACCGTGCTGCTCAACTCGGCGCTGTTCCACACCCGCAGACCCGCGCCGGAAGGCCCGGGCAGACCCCGGTACTTCATCGACGCGTCCTACTGCCAGGTGGGGGCGCGCTGGCGCCCGGTGAAGCCGTACTGGCGGCAGATGCTCGCCCGGGCCCGCGAACTGGGCCTCGCGGCGGGCCAGTGGCCGGAGCTGTTCGCGGAACGGCACTTCACCGAGTACACGAGAACCGTCTGAGGAGCATCGCGTGGAGATCGTCACCGCCGTCGCCTACGCCGAGGTCCGCGACGCCTACCTGCGGGACCACCCGGTGGAGCGCACCCACGAGGCGAACAGCAACCAGGCCGGCGAGGAGAACCTCGAACGCGCCGACCGGATCCCCGGCGGCTGGTGGCGGGTCCGGCTCTCGCGCGCGGACGTCCTCGGCGTCGTCCTGCCCTGGCACCTGAGCGAGGGCGGCGCGCGCGAGCTCGTGCCCCGCTCCGGCCTGACGGTGGCCGAGGCGGCCGAGCGCATCCGCTCCGACGGGCCCGCCTGGTCCGCCGCGAACCCGGTCTGCGCGGCCAAGCTCCGGCTGCTGCGGTGGGCCCCGTTCACCCCCGTCTACCTCGGCACCGGCCCGGTCGACCACTCCGACTACACGGACCTGCTGGTCCGGGAGGGACTGATCCACATCGACGGCCTGCACCGCATGCTGGCCTGGGAACTGGCCGGGCGCCTGCCCGACCGGCCCCGGCTGGACGGGTTCCTCGCGGGCGACCCCCGGCTGGTGGGACCGGGCCCGGCCCGGACGGTCCGCGCCGCCGGGGCCACCCGGACGGGAGACGAGCCGGCGTGACCTCCGCGACCCAGCACGTCCGGTCGACGCCGTCCACCCGGTCGCTGTCCGGGCTCCTCTCGCACCTCGCCCGGGTCCACCCGGACCGGCCCGCCCTGACCGACGGCGACCGCGCCCTCGACTACCGGGCCCTCGACGCGGCGGCGGCGCGGATCGCGGCCCGGCTGGCCGCGTCCGGCACCGGCCCGGGCGACCGGGTCGCCCTGCTCGGGCCCCGGGACGCCCGCATGCTGGTGCTGCTGCACGGCGTGCTGCGCTCGGGCGCGGCGGCGGTGATGGCCGATCCGGACTGGTCGGCCGCCGACCTCGCCCGGCGGCTGGCGGCCGTCCGGGTCGGCCGGGTGCTCAGCACCGAGACGGCCTTCCGGGGGCCGGCGGGCCACCCGGCCGAGCTGGTGGACGTCGACGGGGCGGTCGGGTCCCTGCCCGGCGAGCCGACCGCTGCCGAGCCCGGCGCCGCGGAGTCGGGTGCCGCTCCCGGTGCGGCCGACGACCCCGCGTACCTGTCCTTCACCTCGGGGTCGAGCGGCGAGCCCAAGGCGGTGGTCGTCACCCACGCGAACGCGGTGCACTACGCCGAGGCACTGGCCGACCGGCTCGGGTTCTCCGAGGCCGACGTCCCGTGCATCGCGCACGTCACCACGCTGGCCGCCGACCTCGGCCACACCGCCTGGCTGCTCGCCCTCGCGGTCGGCGGCTCGGTGCACGTCGTGCCGGACGGCGAGGTGCGCGACCCGGAGGCCTTCTGGGCGTCCCTGCGGCGCGCCGGAGTGTCCGTGCTCAAGACCACCCCCTCGCACCTGACCGCCCTGCTGGAGGGCCGGCCCGCCGACACCCCGACCCTGCACACCCTGCTGCTGGGCGGTGAGGCACTGCCCCGCCCGCTCGCCGCCGCCCTGCTCGACACCGGTGCCACCGCCCGGCTGGTCAACCACTACGGCCCGACCGAGACGACCGTCGGCGCCACCTGTTTCCTCGCCACCTCCGCCCGCCGGCTCCCGGCCGACGAGCCGACCGTCCCGATCGGCACCGGGATCGGCGAGGTGCGGCTCACCGTGCTGGACGGCGAGGGCCACCCGGTGCCCGACGGCGCGGTGGGGGAGCTGTTGATCGGCGGCCGGGGCGTCAGCGCCGGCTACTTCGGCCGGCCCGCCGAGACGGCGCGCGGCTTCGTCCGGCACGACGGTGAACTCATGTACCGCACCGGCGACTTGTGTCGCCGCCGGGCGGACGGGGAGCTGGTCTTCCTCGGCCGGGTGGACCGCCAGGTCAAGATCCGGGGCTACCGGGTCGACCTCGCCGAGATCGAACGGGCCATGGACGGCTTCCCGGGCGTGGCCCGCTCCGCCGTGCTGGTCAGGGAGACCGCGGTGGGGAACCAACTCCTCGGTGCGGTACGGATGGTGGGCGGAGCCGGCGAACCGGCCGGGATCGGCTCCTACCTGCGCGACCGGCTGCCCGGGTACTCGGTGCCGCAGCCGATCCTCGCGCTGCCGGAGTTCCCGGTCGGGCCGAACGGCAAGCTCGACCGGGAGCGGCTGGCCGAGCTGGTGACCGAACTGGTCGAGGCCCGGGCGGAGTCGGGGCCGTCCACGGGCGGGCTCGCGCTGGCCCGGACGATAGCCGAGTTCTGGGCGGGCGCCCTGGGCCTGCCCGCGGTCGGGCCGCACACCGACGTGCTGGGCCTCGGCGGGGACTCCATCCTCGCGATGCGCACCGTCGCCCTGCTGCGCCGGTCGGGCCTGCGCGTCCACTACGACGACTTCTACCGGCACCCGACCGCGCACGGCCTGGCCTCGGCCGCCACGGCGACGGCCCCCGCCGGGCCGGACGCCCCCGCGCTGCCCGCCGCGCGGACCGGCGACGGCGACCGGGGGGTTCAACTCGCGCCCGCCCAGAGGTGGTTGTATCAGCAGCGGTCCGTCGACGACCTGCGGCACTGGAACCAGTCCGTCCTGCTGCGCTGCCGAACGGCCGTCGACCCGGCCGCGCTCTCGACCGCCCTCGCGGCCGTCCTGGAACGCCACCCGGCGCTGCGGCGGCCCCTCTCCCCGGACGGCTACGGCGAACCCCGGCCGGTGGCCGACCTCGACCCGCTCTCCTTCTCCCGGATCCCGCGGACGGCGGGCCCGATCGCCGAGACCGTCGCCGGGGTCTGCACCGAACTCCACCGCAGCATGGACCCGTTGGCCGGCCGGCTGCTGCGCGCCCACCTGTTCACCGGACCGCCCGGCACCGACGACCGGCTCGCCCTGATCGCGCACCACCTGGTGGTCGACGGGCTGTCCTGGCGCATCCTGCTGGACGACCTCGCCCACGCCTACCGGGCGGCGCTCGACCAGAAACCGGCCGACCTGCCGCCGACCCCGGACTTCTACCAGTGGGCCTCCGCCGCTCCCGCCCCGGCGCCTCTCGTACCGGCGCCTCCCGCCCCGGCGCCTCTCGTACCGGCGCCTCCCGCCCCGGCGCCTCTCGTACCGGCGCCTCCCGCCCCGGCGCCGGAGCCCGTGGTCCGTACGCAGCCGGCCGCCGTCGGCTGGACGCTCGACGAGGACGGCACCGCCCGGCTGGTCGGCCGCCACGGCGGCGGGACCGGCCTGGAGGCCTTCCTGCTGGCCGCCTTCGCCGGGGCCGTGACCGGCTGGAGCGGCCGGCCGGACCTCGCCGTCGAGGTGGAGACCCACGGCCGGGACACCGCCGGTGACCCGGGCGAATTCCTCGACACCGTCGGCTGGTTCACCGCCGTCAAGCGGCTGGTGGTCGAGGCGTCGGGCGGTCCCGAGGCGGCGGCGCGGCGGCTGCGCGAGGCCCCGGTCCAGCCGATGGACGGGCCCGGCCCCCGCCCCGCCGCCGGGTTCAACTTCCTCGGCACCTTCCGGCTGCCCGACGAGCCCGCGCTGGACTGGACCGTCGCGGACGAACAGGCCGGTGTGGCCCGCTGCGCCGGGGGAGACCCGCTGTACGACCTGCGCCTCACCGCCCGGATCGTGGCGAACCGGCTGGTCGCCGACCTGGTCTACGGGTGGCCCGGTCTGCCGCACCCCGCCGCCGAGCGGATCGTCGCCGCCTTCGCCGAGACCGTGGCCGCCGAGGCTGAGGCTGAGACCGTGGCTGCCGAGGCCGAGGCCGAGGCCGTCGGGGCCGGTACCCGGGCTGATGCGGGAGGCGGGGCACGGGCCGCGCAGCCCGTCCGGGCTCCGCTGTCGACCTCCGGTCAGCTGCTCCACCCCGGCACCCGAGCACCGGCCGCACCCGTCTCATCGGCGGCCCGGGCCACGGTGCGCGAACCCGCCCGGGTACTGCTCACCGGCGCCACCGGCTACCTGGGGCGGCACCTGCTCGACGCCTTCGTCCAGCGGGGTGCCCGGGTCACCTGCCTGGTCCGGGCCGAGCACGACGCCGCCGCCGTCCGGCGGTTGGGCGCCGTCGCCGTCGACGACGGCCGGGCCCAGGTCGTCGCCGGGGACATCGACCGGGAGGGGCTCGGTCTGTCCCGGGCCGGGCTGGTGTGGGCCCGCGGCGCGCAGATCGTCGTGCACGCCGCCGCGGACGTACGGCTGGTGGCCTCGCCGGACGACCTGGAGCGGACCAACCACACCGCGGTGCGGCGGCTGCTCGGCTGGGTCGACGAGCACGCCCCGACGGCCCGGGTCCACCACGTCTCCACGCTCGCCGTCGCGGGCGGCGTCGACGGCCCGCCCCGCCGCTTCAGCGAGGCCGACCTGCGGATCGGCCAGCACTTCCGCACCCCGTACGAACGGACCAAGTTCGCCGCCGAGCAGGCCGTCCGCGCCTGGGCGGCCACCGGCCGCGCCGCCTACCTGTACCGCAGCGGACACATCGCCGCGCACAGCCGCACCGGCGCGTTCCAGGCCAACATCGGCGACAACCGGATCTACCAGCTCATCCGCGGCTACCTGCTGGCCGGGGCGGCCCCGCATCGGCCGCACACCGCCTTCGCGTTCTCCCACGTCGACACCGTGGCCGCCGGGATCGCCGCGATCGCGCTGGACCCGTACGCCGCGCCCGGCGCCTACCACGTCGAGACGCCGCACGAGACGCCGCACGACGAACTCGTGCGCTGGCTCGCCGCCCACGGCCACCCCGTCCGGCTCACCGACGACGAGACCTTCGCGGCGGCGATCGCCCGGGCCGAGCGCGACCATCCGACGGAGGCCGGGCTGGCCGCCGCGTGGTCCCTGCAGGAGGAGCGCAACGTCGTCGTGGACAGCACCTACACCACCTCCCTACTCGACCGGCTGGGCGTCCGGTTCGCCGCCGCCACTCCGCAGTGGTGGTCGGCCGCGCTCACCCGGGCCGCCGAGGTCGGCTACCTGCCGCCCGTCGCGCCGCCGCACTGACCCGGCCACCGGGCCGCGCCGCCGAGCCGCCCACCGAGCCGCCCATCGACCCGTCGACCCACCTGCCGACCGATCCGCCGACCACGCGCGCCACCGATCCCGTTCACCCAGACCCCATGGAAGGCGGACCCCGTGTCCCAGCTCTCCCCGGTGCTCAAGCAGGCCACCCCCGTCGTCGCCACCCGCGGCGAGGGACTCCACCTCTTCGACGCCGACGGCCGCCGCTACCTCGACTTCACCTCCGGCGTGGGGGTGACCAGCACCGGTCACTGCCACCCGCGCGTGGTCGAGGCGGTCCGCGAGCAGGCCGGCCGGCTGATCCACGGCCAGTACACCACCGTGCTGCACGACCCCCTGCTCACCCTCACCGAGCGGCTCGGCGAGGTGCTGCCGCCCGGCCTGGACTCGCTGTTCTACGCCACCGCCGGCACCGAGGCGGTGGAGGCCGCGCTGCGGCTCGCCCGGCACGCCACCGGGCGGCCGAACGTGATCGTCTTCGAGGGCTCCTTCCACGGCCGCACCATGGGCGCGGCCGCGCTCACCACGGCCGGCACCCGCTTCCGCGCGGGCATCGGCCCGGTGATGCCCGGTGTCGCGGTGGCGCCGTTCCCGGACGCCTTCCGGCTCGGCCTGAGCCTCGGGCTGAGCGAGGAGGAGGCGGTCGAGCACGCCCTGCGCGGACTCGACCAGGTGCTCGCGACCGCCAGCGCCCCCGCCGAGACGGCGGCCATGTTCGTCGAACCGGTGCTGGGTGAGGGCGGCTACGTGCCCGCCCCGGCCGGGTTCCTCGCCGGGCTGCGCGAGCGCGCCGACCGGCACGGCATCCTGCTGGTCGTCGACGAGATCCAGACCGGCTTCGGCCGCACCGGCCGGTTCTGGGCCCATCTGCACCACGACGGCGTGGTGCCCGACATCCTGATCACCGCCAAGGGCCTGGCCAGCGGCTTCCCGCTGTCCGCGATCGCCGCGCCGACCGAGCTGATGCGGCGGGCCTGGCCCGGCTCGCAGGGCGGCACCTACGGCGGCAACCCGGTGGCCTGCGCCGCCGCGCTGGCCACACTGGACGTCATCCGGGACGAGCGGCTGGTCGACAACGCCGCCGAGCAGGGGCGGCGCCTGCTCGACGGCCTGCGGGCGGTCGCCGCCGCAGCTCCTGACGTCGCGGACGTCCGGGGGCCCGGGCTGATGATCGGCAACGAGTTCTGCCACCCGGACGGCTCCCCCGACCCGGACACGGCCCGGCGCGCCCAGCAGACGGCCGCCGACCTCGGCCTGCTGCTGTTGATCTGCGGCGTCCACCTCAACGTGGTCCGGATGATCCCGGCGCTGGTGGTCACGGCCGAGCAGATCGACGAGGCGCTGGCGCTCTGGTCGAAGGCGGTGGCGGCGAGCGCCGCCTGACCGGTAGCGACAGCCGCGGCACAGGAGGAGAGAGGAGTGGTTCAGCACATGTACGACGACACGGTGTCCGAAATCGGCTGGAGCAGCGCGGACCTGGAGGCGCGCCGGGAGCTGTGGTCGCTCGCGCTCGACGAGGGGGAGCGGCGGCTGCTCTGGGCGGACGCGCGGGCCGAACGCTGGGGCGCGGCCGAGCCGGTCCGGGCGAAGCTGCGCGCGTTCGTCCACGGCAGCACCGGCTCCGTCGGCGTTACCCACGTCGGCGGGCTGGTCGATCCGACCGCCCCGGAGGCGGACGTCACGGCCGCCCTGTCCTTTCTGCTGCGGGACTTCGGCGAGATCGTCCCGCAGAACGGGCGCGGCGACCTCACCCAGGTGCTGCGCGACCAGGACGGCGACGGCAACACCGAACTCGGCTTCCACTGCGACACCTGCGACCTGCTCGTCCTGCTCTGCCTGCAACCCGCTTACCGCGGCGGCGGGTTGACCAAGCTGGCGAGCGCTCGGCACGTCTACGACCTGATCGGGCGGGAGCGGCCGGACGCCCTCGCCACCCTCACCGAGGACTGGACCTTCGACCGGACCGGAAGGGCCGGGCCCCAGGTCGTGGTCTCCCCGATCCTCTACACCCAGAAGGACGGGACCATCGCCTGCTACTACCAGACCCGCACCGTCCGTTCGTCCCCCGACCGTGGCGGCCCGCCGCTGACGGACCGTCAATGGGAGGCGCTCGGCGTGCTCGACGAGGTGCTCTACCGGCCCGAGATCGCCTTCGGCCTGCCGATGGCCGCCGGAGACCTGCTGATCATCCGCAACAGCCGTGTCCTGCACGGGCGGTCCGCCTACGCGGACGAGCCCGGGTCGAACTCCCGGCGGATGCTGCGGATCTGGATGAACACGGGGGAGGAGCTGTGACCGCGCAGGCACAGGCGCCGGTACCGCCGCACGGCCGGATCGCCGTCGTCACCGGCGGCGGCAGCGGCCTCGGCCGGGCCGCCTCGCTGGCCCTGCTCGACGCCGGCTGGTCCGTCGCCCTGGCCGGGCGGCGCAAGGACGCCCTGCAGGAGACCATCGCCCGCGCGGGCGTCGAGCCGGCCCGGGTGCTGGCCGTCCCGACCGACATCCGCGACCCGGAGGAGGTCGCCGCCCTGTTCGACGCCGTCCGCGACCGGTTCGGCCGGGTGGACCTGCTGTTCAACAACGCCGGCGCCGCCGCCCCGCGCCGGCCGATCACCGAGACCCCGTTCGAGGACTGGAACCGGGTCCTGGACACGATCGTCACCGGCGGCTTCCTCTGCGCGCGTGAGGCCTTCCGGGTGATGAGCGCCCAGTCCCCGCAGGGCGGGCGCATCATCAACAACGGCGCACCGTCCGCGCACGTGCCCCGGCCCAACTCCGTCGCGTACACGGCCGCCAAGCACGCCGTCCTCGGCCTCACCCGGGTGCTGTCCCTGGACGGCCGCGCGTACGGCATCGCGGTCGGCCAGATCGACGTCGGCAACGTCGCCCCGGTCGACGGCAGCCCGCAGCCGGCCGCGATGCAGGCGGACGGCACGATGACGGTGGAGGCGACCATCCCGGTGGAGCGCTTCACCGAGGCGGTCGTGCTGATGGCCTCGATGCCGCCGGACACCAACGTCCAATTCCTGACCGTCCTGCCGACCACCATGCCGTACCTCGGGAGGGGCTGAACCATGCTGGTCAGCGCACGTTCCTTCGACGAATACCGCGCGATGTTCGCGCTCGCCGACCGCGACCTCGCCCCCGGTCAACGCATCCTGGACTGCCCGGGCGGTGCGGCGAGCTTCACGGCCGAGGCCGGGCGGCGCGGCATCGACGCGGTGGCCGTCGACCGCGAGTACGCCCGCCACCGGGAGACACTCGGTGACCTGGTCGAACGGGAGACCCGGCACAAGCTCGGCCGGCTGCAGCAGGAGGCGCCGGACTTCGTCTGGACCTGGTACGGCGACCCCGACCGCCTCACCCGTCAGTGGATCGCCAACGCCCGCGACTTCCGGGCCGACATCGCCGCCCGCCCGGACCGCTACGTCGCCGGCACACTGCCCGAACTCCCGTTCGCCGAAGACTCCTTCGACCTGGTCCTCAGCTCGCACCTGCTCTTCTCGTATGGCAACCGGCTGGACGAGGACTTCCACCTGGCGGCCCTCCTGGAGCTCGCCCGGATCGCCCGCCGGGAAGTCCGGCTCTTCCCGGTCATGGTGTACGACACCGGCGTCCGCTACGGGGCGCTGGACGAACTGCGCCGACACCTGGACGCCCTTGGGATCCCGAGCCGGGCGGAGCGGGTGGACTACGAATTCCAGCCCGGGGACAACGAGATGCTTGTGCTGTCCTGCGCGGACTACCGGGCTCCGGTGCGGACCGGGGCGGCCGGAGTCGGGGCCGGTGCGCCGGTGACGGGCGACGCCGACCCGGTGCGGTGGCGGCACCGGGAAGCGCCCTGATCCCATCCCCGGCCGACTCGGGCGCCGTGGGCCGGGCATGCCGGCCCCGGCGCCGAGTCCGGCGCGCGCGTCACCGTGCGAGCTGGGCGGCGATCTTCAGCGCGCAGTCCAGCGACTCGGCGCACGAGGTGTCCACCTCCAGGTCGTAGCGCACGCCCTGATGGACCAGTTCCGCCTGCGACTCGGCCATCCCCCGGATCCGGTCCCCCCGGGCGAGCTCACGGCCGGCCGCGACCTCCGCCGGGCACCGGACCCCGACCCACAGCACCTCCAGGCCCGCGAGCGCCTGCTCCCAGCGTCGTTGGGACTCCGCCCGGCCGAGGAAGACCTCGTCGACGATCACCCGTGCGCCCGCCCGTGCCATGGCCGCCACCCCCGTGATCCACGCCGCCTCCAGAGCCCGGAACTGCGTCCCGACGCTCACCCCGCCGTCGGCCGCGAACTCGATGCCCCCGTCCGACTCCTGCATGGACGCGGGCATCGCCTCGATCAGCGTGTCGACCCCGACCGCCAACCAGGGCTCCGGCAGCACTCCCTGCAGGCACCGGGAGATCCCGGACTTGCCCGAGCTGGAACCACCGTTCAACACGATCACCTGGGTTGCCATCCCGTCACCGTAGTCACCCCCGGCACCATGCCCCAAGCGGATTACGGGAGTTCGGGCCGCAGGGCGGTGCTGCGGGTTGGGGCGGGTACGGAGGGACCCTCTGCGGCCTGCGTCGTCATGACGACGGCGTGATCACTCGTGCGGGGGAAAAGCGATGGTTGCGCTTTTAACAGTCGCGGTGGTTGGCCACACTGGTCATTTCCGACCGGCCGACCGGCCGGAGACGGCGATCGAGGGGGAGCATGGGCACGGGCATGTCCGTACTGCAGTGCGCGTGGCCGGGTGCGGGCGGCCGGCGCGGTACGAGCACTCGTCCTCGGGTCGGTCCGACCCGCCCGCGTGCTCATCCACTGGACGGCGACGGCCGCCCGCTACCGTACGGAGTCCCCGCGATGATCGCCCGACTGCCCGGCGCGCCCGCCCTGTCCGGGCACCCGGTGCCGTTCCTGCGCGACGTGCCGACCGGAGCCGCCGGGTGAGCACGGCCCTCGTCCTCGGCGGCGGCCTGGCCGGGACGCTGGCGGCTGCTGCCCTGGCCCCGCACGCCCGGAACGTCACCGTCCTCGAACAGGACGTCCTGCCCCGCCTGCCCGGCCCGCGCCGGGGCCTGCCGCAGGGCGAGTTCAGCCACATCCTGCTCGGCGGCGGCGCCGACGCCATCGAGGCCCTTCTGCCGGGCAGCCTCGACGCCCTGCTCGCCGCCGGCGCCCACCGCCGTTCGATCCCGGCCGGCCTGCTGATGCGCCTCGGTCCGGGCTGGCTCCAGGACTTCGACTCGCCGGCCTACCTGATCTCGTGCAGCCGGCACCTGCTCGACCACGTCATCCGCCGGCGGCTGCGCGAACAGGCCACCGTGACGGTGCGCGAGGGCACCCGCGTCCTCGGCCTGGCGGGGGATCCGGGCCGGATCGCCGGGGTCCACGTCGAGAACCCGGACGGATCGCGCGAGACCCTGCCGGCCGACCTGGTCGTGGACGCGACCGGCCGCCGCTCCAGCGCCCCCGAGTGGCTGCGCGGGCTGGGCTTCGAGGGGCTTCGCGAGGAGACGGTGGACGCCGGACTCGCCTACGCCGCCCGGGTGTTCGAGACGCCCGGCGGCAATGACGGGTTCCCGGTGGTGAGCATCGTGCCCGCCCCGTGGCGGGGCCGGCCGGGGCGGGGTGCCACCATCATCCCGATCGAGGACGGCCGCTGGATCGTCACGCTCTCCGGCACCCGGGGCAGCGAACCCGCCCGGGGCGAACGCGGGTTCCAGGACTTCCTGAAGGTGCTGGACCACCCGGTCGTCCACGACCTCGCCCGCGCCGCCCGCCCGCTCGGCCCGATCCGCACCTGCCGCGGGATGCTCAACCGCCGCCGCCGCTACGAGGCCTACGAGGGCGGCCCGCCGATCGGGTTCGCCGCCACCGGCGACGCGGTGGCGGCGCTGAACCCGGTGTACGGGCACGGCATGTCGGTCGCCGCCCAGTGCGCCGTCGCGATCCGCGCGGTCCTCGACGCCGAAGGCCTGCACCCCGGCGTGAGCGCCTCGATCCAGCGCCGGATCGCCCGGGTCGTCGACACCCCCTGGCACATGGCCAGGGACCAGGACCAGGGCTTCCCGGACGTGCGGTCGAGCCGCCCCGACACCGCCGACAAGCCCGCCGGCGTGTTCACCCGCTGGTACACCCGCCGGCTGCTCGGCGCGGCCCTCACCGACCCCGCCGTCTCGGCCGCCTACTTCGAGGTGTTCTCCCTCGCCGCCCCGCCCGCCCGGCTGGCCAGACCCGCCGTGGCGCTCGCCGCGCTCCGCCCCCGGCGGGCCGCCCCGCCCACCGCCGACCAGGCGATCGCCCGCTTCCCGGAGGTGGCCGCACTGGCCGGCCCGTACTGATCCGGACCGTAACGGCCGGACCGTAACGGCCGGACCGTACCGGCCGGACCGTACCGGCCGGGCGGCGCGCCTTCGAGGCGTCGGGGGCGAGCGGTCCCGGTGCCCGACCCGGCGCGACGCGCTGCCCCGGGTCGGGCACCCCGAACGGCGGCGACTACGCGGGGCTCGGGCGCCCGGCTTCCGGGAGGCCGTCGTCGGCGCTGCCGCTGCTGCCGTTGCCGGGGGCCACGTCCGGGCCGGGTTCCGGGGCGGGCGCGTCGAGCTCGGCGAGCATGCCCTTGGTGAAGCCGAAGAAGTACGTCGCCAGGAAGCCCGCCGCGTAGCCCGTCACCAGGCCGGCGGCGTAGACGGCCGCGTTCACCGCGAAACCGTGCGAGCCGGCCAGCAGGGGGAACAGGGCCCAGCCGGAGGGGCCGATGGCGGTCGAGCCGATGGCGGTGCCGAGCTGGCCCAGCAGTCCGACGACGGCCCCGCCGCAGGCGCCGCCGAGGCAGGCCGTGACGAACGGGCGGCCGAGCGGCAGCGAGACACCGTAGATCAGCGGCTCGCCGACGCCCAGGAAACCGGCGGGCAGCGCGGACCTGATGGTGGCCCGGATCGACGGGTTGTGGCGCAGGCGCACGTACACGGCCACGGCACAGCCGACCTGCCCGGCCCCGGCCATGGCGAGGATCGGCAGCAGCACGGTGGAGCCCTGCTGTGCGATCAGGGTGGTGTGGATCGGGATCAGTGCCTGGTGCAGGCCGAGCATGACCAGCGGGAGGAACAGGCCGCCGAGCACCAGCCCGGCGAAGGCGCCGCCGTGGGCCAGCAGCCAGGTGGCCAGGTCGCCGATCGCGGTGGAGACCTCCCCGGCGAGGAACATCAGGCCGAACAGGGTGACCAGTCCGGTGACGAGGACGGTGACCGTCGGGGTGAGCAGGACGTCCAGGGCGTCGGGCATCGCCCGCCGGGTCCACCGCTCCACCTGGACCGCCAGCAGCGCGGCGCCGAGCGCTCCGATCACACCGCCCTGGCCGGGGGCGAGGTGGTGCCCGAAGGCCTCCACCTTGGAGACCCCGGCGTAGACGATCACGCAGGCCACGGCGCCGCCGAGGACCGGTGTGCCGCCGAACTCCTTGGCCGTGTTGTAGCCGACGAAGACGGCGAGCAGGGACATGAACCCCGAGGAGATCGCGGTGAGCGCCGGGACCAGCGCGGGAGCCCAACCGAGGTTGGTGAGCGCGCCGTTGATGCCCGCCACGATGCCGCAGCCGATCAGGGCGGGGATCAGCGGCACGAAGACGTTCGCGACCCGGCGGAGCAGCAGTTTGACCGGGGTCGCGTTCCTGGCGCCGGCCTCCGCCCTGAGCTCCGCGCCGCGCCGGGCGAGGTCCTCGGCGCTGGTGGCGGGATCGGCCCGCGGGGGCTCCTGCGCGACGAGCCGGTGGAGTTCGGGCGTGATCCGGGCGACGGTGCCCGGGCCCAGGACGATCTGGTACGTGTCGTCGTCGACGACGCCGAGCACGGCGGGCAGGGCCCTGAGCGCGTCCTCGTCCACCAGGGAACGGTCGTTCAGGCCGAGCCGCATCCGGGTCATGCAGTGGGCGACGGAGTGGATGTTGGCGGCGCCCCCGACGAGGGGGAGGATGGCTCGGGCGGTGGCGCGGTCCTTCTCGTTCGACATGACGGGCCTCCGGGATGCTCGGGGAGTCGGGGGGATCAGACCTGCTGGAGCGCGTCGCGCAGACGGCCGTCGGCGTGGTCGAGCAGCCGTGCGGCGGTCGGGCCGTCGACCGCGCCCAGGATCACCAGGATGGCGTTCTTGACCTCCCCGCCGGTCGCGGCGAGGGCCTGCTCCACGGCCGCGTCGTCGGCGCCGGTGGCGAGGGCGACGATGCGGCGGCTCCGGGCCCGGAGCTTGTCGTTGGTGGCCCGCAGGTCGACCATCAGGTTGCCGAAGGTCTTGCCCAGCCTGATCATCACCACCGTGGAGAGCATGTTCAGCACCAGCTTCTGCGCCGTCCCGGCCTTGAGCCGGGTGGAGCCGGTGAGGAACTCCGGTCCGACCGCCACCTCGATCGCGATCTCCGCCGCGTGCCCGAGGGCCGAGCCCGGGTTGCAGGCCAGGGCGATGGTCATGGCGCCGGCCCGGCGGGCGGTCTCGACCGCGCCGATCGCGTACGGCGTCCGTCCCGACGCGGAGATCCCGACCACCGCGTCGGCGGCGGTGAGACCGATGCGTGCCAGGTCCTGCGCCGCGAGCTCGGGGCGGTCCTCCGCGCCCTCGACCGCCGTCACCACCGCGTCCGGTCCGCCGGCGATCAGCCCGATCACCTGGCCCGGCGGGCTGTTGAAGGTCGGCGGGCACTCGCTGGCGTCCAGGACGCCCAGCCGCCCCGCCGTACCGGCCCCGGCGTAGACCAGCCGGCCGCCCCGGCCGATCCGTTCCGCGACGGCGTCGACCGCCGCCGCCAGTTCGGGCAGACACCGGCCCACCGCCGCCGCCACCCCCTGGTCCTCGGCGTTCATCAGGCGCAGGACCTCAAGGGTCGGCAGCCGGTCCACCTCGGCGAGGTCCGCGCGGTGGCGCTCCGTCATGAGGCTGTCCAACTGGGAGAGCAGATCGATGTGCTGATCGTTCATCGGGTGGGTCTCCTTCGGCTGACGGCACCGGCGCCGGTGCCGGGTGGGGAGTAGCCCGAACGTATCGGCTCGGCAGCCGTTCGTCGCCCAAGCTGCCCCACCGGTACAGGGTCGGGGCGGTGATCCGCCCGGCCTCGACGGCGAGCACGCCGGCGGGGGCGCGGTACCAGTTGAGCGTCGCGGTCAGCGCGCGGGGCCTGCGGCAGGCCCGCATCCGTCAACGGCCGTGCGGCCTCCGACGCGGGGATCACCCCAGATCAGCCGACCCGAACCGAAACACGGAGGCTGACGTGTCCAGGCTCATCGTTCCGCACGAATGTGCTGGCGGTGATCGCGCACAGGTGGTGGACTGGCCGGCGGTGCTCGCCGATTGGGCGCGGGCACCGCCAATGTGTCTACGTGCAAGGAGCATTCATGGCCCGCCCGTTTCGTTTCGGCGTCACTCTGCTCACCCCGGCGGCGAGCGGCCAGTGGCGCGAGAAGTGCCGCACGGCGGAGATGCTCGGCTACGACGTGATCACGGTCGCCGACCACCTGAACAGGCCCGCGCCGTTCCCCGCCCTGGTCGCCGCGGCCGATGCCACCGAGAGACCCCGGCTCGGCACGTACGTGCTCGACTCTGGCTTCTGGAACCCGACGCTGCTCGCCCGCGAGGTCGCCACCACGGACCAGCTCACCGGCGGCCGCCTTGAGCTGGGGCTCGGCACCGGCTATTTGAAGTGGGAGCACGATGCGGCGGGCCTGCCCTTCGGCACTCCCGGCGAGCGCGTGACCCATCTCCAGCGCACGATCGATGAGTTGGACCGTCTGTACGGCTTGGACGACTTCGTGCCGCAGCCGCTGCAGCGGCCTCGCCCGCCGCTCCTGGTCGGCGGCAACGGAGACCGCGTCCTGAAGCTGACCGCCCGGCACGCCGAGATCGCCTCGTTCACCGGAGGGCGCGCGGACCCGACCGGCAAGCCGATCATGCTCACAGCCGCGCAGCTGGACGAACGCGTCGCCGCGTACCAGCGCTTCGCCGCCGACCGCGCCGAGCCGGCCGAGCTGAACCTCCTGATCTACACGGTCGTGGTCACCGACAACCGCCGGGCTGCCCTGCGGCCATCCCTCGACACCATGCCGTACCTCACCATCCCGGACCTCACCGAGGACGAGGCCCTCGAGCTGCCGACCTCCCTCATAGGCACGGTACGGCAGATGGCCGACCAGCTGCGCGCGCAGCGGGAGCGGTACGGCTTCACGTACATCACCGTCGTGGAGCCCGCGATGGAGGCCTTCGCCCCGGTCATCGAGGAGCTGCGCGGCGAGTGAGCGCCGCCGCGCTCCACCTGGCCCGTGCCCATGGAGGACGGAGCGGCCGCACCGGACCGGCAGGTGCACCGGGTGCCGGTGCGGCCCGGGCCCCGTAGGCTGGCCAGGGCCGTCCGGGTGCGGGCGGGGCTCAGTGCGGGGGCGACGAAACCGGCTTCGGGAGGTCTGTTCCATGCGCGCGGTGACCTACGACTCCTACGCACCGGACAACTCCCGGCTGCGCTACGGGGAGACGGCCGATCCCAAGCTCGGACCGGGGCAGGTCCTGGTCCGGGTGCGGGCGGCCGGCGTCAACCCGGTCGACTGGAAGGTGATGGCGGGCGGTCTGGACGCCATGATGGAAACGGTCTTCCCGGTCGTCCCCGGCTGGGACGTGGCCGGGGTGGTCACCCGCACCGGCCCCGACGTCCCCGAGTTCGCGGTCGGGGACGAGGTGATGGCGTACGCCCGCAAGGACGTGGTGCAGGGCGGGACCTTCGCCGAGTACGTCGCGGTCGACGCCTCCGCGGTGGCGCGCAAGCCGGCCGGGCTGGACTGGGCCCGGGCCGGGGGGCTGCCGCTGGCGGGGCTGACCGCGCTGCGCAGTCTCGACCGGCTGGCGGTGGGCCCGCAGGACGTCCTGCTCGTGCACGGCGCGGCCGGTGGTGTGGGAAGTCTCGCCGTCCAGATCGGGCGGGACCGGGGTGCCCGGGTGATCGGCACCGCCTCCGAACGCAACCACGCCTTCGTGCGGGCGCTGGGCGGTGAACCGGTGACGTACGGGCAGGGCCTGCCCGAACGGGTCCGGGAGCTGGTGCCCGGCGGAGTGACGGCCGTGGCCGACTTCGTCGGCGGGCAGTCGGAGACGACGCTGGCGGTGCTGGCGCCGGGCGGTCGGCACGTCTCGGTGGCGGACCCGACGGTCGAACAGCACGGCGGCCACTGGATCTGGGTCCGCCCGGACGGTGCGAAGCTGGCCGAGCTGGCGGGGCTGGTGGACCGGGGCGTGCTCGGCGTGGAGGTCGCGGGGACGTATCCGCTGGAGAAGACGGGGGAGGCCTTCGAGGCCAGCCGTACCGGTCACGTCCGCGGGAAGCTCGTGATCATGCCCTGACCCGGGCGGGCCCGGGGGGGGGCCCGGGGCCCCCCCCGGGCCCCCCGGGGCCCCGGCCCCCCCGGGGGGCCGGGGGCCGGGCCCCCCCCCCCCCCCCGCCCCGCCCCCCCGCCCCCCCCGGGGGGGGGGGGGGGGGGGGGGGGGGGGGGGGGGGGGGGGGGGGGGGGGGGCCCCGGGGCCCCCCCCCGGCCCCGCCCGGGCGCCCGGCCCGCGCGGCGGGCCGGGCGCAGTGCCCGCAACTCCCGCCCGTCAGGCGCCCATCAGGCGGTACATGCCGACCGAGTCGTGCGCGGCGGTGTCCGCGAAGCCGAACTTCTCGTAGAGGTGGCGCGCGGGGCCGTCCGCGATCAGCGAGACGTAGGCGGTGGCGGGCGCCCGGCGCTCCAGTTCCTCGGTGAGCGCGGCCATGATCCGCTTGCCGAGGCCGCGGCCCTGGTGCGCGGGGTGCACGCAGATGTCGACGATCTGGAAGGCGACGCCGCCGTCGCCGATGATCCGCCCCATGCCGATGGGCTCGTCCTCGTGGTGGAGGACCACGCCGTACCAGGTGTTGGGAAGGGCGAGCGCGACCGCCTCGGGGGCCCGGTCGGAGAGACCGGCATCGGTGCGCAGGCGGCGGAAGACCTCGGTGGTGGGCACACCCGCGCGCAGCTCGTAATGGTCATTATCGCTATTCATATGTTACACCCTACCGGTCGGACGCTTCCCCGTCTTCGGGGAGTTCGGCCGGCGTCCGGCCCGCAAGGGCGAGGCTGAGCGGGCCGGATCACAGCTGTTCAAGCCGTTGCGGCAGGTCATCGAGTCGATCAACGAGACCTTCAAGGGCCAACTCGACCTCGGACGCCACCGCGGCCGCACCCCCGGCGGCGTGATGATCCGCGTGCTTCGGCGAATCCTCGCGCCGACCGCCGCCATCTGGCACAACGAGCACACCGGCCAGCCCGTCATGCGGTCGCTGACTGTCTGTGACCACTGACGGCTTGGAATCGATCATCTGGTGTCCTGACACTTTAATGGCGGGCATCGTGCCTGGTCGCCGGAGGGTACGCGGGGAAAGAATCTCGGCACGGCATGACCGCGCCACCCGTTGTCGGTCCTGCCTTCGCTCCTTCTCCACACCTATGACTTCAAGGAGCTCGTTGTGAACCGTCTTCTCCGCGCCGTCGCCGGCGCCGTCACGGCCCTGACCGCTCTGTGTGCTCTCGCGGCAACCGCCGTCACCGGCGAGCCGACGGGCCTCGCGCCGGCGGGCGCCCCGGGGTCGTCAACGGCCGCCCTGTCCCGGTCGGACGGCCCCGTCATCAGCGGCCCCGGCGGCGTCGCCGAGCCCGGTGGGCCAGGCCTCCTCTCTGAGGCGTATGACCTCCTTTGATGGGCGTACGATCGGTTCCTCCCGGCGGTGGATGACGGAGTGTCAGGGAGTCGGGAAGGCTTGGTCGTCAGGGGTGGGCGGGGGCCTGCCACGGCGGGCGAGCTGATCTCCACCCTGGACGACCTGAACCGCTTCGAAAAGGCCCTGCTGGGCGGCCGGTTGCTGTCGCCCGGGCTGTTGCGGGAGATGAACACCACCATTCCGGTGGAGGTCGACGGCCGGCCCACGGGCCTGGACTACGGCCTGGGGCTCGCCCGGATGCAGCTGTCCTGCGGGCCGGTCTACGGGCATGACGGCGGGGTGCCCGGCTACAGCTCGCAACTGTGGAGCTCCGGCGACCGACAGGTCGCGATGTCCGTCACCACCAACGGCGACCTGGGCCAGATCACCGCGCAGCTCGTCGCGGAGGGCGCCTTCCTGGAAGAGGCCTTCTGCGGCACCCACCAGGCCACGGCCGGTGTGCAGCCGAAGCTCGGCTGAGGCGCGACGCGGGCGCGGCTGACCCTCTGGCGCGCCAGAGGGTCAGTCGCGCAGCTCCAGGCCGTCCTCCCGGTCGAGGCGCAGCCCTGCCAACTCGGCCGCCGACAGGGCGAGTCCGGCCGCCGCGGCCGAGTCGCGGATGGAGGCCGGCCGGCGTGCGCCGGGGATCGGGATCACGACGGGTGACTGGGCCAGGTGCCAGGCCAGACAGACCTGTTGCGGGCTGACGCCGTGCGCGCGGGCGAGCGCGTGGAAGGGCGTGTGCGGCGTCGGCGCGGTGGCTCCCGGATCGTCGACGGCGCTGAGCGAGATCCCGCCGAGCGGGCTCCAGGGCAGGAAGGCCAGGCCGAGTTCGGTGCAGAGGTCGAGGGTGTCCCGGGTGGCGGGGTGCGCGGGGGAGAAGCGGTTCTGCACCGAGACCAGGCGTGGACCGAGGATCTCCCGCGCCGTGCGGATCTGCTCACGGTCCACGTTGGAGAGGCCGACCATCCGGATCGTGCCGGCCTCGGCCAGGTCCCGCAGCGCGCCGACCGAGTCGGCGAAGGGGACGGCCGGGTCCGGCTTGTGCAGCTGGTAGAGGCCGATCGTCTCCACGCCGAGCCGGCTCGCCGAGGCCTCGGCCGCGCGGCGCAGGTGGTGCGGGTGGCCGTCGACCGTCCACGATCCGTCGCCGGGGCGGCCCCGGCCGCCCTTGCTCGCCACCAGCACGTCGTCCGCCCCGCTGCCGTAGGCGGCCAGTGCGCGGGCGATCAGCCGTTCGTTGTGGCCGAGTTCGCCGGCGTGCCAGTGGTAGCTGTCGGCGGTGTCGATCAGCCGCACGCCCGCGTCGAGCGCGGCGTGGATCGTGGCGACGGCCTGCTCCTCGTCGGGGCGCCCTTCGACGGAGAGCGGCATCGCGCCGAGGCCGATGGCGCCCACCGCGATACCGCCGACGGTGCGTGCGGCGCTGTGCGCAGTCGTGGTCCCCGTCATCCCCGGGCCTCCTCGACGACCAGCCGCCGCCCGAAACGGTGGCTTCCCCCGATCACGCACACGTCCATGCCGCGGCCCCTTTCCCGGTCCGTCCCTTGGCGTCCTCGGCGTTCAGTCTGCTCGGCAGTGATCGGTAGCGGTAGTGTCGATTGTGTCACCTCGTCATTAGGGGAACTGTTGATCGACGTCCAGCGGCTGGCCGTGCTCCGCGAGGTCGCCCGCCACGGCAGCTTCAACCAGGCAGCCCTGGCGCCGCACTGCACGCCCTCGGCCGTCTCGCAGCAGATCGCCGCGCTGGAGGGGAGCCTCGGTGCGCCCGCGGTCGAACGCTCCACCCGCGGCGTCACGCTGACGAAGGCGGGCCGCCTGCTGGTGGAGGCCGCGGACGCGATCGCCGCCGAACTGGCCGACACCCAGCAGCGCATCGACCGGCTGGCCGCCGAGCGCACCGTGCTCACCGTCGCCACCTTCGCCAGTGCCGGACGGCGGCTGCTGCCCGCCGCCCTGGCCGGTCCGTGCCCGCACCTCCCGGAGAGCCGGACCGCGACTGACACGCCCGCCGTGTGTGACGGGCAGGCGCACACCTGTGCGGCACGTTCCGAACGGCGCACGTGCCGCACGCCCGGCGGGAATTGTCAGACAAACCCTAGAGCCAGCCGCGCTGGGCGGTCTTCAGACCGGCCTCGAAGCGGCTAGCCGCCTCCAGACGCTCCATCAGGGCCGCCATCTGCCGTCGGACGGTGCGCACCGAGACGCCGAGCCGCTTGGCCGCCGCGTCGTCGGTGAGGCCGGTGGACAGCAGCCGCAGCAGCTCGCGCTCGCCGGCGCTCAGGCCCGTCTCCTCTCCCGCGGCCCGGTCGTCGGCGATCGGGACGGCGGTCTCCCAGGTCTGCTCGAACAGGGCGATCAGCGAGGCGACGATGCCCGGTTCCCTGGTGCACAGCGCGCCGGCCCGGGTGTTCTCCGGGTCGATCGGCACCACCGCGGTGCTCCGGTCGAAGACCAGCATCCGCGGCGGCAGCACGGGAGCGGTCCGCACCTCGCCGCCGAGGCCGACCATCCAGCGGGCGTAGCCGAGGGTCTCCGGGTCGTCGTGGACGCTGTCCTGGTAGATGGTGCGCAGGCGGACCCCGCGCAGCAGGGCGTCCTCGTCCAGCGGGCGGGAGGCGGCGAGGCTGGCGGCGGACTGTGCGCCGCCGGGCGTCACCGCCAGGACCTCGGCGGTCAGCCGGGCGGCCAGCTCCTCGAGCTTGTCCTGGATGGCGTCCAGACCGACCAGCCGTTCGTGGCCGCCCGTCGGGGTGTCGGCGCGCAGCGTCGCGTACCCCGCCAGGGCGCGCGCGACGGCGGCCTTGGACGCGGCCAACTCCTGTTGGCGGCGCGCGAGTTTCTCCTCCTGGCGGCGCAGCAGGAGATCCAGTCCGCGCTCCGGGCTGACCGGTCGCAGGGTGCCGGGCTGTTCGCGGGAGGCCCGTAGCAGGGTGAGGTCGGCGAGCCGGTCGAGGGCGGCGCGCACGGTGGCCTCGGGGAGCGCGAGCCGGTCGCAGAGTTCGGTGACCCCGCCTTCGGGGTCGGTGAGCATCTCCCGGTAGACGGCTTCCGCGATGGCGTCCAGCCCCAGCAGTTCCAGCACTTCACGACCCCTGATCCGTGGACGATTTCGCATGCCCGGTCGGCCGCTGTCGATCCTTGCTCCGGATGGAACGCCCTCACAAGGCGTGATCCGGTCAACGCCCCGCCCCGGCCGCCGGGGCCGATCTTGCAGCAAGCTGCCTGACCTGATCCTGCCCCCGGATTCGCTTCCCGCAGCGGGCCGCGGACGGGGAGGATGCGCCGTGCGCGCACTTTCCCGAAAGCCCGGACACCCCGAACTCGACTCTCCCCCACCGTGGTTCCCCGTACAGAACAGGACTCCGTCGTGTCCGTCCGTCCCCTCGCCCCCATCCTCGTGACCCTCGTCCTCGCCGTCTCCGCCGCACCGGCCTTCGCCGCCGGGCCGACCGCCCCCGCGGTCACGCCGTCCGCCGCCGGCGGGTCGATCGGCTGGGACGGCCCCTCCGCCGGGTCGATCGGCTGGGACGCCCCGTCGGCCGCCGACGCCGTCGGGCGGGTTTGACCTCTGGTGTTCTCGGTCCATCTGACTCTGTCGGCCGCTGCCGCCTCGCCGTCGGGCGAGGTGGCGGCCGCGGAGGTCCAGGCCGCTCTGTGGTCGTGCGCCGGTCCGGGCGACGGCCTGGAGCACGTGTGCGCACGCGCCGCGTCCGACGGCGTCGGCCTGGTGATCTACGTCCGCGCCCACGACGGGACGGCGGCCCGGTCGAGGGCGCGGAGCCTGCTGGCCCGGGCCCTGAAGGCCACGGGTCGGTACCCGTTCGACCGCCGATAGGGCTGGACAGGCCCTGGCCGCGGCCCGAACGGTTTCCGATCTTCCGGGCGGTTTTCGACCGATCCCGACCGCTCCGGGGGTTGGCTGATTCATTGCGATCGCTTTACTCGGGCGTGACTGACATGAATGCGACAAGTCAGTCGTCCTGCTTTCCCGACAACCCCCCTCTTCCGAACAGAGCGCCTTCCCCGAAACCCCCCCTTCCCCGAAACCCCCCCTTTCCCGAACGCCCCCCTTTTCCGAACAACCCCCTTCCCGAACAGACCGTCGAGGAGTTCCATGTCACGCCCCACCGGCGACCTGCCACGGCCCCGGGCCGAAGCCGGCTCGCCGCCCCCCGCCCCGTCACGCCGCCGCACCGCGCTGCGCAACACCGCCGTCGCCCTGGCCGTGGTGCTCGCCGCGGAGTCGGCCGCCGTCATCATGACGACCGGTCAGGCCGTCGCCGTCACCCGGGAGCAGGCCCCGAAGCCCGTCCAGGCCCTGGGCCCGGCCGAGGCCAAGGACCTCGCCACCGCCCACCTCAAGGCGCGGCTGGAGAACCGTCGGATCGAGCTGCTGGACGAGCGCACCGAGTCCACCACCACCTGGATCAACCCGGACGGCACCACCACGCTGGACGTCGCCTCCGGACCGGTCCGCTACAAGGACAAGTCCGGTCGCCTCCAGCCGATCGACGTCGACCTCGCCCGGCAGTCGGACGGCAGCGTCAAGGCCAAGGGCCACCCGCTCGACCTCACCCTGGCCGGCGCCACCCCGCCCGCCGCCGCGTCGAAGTTCAAGGCCGCCGGCGCCCCGGCCGGGAACGAGAAGGCCCCGAGCACGCCGCTGGTCTCGCTGGACAACGGCAACGGCACCGCCATGTCGCTGTCCTGGCGCGGCACCCTGCCCGCCCCCACGGTGGACGGCGCCCGGGCCCGGTACGCGAACGCGCTCACCGCCACCGACCTGGTCATCGAGTCCACCCGGACCGGCTTCGAGCAGTTCCTGGAGCTCAAGGACCGCTCGGCGGTGGCCGCCAACGGCAGCGTGACGCTCACCCTCGACGCGGCCGGCCTCCAGGCCCGGCAGAACCCGGACGGCTCGGTGTCGTTCCTCGACCCGAAGACCGGTCAGGAGGCCGGTCAGCTCCCGGCGCCGGTGATGTGGGACGCGCAGGTCGACGAGCGCAGCGGCGAGCACACCCGCACCGCGCCGGTCGGGCTCAAGGTCACTCAGAACGGCGACGCGATAGACCTGACGCTCACCCCGGACGCGGCCTTCCTGAACGACCCGAGGACCACGTACCCGGTGACCGTCGACCCCGCGGTCAACATCGGCGTCGGCTTCGACACCTTCGTGCAGCAGGGCTACGGCACCGACGTCTCCTCGCAGACCGAGCTGAAGCTCGGCAACAACGGCTCCGGCCAGGTCGCCCGCTCCTTCCTGCAGTTCCCGATGGCGAAGATCAGCGGGAAGCAGATCACCGGCGGCAAGCTCAACCTGTGGAACTTCCACAGCTGGTCCTGCACCGCGAAGAGCTGGGAGGTCTGGGACACCGGCACCGCCACCACCGCCACCCGCTGGACCGCGCAGCCCAACTGGAACCGCAAGTGGGCCACCTCCACCGCGACCAAGGGCTACTCCAGCTCCTGCAACGACGGCTGGGTGAACCAGGACATCACCGCGCTGGTCAAGGCCTGGGCCGCCAACGGCAACACCAACAACACCCTGGGCATCCGGGCCACCGACGAGACCGACCCGTACGGCTGGAAGAAGTTCAACTCCGGCAACGCGTCGTCCAACACCCCGTACCTGTCGGTGACGTACAACACCCCGCCGGCGGTCTCCACCCTGGTCTCCCCGGCGAACGCCGCGCTGATCAACGAGGCCAAGCCGACGCTGTCCGCCAAGGCGACCGACCCGGACGGCGGGAACATCGCGCTGGACTTCGAGGTCTGGACGTCCACCGGCACCGCCGCCCTCCAGTCCGGCCGGACCGGCCTCGCCGCCTCGGGCTCGACGTTCAACTGGACCCCGGGCACCGCGCTGGCGCCGGGCGCCTACAAGTGGCGCTCGCGTTCCTGGGACGGCACCGCCAACAGCGCGTGGTCGGCCTTCCGCACCTTCACCGTGGACACCACGGCGCCGGGCGCGACCACCGTCTCCTCCGGGGACTTCCCGGCCGGGCAGTGGGCGGGCTCCCCGGACGGGAACGGCGACTACAGCGGGACCTTCACCTTCACCCCGCCGACCAGCGACGTGAAGGACGTCCAGTACCGGCTGGACGGCGGCAGCTGGGTGACCGTGGCGACGACCGGTGCGCCGGTCTCGGCCAAGCTCACCTTCAAGGCGGGCGCGCACAAGGTGACCGCGCACACCCGCGACGCGGCGGGCAACGTCTCCGCCGACAGGACCTACACCTTCTACGCGGGCAAGGGCTCCGCGCTGGTGGCCCCGGGCCCGGGCGAGCGTCCGGCCCGTCGCACCTCGCTCCAGGCGGAGGGCAACAGCACCTACACCGGCGTGCGCTACCAGTACCGCCGCGGTGAGACCGACGCGTGGAAGGACGTGCCGCTCGGCAACGTCGTCACCACCGACGGAAAGCCGGTGGCCGCCTGGCCGTTCGCCGCCCCGGGCGGCAAGCCGGCCGCGCTGACCTGGAACATCACCGACACCCTCACCGAGAACGGTCCGGTGGAGGTGCGCGCGGTGTTCACCGACGGCACCGCCACCGACGCCACCGAGCCGACCACCATCACGGTCGACCGCAACGCCGGCGACGCGCCGGAGACGCCGATCGGCCCCGGCCAGGTCAACACCCTCACCGGTGACCTCACGCTCGCCGCCACCGACGCCCAGGGCTTCGGCCTCAGCGCCGAGCGCTCCTTCTCCTCCCGCCGGCCGCTGAACGGCTCGGCCCAGGAGGGCCAGGCGGCGATCTTCGGCCCGCAGTGGAGCGCCGGCACCACCGCCGAACTCACCGAGACCGCCTACACCTACGTCCGCCAGACCTCCCCGACCTCGCTGTCGGTGGTCTCCTCGGACGGCGGCGAGATCGGCTTCACCGCGACCGGCGCGGGCGGCTGGAAGCCCGAACCGGGCGCCGAGGACCTGACCCTGAGCGGTGCGTTGACCGGCTCGTTCACGCTGAAGGACACCGCCGGCACCACCGTCACCTTCGGCAAGGTCGACCCGGCGGCCACCACCTGGCAGGCCACCGGCTCCTCGCTGCCCAGCGCCGACTCGACCACCTCCGTGGTCTCGGAGAAGGTCGTGGTCGGCGGCAAGACGCTGGCCCGCCCGAAGTACGTCATCGCGCCGACCACCGGGACCGCCTCCGCCGACTGCGCCGCCGTGCCCGCCACCGCCGGCTGCCGCGTCCTGGAGTACGTCTACGCCACCGCCACCACCGCCACCCCGGCGGCCCTGGGCGACGTCGCCGGCCAGGTGAAGCAGATCCGCCTGTGGTCCACCGACCCCGGCGCGGGCAGCGCCACCCCCGTCGCCGTCTCCCAGTACGCCTACGACGAGCAGGGCCGTCTACGCGAGGTGTGGGACCCGCGGATCAGCCCCGCGCTGAAGACCGCCTACGCCTACGACGCCGCCGGTCGGATCACCACCGTGACCGAGCCCGGCGAGCTGCCCTGGACGCTGGAGTACGGCAAGGCCGGCAACGCCGCCACCGCCGGCGAGGGCATGCTGTTGGCCGCCTCCCGGGCGACCCTCAAGCAGGGCAGCAAGGACGTCACCGACGGCACCGCGACCACCTCGGTGGTCTACGACGTGCCGCTGTCGGGCGCCAACGCCCCGTACCCGCTGGCCCCTTCCGACGTCGCCGCCTGGGGCCAGACCGACGCCCCGACCGACGCCACCGCAGTGCTGCCGCCCGACGCCGTCCCGGCCGGCCACGACGGCAAGGCCCTCGGCACCGCCGCCTACGCCCGCGCCTCGGTGACCTACACCAACGCCTCCGGGCGCGAGGTCAACATCGCCACCCCCGGCGGCGGCATCACCACCACCGAGTACGACGCCCACGGCGGCCCGGTGCGGACCCTCTCGGCGGAGAACCGCATCCTCGCCCTGGCCACCACCGGTGAGGGCCTGAACAAGCTGCGCGCCCTGGGCATCGCCGGCCGTTCCACCGCCGACCGCGCCCAGGTGCTGTCCTCGCTGTCGGTGTACTCGGCGGACGGCAAGCGGCTGGTCGAGCAGTACGACCCGCTGCAACTCGTCACCCTGGAGCACGACCTGGCGGCCTCCGGCACCAGCCCGGCCCTCGCGGCCGGTGACGAGGTCGCGGCCCGCGCCCACACCGTCACCGCCTACGACGAGAACCGCCCGGCGGACGCCGCGGCCAGCGACCGGGAGACCTCGGTCGCGGTCGGCGCCCGGATCGACGGCTACGCCGCCGACGCGGACGTGCGCACCACCGCCACCGCCTACGACTGGGCCCAGGGCCTGCCCACCCGGTCCGTCCAGGACCCGGCCGGCCTGAAGATCACCACCGCCACCGGCTACGACGCCGGCGGTCGCGTGGTCTCGCAGTCCCGCCCGAACTCCAACGGCTCGGACGCGGGCACCACCGTCACCGCGTACTACGGCACGGGCGGCACCGGCGCGTGCGCCGGCCATCCGGAGTGGGCCGGGCTGGTCTGCTCCACCGCACCGGCCGCGGCCGTCGCCGGCGGCAGCGCCCCGGCGCAGCTGCCGACCAAGACCTACCAGTACGACCGCTGGGGCAACGTCACGGTCCTCACCGAGGTCGCCAACGGCGTCACCCGCACCACCACCCACAGCTACGACGCCGCCGGGCGCCAGACCAAGGTCTCCGTGACGGGCGGCACCGGCACCGCCGTGGCCGACACCGTGTACGGCTACGACCCGGCCACCGGCCAGACGTCGACCGTCGGCAACGGCACCGCGACCATCACCCAGGGCTACGACCGGCTCGGCCGCCCCGTCTCCTACGACGACGGCGCCGGCAGCGTCACCACCACCGAGTACGACCGGCTCGACCGGGTGGTGAAGAAGTCCGACTCGGTGCCCTCCACCGTCACCTACGGCTACGACACCGCCAAGGACCCGCGCGGCCTGCCCACCACCATGACCGACTCGGTCGCGGGCACCTTCATCGCCGGCTACGACGTCGAGGGCCGCCTGGTCTCCCAGACGCTGCCCGGCGGCAACACCCTCACCGGCAGCTACGACAGCCGGGGCATCCAGACCGGCAAGACGTACGCCGACCAGGCCGGCACCGTCCTGCTCGCCGACACCGCGAGCTACACCGTCCACGGGCAGCAGGCCGGCCGCACCCAGACCGACGGCAACAGCACCACCGACGACTACACCTACGACGCCACCGGCCGGCTGCTGAAGACGGTCTCCGGCAACGGCCTGGAGTGCGCCACCCGCGGCTACGCCTTCGACCGCAGCAGCAACCGCACCAACCGCACCACGGTCAGCGACGACTGCGACCCGGCCACCGCCGACTCCGTCACCGCCACCGAGAACCACACGTACGACGCCGCCGACCGGATCACCGACGCCGGTTACGCGTACGACGCCTACGGCCGCACCACGACGCTGCCCCGGGGCACCCAGCTGAGCTACTACGCCAACGACCTGGTCCGCGGCGAGACCCTCGGCGACACCCGCAAGACCTGGGACCTGGACGCCGCCGGGCGCCTCGCGACGGCCACCACGGAGACCAAGGGCGAGGACGGCACCTGGACGATCACCGCCCGCTCCACCAACCACTACGACGGCCCCGACGACAAGCCCACGTGGTCCCGCGAGGTCAACGGCAAGCTCACCCGCAACGTCACCGACCTCGGCGGCCAGCTCGTGGCCGCCACCGGCACCGACGGCGGCGCGATCCTGATCCTGACCAACCTGCACGGCGACGCCTCCGTCCAGATGTCGCCCGACGGCACCCAGGACCTCGCCGTCTACCACTACGACGAGTACGGCAACGTCGTCGACGCCACCGGCACCACCGAGTACGGCTGGCACGGCGGCCAGCTGCGGGCCGGCGACTCGCTCAGCGGCCTGATCCTCATGGGGGTGCGGGTCTACGACCCGACCACCGGCCGCTTCCTGCAGACCGACCCCGTCCTGAAGGGCTCGCCGAACGCCTACGGCTACCCGGTCGACCCGATCACCATGGACGACCTCGACGGCCTGCGCTGGGTGAAGGAGTGGCACACCAAGCTGAGCAAGGCGAGTGCGGCCCGGCTCGCCAAGAAGATGAAGAAGGCCGGCAGCATCAGCTCGATCATCGGCCTGATCGTCGGCCTCTTCCCGCACTACGCGGCGAAGATCATCGGCGGCATCCTCAAGGTCCTCGGCTTCCTGCTCAAGAACTTCGGCAAGGCGGTCGAGCAGGCGAACAACCGACGGGGCAGCAGGGGGGTGAAGATCACCGTCGGCGTCTGGCAGGAGCACTACTGGACGATGCCGTACGGCCGGACCGAGATCAAGACCCGCTACTGAGCCCACCCGGGCCTGAACACACCGCAGCGCACCAACCGGCCGGGGGGGGCCGGGGGCCCCCCCCCCCCCGCCGGGGGGGGGGCCCCCCCGGGGGGCCCCCCCCGCCCCGCCCCCCGCGGCCCCCCCCGCGCCCCGCCCGGCCGGCGTCCACGCTCTCCCGCACCGCGCCGGAGAGCCCGCCGGGGCCGCACGGCGCACCGTGGACCGGCGGGCGACCGGCCGGGCCTGCCGGTCCACCACGCAGCGCACCGCCGCCCCGACGGCGTGGAAAGCCTGTGTGTCATGGACGTTCTCCGTGGGTAGGAGTCGGGGGCCCAGCCGTCCGTGGCCCTTGATGGAGCGGATCCACGGCTGATGAGAGCCCGTCAAGCGGGCCGGGACCGTCGCCGCGCGCGCGTTGATCGCTTGTCTACCACGGACTCCTACGGTCAGGCCTTCGGCAAGTTCCGCACTGCTCAGAAGGATTCCCATGATCGACCCGGCCGCGTCGTCGCGCGGTGACACACCCTGGATCGGCGACGATCCGCGATTCACCGAGTTGCGCGCCGCCTACCGCAGGTTCGTGTTCCCGGTGACGGCGGCGTTCCTGCTCTGGTTCCTGGCGTACGTACTCTGCTCGGCCTATGCCCGCGACTTCATGGCGACCAAGGTCGTCGGGAGCGTCAACGTGGCCCTGGTCTTCGGACTGCTGCAGTTCGTCTCGACCTTCGGCATCGCCCTGGCCTACGGCCGGTTCGCCGCTCGGCGGCTGGACCCGCTGGCCGAGGCCCTGCGGAGCGCGGCGGCGTCCCATCCGATCGCCCCGGCCCCGGCCGGCCGCGGCGGCAACCAGGAACTGACGGAGAACCAGGCATGACACAGCACCTTCCGCTCGCCGCGGCAACGGCGCAGTCGGCATCGAACAAGGGCCTGACCATCGGCCTGTTCGTCGCCCTGGTGGCGCTGACCCTCGGCATCACCCTCTGGGCACGGCGCAGCACCCGGGGCACCGGCGGCTTCTACACCGGCGGCGGCCAGTTCTCCGCGCTGCAGAACGGGATCGCGATCTCGGGCGACTACCTGTCCGCGGCCTCCTTCCTCGGCATCGCCGGGATCATCGCGCTCTCCGGGTACGACGGCTTCCTCTACTCGATCGGCTTCCTGGTCGCCTGGCTGGTCGCGCTGCTGATGGTCGCCGAACTGCTGCGCAACACCGGGCGGTTCACCATGGCCGACGTGCTGGCCGCGCGGCTGCGCAGCGGGCCGATGCGGACCGCCGCTGGCGTGTCGACCATCGTGGTCTCGATCTTCTACCTGATCGCGCAGATGGTCGGCGCGGCGACGATCGTGGGGCAGCTGCTCGACGTCAAGGGCGCCTCCGCGCAGATCTGGACCATCGTCGGGGTCGGTGCCCTGATGATCGTCTACGTCGTGGTCGGCGGGATGAAGGGCACCACCTGGGTGCAGATCGTCAAGGCGGTGCTGCTGATCGCCGGTGCGGCCGTGATGACCCTGTGGGTACTGGCGAAGTACGGGTTCGACATCAGCCACCTGCTCGGGGACGCCGCCACGGCGTCCAAGAAGGGCGACGCCTTCCTCCAGCCCGGCCTGAAGTACGGGTCGACCGACGGCTGGTCGAAGCTCGACCTGGTCAGCCTCGGCGTCGCCCTGGTGCTGGGCACCGCGGCGCTTCCGCATGTGCTGGTCCGCTTCTACACCGTCCCGACCGGCCGCGACGCGCGAAAGTCGGTGAACTGGGCGATCGGCATCATCGGGGTCTTCTACCTGATGACCCTGGTGCTCGGCTTCGGCGCGGCCGCGCTGGTCGGCACGGCGACGATCAAGGAGAAGGATCCGTCCGGCAACACCGCCGCCACCCTGCTGGCCGAGCACCTCGGCGGTGGCGCGGGCACCACCGGCGGCTCCCTGATGCTCGCCTTCATCGCGGCGGTGGCGTTCGCCACCATCCTCGCGGTCGTCGCCGGGCTCACCCTGACCTCGTCGTCGTCGTTCGCCCATGACCTGTACGCCAGCGTCATCCGCAAGGGCAGGGCCACGGAGCGGCAGGAGCTGGTCACGGCGAAGATCGCCGCCGTGGTCATCGGCGCGGTCGCGGTCGCCCTGTCGATCTTCGCGAGGGATCTCAACGTGGCGTTCCTGGTGGCGCTGGCCTTCGCCATCGCGGCCTCGGCCAACCTGCCGGCGATCCTGCTGACCCTGTTCTGGAAGCGCTTCACCACGGTCGGCGCCAAGTGCGGCATCTACGCGGGCCTGGTCAGCTCGATCGGCCTGGTGCTGCTCTCCCCGATCTGCTGGGGTGGCGCGACCGGCACGGTCCACGCCGTGAAGCTGACCGCCGCCCAGGCGAAGGACTGCGGGGTGGAGGCGTCCAGCAAGCAGGTCGGCAACGCCACGGCGCTGATCTCCTGCACCACCACCGCACCGATCCCGCTGCAGAATCCGGGCGTCATCTCGATCCCGATCGGGTTCGCGGCCGCGGTCCTCGGTTCCCTGGTCGGCCGCCGCCGCCGGCGCGACGAGGAGTCGGACCGGCGCAGCTTCGAGGAGCTCGAGGTCCGCGCGCTCACCGGGGTGGGGCGGTAGACCGTGGAACCAGGCTCCAACCTCGACGAGTTCCTTGCCGACCTCGCGCGCTACGCCGCCGCGGACGTCCTGACCGCCGAGCTCACCGCGGACACCCTGCGCAAGTACCTGCGGGCCGGGCTGATCGTTCCCGACGACCTGTGCGCCGGTGACACCGACGGCTACTCGCAGCGGCTGCTGCATGCCGCACGGACGCACTCCGTGGTGGCCCTGACCTGGCTGCCCGGGCAGTCCACCCCGATCCACGACCACGTCTCCTGGTGCGTGTCAGGTGTGGTGGAGGGCGTCGAGGTGGACGAGGCGTTCCGGCTGTGGCGGCTCCCCAGATCCGGTCGCAGGGTGCTGGTGCCGTCCGGCCGGACCACCTGCTCTCCCGGCCGGGTGCAGCTCCTGGTGCCGCCCGACGAGGACATCCACCGGGTGTCGAACGGCGGCACCGGTCGCGCGGTCTCCCTGCACGTCTACGGCGCCGACATCTCGCGGAACGGGGACAGCTCGATCAACCGGGTCTTCGGACAGGCGGTCGTGGACCTCCCGCCGGACGGGGCCCACCTGGTGAGCTGGCGGAGGTCGGACGACCTGGCCTCGTGACCGACACGTCGCAAACCGACGGGCCGTCCGCTCCGGACGGCCCGTCAGCCGTGCCCGGGTCCCCGCCCGGTCAGGAGCGCGGGGCCGAGCGCAGCAGGGGGCGTGGGGGCGTAGCGGACGCGCCGACAGGGCGGTTCGGTCCGTCTTCCGGGGCCATCCGGGTCTTGACGGTTCGTTCCTGGTCGAATCCCGCCCGTCCGCTCGCCATCGAAGTGCCCCGGGGCACAGGCTACTTCCGTGACCGCGTCAGCACGGCCGCCCCGACCGCTTCGGTGGGCCCCACGGCAACTGGCGGACCGAAGGAGGAGCTGGCAATGACTCCACGACAGATCGCCGACGAGTACGTGGCCCGGGTCGCCGCGCACGATCCCGTCACCTCCACGTCCCTGGGCCTGGCGCCGGGCGACGGCCGGATGCCCGATCTGTCGCCGGACGGAGTCGAGGAGACGGTCCGGCTCGCACGGGAGGCGCTGGCGCGCCTGGACGCCCTCCCGGCGGCCGGGCCCGACGGGGATCCGGCGGAGCTCACGTGCGCGCGGCTGCTGCGGGAGCGGCTGGACGCCGAGGTGCGGGTGCACGAGGCCGGCGAGAGCTTCCGTGCCGTGCGGAACCTGCACACGCCGGTGCACCAGCTCCGGAGCATCTTCACGATGATGCCCACCGCCGAGGACGACGACTGGGCCCCGGTCCTGGGCCGACTGCGCAACCTGCCCGCCGCGCTGGACGGTTACCGGGCCACGCTGACGGAGGGCATCGCCCGCGGACTGCTCGCCGCGCCGCGCCAGGCCGACGTGCTGTGCGCGCAGCTGACCGCGTGGACCGGCGAGCCGGCCGGGGGGCCCGGCTGGTTCGCCGAGTTCGTCGTTCCCGCGCCGCAGCGGCTCCGCCCCGAACTGGACGCTGCCGCACCCGGATCGCCCCGGCCGGCAGCGCGGCCGCGCCGTACTACAGCGGGCCGAGCCTCGACTTCGCCCGCCCGGGCCGGACCTTCCTTCCGCTGGCCAACGGCGACGCGCAGGAGCGGTTCCGCACCTGGCGCCTGGTCAGCACCTGGTATCACGAGGGCGTTCCCGGGCACCATCTGCAGCTCGCCTCCTGGACCGCGGCAGCGGAGCAGCTGTCCCGCTACCAGGTCACCCTCGGCAAGATCAGCGCCAACGTGGAGGGCTGGGCCCTGTACGCGGAGCGGCTGATGGACGAGCTCGGATTCCTCACCGATCCCGGACACCGCCTCGGCTACCTCGGCAAGCAGATGATGCGCGTCGCCCGCGTCATCGTCGACATCGGTCTGCACGTGGAGAGCGTCATCCCCGCGGGCTCCCCGTTCCACCCGGGCGAGCGCTGGACCCCGGAGCTGGCCACGGCCTTCATGGCCGACTACGTCGGTCTGGCGCCGGCCCACCTGCACAGTGAGATCGTCCGCTACCTCGGCCGGCCCGGCCAGGCCATCGGCTACAAACTCGGCGAGCGCGCCTGGTTGGCCGGCCGTGAGGCGGCCCGCCGCAGGCTGGGCGCCGATTTCGACCTCAAGCGCTGGCACCTGGAGGCCCTGCGGCAGGGCTCCCTGGGCCTGGACGACCTGGAGGCAGCCCTGGCAGCCCTGTGACCGCCGTCAACCGAGACGCACGGGCACGGCCGGAGACTCCCCTGGGGCGCCGTCCACCAGGCGTTGTACGGGCGGCAGCCGGCGCGCCGTGATCGGGGCCGTGCGGGGTCGTGCGACATCCGGGGGTGCGGGTCGGGGGTGTGCGGCGGGAAGGAGCGCGGGGGTCGCGCGGGCCCGGCCGGTGCGGCGGGGTACTTGTTCGGACAACTTCGCCCCCCAAAGTCCGCCTGATCGTCATACTTGGGCTGCTTCAGCGCTGTTGGCCATACAGGTTTGCTCCCCAGCATGTCTCCGCCCCACCTCGCACCACTCTGTTCCGTGCTCCCAGAACCCATGTGTCGAGAGGCTTCGCCATGCCACTGCACAGACTTCCCGGGCGCGTTCGCGCCACAGCCCTGACGGCGGTCATCTCCTGTCTGGTCGCCCTGGTCGGCGCCTTCGTGGCGGCTCCGGCCGCGCAGGCCGCCGCCGTGTCGAGCCCGATCACCGGCCTGGCCGGCAAGTGCCTGGACGACTCCGGTGCCGGCACCGCCGACGGCAACCAGATCATCCTGTGGCACTGCACCGGCGCCGACAACCAGACCTGGACCCTGCCGGGTGACGGCACCATCCGTACGCTCGGCAAGTGCCTGGACGCCACCGCCGGCGGCACCGCCGCGGGCACCTACGCCGACCTGTACACCTGCAACGGCCAGGCCCGCCAGCAGTGGGCGGTGCGGGGGACCACGCTGGTCAACCCGGTCTCCGGCCTCTGCCTGGACGTCTTCGGCGGCAGCTCCGCCGATGGCACCCGGGTCGATCTGTGGACCTGCGGCAGCGGTCAGGCCAACCAGCAGTGGGCCGGCCCGGCCGTCGGCTCCGTCACCAGCGACAACCTGCTGGTCGACCCCGGTGCCGAGTCCGTCGCGATCTGCTCGCCCAACGGCCTGGACGGCATGACCGTCCCGGGCTGGACGATCACCAGCGGCATGCCGAACCTGGTCTGCTACGGCGCCAGCGGCTACCCCGACGCGAGCACCCCGGGCCCGACCGGCCGCGGGGCCGCGTTCTTCGCCGGTGGCGCCACCGGCAACTCCGGTCTCTCCCAGAGCGTCGACGTCTCGGCGGCCGCGCAGTCGATCGACACCGGCACCGTCGGCTACAACCTCTCCGGCTGGCTCGGCGGCTACGCCGCGCAGAACGACCGGGTCGGCCTGACCGCCACCTTCCTGAACGCCGGCGGCGCCACCCTCTCCACCGCCCAGATCGCCCCGGTGACCAGCACCGACCGAGGCCTGGCCACCGCGCTCCTGCAGCGGACGGCCACCGGCACGGTCCCGGCCGGCACCCGCTCGATCAAGGTCGACCTGGCCTTCACCTGGACGGCCGGCAACACCACCGACGGATACGCCGACAACCTCTCGCTCACCCTGACCACGGCGGTGCCGACCCCGGCACTGACCGCTCCGGTCAACTCGGTTCCCGGCTACGACCACGTCTTCCTGGTCTACATGGAGAACCAGGACTACGAGAACATCATCGGCAACACCTCGCAGGCCCCGTACATCAACAGCCTGCTCCCGCAGGCGACGTCGTTGACCAAGTCGTTCGCCACCACCCACCCGAGCGACCCGAACTACGTCGCACTGGCCGGAGGCGGCCTGTACGGGCTGACCGACAACAGCGTCTCGACCACCACCATCAACGCCCCGCACCTGGGCAACTCGGTGGAACAGGCCGGCAAGACCTGGAAGGAGTACCTGGACGGCGCGAACGGCAACTGCGACACGTCGAGCCACGGCTACTACGCGCCGGACGACGCACCGTTCTACTACTTCCAGAACATGAAGAGCAACGCCGCCTACTGCCAGGCGCACATGCAGCCGCTCACCCAGCTGACCGCCGACCTGCGGTCCACGGCGACCACCCCGAACTTCGCCTGGTTCGCCGCCGACGACTGCACCGACATGGAGGCCTGCGGCGTCACCGCGGGCGACAACTGGCTCAAGCAGACCCTGCCGACCATCCTCAACTCGCCCGCGTGGACCACCCAGCGCTCGCTGCTGATCCTGACCTGGGACGAGGGCGCGACCAAGGCCTACGGCCCGAGCTACCCCAACCGGACCCCGACCCTGCTGCTCGGCTCGCAGAACACCGTCAAGACCGGCTACCAGTCGAACCAGCGCACCGACCAGTACGGCCTGCTGCGCACCATCGACGGCGCACTCGGCCTCAACCCGCTGACGAACAACGACCGTTACGCGGCCACGGTCAACGACGCCTGGCAGTAGACCTCCACCAGGGGCCACGTCCCCTGACCCGACCGGGCCCGTGCCGATGCGATGTCCTGGCCTTCCTGCCGGACTGTCGGCGCGGGCCCGGGCTGTCGGTGCGGGCCCGTCCCGTGGTGCCCCTCAGCAACCGCGCCGGTGCGCGCCCCCGAGGCCTCGTACGCCCGGTACCGCGACCTGAGGGGCGGACGGTGGGCGGAGGCGAGAACGGCGGGGGCGCCCGGGGCAAGGGCGCGGGTTACCAGACGCGGCGGTCGGCGGGGGTGCCGCGGCCGGTGCGGAGGTGGCGGATGAGGGTGCGGCGGAGATCGCGGTCGTGGTCGGTTTCGACGGGGAGGTCGAGTTGGACGATGTCCACGCCCGCCGAGCGGAGGAGGCCGATGCGGGCGGCGACGGTGGCGGGGGAGCCGGCGTAGGCGGCGGTGAGGGAGCGGCGGATGTAGGCGGCCACCTGCTCGTCGCCGCGGGACGGGTCGGAGCGGCCGCGCTCGCGGTCCCGGTCGAGCTGGACGGCTTCCGCCCAGCGTCCGCCGCCGCCACCGGCGGTGAGGCGCAGGGCGTCGCGGCGCAGCTGGCGGACGCGGTCGCGGGCCGCCTCGTCGGTGTCGGCGAGGACGAGGGTGACGTGCCGCCAGATCCGCAGGGTCCGGCCGTGTGCGGCGGCTGCGGCGCGGACCTGGGCGATCCGCCGGCGGGTGTCCGGCAGGGGCAGCGGGCTGACGGCGTACACCTCCGCGTAGCGGGCCGCGAGGTCGAGGCCCTGCGGTGACGAGCCGCCGAAGGAGACCAGCTCGCCGCCCGGTCTCGGGTGCAGACCGGGGCGGGCGGCGGCCACGGTGTAGAACTCGCCCTTGTGGTCGATGTCCTGGTCGGCGGCCAGGTAGCGGGTGAACAGGTCGAGGTACTCGTCGGCCCTGCGATAGCGGTCCTGCTTGTCCAGGAGATCGCCGTCGCGGGCCGTGTCGTGGTCGCTGGAGCCGATGATGACGTGGGCCGCCGCCCGCCCGCCGGAGAGCCGGTCCAGGGTCGCCAGGGAGCGGGCGGCCACGGTCGGCGCGGTGGTGCCGACGCGGTGGGCGACCGCGATGCGGAGCCGTTTGGTGGCGGCGAGGGCCCACGAGGCGACCAGCCACGGGTCGGGCCACGAGCTGGACTGCACCACCAGGGCGCTGTCCAGCCCGTCCTCCTCGTTCTCCCGCGCGGTGCGGGCGACGTGCTCGGGGTCGGCGGTGCGGTCGCGGCCGTCGGGGGCCCAGCGCAGCGCCTGGCGCTCCTGCGGGGTGCGACCGGGTACGGGTGCGGCGCGAACCCCGCCGCGGATTTCGAGGGGCACGGCTCTCCTCGGGCTGTGAGGACGGATGCGGTGAGAACGGATGGGGGTGCAGGACGGATGGTGGGCAGGGCGGATGGGGCGGAGGACGGATGGGATGCAGGGCGACGGTCAGTGGGCGGCCGGGCCGAGCCGGGCCAGGGTGTCGAGCAGCTTGGCCCGGCTGACGAACACCTCGGGCGGCAGCGACACGTACAGCTGGATCGTGGTGACGCCGGGGCGGTGGTAGGCGAGGATGCGCTCCCGGCACTCCTCCGGCGAGCCGCTGACGAACAGTCCGTCGACGACCTCGTCGGGCAGCGCCTTCTGGGCGCCCTCCGGGTCGCCGGAGGCCCAGAGACGGTGGGTCTCGGCGAGCAGGTCGCCGTGGCCCAGCCACTCGTGGAACTTGCGGTACGGCTCGCGGTTGAGGATCCAGGCCAGGAACGGGCGGGTGGCGCGGTGGGCGTAGTCGGTGTCCTCGGTGGGGCAGACGAAGACCTTGACCACCAGCTCCTTCCCGGGCGGCTGCGGACCGACGGCGTCCAGGATCTTCGGCACGTCGTGCGGGAACAGCAGGTTGGTGATGGCGCCGTCGCCCTCGTTGAAGCCGAGCCGGAGCATGTTGGGCCGCAGCGCGCCCAGGATCACCTTGACCGGTTCGGCCGGCGGGTGCGGCAGCCGGTAGCCGGTGATGTCGAAGGTGTCGAACCCGCCCGAGACGTATTCGCCGCGCAGCGCCCGGGTGACGAACCGCAGCACGTCCCGGGTGCGCTTGAACGGTTCGTCGAACGGGATGCCGTTGATGTCGGTGACGTGTGCGGGGACGGAGGCGCCGATGCCCAGCAGGAGCCGGCCCGGGGCGAGTTGGGCGAGCGTCGCGGCGGTCTGGGCGAGCACGGCCGGGCCGCGGGTGTGCACCGGGACGATGCCGGTGCCGATCCGCAGCGTCGGGGACCAGGCCGCGGTGGCGGCCAGCGGGGTGAACGCGTCGGTGCCGCCGCCCTCGGCGCTCCACACGTCGGTGTAGCCGAGGTCGGGAAGCCGCTCGACCAGGAACCGGTGCCGGTCGATGGTGAGGCCGGGCAGGGGGAGGGTGATGCCCCACTTGGGCGGCGCGGCGGGCCCGGTGCCGTGCGGGGCGTCGGGCGGGACGGTCCCGGTGTGGTGGTGGGGCCGGTGCGGGTCGGTCATCGGGATGGCCGTCCTTCCTGTGGTACTCGGTGCGCGGAGGCGGTGTACGGGGTCGAAGGGGGCGGTGCCCGGGGTCAGCGGACCCGCACCGTGGTCAGGTCGAGGAACCAGGACCGCGGCTGAACCAGCCCCTGGACCTTCGGCGAGAGGGCCCGTGGATTGCGGTCGTTGACCACGAACAGCCAGGGGGCGTCCTGGGTGACCAGCGAGAGCGCCGTGCGGTACCCGGCCTGCCGGGCGGCCTGGTCGGTGTTGGCGGCCGAGGAGGCGAGCAGCTCGTCGACCTGCGGGTTGGCGTAGTGGCCGGTCCAGAACGGGCTCTTGGACCCGATGAACAGCGGAAGCAGCGCCTCGGACTGGAACAGCGTGGTGGACTGGGCGACGGCGTCGGAGCCGAGCGCCACCTGGCCCTTGGCCTCGGCGCCGATCAGCGTGGTCCAGTCGGTCGTGCGCAGCTCGACCTTGATGCCGACGGCGGCGAGGTCCCGCTGGAGCGCCTCGGCGATCGGCACCGGCAGCAGGTTTCCGCTGCCGCCGGTGGGCACGGTGACGGAGGTGCTGAACCCGTTCGGGACGCCGGCCTCGGTGAGCAACTGCCGTGCCTTGGCCGGGTCGTAGGAGTAGACGTCCCCGGCGGGGTGGTAGGCGGCGGTGGCGCGCGGCGCGGCCTGGTAGGCGGGGTCGGCGGTGCCGTGCAGCAGTTTCTCGGCGATCGCCTTGCGGTCGATCGCGTAGTTGGCGGCCCTGCGGACCAGCGGGTTGTTCCAGGGCGCCTTCGAGGTGTCCAGGATCCAGTACCAGAGGTGGTCGTAGCTGTTCGTGGCGATCTGCACGCCGTCGGCCTTGAGGCTGTCGATGTCGTCCGGGTTCGGGTACTCGATCCAGTTCACGCCGCCGGAGCGCAGGGCCGCGGTGCGGGCCGCCGCGTCCGGCAGTGCCTTGATCACGAGCCGGTCGAGCTTGGGGGCACCGCGCCAGTAGTCCTTGTTGGCGGCCAGCTCGATCTGCTGGCCCTCGGTCTGCGAGACGAAGGAGAACGGGCCGGTGCCGACCGGGTGCTCGGAGAAGTGCGCCGAACCGGTGCCGCGGACGGCGGTGGGGCTCGCGATCAGGACGTGCGCGAGGTCCTCGGGGAAGTGGCCGTTGGGGTCCTTGGTGACCAGTTCGACGTGGTCGGCGTCGGTCTTGCGGTACGAGGCGATGTCGCCCGCGTACTCGGCGGCGGCGGCGCCGAGGGCGTCGGTGTACTCGGGGCTCTTCTTGTCGAGGTAGCGGGCCAGGTTGAAGATCACGGCGTCGGCGTCGAACGGGGTGCCGTCCTGGAACTTGACGCCCTTGCGGAGGGTGAAGGTCCAGGTCCTGGCGTCGGCGGCGACCTGCCAGTCGGTGGCCAGGGCGCCGGTGACGACCGGCGGCTTGTCGGTGTCCTCGAGCAGCTCGTACCGGGTGAGGCCCTCGTAGAGCTGGAAGGAGACCAGTCGCTTGCCCTCGAAGCCGGCGCCGCCGATCACGGTGTCGGGGTTGGGGAGCTTGCCGGTGGCCCCGATGACCAGGGTGCCGCCGTGGCCGTGGCCGTCGTCGCCGCCCGCTCCCGCGGAGCCGCCGTCGGACCCGGCGCAGCCGGCTGCCGCCGTGAGCAGGACGGCGGCGGCCGGCAGGGCGACGGCTCTGGTGCGGATCCGGGCGGTGCGCGTCATGGCGATTCCTCGTCGGTTCAGTGGTGTGGGGTTCGAGCGGTACGGGATTTCGGCGGTACGTAGCTCCGGCGGTGCCGGGTGGGAAGCGCGCTACGGCGCTCCGGAACCGCCGCCGGCAGCCTCCAGCAGGGCCCGGGTGTACGGGTGCGCGGGGGAGTCCCAGAGGAGGTCGGTGGGGCCCTCCTCGACCACCCGGCCGTGCCGAAGCACCAGGACCCGGTGGGCGAGGTGCCGGACGACGGCGAGGTCGTGGGAGATGAACAAGTAGGCCAGGCCCGTGCGTTCCTGCAGGTCGGTCAGCAGATCGAGCAGACGGGCCTGCACGCTCCGGTCCAGGGCGGAGGTCGGCTCGTCGCAGACCACCAGGTCCGGCTCGGTGGCCAGGGCCCGGGCGACGGCCACCCGCTGGAGCTGCCCGCCGGACAGCTCTCGCGGGTAGCGGGCGGCGAGCGCGGGCTCCAGGCCGACCTGCGCGAAGAGCCGGGCGACGGCCGCGGCGCGCTCGGCGCGTGGCGTGCCGTGCAGCCGGAGCGCGAAGGCGACCGCCTCCCCGGCCCGCAGGCTCGGGTTGAGCGATCCGCGCGGGTTCTGCGGGACGAACTGCAGCCGGCCCCGCAGCGCGCGGTCGGCGCGGCCGCGCAGCCGGTACGGATCGCGGTCGGCGAAGCGGACGCTGCCGGAGTCGGGGGACAGCAGACCGAGGGCGAGGCGGGCCAGGGTGGACTTTCCGGAGCCCGACTCGCCGACCAGGCCGACGGTCTCGCCCGGCGCGACGCAGAGGCTGACGCCGTCCAGGGCGCTCCGGTCGCCGTAGCGCTTGGTGACGGCGTCGACGACGAGCAGGGCGGGGGCCGGGCCGGGCGAGGTCCGAGCCGCAACCGGCAGGGCGCGGGCCTGTCCACGGGCTCGGGCGTGGACGTGGGCCTGTGCCGGGGCGTGGACGTGGGCCTGTGCTCGGGCGTGGGTGCTCATCGGCGGGCTCCCGGTTCGGCGGCCAGCAGGGCGGCGGTGAAGGCGTGTTCGGGTTCCCCGAGCACCCGGTCGGCGGGGCCGAGTTCGACGATCCGGCCGGCCCGCATGACCGCGACGGTGCCGCCGATCCGGCGGGCCACCGTGAGGTCGTGGGTGACCAGCACCAGCGCGATGCCGCAGTCGGCGCGCAGGGTGGTGAACAGGTCCAGGATCCGGCCGCGGACCAGCGCGTCGAGCGCGGTGGTCGGCTCGTCGGCGATCAGCAGTTCCGGTCCGCAGCAGATCGCGACGGCGATCGCGGCGCGCTGGCGCAGGCCGCCGGAGAGTTCGTGCGGGTACGCCCGGGCGACCCGCTCCGGGTCGGGTACGCCGGCGGTGACGAGCAGCCCGGGGACGGCCTCGCGGGCGGCCCGGCGGCCGCTCGCGATCCCGTGCCGGCGCAGCACCTCGGCGAGCTGCGGGCCGATCCGGCGCAGCGGGTCGAGGGAGGCGGTCGGGTCCTGCGGCACGTAGCCGATCCGCCGGCCGCGGACGTCGGCCAGCTCGCGTTCACCGAGCGACCGCAGGTCGGTCCCGGCCAGCCGGACGGCTCCGGTGACGGCGGCGCCGTGCCCGGGCAGCCCGAGCACCGTACGGGCGACGGTCGTCTTCCCGCTGCCGGACTCGCCGAGCAGGACCAGGGCCTGGCCTGCGGGAAGGGCGAGGGACACGCCGTCGACGGCCCGGACCCCGCCGGGGTACTCGACGGTCAGGCCGTCGACCTCCAGCAGCGCGCTCACACGCCCACCCGCTTCGCGGCGCGCGGCCGGGGGAGCCGGCCCGCCATGGCGGGGGCCGACGGCGGCAGTTGGGCGGCGGTGTCGCCGATGCGGGTGCGCAACGCCTCGCCGAGGGTGTTGAAGACGACCGAGACGACGAGGATGACGAGGGCCGGCTGCACCGCCACCCAGGGGTGGGTGAGCAGGGACGGTCGCAGTTCCTCCAGCATCGCGCCCCACTCGGCGGTGGGCGGGGCGACCCCGAGCCCGAGGAAGGACAGCCCGGCGGCGTACATGATGGCGAGCCCGACCAGCGAGGACGCGTAGACCAGGACCACCGGGGCCACCACCGGGGCGACCTGCCGGAGGACCAGCGCCCCCCAGCCGGCGCCGCTGACCCGGGCGGCCGCCAGGTACTCGGCGCTCCGGACCCGCCGGGTCTCGGTGAACGCGACCCGCGCCACCGCGGGGGTGAGCACCACCGAGAGCGCGAGCACGGTCGCGCCCAGGCCGGGGGTGAGCAGTGAGGCGACGGCGATCGCCAGCAGCACCCCGGGGAAGGCGTAGAGCACGTCCAGCAGGCGCAGCAGGGCCTGCTCGGTGGTCCGGCCGCCGAGCCCGGCCACCACGCCGAGCAGCGTGCCGACGACGGCGGCCACCGCGACCGGCACGAACCCGCCGGTGAGCGAGGCGCGCCCGGCCCAGATCAGCCGACTGAGCAGGTCGCGGCCCTGGCCGTCGGTGCCGAGCGGGTGGCCGGGGCTGCCGGGGTCGAGCAGCCGGTCCGCCAGCCGTCCGGCGGCCGGGTCGTACGGGGCCACCAGGGGCGCGGCGAGTGCGAGCAGGAGCAGCAGCGCCGCGAGGGCGGCGGGGACGGTCAGGCCGAGGTTGGCTCGGCTGAGGACACGTGACGTCACATCAGTTCCTTACTCGCGGGTCGATCACCGCGTGCGCCGCGTCCACCAGGATGTTGACGCCGACGAACGCGACCGCCACCACCAGCACCCCGCCCTGCACCAGGGGCAGGTCACGGGAGGTGAGGGCGTCGTAGAGCAGCCGGCCGATGCCGGGCCAGGCGAACAGGGTCTCCACGAAGATCACCCCCTCCAGGAGGTAGGCGAGTTGCAGGCCGCCGATGGTCAGCAGGGCCGGCGAGGCGTTGTGCACGCAGTGCCGCAGTACGGCGGCCGGGCGCAGGCCGCGGGCGCGCAGCGAGTCGGCCAGTTCGCCGGCCAGCACGCCGCCCAGTGCGGCCCGGAACACCCGCGCGGTGAGCCCGAGCGGGACGAGCGCGGCGGCGACGGCCGGCAGGACCAGGTGGCGGGCCAGGTCGATCGGGCCGCCGTCGCCGAACACGTCGTGCGTGCCGCCGGCCGGCAGCCAGCGCAGGCCGACGGCGAAGACGGCGATCAGCAGCAGGGCCACCGAGTACTGCGGGGCGGAGACCGCGAGGGCGGACAGCGCGCCGGAGATCCGCCCGCCGGGGCCGCGCGGGCGCAGCGCGCCGAGGGCGCCGAGCGCCACCCCGCCGGCCAGCACCAGCAGGAACGCGGCCGCGGTCAGGGTCAGCGTCTGGCCGAGCGCGGGGAGCATGAGGTCGACGACCGGGCGCTGACCGGAGATGGAGGTGCCGAGGTCGCCGGTGAGCGCGTGTCCGAGCCAGTCGGCGTAGCGGACGGGCAACGGCTGCTCCAGGCCGAGCCGTTCGGTGAGTTCGCGGCGGGCCTCGGGCGGTGCGCCCGGGCCGAGGAAGGCGGCGACCGGGTCGCCGGGGACCAGCGCGACCGTCGCGAAGACGACGGCGGTGACGCCGAGCAGCGTCGGCACGGCCAGCAGGAGCCGGCGTAGGAGGAACCGGGTCACCCGCCGGCCCTCCGGGGCGAGGCGCCGGACTGGCCGGCGGCGGGCCGGCTGGGCGGGGCGGGCATGGTTCTGGTGGTCCTTCCGGGGGAGGGCGGTTCGGATCGGGTCGTCGGGGCTGCGACCGGCGGCGCCCGCGGTGTCGGGCCGCCGCACCGGGCCCGGGGAGACCGTGCGCCGTGGGGCGGAGGCCGCGTTCGGGCGACTCGGGTTGCGGGGCCTCGGATGCGGGCCCCGGTCGGGCGCTCCGTGGGGCGCCGGTGACGCTTCGGCAGCTGCGGCTGCTGGAAGGAGGGTTGCGGACCGGTGGCCCGGACAGCCAGTCAGCACTTGATGCTGTTACTTCCGGTCACAGCATCCGCGGTACCAGGACCGCCGCTGCCCGGGCCATCGAGGCCCGGTCCCATCCTTGACCTGCACAAGGAACCGGACCTAGGGTTCCCCGCATGGCTATTCGGCGGACCGACATCACCCTGGTCGGGATCGGCGGCTCGTGGCACCGAAGGTGTTTCGACGAGCTCTGTCGACCGCGCGCAACGCGCTGACCGCCCCGGTTCAAGCCGCCGCGGTCGGCGCTTCTCCCCAGTCCCGGATTCCGCGGCCGACGCCCGTCCGCGTCCTCGGGGATCCTCGCCGCAGCACACCGTGCCCATGGGGCCGGCCCGCCACCAGCAAGGGGACCGAATCGCCATGCCGTACCTCAGACGTCCTGCCTCCTCCTCCGGAGGTGCCGGATGGCAGCAGTGAGCAAACTCGCCGTTCCGGCCGGCCCGCGCGGCCGCCGGCTCCCCGCCCGGCGCGGGGCCTGCGGTGGTGCCACCCCGGTGGACGCACCCGCCGCGGGCGCGTCCCGGTTGCACACCGAGATCGACAATCCGCTCGACCTGATCGCCGGTCACCAGTTGCTGGCCGAGACGGTCCCGCCACGGTCGGCCGGGCCGGCCGCGGCCGGGTGCGGGTGCGGCCATCCGATGTGCGTGGAGGAGCGCCGCGACCGCACCGAGGTCGCCCGGGTGTTCCTGGTCGAGCGGCACTCGGTGGCCAGCGCCGGGCTGCGCAGCGTGCTGGCCACGGTGCCCGGACTGGCGGTGGTCGGGTCCACCGGTGACCGGCTGCGCGCGGTGGCGGCCGTGGGCCGCATCGCACCGGACGTCATCCTGCTCGGCCGGGGCGCGAGTCTGGAGGAGGACCTCGCCGCCGTGGTGGCGTTGCGAGGCCCGGACGCGGCGCCCGCCGCCCGGGTGCTGCTGCTGCGCCGGGCCGAGTCGACCGCCGAGGCGAGCCGGATGCTGCTGGCCGGGGCCAGCGGGTGCTTCCCGCTCGAGCTGGCCGAGGACCGGATCATCGGCGCGGTCCAACTCGCGGCGGCCGGTGGCTCGGTGTTCCTGCCGGCGCCACCGCCGGCCCGGGCCCACGCGACGGCCCCCGCGCAGCACGTCGGCGAACTGCCCCCGGCCCGGGCCGGGCTGACCGAGCGTGAGCGCGAGGTTCTGGTCAAACTCGGGCTCGGGCTGAGCAACGCCGAGATAGGGCGTGAACTCGCCCTGGCCGAGGCCACCGTGAAGAAGCACCTCACCCAGGCCATGCGCAAGATCGGGCAGCCCGACCGGCTGCGCGCCGCGCTCTACGCCCACCGGCACGGCCTCGCCGGCTAGACAGGTCCCCACCCACCGCCAGAGGGCGGGTCCCGCAGCACGCGGGGCCCGCCCTCCGTCGTGTCCCGGCGCCCTTGTGTGTGGGGGGGACCTTCGGAGCATCCGCGAGGCGACGATCGGGGGCCTGGGCGGCGCCGTTCGGGGCTACCGGGGCGCGCGCCCCGCTCCGTAGCGTGGCGGGAACGACGACGACACGACGGTCCGACGGACCGTTCAGCCGAAGGGAGAAGGCCCGATGGGGGGTGTGTCCGACAGGGTCGGCGATCCGATCGGCTCCGGAGATGCGGCGGGTGCCGAGGCCGGCCCGCGCACGGCGGTGCTGGCCGCCGGGAACGACCGGCACCCCGGCGCGGAGCAGCCGAGGTCCCCGTACCGCGCGATGGCGGACGCCGAGCGGTCCGCGCTCTGGCGGCAGCGGCTGCACGAGGCCGAGGCCGGGTTGACGCGGTACCTGGTGTCTCGCGGGAACGAACTCCACCTCACCGACTGGTTCGTGCTGCAGTCCGAGCTCTTCGCCGACCTGCCCGGACCGGACGCCCCGGCGGTCGAGTGGCAGCGGGTGTTCTTCCGGGGCCAGGCTCTGATGGAACGTTTCCTCGTGCTCCGCTACGGCGAGGAGGTGCTCGGGGACTGGGCCCGGTCCAATGCCGAGGTGCACCGCGAGGTCGAACCCGACCGCGGCCGGGGCGCCGCCGACCCGATCCACCGGATCGCCCGGCAGGCCGAACTGTACGGCTCGGACTACGAGTTCGACGAGGACGCGCCGCCCGGCGCCGAGCGCGCGGCGCTCACCATCACGCACTGCGCGATCTGGGACTACCGCGAGAAGGCCCGTCGTACGGGTGTCCAGCTGACCCTCGCGTCGCCCTGCACGTACTGCACCGACGCGCTCTCCGCGAACATCCGCGCCAAGGGCTACCGGCCCGCGCACCGCCTGACCAACGGCCCGACCGGCCACGGCTGCCGCTGGGAGTCCAGCGCCGTGGCCGAGCCCACCGCCGCCACCGACGAACCCGGGGAGTCCTGACATGTGCGGCGTCACCGGCTGGATCGACTGGGACACCGATCTGCGCCACCAGGCGCAGACGGTCCGGGAGATGACCGCCACCCTGGCCTGCCGCGGCCCGGACGCGGACGGCGTCTGGCTCTCCCGGCACGCCGCGTTCGGCCACCGCCGGCTGTCCGTGATCGACCTGGACGGCGGCGCCCAGCCGCTCGCGGACCGCCCGGGGCCGGACGCCGACGCCGTCCTCTGCTACAACGGCGAGCTCTACAACCACCGGGAGCTGCGCGCACAGTTGGAGGCCCTCGGGCACGTCTTCCGGACCCGCTCGGACACCGAGGTGGTCCTGCGGGCCCACCTCCAGTGGGGAAAGGACGCACCGACCAGGTTCAACGGCATCTTCGCCTACGCCCTGTGGGACGCCCGGCACGAGGAACTGCTGCTGGTCCGCGACCACCTCGGCATCAAGCCGCTGTACTGGCACGCCCACCCCACCGGGGTGCTGTTCGGCTCCGAGCCGAAGGCGGTGCTCGCCAATCCGCTGTTCCGCGCCGAACTGGACGCCGAGGGCATCGCCGAGCTGTTCGCGCTGCCCGCCGCGCCGAGCGCCGGCCACGGGATCTTCCGCGGACTCCACGAGGTCCGGCCCGGTCACCTGGTGGTCGTCGGTCGCGGCGCCACCCGTGAGTTCCGGTACTGGCGGCTGGAGTCGGCCGACCACCGGGACGACGCCGAGACCACCCGCCGGACCGTCCGGGAGGTGCTCGCCGACGCCGTCGAGCGGCAGCTGATCAGCGACGTGCCGCTGTGCACCCTGCTCTCCGGAGGGGTCGACTCGAGCGCGGTCACCGCACTGGCCGCGACCGCCCGCGAGCGGGCCGGCCAGGGGAAGATCGCCAGCTTCTCGGTGGACTTCCCCGGAAGCGCCGACCGCACCCCGGACGCCTGGCGGACCACCCGTGACGCCCCCTACGTGGCCGCCGCCGCCGAGCACATCGGCACCCTGCACACCACCGTGCTGGTGCCCGACGACGACCTGCTGGACGCCCGGGACGCGGTCCTGCGCGCCCGGGACCGGCCCGGCTGGGGCGAGATGGACGCCTCGCTGCACCTGCTCTTCCGCGAGGTGCGGCGGCGCTCCACCGTCGCGCTCTCCGGGGAGGCCGCGGACGAGATCTTCGGCGGCTACCCGTACTTCCACGACGCGGCCGCCGTCCACGCGCCGACCTTCCCGTGGCTGCACGGCAAGGCCACGCCGGCGGACCTGCTGCGCCCGGACGTCCGGGCCGAGGTGCGCCCCGAGGAGTACACCGCCGCCGCGTACCACCGCTCGCTCGGCGAGGTGTCGCGCCTGCCCGGCGAGTCGGCCGGCGACGCGCGGATCCGCGAGGTCTTCCACCTCGCGCTCACCCGCTGGCTCCCGCCGCTGCTGGACCGGGTGGACCGGGTGTCGATGTCGGTCGGCCTGGAGGTCCGGGTGCCGTTCTGCGACCACCGCCTGGTGGAGTACCTCTGGAACGTCCCGTGGGCGCTCAAGGCGCCGGACGGGCGGGCCAAGGGGCTGCTCCGGGACGCCGTCCGGGACCTGCTCCCGCCGCAGGTCACCGACCGTCCCAAGAGCGGCTACCCGTCCACCCCGGCCGTCCGCTACACGGAGGTGCTCACCGCCCGGGCGAACGAGCTGCTGGCCGACCCGAACGCGCCGGTCTTCGAGCTGGTGGACCGGGAGTCGGTCCGCAGGCTGCTCGCCGAGGGCCGGTCGCTGCCCAGCCCGCGCACCGCGCCGAACCCGGTCGGCGGCCTCGACCACCTGGTCCAGGTCGACGAGTGGCTGCGCGCCTACCGGGTGGCGCTGCGATGAGCGGCTCCGCCCCGACCGCGACCACGGCGCAGGCCGCCGCGCAGGCCACGGCGCAGGCCACCGAGGAGGCCTTCCGGGCCGCCTCCCGCGGCTGGACCACCGGGGTCGCGGTGGTCACCACCCGCGCGGGCGAGGAGGTCTTCGCCAAGACGGTCTCCTCCTTCAGCACCCTCTCCCTCGACCCGCTGCTGGTCACCGTCGCGGTCAGCCGGCGCAGCCCGCTCGTGGCCGCGGTCCGCGCCTCCGGGCGGTTCGGCCTCTCGGTGTTGACGGACCGTCAGTCGGGCGTGGCCCGGCGGTTCGCCACCCCCGGGGCGGGGCGCGCGCTCGGCGGGTTCACCGCGGTGCCGATGCGGACCGTGGCCACCGGCGCCCCGCTCGTCGAGGACGCCCTGGCCTGGTTCGACTGCGGGCTGCACGGCACCCTCCCCGGCGGCGACCACACCATCCTGGTCGGCCGGGTCGCCGCGGCGGACCGAGGTGCCGGCGACCCCCTGCTCTACCACGACGGCCAGTACCGCGTACTGGCCCCGACCCCCTTGAACACAACCGGAGTTGGCGCATGACACTGCTGGACACCATCCCCGGTCGCGGCGCGCCCGCCACCGCCCGCGGCCTGCTGACCGGCGACCGGTACCGGGCCGAACTGGACGACGGCCGCGAGCTCTACCTCGACGGTCAGCGCATCGCGAACCCCGCCGAGCACCCCGCGTTCCGCCCGGCCGTGGACGAGCTGGCCCGCCTGCTCGACCTCCAGCACGACCCCGCCCACCGCTCCCTGCTGACCTGGGAGGACCCGGACAGCGGCCTGCGGCTGGCCCGCGCCTACCAGCCCCCGCGCACCCTGGAGGACCTCCGGGTCCAGCGCCGGAGCGCCGAGTTGTGGCACGCCGAGGCGCTCGGACAGCAGGGCCGCTCGCCCGCCTTCATGGCCTCGATCGCCGTCGGCGTCTACGACTTCCGGCACCGGCTGGCCGAGGCCGACCCGCGCTTCGGCGCCAACGCCGAGGCGTGGTACCGCCACTGCGCCACCAACGACCTGGTCCTGTCGCACGCCCTCGGCGACCCCCAGATCGACCGCTCCGCCAACCCGCTGGACGACCCCGACCTCGCCCTGCGCGTCCTGGCGGAGAACGACAAGGGCATCGTGGTGCGCGGCGCCAAGCAGCTCACCACGCTCGCCCCGCTCGCCCACGAGGTGCTGGTCTACCTCTCGGCGTCGTTCACCGAGGGCCGGGGCGAGGAGTTCGTGGTCTGGTTCGCCCTGCCGCTCAACACCCCCGGACTGATCACCCTCGCCCGCGAACCGCTCGGCAGCGCCTCCTGGGGCCACGCCCACCCGCTCGGCGCGCGGTTCGACGAGCAGGACGCGATGCTCTTCTTCGACGACGTCCTGGTGCCCTGGGACCGCGTCTTCCTGCTGCGCAACGCGGACCTGGCGCGGACCGGCCTCGGCCGGATCAACGCCTGGAGCGCCTACGTCGGCCACATCCGCTACCGCGAACGGCTGCGGACCCTGCTCGCCGGCGCCACCCTGGTCGCCGAGTCGATCGGCGTCGACGGCTTCCGCAACATCCAGGAGGACCTCGGGCGGCTCGCCGGGTACGCCGAGCTGACCGAGTACTTCCTGGACGCCGCCGAGGCCCGCGGCGGCGTCACCGACGGCGGCCTGTTCGCCCCCGGCGACACGGCGGCCTCCCGGGTCTGGTCGGCCGAGGTGGCCGGCAGCGCCGTCGAGATCGTCCGCCGGATCGGCGCCTCGGGGCTGCTCATCCAGCCCACCGCCGGCGACCTCGCCAACCCCCGGCTGCGCCCGCACCTGGACCGCTACATGCGCGGCCGGGACATCGACGCCGAACGCAAGTCCCGGCTGTTCCGGATCGCCTGGGAGCTGACCGGCGACGGCTTCGGGCAGCGCCAGGACCTCTACGAGTACGTGCACCGGGGCGACCTGGCCCGCAACCGGATCAACATCTTCAAGCGCTACGACCAGAGCGCCGCCCGCGAGCGGCTGCTGCAGCTGGTCGACGGGACCGCCTCGGAGCAGCCCGCCGCACAACAGCCCGCCGCCGCACAGCCGTCCACCGTGCAGCCCGCCACCGTCGAGGAGAAGCAGCCGTGAGCACGTCCGCCGTCGAGATCCAGGCCCGTACCCTCGCGGGGTACGCCGACGCCAGCCGGCTGCGCCAGGTCCAGGACCGCGACTGGGTGCTCGACCAGGTCACCGGTGCCCCCGGGTCCCTGATCGACCTCGGCAGCGGGATCGGCCAGTTGCTGCAGTCCGCGCTGGAACGCTTCCCCTCCCTGCGGCGCGCCGTCGGCCTGGAGCGCTCCGAACACCGCATCGCCGAGGCCGCCGCCCGGCTCCGGCCGTACGGCGACCGGGTCGCCCTGCACCGGGCCGATCTCACCGTGCCCGAGCCGCTGCCGTTCCGGGTCGAGGTGATCACCCAGACCTCGGTGCTGCACTGGCTGTACCCGGACGAGGCGCGGATCTTCGCCTGGGCCGCCGCGCACCTGGCCCCCGGCGGCCGGTTCCTGCTCACCACCTACCACCCGGCCCGGGACGAGCGCGGCCTCGGCGGCGAGGACGAGCTGGTCCGCGACGCCCTGGTCGCCCTCGGCACCCCGTACGACGAGGTTCCCGGCGTCCTCGAACGCGGCGGGGTGCTGCCGATCGCGACCCGGACCAGGACCGTCGAGGACCTCACGGCGGTGCTCGGCCCGCACCTCGAGGTCGCCGGCCACCTGGAGCGCGACGCCGTCGTCACCGTCGACGGCGCCGCCCAGTACGAGCACTTCCACGCCGCCACCTTCGGCGACTACTACAGCCGCCTGGTTCCGGTGGACCGGCGGGCGGCCTTCTTCCGTGCCGTCGGCGAGAGCGCCTGGCGCCGGCAGCAGGAGCGCGGCCACGTCAGCCACATGCCGGTCAGGCTCTGGGAGCTGACGTCTCGTTAACAGCATGTGTAGCCCGCCGTTCACCCCTGGGGTGAACGGCGGGCTACGCCTACGCTGGTGCCGGGGCTTGTCCGGCACCCCGTGCGTCGATGCGAAGCGACGTCTCGGACAAGCCCCGACCCGCACGCCCGAACCCGACAGCACCGACCACGGCCGAGGAGCTCCAACCGTGTCAACTCCCCCCGCCGGACGGGAACTCGGCGCCTTCCTGCGCGCCCACCGCGAACTCCTCAAGCCCTCCGACGTCGGCCTCACCGCCACCACCCGCCGCCGCACCCCCGGCCTGCGCCGCGAGGAGGTCGCCTCCCTCTCCGGTGTCGGTCTGGCCTGGTACACCTGGGTGGAGCAGGGGCGGGTCACCGCCTCCCGGCAGGTGCTGGAGGCGATCGCCCGCGTGCTGCGGCTGGACGCGGCCGGACTGCGGCACGCCATGCGCCTGGCCGGCTACCACGAGCCGGCACCGGCCGTCGCCGCGAAGAACACCGGCCGGCTCGCCGAGGTCATCCGGCCGGTCCTGGACTCCTGGCCCACCAGCCCGGCCGTCCTGCTCGACCGCCACTTCGACCTGCTCGGGTGGAACGCCGCCTGGGTCGCGCTCTGGGGCTCGCCCGAGTGCGTCCCCGCCGACCGGCGGAACCTGATGTGGGTGATGGCCGCCGACCGGCGGCTGCGCGCGGTGTTCCACGACTGGGAACCGCTCGCGATGAACGTCTTCCAGCACTTCCGGGCCCAGGCCGGCCCCGCCCTGGCGGATCCCCGCACCGGCGAGGTGTACCGGCACCTGGACGAGGACGCACCCGAGCTCCGCCACTGGTGGGGGTGCCACTCGGTGGCGGAGCTGACCGTCCGTACCGTCACCGTCGAGCCGGCCGGACTCGGCCCGGTCCGGCTGACCCTGTCGTCCTTCCACCCGGTGGACGACCCGACCGCGATGGTGCTGCTGTTCACTCCGGCCGACGCCGCCGACCGGGCCCGGATGTCCGAACTGGTCGAGCATCCGTTGCGCGCGGTCGGCGGCGCGGAGGAGGAGCGCCGGGTCGGCTGAGCCGTCGGCCGGACGGGGCCGCGGGGCGTGGCGTTCCCCGCGCCCCGGCGTCAGGTGTCCGAGGTGGTGGTCCGGCGCAGGCCGATGCTGACCGCCAGCGCGCCGAGCGCGGCCACCAGCGCGAGCCCGGTGCCCACCAGCAGGGTTCCGTCCGAGACGCTGCCGAACCCGCCGACCGCCCAGGCGCCGAGGCCGGTGCCCGCGTACATGGTCGAGGTCAGCCAGGCGCTGGAGGTCGCGCGCAGCTCCGGGGCGATGGTGCCGGCCAGCGTCTGCTGGTCCGTCACGAAGCCGCCCGAGGCCAGGAACCACAGCACCACCCCGGCCAGGGCGAGGACCAGGCCCGGCCCCTTGGCCGCCACCGCGATGCCGACCGCCAGCAGGACGCCCCACAGCGGGAGCAACGGCAGGTCGGTGCGCCCGGCGGTCCTGGCCCGGTCACCGAGCCGGCCGCCCAGCAGCGAGCCGACCAGGCTGCCCGCACCGACCAGCACGCCCACCAGGCCGAGCGCCTCCACCGAGAGGTCGAAGCGCTGCACCAGCACCGCGCCGAGGAAGGTGTACGCGCCCAGGTTGGCCGTGTGGAACACCGTGTTGACCAGCAGGGCGCGGCGCAGCGCCGGGTCGGCCCAGCCCGCCAGGATCGCCCGGACCGCGCCCACCTGCGGCGCGGCCGCCTGCGTCGTACGGCCCTGGACCTGGCGCAGCAGCAGCGGCACGGCCGCGGCGGTGCCGATGGTCAGCGCCCAGAACGCCGACCGCCAGCCGGCCAGCCCGGCGAGGAAGCCGCCGAGCGGCACGCCGATCACCTGCCCGCAGGAGAACAGCGCCATGCCCAGGCCGAGCGCCCGGCCGCGCACCGCGTCCGGTGCGGTCTCCGCGATGTGCGCCCAGATCGCCGGCCCGGCCGCGGCCGCCGCCAGCCCGGCCACCGCGCGGGAGACGACCAGCAGGGTCAGGTCGGTGGAGAGGGCAGCCGCCGCGTTCGACAGGACGAACAACAGGGTGCCGGCGACGAGGGTGCGGCGGCGGCCGAACCGGTCGCTCAGCAGTCCGAGGAAGGGCGCCGCCACGGCGTACACCAGCACGTAGGCGGTGACGCTGGAGGCGGCGGCCGCCTCGCTGGTGTGGATCGAGTCCGCGATGGTCGGCAGCAACGGCGACACCAGGAAGGTCTCCGTGCCGAACAGGAACAACAGGACGAACACTCCGGCGTAGCGCCACCGGTCGAAGGTCTGTGCCGACGGTGCCAGGGGCGGGACGTCCTCGGTCCGGTCGGGCAGGGGCGGGTCGGAGATGCTGCTCACAGCGATCACCACCTTGTCGTGCGAGGGCGCGGCCGGGCCCTCGGACGGCAGGCGGAAGCGGCCGCGGTGGATGACGGGAGTCCGATGCGGTCATCCTGCGGACGACCCCCGCGGCCAGCCAGACAGGCGGTGATCCTGTGACCCCGGGTCACAGGCTGAGGCGGGAGGCCCGGGCCGTTGGCCGGGCCGTCGTCGTCGGTCAGGCGGTGACCTTGGCGACGAAGGCGGTGAGATTCGCCACGGTCCGCCCGATCTTCTCCTCCACGGTGAGCGACTCGTGCAGTCGCGTGCCGACGTCCTTCCTGCCGCGCACGTAGAGCGAGCAGGCGAGGTCGCTGCACATGTACGCGCCCACGGAGTTGCCCTGTTTGCCGGCCTTCCCGGCGAGGGGCGCGACCAGGAGCGAGACGCCCCCGGTATGCGTGGTCACGCAGAGCGAGCAGATGCTGCGCCGGGCCTGCCAGGAGGCGGCGCCGGAGGAGCGCAGCGCGACCGCCACCGGGCGGCCGTCGAGCTCGGCGGCGAGGTAGGCGCGGTCGGGGGCCTGGGGGTCGCGCCAGCCCAGGAAGTCCAGGTCGTCCCAGGGCCGGTCGGCCAGGTCGCGCGGGACGTTCAGGCGGGACGCCTCGCCCTTGGTGCAGTTGACGAAGGCGGAACGGATCTCGTGCTCGGTCAGCGGATTCATGCGAGGCAACGTAATTTACCTACATGTATTAGGCAACTGCATTATCCCAGTAGGCGTCTGGGGCCTGGAGGGAGCAATGGATATCAACGGGTCAAAGTAGGATGGCTGGACTCGCGCGCTACGCGCGAAGACTTCCATGAATATGGAAAATGTCCGATTTTACCTCCCGCTTCACACGCACGGAGCCACCCTCATGGACAACCTGTCCACCGCCGCCACCGACGACGGCGCGATAGAGACCCGCGGTATCGAACCCGTCCCGGACCACGAGCGCCGGGGCGGGGTCCGCGAACTCTTCCCGACCTGGGTCGCGGCGAACATCAGCGTCCTGCTGCTCACCATGGGTGCGGCCCTGGTGGTGTTCAACAAGCTGAACTTCTGGCAGGTCCTGATCGTCGCGGCGTGCGCCGCGGTCGCCTCGTTCGGCATGGTCGGCTTGTTGTCCGTCTCCGGGAAGTGGGGCGGGGCGCCGGGCGCGACGCTCTCACGGGCCACCTTCGGTGTGCGCGGCAACCTGTTCCCCGGCGCGATCCTCTGGATCGCCCGGTTCGGCTGGGAGACGATCAACGCAGTCACCGGTGCCTACGCCGTGCTGACCGTTCTCGACCTGCTCTTCGGCGTCAAGAGCAACACCGCGCTGATCGTCGTCACGCTCGTCGGCTTCGTCGCCTGTACGTTCCTGGTCTCCGGGATGGGTCGGAAGGCGCTGAGCGTCTGCAACACCTGGTCGACGTACCTCTTCGGCGTCTTCAGCGTCCTGGTGCTGGGCTACCTGATCGCGACCGTGCACTGGAGCGAGGTCTTCTCCAAGCCCGCGGGTACCACCGCGATGATGATCGCGGGCATCGGGACCATCGCCGCCGGCGGCATCAGCTGGGTCCCCACCGGCCCGGACTTCACGCGCTACCTGCCGCACGCCACCTCCGGTCGGAAGATCGCCGGTGTGACGGTTTCGGGCGCCGCGCTGGTGATGGTGCCGATGGTGCTGATGGGCGGGGTGATGGCGGTGGCCTCGCCCGGTCTGGCGGAGGCCTCGGACCCGGTCGCCTTCCTCGGCGACCTGCTGCCGACCTGGCTGGCCGTGCCGTACCTGCTGACCGCGATCGTGGGCATGATGCTGATCAACAGCCTCTCGATGTACTCGGCCGGCTTCACCGCCCAGACCATGGGCGTGAAGCTGCCGCGCGCCATGGCCGTGAGCATCAACGCCGTGATCTCGCTGATCGGTGGTCTGCTGCTGATGCTGGTGGCCAAGAGCTTCCTGGGCTCCTTCATCACCTTCCTGATCCTGCTCGCCGTCTCCTTCTCGGCCTGGATCGGGGTCTACGCGGTGGACATGTGGCGACGGCGGTCGCGTGCCGTGCGCTACGACGCCGCCGCGCTGATGGACACCAGCCGGAGCAGCCGGTACTGGTACGTCGGCGGCTTCTGCTGGCAGGCGATGGTGTCCTGGGTGGTCGCGCTGCTGATGGGTCTCGCCTTCACCAAGTGCGACTGGTTCGCCGGCCCGTTCTCCGGCACGCCCATCGGTGAGTACGGGCTCGCCTGGGCGGCGACCATCGTGATCTCCGGCGTGATCATGGCCGTGCTCCCCGCGCCCCGGGAGAACGCGCCCGCCGCCCCCGAGGAGGCCCCCGCCGTCACGGCCGAGCGGGTCACCGTCTGACCCGAACGCGCGAACACCCGGGCGCGCGACCGCGCGAACACCCGGGCGCCGACCGCCCGGTCGCCGGCACACCTGAGCCGGCGGCCGGGCGGTCGGCGTTCGCGGGCACCGTTACCGGTACCGTGCCACCCGCCCCCTGACGATCGGGGTCGAGGAAGGCCCCGGCGCCGGTAGCGGGCTCGGGGTGACTCGTTCTGGGGAATCGCTGCGTGGTAGCGGGACACCGCGCGAGGTCTGCGGAAGGGTGGTGCCCTCCGGTCCGGGGTCGTGCGGTGTGGCGGTCACGGTCGACCGGGGCATTCCGAAGAGGCGACGGTGGCATGACAGTTCCGGAGACCGCAGGGGCCGGCACGGCCAGCCGCGGCGATTTCACCGAGTTGTACCGGCGCGTCTCGGACGCCGGCCTGCTGCGAAGGCGGCCGCTGTACTACCTGGGCAGGAGTTCGGCCCTGATCGTCGCCCTGGGCCTGCTCCTGGCGGCGTTCGCCGCGCTCGGCGCGACCTGGCGCCAGCTGCTCCTCGCCCCCCTCTTCGCCTTCGTGCTCGGTCAGTTGGCCCTGCTCGGCCACGACGTCGCGCACCGCGCGGTGTGCACCGGCCGCCGGTCGACCGATCTGGTGGGGATCCTCCTGGGGAACCTCGTCGTCGGGATGAGCTACGGGTGGTGGGTGAGCGACCACAACCGCCACCACGCGCAGCCGAACCGCGAGGGGCACGACCCCGCCGCCGACTCGATCCTGTTCGTCAGGACCGCCGAACAGGCCGGCCGGACCACGGGGGTGCGACGGTTCGTCGCCAGGCACCAGGCGGAGCTGTTCTTTCCGCTGCTCTCGTTGCAGGCGCTCGGCCTCACCGTCGCCACCTGGCTGACCCTGACCCGGGGTTCGGTCCGGTACCGGCCCCTGGAACGGACGCTCGCCGCGCTGCACTACCTCCTGGCAGCGGCCCTGTTGGTCGTCGTCCTCACACCGCTCCAGGCCCTGGCCTTCGTCGTGCTGTTCGGCTCCGTCTTCGGCGTCTACCTGGGATGCATCTTCGCGCCGAACCACAAGGGCATGCCGATGACCGGCCGCGACGTGGAGCGGACGGACTTCCTCCGCCGGCAGGTGCTCCCCTCCCGCAACCTCCGGGCGGGCCGCTTCGTCCACTTCCTGTTCGGCGGCCTCGGTTACCAGATCGAGCACCACCTCTTCCCCGCCATGCCGGTGGTGGCGCTTCGGCCCGCCTCGCGCATCGTGCGCGGCTACTGCGCCGAGATCGGCCTGGAGTACTGCGAGGCGGGCCTCGTCGAGTCGTTCCGGGAGATCCTGCGGGACCTGCGCTCGGTGGGCCGCGCCGCCACGGCGGATCGGTCCGTACGGCCGTCCCGGCGGACCGAGGGCGCCCGGTGACCAGGGCCCCTTCCGGGCGGCCGCCCGTTGCGCAGGCTCCGGTGCGCGGCGCTGAGCGGCTCCGTGTCGTGGTCGTCGCCGAGTCCTTCGCGCCGCAGGTCAACGGGGTGGCCCACAGCGTGCTCAGGACGGCCGACCACCTCGTGTCCCGGGGGCACACCCCGATCGTCGTCGCGCCGGCGGTGGCCGACCGGCGGCGTGGCAGTGACATCCCGGACTCGGGCTACGGCTACCGGGTCGTCCGGGTCCCGTCCGTCGCGCTGCCCGGCTATCCGGACGTGCGGATCGCGGTCCCGGGGCGGCAGGTGGCCGACGCGATCGAGCTGTACCGCCCCCATGTGGTCCACCTGGCCGGGCCGTTCGTGCTGGGCGCGGCCGGGCGGTCCGCGGCCGGCCGGGCCGGGATTCCGGTGGTCGCCGTGTTCCAGACCGACATGGCCGCCTACGCCCGGACCTACCTGCCGGTGGCCGGAGGCGTCTGGGAGCGGCTGGCCTGGCGGCAGATCCGGCGCATCCACGCGACGGCCTCCCGGACGCTGGCCCCGGCCGAGGCGTCGTGCCGCGCCCTGGCGGCGCACGGCGTGCCACGGGTCCACCTGTGGCCCCGAGGCGTGGACTCCGTGCGGTTCGATCCCCGGCACCGCGACGAGGCGCTGCGCCGTCGACTCGGGCCCGGCGGCGAGGTGCTGGTCGGATACGTCGGGCGACTGGCGCCGGAGAAGCAGGTCGACCGGCTGACGGAGGTGTCCCGGATCCCGGGCGTACGGCTGGTGGTCGTCGGTGACGGGCCCTGCCGGCCGCGGCTGGAGACCGGACTCGTGGACGCGGTCTTCCTGGGCAGCCGGACCGGGCACGAACTGGCGCGGCTCTACGCCTCGTTCGACGTGTTCGCCCACGCGGGGCCGTTCGAGACCTTCGGGCAGACGGTCCAGGAGGCCATGGCGAGCGGGCTGCCCGTGGTCGCCCCGGCCGCCGGCGGCCCGCTGGACCTCGTACGGCCGGGGCGGACCGGCTACCTCGTCCCGCCCGGTTCGGGGGAGGCGTTCCGGGCGGCCGTGGAACGGCTCGCCCGGAACAGCGAACTGCGCGCGACGCTGGGGAGGGCCGGGCGTGCCGCCGTGGCGGAACGCAGCTGGGCGGCGGTCGGGGACCAACTCCTCGGGCACTACCGGCTCGCCATCGCCGAGACGGCCCGGCAGCGCCACGAATGAGCCGGTGCGCAGACGACGACCGGTTCGGACAACTCCCGAAGGAGCAGACCTCCATGCAGCCGACCGTGCAGCCGACTCTCGCGGTCGAGCACGTCCGCAGCGCCGACCCGCTGACCGACACCGCCGTGTTCCTGCACGGCCTGGGCGGGTGGACCCACAACTGGGCCGGGCTGATCGACCTCGTGCGGACGTCGGTGCACTGCCTGGCCGTCGACCTCCCGGGCTTCGGCCGCTCGGCGCCCCCGCTCGACGGCGACATCACCGTCGAGCGACAGGCCGTGGCCGTGGCCCGCTTCCTCGACCGCGCCGGGCACCGCCGCGTGCACCTGGTCGGCAACTCCCTGGGCGGCCTGATCGCCCTGCGCCTCGGCGCGTACCGGCCGGACCTGGTCCGCACGCTGACGCTGATCTCGCCCGCGCTGCCGGTCGTCCCGCCGTACCGGGCCCTCCAGGTGGCCCTGCTCGGGCTGCCGGGCGTCCCGCGGCTCTACTCCCGGCGCCTGGCGGCGCAGAGCCCCGACCGCCAACTGGACGAGCTGTACCGGCTGATCTACGCGAACCCCGCGCTCGTCGGCGCCGAGCAGCGGGCGGTCGAGGAACGTGAGCGCCGCCGGGCGGAGCTGCCGTACGCGCAGGACATGCTCGGCGAAGGGGCCCGCGCGCTGGTCCGCGCCTTCCTGCGGCGGGGGGAGGCGTCGGCGTGGCGTCAGGCGCGCCGGGTCACCGCGCCCACCCTGCTCGTCTACGGGCGGGACGACCGGCTCGTCCCCTTCCGCACGGCACGGCGCGCCTACGCGGCCTTCCACGACGTCCGCCTCCTCACCCTGCCCGGCGTGGGCCACGTCGCCATGCAGGAGCGGCCGGCCGCCGTGGCGGCGGCCTTCCACGCCCTGCTCGGCGAGGCGGACCGGGGACCTGCCGCAGTGGGGGACGGCGGCCGCGCGCGGACGACGTCGGATCCGGCGACCGGGCCCGCCTGAATAACCACCTGTGCGGCGGACCGCTGCTCAGGACGGCCGGGTGGGCCAGTAGCGCACTCCCACGGCAGGAGCGCGCACCGACGGCGGAGGGCTCCCTCGCGACGCGTCGCGAGGGAGCCCCGGGTGCCGGGTGGGCGGTGGCGGACGGTCAGTGGCCGCCGTGGATCAGGTTGACGGAGAAGGCGCGGTCGGTGGAGACGGCCGGCGTCCTGATCTGCGTGACGCCGGTCGCGGCGTCGTAGTACCAGCCCGAGGAGGCCGAGTCGAGCGCGGCCGCCGAGTCCAGCCGGGGCAGCGGTCCGCCCTGGGTGACCACCAGTTGCGGGGCGGGCTGGCCGTGCACGGTGAAGCGGTACCCCCGGTTGGCCGGCTTGCCGGTGTAACTTCCCACGCTGGCACCGACCTTGACGGTGGTGACGGCGCGGTTGGCGTGGACGTCCACGCGCTGGGTGGCCGAGGATCCGGCGTTGAACTGCCGGGTGACGCCGTCGTCCTCGTACAGGGTGTAGGAGGAGTCGCCCTGCGGGTAGAGGTCGTAGTCGAGCTCGCTGCGGTCCCGGTTCTCCCAGGACAGTGTGCCCTTGGGCCACATCGGCACGATCGAGCCGCCCTTGACGAACAGCGGCAGGGTGTCGAGCGGGGCGGAGTAGCCGTTGATCGTGGTGGGGCCCTGGTAGGTGCGTCCGGTCCAGTAGTCGGTCCAGGTGCCCTTGGGCAGGTAGATGCCGTCGCGCGTGGTGGTGTCCGAGTAGACCGGTGCGACCAGGAAGTCCGGTCCGGCCAGGAACTCGTACTTCGCGTTCGGGCCGAGGGCGGCCGGGTCGTCCGGGTACTCCAGGGCGAGCGGGCGCACCGCGCCGATGCCGGTCTTGGTGGCCTCCGCGGACAGGGTGTACATGTACGGCAGCAGCCGCTCCTTCAGCTGCAGGTACTTGCGGTTGATCGAGGTGTAGGGCTCGCCGTCCAGCCAGGGCTGCTGGTCGCGCTGCTCCTTGCCGGCCATGTCCTTGGCCCAGCCGTCCATGGTCATGATGGCCGGGAGGAAGGCCTTCCACTGCAGGTCGCGGGTGTACATCTTCGGGTCGCGCCGGAAGATGGAGCCGACGTCGCCGGTGTCGTAGGCGATGCCGGACATGGTCGCGCCGGCGTAGGTGGGGATCTGCCAGCGGATGTAGTCCCAGGACAGGCTCTGGTCGCCGCTCCAGAGCACGCCGCAGCGCTGGGCGCCGGCCCAGGAGACGGGCAGCCAGACGAAGCCGCGGGCGTCGCTGTTGTCCTCGATGCCGGACTTGGCCTGGTCGCAGGCGTTCAGCGCGAAGTCGTAGCCGTTGCCGACCCAGGCGACGTCGAGCTTGCGCACCCGGACGCCGGCCTTGACCTCCTCGGCCTGGTTGGGCAGGCCGTTCTGGGTCCAGAGCCCGAGCTGGGCGTGGTCCTTGCGCAGGCCCTCGCCGGTCTGCGGCAGGTTCTCGTAGCCGCAGCCGTAGCCGTCGTTGACCAGCATCCAGCCCAGCGGCATCTGGTTCTGGACGTAGCCGTCGGCGACCTTCACCGCGTCGAGGGTGTGGCGCTCGCCGCGGTTGGCGTTGTGCAGGTAGCAGTCGGAGTCGCCGGGCTCCAGGCCGTAGACGGGCGGCATGAAGGGCTTGCCGACCAGCGCGGTGTACTGGCCGATCACCGACTTGACGTCGCCGGTGAAGTAGTAGGCGTCCAGGCGCCGTTCCTGCTGCCCGGTGCGGACGGGCGAGCCGAAGTCGTAGAGGCCCGGTGCGAAGGTGTTGCGGAAGACCCCGTAGCCGGCGCTGGAGACGTAGAAGGGCTGCGAGTTGTTGTAGCCGCCCTCGTTCCAGTTGGTGCTGTTGGCGACGTGGATCGTCTGGTCGCGGTGGGAGAAGCTGCCGTTCTGCTCGCCGCCGCCGAAGAACTGCTCGTCGGCGCCGCGGGTGAGGCTCTGCCGCAGCCCGCTGGTGCTCCAGCGCAGCGGGGCGTCCTCCTGCCAGACGGCGGTGCGGTTGTCGGCCCGGTACAGGCCGAACCGCAGGGGGTGCTTGTAGACCCGCAGGACCACGTCCTTGGAGCGGATGCCGTAGTAGGCACCGGCGTCGAAGGTGCTGGTGTCGCGCTGGGGTTCGGGCTGCTTGCGGATGATGGTGCGGCCGGCCGGGTCGGTGAGGACGCCGTCCGGGGCGGCCTGGAGGCGGAGTTGGTCGTCGGCGAGGAAGTCGACCTTGGCCTTGAGGGTGCCGGCGGCGATGTCGTAGCTGCCCTGGGAGCCGGAGAAGGCCGTCAGGTCGCCCGCGTCGGCGGTCTGCGGCAGGTAGGCCCGGCCGGTGTAGGAGCCGCCGTGCACGTCGTAGGGGACGACCAGCACGTGGTAGGTGCCGGAGGCCTGCGGGATCACGGTGGCCTCGGGGTCGGCGGTGCCCGCGCTCTCGGCGACCTCCTTGCCGTTGGCGTCGTAGACGTAGAGGTCGAAGTCGTCGGTGGCGTTCTGCCACTGGACGGAGACCGGGACGCCGCCCTCGGGGTTGTCGGCCCAGTAGCCGGCCGGGACGTTGACGGTGAGGTCGAAGTGGTCGCAGACCGCGCCGCCCGGGTCCTGGGCGGCGGACGGGCAGGTGGTGGCGCCGCCGAGGGTCCCCTTGGCGTACTGGGGGCTCTGCCAGGTCACGCTCTGGTGGCCCTGGTCGAGGACGGCGGAGCCGGGGGTGGCGGCCCGGGCCGGAAGGGTGGGCCCGGCCGCGGCGGCGATGCTGGTCAGGGCCACGGTGAGGGCGGCCCGGCGGAGGCGATGTCGAACCAAGCGCACGGTGTGTTCTCCCGTTCAATGAGCAAGAGATGTTCACTTACTGCGCGAAGCTGCTTGAACGTGGGGATTCACAAGCAACATTCACGGCGACTTCCGGTACATGTCAATGGCGGTGCGGTCCTTGACGGCACGTCGGGCCCGCGCCCGCCGGCGTCCCGGTGGTCACGCAGGGGGTTGAGCAGGTGGTCGCGCGGGGTGGTTACGCGGGGTGACCCCGCAGGACGACGGACCGGGTGAGGTGGCGCGGCCGGTCCGGGTCGAAGCCGCGCGCCTCGGCGATCGCGACGGCCAGCCGCTGGGCCCGGACGAGGTCCGCCAGCGGGTCCAGGTCGGCCGTGGCGTCGCCGGAGTCGGCGACCAGGAGGCCGCCGACCCGGGTGATGTCCTCGGTCAGCCCGGCGGGCAGCGGGCCGAACGCCCAGGCCACCCGGCCCGGCGCGGTGATGCTGATCGGCCCGTGCCGGTACTCCATGGCCGGGTACGCCTCGGTCCAGGCGCCGGCCGCCTCGCGCATCTTCAGCCCGGCCTCCAGCGCCAGCCCGTACGTCCAGCCGCGGCCCAGGAAGGTGAACTGCTCGGCGCCGCGCACCTCGGCGGCCAGGGGTGCCGCGACGGCCCGCCCGGCGTCCTGCACCGCCCGGGCCAGCGGGCGGACCCCGTCCGGCAGGGCGCCCTCGGCCTCCAGGTGGGCCCGGAGCAGGGCGAGCACGGTGGTGGCGAAGCGGGTCTGCACCACCGACCGCTCGTCGGCGAAGTGCAGGACGGCGACGGTGTCGGCCACCGCCATCACCGGGGTGGCGGGATCGGCCGTGATGGCGGAGGTGGGCACTCCGGCGGCGCGGGCCCGGTCGAGCAGGTCCAGCACCTCGGTCGTGGTGCCGGAGCGGGAGATGGCCAGGATCCGGTCGTAGCCGCGTCCGGGCGGGAACTCCGAGGCGGCGAACGCGTCCGTCACCCCGTGGCCGCCGCTCTCGCGCAGCGCCGCGTAGGCCTGGGCCATGAACCAGGAGGTGCCGCAGCCGGTGACGGCGACCCGCTCGCCCCGGCGCGGCAGCGCGGGGGCGTACCGGGGCAGGGAGTCGGCGGCCCGGCGCCAGCACTCGGGCTGCGAGGCGATCTCGGTGGAGGTGTGGGAGGGCATGGTGGAGGTCATGGGCGACTCCTTCGGAAGGGATGCCAGGCTGGAGGCGGGTCGGGCTACTTGACCGATCCGGCGGTCAGTCCGGAGACCACGTGCCGCTCGATGACGGCGAACAGCACCACGACCGGCACGATCGCGACGACCGACCCGGCGAACAGGTAGTTCCACTCCACGGTGTAGTTGCCGATGAAGCCGTTGATGCCGACGGTGAGGGGCTGGCTCTTCGGGGCCGTCGACAGGGTCAGGCCCATCACGAACTCGTTCCAGGCGGAGATGAAGGTGAAGATCAGCGCGGTGACGACGCCGGGCAAGGCCAGCGGCAGGACCACCCGGCGCAGCGCACCGAGCCGGCCGAGGCCGTCGATCATCGCGGCCTCCTCCAACTCGACCGGGATGGAGCCGATGTAGGCGGTGAGGATCCAGACGGCGAAGGCCAGGTTGAAGGCGGCGTTGCAGAGGATCAGCGTCCAGACCGAGTTGAGCATGTCCAGCTGGTAGAACTCGCGGTAGAGGCCCACCAGCAGCGAGGTCGGCTGGAACATCTGGGTGACCAGGACGAGGAGCAGGAAGAGCTTGCGGCCCCGGTACCTGATCCGGGCGGTGTAGTACGCGGCGGGCAGCGCGACCAGCAGCGCCAGCACGGTGGAGCCGCCGGCGACCAGCAGGGTGACCTTCAGGTTGTCGCCGAGGGTCGAGTCGCGCCAGACGTCGACGAAGTTGGACCAGGCGAAGTGCCGTGGCAGGTACGTCGCGTCGCGCAGTTCGTCGGCCGGGCGCAGCGCGGTGACGGCCATCTCCAGGTACGGCAGCAGGAAGACCGCCGCCAGCAGCCAGGCCACCGCCGCCACGACCAGGGTGCGCGGCCGGATCCGCCGCCCGGGCGGGCGGGCCGTCAACGCTCCTCCCCGTTCCAGCGGCTGACCTTGAGGAAGACCAGCACCATCAGCACCACCAAGGCGAAGTTGACCACCGACATGGCCGCGGACTCGCCGATGTCGGTGTTCTTGAGCTGGTACATGAACACCGTGGTGGTGGCCGTCGCACTGCCCGGGCCGCCCTGGGTCATGCCCCAGATGACGGGGAAGGAGTTGAAGACGTTGATCAGGTTGATCACGACGCCGACCAGGAAGGCCGGGCGCAGCAGCGGCAGGGTGATCCGCAGGTACGCCTGCCACGGGGAGGCGCCGTCCACCCTGGCCGCCTCGTACACCTCGCCGGGGACGGTCTGCAGCCCGGCGAGCAGGGTGTAGGTGGTGAACGGCAGCGAGACGAAGACGGCGACGAAGACCATCCAGGGCCAGGCGGTCGAGGGATCGCCGAGCCAGTCCCGGGGGCCGTCGACCAGGCCGAGGTCGGTCAGCGCGGTGTTGAGCACCCCGGCGGTCTGGTTGAGCATCCACCGGAAGCCGATGGCGGTCATCAGGACGGACGCGGCCCAGGGGGCGATCAGGGCCCAGCGGGCGAACCGTCGCCCCGGGAACCGCTGGTTGAACAGCTGGGCCAGGCCGAGCGAGAGCAGCATCGTCAGGCCGACGACGGCGACCGTCCAGACCACCGTCGAGATCAGCACGTGGCCGAGGTCGGCCTCGCCGAAGAGCTTGCGGTACTTGTCCAGCCCGGCGGAGCCGCGGACGAACCCGCTGGTGCTGATCCGCAGGAACGAGGTTCGGACCATCTCGTAGACGGGCCACAGGACGACGCACAGGATCAGCAGGACGGCGGGGGCGATCCACGGCAGCGGTCCGAGCCTGCCCGGGCTCGAACCCGTCGATGCGCGCCGGCCGGGCCTGGCGGCCTTGCGGGCGGGGGAGTTGAGGGACAACGCAGGGTGCCTTTCGGGCGGAGCGCGGAGGGTGCCGTCCGGGCGCGGCGGGACGGCCGGTGCCGGGGTGCGGGCTACTTGTTCGCGACGGCGTCCTTGGCCTTCTTCTGCAGGTCGCCGAGCACCTTGGCCGGGTCGCCGGTGACGGCGGTGCCGATGCTCTTCTTCAGTTCGGCCGAGACCGCGTCCCAGGTGGTGTCGCCGAGCGGGTAGAAGGCGGCCTGCGGCAGGAGGGCGAAGAACGGTTCGAGGTCCTGGTGCTTGCCGCTGGCGGTCATCTCGTGCAGCGTGCTCTGGGTGACCGGCATCAGGTTGTAGGTCTCGTCGAACGCGAGCGTGTTCTCCTTGGAGTACGCGAAGTCGAGGAACTTCCTGATCTGGTCGCGGTGGCCGTTCTTCTTGAAGGCCATCATCCAGTCCGCGACGCCGAGGGTGGAGGCGAGCGGGGCCGACTTGCCCGGGATGGGCGCGACGCCGTAGTCGACCTTGCCGTCCTTGGCCATCTGGATCAGCGAGGGGTGGCCGTCGAGCATGCCCGCCTTGCCCGCGGCGAAGTCGGCGAACGCGGTCTTGCGGTCGGTGGTGGCCGGGTTGGCGTAGGTCAGGCCGGGGTCGACGAGGTTGGTCCTGAGCCAGCGGAAGGTGTCGACGTTGGCCGGGCTGTCGAGGGTGTACCCGCCGTCCTTGCCGGTGGGGCCGCCGCCGTTGCCGAGCTCCCAGATCATGCTCTCGCCCTGGGCCTCTTCCGGGCCCAGCGGCAGTGCGTACGGGGTGACCCCGGGGGCCTTGGCCTTGATGAGCTCGGCGTCCTTGCGCACCTCGTCCCAGGTGGTGGGCGGCTGGGTGATGCCGGCCTGCTGGAAGACGGTCTTGTTGTAGAACAGGGCGCGGGCGGAGGAGACGAACGGGATGCCGTACTGCACGCCGTTGACCTGCCCGGCCTGGGCGAAGGTCTGGATGAAGTCGGCCCGGGTGTCGGCCGACAGCACGTCCTCGGCCTTGTAGAGGAGGTCGTCGGCGACCTTGTCCGCGTAGCCGCCGGTCTGCAGGACGTCCGGCACGTTGCCGCTCTGGATCATCGTCTTGACCTGCGTGTCGATGTCGTTCCAGTTGACCACCTGGACGTCGACCTTGATGCCGGGGTTGGCCGCGGTGAACGCGGTGGCGACGCCGTTCCAGTAGGTCTTCGAGCTGTTGGACTCCTTCTCGCCGTAGTCGGCGGCGACGAGCTTGAGCGTCACACTGCCGCCCGCGGCGCTGCCGCCGTCACTGCCACTGCCACTGCCGCCGCCGCACGCCGTGAGGGCGAGGGCGCCGGCGGCACACATCGTCGAGAGGGCACGTACACGCTTGTTCACCGCAGTTACCGCCTTTGCACGCCGCTTGATCCAAAATGCTTGAAAAGAGCTTGTTCTGAGCAGATTCGAAAGAGCTTGCTGCGTCGGGCAGTATTCACGAGGCGGACCGGCGGGTCGAGGTGTCGTCCGGATGTCGTTATCGGACCGTTGCATGCCAACTGACGGCACAACAGAACGCCCGGCCGGGAGAATCCGGCCGGGCGCCCCGTGTGAACAGGTCAGACGCGCGAAACCCGCACCCCGCAGGCGGCGATCGCCTGCTCCTGGGACACCGTCGCCTCGTCGTCGGTGACGAGGTCGTGCACCTCGTCGAGCGGGCAGATCTTGGCGAAGGTGACCCGGTCGATCTTGGTGCTGTCCGCCAGGACGACCGACCGTGCGCTGCTGCGCATGAACGCGCGGTCGGTCTGCGCCTCCATCTCGTCGTGCGTCGTGCAGCCCTCCTGGGCGGTCAGGCCGTCCACGCCGATGAACGCGATGTCCAGGTGGTACTGGGCGAGCATCCGGTCGGCGGCCGGCCCGACCAGCTCGTAACTGGTCGTCCGGGCGATGCCGCCGACCACCACCAGGCGGATCTCCGGTCGGACGATGAGGTCGGCCGCGATGTTGACGGCGTTGGTCACGATGGTGATCCCGCTGCGCTCGGCCAGCACCCGGGCCAGCTCGCTCGTCGTCGTGCCGCCCGTCAGGCCCACCACGGCGCCGTCCGGCACCAGGCGCTCGGCCGCGAGGGCGATCCGCCGCTTCTCCGCCTGCCGCTTCCCGTGCTTGTGGCGCAGCGGCAGTTCGAGGTTCACGGCGCCGGTGACCGCCCCGCCCCGGGTGCGGTGCAGCAGTCCCTGGTCGTGCAGTTCCTGCAGGTCGCGGCGGACGGTGGCCGGCGACACCTCCAGGAGCCCGGCCAACTCGTGCACGTCGGCGCTGCCCGCCTCGGTGATGTGCGACAGGATCCGGGCGGTGCGGTCGGCTTTGAGCATGGCGGAAGTCTAGGGCCCGTCTTCACACTCCCGTCGTCCGCCCGCAGGGCGGGTGCGTAACTTCCTCGTCCCGGGTCGCGGTTCGTGCTAGACCACCAGGCGCAGCCGGTTCTGGGCCACGCCGATCCGGACGCTCTGGCCCCAGGTCAGTTCCAGCGCGTCCGCCTCGATGCCGTCGCCGAAGGCGACCAGCCGCTCGGACTCGACGGTCAGCACCAGGCGGTGGCCGGCGTCCAGCACGCCGTGCACCCGGCTGGTGCCGGTGGTGGGGGAGGGCCAGGCCTCGCGGACGAACCAGGCGAGCGCCGGTGCCGCGGCCTCCGGCAGGGCGAGCGGGCCGCCGCGTTCCAGCCAGGCGGAGCGGCACCAGCCGGTCGCGCCGGTGCCGGTACCGACCAGGACGCCCGACGAGGCCTGCGGCTCGGCCCCCTCCCCGGTGAGCACCGCGTCCCCGGTGACCGCCAGCCGGTAGCGGGCGGTCTGGTGGCCGGCCTGGCCGACGTACACCTCGTTGAGCGCGAGCAGCCGCTGGGTGTCGTCCGCGACCGCCTCCACCATGGTGCGCTCCTCGACGTGCCGGTCCGCGCCGCGGGCGACGGTGGCGGGCAGCAGGACGGCGAGCGCGGAGGCGCGGTGCCGGACCAGGATGCCGGGGTTGCGGCCCGGGTCGGCGTCGACGCCGATCACCGGCTGCCCGTCCAGGTACTTGGCGGCGTTGGCGACCAGTCCGTCCTGGCCGACCACGACCACCACGTCCTCCGGCTCGAACAGGAAGCGCGGCAGGTCGGTCCGTTCGACCCGGGTGCGCCGCCAGTCCAGCGGTACGGCGGCCGCGGCCCGGGCCAGGGCCGCGGCCTGCCGGTGGTGGCGCTGCTCCACCTCGTCGACCGAGCGGCCGCGGGAGGACAGGAAGAACGCAGCCTGCCCGGGCGTGCCGTGGTGGGCGAGCAACTCCTCGTACTCGGTACGGCGGTGCACCAGGACCGCCCTCGGGGCGAGGCTCACCGCTCGGCCCCGCCGGTCGGGGCGCCGAGCTTCGCCAGCAGTCCGGTCAGCACGTCGGGGGTGAGGGTGATGCTGTCGATGTGCGGCAGGTGCTCGGCGAGCCGCATCAGGGCGAGGGCCCGCAGGACGGCCGGGTCGGCCTGCTGGTGGGCGGTGAGCCAGGCCGCCTCGGCGGCGGCGCGGGCGTCGCCGAGGGCGCGGGCGGCGTCCGCCTCGGCGGAGGCCAGCCGGGTGCGGCGCTCGGCCTCGGCCTCGGTGCGGACCCGGTCGGCGACCGCCTGCTCCTCGGCCTGGAGCCGGCTGTTGGCACCCTGCTGGGCGAGCAACTGCTCCTCCCGGCGCGCGAGCTCGATCCGGTTGGCGAGCTCGTTCTCGGCGATCCCGCGTTCGTGCTCGACGGCGACGGCGCGCCGCTCGAAGGTGGCCCGGTCCGCCTCCTGCTGGACCAGTTCCCGGGCGGGCGTGCGCAGCGCCCGCTCCACCTCGGGCTCGGGGCGCAGCGCGACGACCCGGACGGCGATCACCGCGAGCCCGGTCTCGGTGATCCGGGCTTCGGCGGCGAGACCGGTGGCCATCCGCTCGCGCACGGCGCTGACGCCGTCGACCAGGGCGGTGGCCAGCGGGGTGCGGGCGAGCAGGCCGAGCGCGTGCTGCTGGGCGGTCTCGGTGAGCAGGGTGGCGAGCTGGTCCAGCGGGGCCGAGCGCCAGGCGCCGGTGTCCGGGTCGATGCCGAAGTCCACCCGGTTCGCGGCGATGGCGGGCTCGGTGATCCGGTAGGTGAGCGTGGCCTGGACGGTGACGTCCTGGAAGTCGGAGGTGCGGGCGTGGAAGAGCATGGCGAGCTCGCGGTCGTCCACCGGCACCTCGGAGAGGGGGGCGGCGAGCGGGCGGAACCAGAAGGCCAGTCCGGTGCCGTCGTGGGCGGCCTTGCCGCGGTGCAGGTGGCGGATGTGGGCGGTGGGGGCGGCGCGCAGGTGACGCAGCCCGAAGCGTCGGGTGATGTCGGCCATGGGATCGGCACCTCTTCTCGTCATGAAGACGATAAAGGCGCCGATCGGATCTCGTCAAGATGACGAAAAGTAGGTGTGGCCCGTCGGGCGGGGCGTCACCTGGTGGCGAAGACCCAGCGGTTGGCGGCGAGGGCGTCGTGGGGTTCGGGGCGGGGGCCGCGACCGTAGTGGCGGGTGAACTCGAACGGGGTGTGGGAGGTGGTGGACCAGCCGCGGGCGGTGAGATCGGCGGTGGTGTCGGGGCGGGGGTCGGCGTCGAACAGGGCGAGCAGGTCGACGCCGATCCGCTCACGGGCCGCGGTGTAGACGGGGTTGCCGCGGACCGCCGCGGACTCCGGCCCGATCACGGCCTCGTACGCCAGGGTGCTGGTGGCGGCACTGAGGCGGTCGACGGTGGCGACGAGCCGCCGCTCGGCGGCGCCGGACAGATAGGGCAGCAGGCCCTCGGCGAGCCAGGCGGTCGGCTCGGCGGGGTCGAAGCCGGCCGAGGCGAGGGCGTCGGCCCAGTCGAGGCGCAGGTCGACGGCCACGGGTACGCGGCGCGCCGTGGGCCGGGCGTCGAGCCGGTCGAGGACGCGCTGCTTGAACGCGAGGACCTCGGGCCGGTCGAGTTCGAAGACGGCCAGGCCGGGCGGCCAGTCGAGCCGGAAGGCCCGGGAGTCCAGGCCGGCGCCGAGCAGGACCACCTGGCGGGCGCCGAGGTGGGCGGACCAGAGCAACTGGTCGTCCAACGCCCTGGTCCGCAGGGCGAGGTAGCGACCGAGCCGCCCCCAGAGCGGGTCGGCCTCGCCGTCCGGGACGTCCCGGGGGTGGAGCGGCCAGTCCGCGGTCGCCGGGGCGGCGCGGACGAAGTGCTCGGCGTAGTCGTCCCGGGTGAGGGCGTCGGAACGGTGGGTCTCGATCGCCCGGGCGGCGGCGACCATCAGGGCGGTCAGTCCGACGCCCTCGTCGACGCCGGTACGGGTTCGGGCCGCGGCGGCCATGGTCCCTCCTGCTGTTCGGAGACTTCGGGGAGCCGTGACCAGACGGCGGATCGGTCGTGGGTGGTGACGCGGGCGCCGTAGACCCGGCGCATGAACTGCAGGACGGTGTCGTCGGCCAGGTGCAGGGCGGCGGTGCAGTCGCTGAGCACCGTCACGTGGAAGCCCTTCTGGAAGGCGGTGCGCGCGGAGCTGTCGACGCAGACGTCGGCGAACACGCCGGTGAACACCAGGTGGTGGACGTCGCGGCGGGCGAGGTGGGCCTCGAAGCCGTCGCTGAGGAAGGCGTCGAAGCAGGCGAGCTTGGTGAAGACGGCCTCGCCGGGCGCGGGCGCCACGGCGTGGAACTCGGCGCCCCAGCTGCCGTCCAGGCACTTGGGGCGCTTGCCGAGGGCCGCGTCGCGGTGGCGCCAACTGGCGCCCTGGTGCTGGGGGTCGCCGAGGAAGCGGACGTGGAGGACCTCGATGCCGTGCGCCCGGGCGGCCTCGACGGCGCGGGCGGTGTTCGCCGCCACGGTGGCGAGCCGCGCCGGGTCGCCGGGGTAGCGGGCGGCGGCGACCGGGCCGGCGCAGAAGTCGTTCTGCAGGTCGACGACGACCAGCGCGGTCCGGTCCGTCGTGGGGTGGTCCGTGGAGGCGCCGCCCGTCGCGTCGCGCTCCGTCGCGGGCCGGTCCGTCGTGGCGCTCACGGCCGGGCCGTCGGCGCGGTGTCGGGGGCCCGGCCGTCGAGTGCGGCGAGCACCGCGTCGACCACGGCGCTGGTGGAGTGCCGTCCGCCGAGGTCGGGCGTGCGGACGCCCTGCTCCTCGGCGGCGTGCAGTGCCTGCTCGACGGCGGCCACGGCACCCGGGCAGCCCGCGTGTCGTTGGGCGATCAGCGCGGCGGCGCGCAGGGTGGCGGTGGGGTTGACGGTGTCCTTCCCGGCGAGGTCGTCGGCGGATCCGTGCACGGTCTGGTACTCGACCAACTCCCGTAGCTCCGGGTGGAGATGGACGTTCTCCGTGCAGCGGTTCTCCTGCCGATCGGCGCCGAACCGGTCGAGCAGGACGACGTGCATGATGTCGGCCCACTCGTTGCCCGCCACGATCACCGTGCGGTCGGCGAGGCCGTGCGTGATCAGGTTGCGGTTCACCGTGTCGGGCTGGAACAGCCGTACCTCCACGCCGAGTCGGCGGGAGATCTCGGAGACCCAGCGGTCCAGGGCGCCGTCCAGCAGGTGGAACTTGTAGGCCATGACGATCTGGGCCGGTCCGTGGTCGGGCCACTCCCGCCGGGCGCGCCGGAGGGCGAATTCGAGGACCTTCGCGGTGATCTCCCGGCTGAACTCCATGGTGCGGGTGACCACGCCGGGGGAGTGCAGGTTCTCCCCGGTGTAGAAGCCCTGGGCCTCGTCCCGGACCAGCAGCAGGGCGGCGTCGCCGGCGGCGATCGGCTCGACCTTGACGGCCTGCAGGCGTTGGCGCACCAGGTAGAGCGACTGGGCGTTCATGGCCGTGCGGAAGACGGCCGGTGTGCCGCGCCGGGCCTGCTCCCGGCAGAACCGCTCGTAGTGCGCGGCGTCCTCCTCGGTGAGTCGCCGGATCTGCTCGGTGTCCGTCACCTCCTCCTTGAGCGACACGTAGGAGTGGTAGGTCCGAGGGGAGCGGACGAGCTCGATCCCGGTGTCGTACAGGCTCGCGATCCGGCTCAGGGTCCGTTCGAAGACGGTCGCGAGTTCCGCGCCCGTTCCCCTGCCCACGGCGAGTGCGACGACAGGTTCCACCTTGCTCCTTCGCTGGTGCGTCCGGTTGCGGTCGGGGGCGGCCCGGGCCGGGCGGGGCCTCCGATCTGGCCCGGCCCTGATCGGGCGAGGTCCGGGTCAGGCGGCGAGGGTGCCGACCAGGAGGTCGGCTGGGATGCCGCCCTTGTCCGGGGCGTAGAAATCACGGATCTCGGCGGCCCAGGCGGCGGCCGTGACGCGGTCCTCGGGGGTGGGGCTGAAGGCGTCGAAGAGAGCGTCGATGTTGGCGCGTTCGAAGCCGATCGCGGTCATCAGTGCCACGAACCGGGGGCGCTCGATGAGGCCGTCGCCGTCCGGGTCGCCGAGTGCGGCGAGCGCGTCGGCGAACTCGCCGGCGGTGGGGGCGAAGCGCTCGGGCGAGAGCACGAAGCCGCTGAACTCCTCGCGGCTGATCACGCCGTCGCCGTTGGTGTCCAACTCGGTGGCCAGGGTGGTCCAGTAGCGCTGGAAGGCGGCGCGGATCGCGGTCTTCGCGGCCTCGTCCGAGTCGGCGGCGGCCGCCACCACGCGGTCCGTCATCAGGGCGAAGTCGTCGGCCTCGACGACGCCGTTGCGGTTGGCGTCGAACAGGGCGAAGACGAGGTCGATCCGCCGGGTGGCCTCGGTGAGCATGCGCCACTACCTCTTTCCGTGCGTTCACGCGTTCGGGTGGGAGCGGATGGTCCGCGTCCGATTGGTGTCCCACTATCGGCCACCGGGGTCGGGGCGGACGAGTCATGATCGCGTTCTTCACCTGATGGAGTGAACTGACGGGTCTTGGAGGTCAGTTGGCGTAAGGGGCCCAGGTCAGGCCGCCGGGGCGGTCGGCTGCCAGTCGGCGGGGCCGGCGGGTGGGAGGTGCCGGGGCAGACCGGGCGTCCAGCGCTTGGAGCCGTCGGGCAGGACGGCGAGGGCCTCGACGCCGGGGCGTCGGGCGGCCCAGGCGAGCGCGCGGTCGGGGCCCATGGCGAAGGCGGCGGTGGCCCAGGCGTCGGTGTGGGCGATGCCGGTGCCGGGGGCGCCGACCAGGGTCAGCGAGGCGAGGCCGAGCGCCGGGCGGCCGGTGTGCGGGTCGAGGATGTGCGCACCGCGCTCGGCGGTGCCGGAGGTGGCCACCGCGAGGTCGTCGCCGCCCAGGACGGCGGCGAGCGAGGCCGGCCGCAGCGGGTGGGCGACGCCGATCCGCCAGGGCCCGCCGGCGGTCTGCACGTCCCCGCCGCCGCTGACGCAGTACTGCCGCGCCCCGGAGGCGCGCAGCAGGGCAGCCGCCTCCTCGACCGCCCAGCCCTTCACCCAGCCGCTGGGGTCGAGCCGGTCGCCGGGCCGCTCGGTGAAGTAGCCGTCGGTCTGCGCGGCGACCTCGCGACAGGCCGCCAGGACGGTGTGGACCTCGGGATCGCAGGCGGAGAGGGCGAGTTCGCCGCGGTCGAGGCGGCTGATGTCGCTGTCCGGCCGGTAGGGCGAGAACACCGCGTCGATCCGGTGCAGCCGGTCGGCGATCCGGCGCAGGACGGCCGGCGTGTCCGGGCCGGGATCGCGGACGGCGATCGAGAAGACGGTGCCCATGACGGGCTCGGCGTGGCGGAGCACCACGCCTCACCGCCCGGCGCGGTCGAGCGCGCTCTGCAGGGAACGGACGTAGCCGTCGCTGGTGAAGGTCGCGCCGCTGACCACGTCGACCTGGGCGCTCTGCGCGGCTATCGCCTCCTGGTTGAGCAGCGGCAGCGCGGTGCTGTTGATCGCGCGGTCCCGGCGGTCCTCGGTGGGGTACTTGACGACGTCGACGGCGGTGATCCGGCTGCCGGCGAGGGTGACCTCGACCTGGACCGGCCCGTAGCGGGTGTTCACGGCGTCTCCGGTGACCTTCCGGGTGCCGCCCGCACCGCCCGCACCGGACGCGGCGGGTGCGGAGGCGGAGCCCGACGGCGCCGCGGAGGCGTCGGAGGCTCCCGAGGCGGCCCCGGCGGAGCCTGCGGCAGCGCCTGACGAGCTGCCGGACCCGCCGGTGGAGCTGATCACCGGCGTGGGCCCGGCGGCGTCGTGCGGTTTGAGGGAGAGCAGCAGGACGACTCCGGCGGCGGTGGCGGCGCTGGTGACGACGGCTCGGCGCATGGGGGACTCCTCGGGGGTCCGGAGGGGCGGATCGGACGGGCGGAACGGAGGGGCGGATCGGGCGGGCTCGTCGGGTTCAGAGCACGAAGGACTCGCGGTGGATGCGCCCCGCCCGTACTCCGGCGGCCCGCAGCGAGCGGACGGCCTCCTCGGCCAGTGGGTCCGGCCCGCACAGGTAGACCTCGTGCTCGGCGAGGTCGGGGACGAGCCGGGCGAGCGCGGTGCCGAGGTCGCCGATCCGCTCCCGCGGGCCGACCAGTTCGTGCACCACGGCGCCCCGCCGTCGGGCGACCTCCGCCAGCTCGGCCCGGAACAGCACGTCCTCCGGGCGCCCGGCCCGCTGGACCAGGGTCGGCTCGCCCGGCAGCGTCTCGAACAGCGCCCGCAACGGGGTGATCCCCACCCCCGCCCCGAGCAACAGCACCCGGCGCCGCCGCTGCAGCCGCCCGGTGAACGCCCCGTACGGGCCCTCGGCGCGCACCGGGGTGCCGGGGCGCAGCGTTGCCACGGCGGCGCTGTGTCCGCCGAGGTCCTTGACCGTGAAGCGCAGGAAGTCCGGGCGCGGCGGCGCGGACAGCGAGTACGGGTTGGCGGCCCACCGCAGACCGGGCGCCTGGAACTGCAGGCGGAAGAACTGGCCCGGCTCGGCCCGGAGTTCGTTCAGCCGCCGGCCGGTCAGGAAGAGCGACACCACGTCCGGCCCCTCCGGACGGACCTCGGCCACCCGCAGGCGGTGCCGGCGGTCGAGCAGCCACGGCCGCGCCAGCCGGTACCAGCCGAGCAGGGCGGCGGTGCCGAGGTAGAGGGCGTACCAGGCGGCGCGGGCCGGGCCGTCGCCGAGGTCGGCACCGGTGGCCAGCTGGTGGCCGAAGGCCAGCGCCACCGCGAGGTAGGTGGCCAGGTGCAGGTAGTACCAGGCCTCGTACGAGAAGCGGCGCCGGGCGGCCCGGGCGGACACCGCGCCGGTGCCCAGCATCAGCAGGGTGGCCAGCGAGGCCTTGAGCATCTCGGGGTAGTGGAGGACGAGCTCGACGCCCTCGCCGAGCAGGCCGCGACCGTCCGTCAGCGCGTACCCCCAGACGATCGACAGCACGTGCACCGTCACCATGGCCACCAGCCAGCGTCCGCCGAAGGCGTGCCAGCGGGCCAGCCGGTCGGCGCCGACGCCGCGCTCCAGCAGCGGGAGCCGCGCCATCAGCAGGAGCAGCACCGGCGCCGCGTACCCGGCGAGCAGACCGGTGATCCGGCCCGCCCCGGTCAGCCAGGCGGCCGCGCCGGCGACCACCGGGGTGTCGGACCACCACAGCGCGAGGACGCCGAGCGCGCCGGCGGCGATCAGGCACAGCACCACGGCCGGCCGGGCGGCGGCCGGCCGGCGGGGAGCCGCCCGGTGCGTGCGGGCGGCGGGTCTCGGCGGGGCGGCGGTGGCCATCGGGATCCTCCTTCGGGCCCGGCGGGCGAGCACCGCCGGGGCGCACCACGATCGCAGCCGAACCTCTGAACCAGTTCTGAACCGGGCCCGCCGCCGTCACCCCTCTAGGGCACGTCGTCGCAGGTCAGAGTGGATGTGGTGGTCGCCACGGGCGGCCCGGGGTCTCACGGCCTTCTCATCAGGGACAGGCAGGATGAACCCGGCCGACCACGCGCACCGAGGGAGCACCATGGACGACAGCGCCGACCGGCAGGACTGGCGGGTCCTCGTCGTCGATGACGAGCCGGACCTGGTGGAGGTGGTCTGCGGCGCGGTCCGCTACGAGGGCTGGCAGGCGGTGGGCGAGACCACCGGCCTGGCCGCCGTACGGGCTGCGGCGGCCTGGCGCCCGCACGCCGTGGTGCTCGACATGATGCTTCCCGACCTCGACGGCATGGAGGTGCTGCGCCGCATCCACGCCGAGCAGCCCGAGGTCCGGGTGCTCTTCCTCACCGCCCGGGACGCCGTCGAGGACCGGATCGCAGGCATCGCGGCGGGCGGCGACGACTACGTGACCAAGCCGTTCAGCCTGGCCGAGGTGGTGGTCCGGCTGCGTGGACTGCTGCGCCGCGCCGCCCCGCCGGGGGCGTCGCGGCAGCCGCCCGCGCACGCCCTGGTGCTCGGCGACCTCGTGCTCGACGACCAGGCCCGCGAGGTCACCCGGGGCGGCGAGGTGATCGACCTCAGCCCGACCGAGTACGCGCTGCTCGCCCACCTCATGCACCACCCGCGGCAGGTGCTCAGCAAGGCGCAGATCCTGGACGCCGTCTGGTCGTACGACTTCGGCGGGCAGGCGCACGTGGTCGAGCTGTACATCAGCTATCTGCGCAAGAAGCTGGACGCGGGCCGGATGCCGATGATCCACACGGTGCGCGGTGCCGGCTACCTGATCAAGGCGGCCCTGTGACCAGGGACCCGGTGAGCGGCGGCCCGGTGAGCGGCGGCCCGGTCGCGCGCACGCTGCGGACCCGGGCCGCCCGGCTGCTGCCGCGTACGCTGCGGGCCCGGCTGATCGCCGGCCTGCTGGTGCTGCTGGTGGTCACCTGCGCCGCGGTCGGCCTCGCGACCACGGCGGCGCTGCGCCACTTCCTGGTGGACCGCCTGGACCAGCAACTCGCCGACTCCGGCGGCCGCTACGCCGCCAGCCTGGAACACGCCGGCCAGGGCGGCGGCACCGACACCCGGGCGCAGACCCCGGGCACCCTGGGCGTCCGGCTGCTCGACGGCCGGGCCACCGCGGCGGGCGTGGTCGACGGGGACGCCGACGATGCGGACTGGCCCAACGCCGACGACCGGGTGACGCTCTCACCGGCCGCGCAGCAGGCCCTGGCCGCACTGCCGGTCGGCGGGCCGGCCCGCAGCGTCGACCTGGGCCGGGTGCAGGGCCACTACCGGGTGCGCGCGGTGGCTGGCCGGGACGGCGACGTGCTGGTCAGCGGTCTGCCGCTGCGCCCGGCCGAGGACACCGTGGAACGGCTGGCGACCCTGGAGCTGACCGTCTTCACGATCGCCGTGGCCGGCGCCTGGGCGGCCGGCGCGATCTGGGTCCGCTGGTCGCTGCGCCCGCTGGGGCGGGTGGTGGGTACGGCCGAGCGGGTCGCCGCGCTGCCGCTCGCCAGCGGCGCCGTCACGCTGGTCGAGCGGGTGCCGGACGACGACCCGCGCACGGAGGTCGGCCGGGTCGGCGCGGCGCTCAACCGGATGCTCGGCCACGTCGGCGACGCCCTGGCCCGCCGGCACGCGGTCGAGGAGCGGCTGCGGGCGTTCGCCGCCGACGCCAGCCACGAGTTGCGCACCCCCGTCGCGGCGGTCCGCGGCCACGCCGAACTCGCGCTGCGCCACCCCGGTGCGGTGCCCGGGCCGGTGCGGCACTCGCTGGAGCGGATCGACGCCGAGGCGGTGCGGATGGGGGCGATCGTCGAGGACCTGCTGCTGCTCGCCCGCTTGGACGCCGGTCGGCCGCTGGCCGCCGCGGAGGTGGACCTGACCCGGATCGCGCTGAGCGCGGTGGCCGACGCGCGGGCGGCCGGTCCCGAGCACCGCTGGCGCCTGGCACTGCCCGAGGAGCCGGTGCTGGTCCGCGGGGACGAGCACCGGCTGAGCCAGGTGGTGGTCAACCTGCTGGCGAACGCCCGTACCCACACCCCGCCCGGTACCGAGGTCGAGCTGAGCCTGGAGCGCGCGGGGCAGGAGGTGCGGCTGGCCGTCGCCGACGACGGCCCGGGGATCGCGCCGGAGCTGGTGGAGCGGATGTTCGAGCGGTTCGTCCGGGGGGACCGGGCACGCTCGCGCTCGACCGGGTCGACCGGACTCGGCCTGTCGATCGTGCGGGCGGTGGTCCGGGCGCACGGCGGCGAGGTGGACGCGGCCAGCCGGCCGGGGCGCACCGTGTTCACGGTCCGGCTGCCGACCTGACCCCGGGCAGCCCTAGCCGGACGCGGTGGTGCGGAAGCGGTGGCGGTACTCGGTCGGGGTGGCGCCCAGCTCGGTCTTGAAGATCCGGGTCAACTGCCGCTCGCTGACGTGGGCGTGGGCGGCGAGGTCGGGGACGGTGAGCCGGCCGGTGAGGTTGCGCAGGACGTGGTGGCGCAGCTCCTCGACCCGCCGGGTGGGGGAGACGGGTTCCAGCGGGACGCTGAACTGGCTCTGGCCGCTGGGGCGTTTGAGGTACATCACGAGCTGGCGGGCGACGCGCAGGGCGAGGGCCTCGCCGAAGTCCTCGGCGACCAGGGCGAGGGAGAGGTCGAGGCAGACGCTGATGCCCGCGCCCGTCCAGACGTCGCCCTCGCGGATGAGGATCGGGTCGGCGTCGACCTGGATCTCCGGGTACTCGGCGGCGAGTTGCGCCGCGGTCGACCAGTGGGTGGTGGCGCGCTTGCCGTCGAGGAGTCCGGCGGCGGCGAGCAGGTGCGCGCCGACGCAGACCGAGGCGACCCGGCGCGAGCGCCCGGCGAGCGTGCGCACCCGGTCGACCACGGCCGGGTCGGTGAGCGGGTGGACACGGCGCAGGTCGTCCACCTCGACGGGCGCCCAGGTGACCGCTGCCCAGCTCCACGCCGGCGCCCTCGCGACGACCGGCGACCTGTACGGCGTGGTCGTGGAGTCGCCGGCCTCGCTGGGCTGAACCGGCGCCACCGCGGGGGCCTGCGGGGGAGGCGCCAGGACGAATAGCTCTCACTGAGAGCTAACATCGGAGGTATGGGTGCGACACCGGAAACGCTCACTTCTGCACCGGCCCCCGACCCCCGCCCGGTCGACGACCCCGGTGCGACCGACGAACTCTCCGCCCTGCTGGTCGGGATCCAGCGCCTGGTCCGGCGCCGGCTGCGGCAGGGCCTGACCGAGCCGAGGCTGCGCGGGGCGCAGATCGAACTGCTGCGCCTGGTCATCGACTCGCCGGGGCTGCGGGTCTCCGACGCGGCCGAGGAACTGTGCCTGGCCGGCAACTCCGTCTCCACGCTGGTCAACCAGCTGGTCTCGCTGGGGCTGCTGCGCCGCGAGGTGGACCCGGCCGACCGCCGGGCCGCCCTGCTGTACGCGACCGGTGAGGCCGTCGAACGCCTCGACGTCTGGCGGGCCCGCCGCACCGCACTGGTCGGGGAGGTGGTGGCCGGGCTGCCCGCCGAGGACCGGGCGGCGCTGGCGGCCGCGCTGCCCGCCCTGCGTGCGGTGGCGGCGGGCCTGCGCAACCCGCCGGGAGAGGAGGAACGATGACGTCCGCCGGGAACGGCGTCGGCGAGGCGGTGGTCTGCCGGGGCCTGGAGTACACCTTCCACCACGGGCGCGGAAAGGGCGCGAGCACCAGGGCCGTCGACGGCGTCGACCTGACCGTGCACACCGGCGAGGTCTTCGGCCTGCTGGGCCCCAACGGCGCGGGCAAGACCACCGCGATCCGCGCGATCACCACGCTGCTCCCGGTCCGCGCCGGCATGGTGCGGGTCTTCGGCCACGACCCGGCCCGGCAGCGCATGGAGGTCCGACGGCTGCTCGGCTACGTGCCGCAGCAGCTCTCCGCGGACTCCGGACTGACCGGCCGCGAGAACGTCGCGCTGTTCGCCCGCGTCTTCGACGTGCCGCACGCCGAGCGCCGCGAGCGGGTCTCCCAGGCGCTGGCCGCCGTGGACCTCACCGACGCGGCCGACCGGATGGCCGGCACCTACTCCGGCGGCATGGTGCGCCGCCTGGAACTCGCGCAGGCCCTGGTCAGCGCCCCGCGCCTGCTGGTCATGGACGAGCCCACCATCGGCCTGGACCCGATCGCCCGCACCGGCGTGTGGGAGTGCGTCGACGCGGTCCGGCAGGCGACCGGGATGACCGTACTGGTCACCACCCACTACATGGACGAGGCCGACTGGTACTGCGACCGGCTCGCCCTCATGGACCACGGCCGGATCCGCGCGCTCGGCACCCCGGAGGAGCTCAAGGCCCAGGTCCGCGAGCAGGACCCGCAGCAGACCGCCCCCAGCCTGGACGACGTGTTCCGCCACTTCGCGGGCCGCGACCTGGCCCGCAACGAGTCCTCGGAAGGAGAGTTCAGCGATGTCCGCCGCACCCGCCGCACCGCCTCCCGCGTCCGCTGAGCCCCCGGGCCACGCCGTCCGCACCGGCACCGGCACCGGCACCGGCACCGGTGCCGCCACCGCGACCCCCGCCCGCCCCGACCTCGGCCTGCTGCTCGTCCCGCCGCGCGCCCGCACCGGCTGGCGGCTGGTGCCGGCCCGGGTGCTGGCGATGTGCACGGTCGAGCTGCAGAAGCTGCGCCACGACCGCACCGAGCTCTACACCCGGGCCGTGCAGCCGGCGCTGTGGCTGCTGATCTTCGGCGAGACCTTCACCCGGCTCAGGGCCATCCCGACCGGCGGCATCCCCTACCTGGACTACCTGGCCCCCGGGATCATCGCCCAGTCCGCGATGTTCATCGCGATCTTCTACGGCATCATGATCATCTGGGAGCGGGATTCCGGGGTGCTCACCAAGCTGCTGGTCACCCCGACCCCGCGCGCCGCACTGGTGACCGGCAAGGCCTTCGCCGCCGGGGTGAAGGCGGTGATCCAGGCCGTCGTCGTGGTGGTGATCGCCGCCCTGCTCGGGGTCGCGATGACCTGGAACCCGCTGCGGCTGCTCGGCGTCGTGGTCGCGGTGCTGCTCGGCTCGGCCTTCTTCTCCTGCCTCTCGATGACCATCGCCGGCATCGTGCTCACCCGTGACCGCCTGATGGGCATCGGCCAGGCCATCACCATGCCGCTCTTCTTCGGTTCCAACGCCCTCTACCCGGTGGACCTGATGCCCGGCTGGCTCCAGGCCGTCAGCCGCGCCAACCCCCTCAGCTACCAGGTCGACGCCCTCCGCGGCCTCCTGATCGGCACCCGCGCCAACCTCCCGCTGGACTTCGCCGTCCTCGCCGGGGCCACCGTCCTCGGCATCACCGCAGCCTCCGCCCTGCTCGCCCGCCTCGCCCGCTGACCCCCACCCCGTACCGGCCCCGCGACCGCACGTCAGCCGCGCGGCTGGCGGGGGAGGGGGAGGGTGAGGGCCTCGGGGGAGGTGGGCGGGAGGGCGAGGGCGGAGGCGGTCTCGGCGGGAAGGGGGCGCAGGCCGAGGAGGGCGGTGGCGAGGTGGGTGGTGGCGCGGTGCCAGTCGGGGATGCGCTGGAGCATGGCGTGGCCGCTGCCGGTGACGGTGTAGCCGCAGACGCGAGCGCCGGCGGCCCGGCTGCGGGCGGCGAAGGCGCGGGTCTCGGCGGGCGGGGTGACCTTGTCGCGGTCGCCGTGCAGCAGTAGGACGTCCCGGTCGGCCAGGTGCTCGCAGGGGTCCTCGGGCGGGCACCAGGGGGCGAGCGCGACCAGGCCGGTGACGGCCGGGTGCCCGCCGGCCCGCAGGGCTGCGCGCCCGCCCATCGAGTGCCCGACCAGGACGGTCGGCACCCCGCCCAGCTCCCGGGCCAGCTCGTCGAGTGCGGAGAGGGCGTCCTGGGCGGCGTCGGCGCGCTGCCCGTTCCAGCCCCGGTGGCGGTAGCGGACGGTACCGACGGCCACGTCGGCGCCGGCGGTGTCCCTGGACAGGGAGCGCAGGAAGCCGTGCATCCGCAGCAGCGGCAGGTTGATCGGCCCGGGCCGGGAGAAATTGTGCTCCTCGCCGCCGTGCAGCACCAGGACGGCGGCGCGCGGCGCCTCGGGCCGCACCCGCCAGCGCAGGGCCGGGTGCCCGGTCGCCGCACTGCCGGTCGCCGCGCTGTCGGCCGCCGTACCGCCGTCCACCGCTTCGCTGCTCACACCCGCACCGTCCTGTCCCACCCCGTCCCGCCCCCTTGACCGCCACTTTACGCGTGGTGTCGACGGGGCCGTTCACCCGAGGGGAGCAGCCCGGGGACCAGGCGCGCGCGGCGCGGGCGGGGGGCTGCTATCCACGAAGGGTGGGGGCCAGCGGCGCCGCTCGTGGTGCCGTGTCACCGAGTGGAGGACTCCGTGGCTCAGCAGCTCGCACTCTCCGTGGACTTCGGGTCGGGTTTCACCGACGCCTGGTCCAAGATCGCGAAATTCGTCCCGCAGTTCATCGCCTTCCTGGCGATCCTGGTCATCGGCTGGTTCGTGGCGAAGGCCATCGCGAAGGTGCTGGACCGGGTGCTGCGCCGGGTCGGCTCGGAGAAGGTCGCCGAGCGGGCCGGGATGACCCGCTACCTGAGCGGGTCGACGTACGACATCACCGGCATCATCTGCAAGATCGTCTACTACGTGGTCCTGCTGATGGCGCTGCAGCTGGCGTTCGGGGTCTTCGGCCCCAACCCGATCAGCGTGATGATCCACAGCATCGTCGCCTGGCTGCCCAGGGGCATCGTGGCGGTCGTGATCGTGGTGGTCGCGATGGCCATCGCCAACGGCGTGCGGGACATCGTGGGCAACGCGCTCTCCGGCGCCTCGTACGGCCGGGCGGTCTCCCGGATCGCCTGGGCGTTCATCGTCGCGCTCGGTGTCATCGCGGCGCTCGGCCAGGCCGGGATCGCCACCGCGATCACCGGTCCGGTGCTGATCGCGGCGCTCGCCACGGTCACCGGCGTGCTGGTGGTCGGCGTCGGCGGCGGTCTGATCATGCCGATGCGCCAGCGCTGGGAGCGCTGGCTGGACAACGCCGAGCAGGAGACCGCCAAGCTGCGCGGCAGCGCCTACCAGGCGGGCCGGGCGGACGCCCTGGCCAACCAGCCGGTCCGGCCGACCACCCAGGCCACCCCGCCCGCGCCGGGCATCGATCCGGGTCGCCCGGGCGACCAGCCGAGCTGACCGACACGGCGGCCCGGCGGGTCAGGCCCGCAGCAGGCCCTCCTCGCGCACCAGCCAGCAGACCGCGGTCAGCCGGATCACCGCGTAGTCGTACCCCACCGGCTCCCGCCAGCCGATCTCGGTGAGCGCGTCGAGGAAGCCCAGCGCGTAGTCCGACAGTTCCTCACGGTCCAGGGGCCGGGGCGTCAGCTCCGGCCCCTGCGCGTACAGCAGTTCGCGCAGCATCGCGGCGTGCTGGTCGACCGCCGCGACGAAGCCGGGTTCGAAGGCGAACTCGGCCAGCCGGGGCGTGAACGCGGCGACGATGCCGGGCAGCGGGCAGCCGGCCGGCTCGTCGGGGGAGCGCCGGAAGGACTCGTCGGGGGTGGCGAACATCCGTCCACCGTAGGCGAGCAGGGCGGCGGGACCGGCGGGCTGTGACGGTTCCGTGCTGAGACCTTGGCCACCTTCGGCAGGTTCGGCGGCTTGGCCGGTTCTCTGTGCCGATCACCGGGTGGTCGGTACCAGAATGGCCCGTATGGATCTCCGCATCTTCACCGAACCGCAGCAGGGCGCGAGCTACGACACCCTCCTGGCGGTCGCCCGCGCCGCCGAGGACCTGGGTGCCTTCAGCGCGTTCTTCCGCTCCGACCACTACCTGAAGATGGGCGACGCCGACGGCCTGCCCGGGCCGACCGACGCCTGGATCACCCTGGCCGGCCTCGCCCGCGAAACCCGCACCATCCGCCTCGGCACCCTGATGACCGCCGCCACCTTCCGCCTCCCCGGCGTCACCGCGATCCAGGTCGCCCAGGTGGACGCGATGAGCGGCGGCCGGGTCGAGTTCGGCCTGGGCGCCGGCTGGTACGAGGCCGAGCACGCCGCCTACGGCATCCCCTTCCCGAAGGAGAAGTTCGGTCGGCTGGAGGAGCAGCTGGCGATCATCACCGGCCTGTGGAACACCAAGGTCGGCGAGACCTTCGACTTCGCCGGGGAGTACTACACGCTGACCGACTCGCCCGCGCTGCCCAAGCCGGCCCAGGACCGGATCCCGGTGCTGGTCGGCGGGCTCGGCCCGAAGCGGACCCCGGCGCTGGCCGCCCGCTTCGCCGACGAGTTCAACCTGCCGTTCGCCTCGGTCGAGGACAGCGCCGCCCAGTTCGGCCGGGTCAGGGCCGCCGTCGAGCAGGCCGGGCGCTCGGCCGAGGACCTGGTGTACTCCAACGCGCTGGTCGCCTGCGTCGGCCGGGACGACGCCGAGGTGGCCCGCCGGGCGGCCGTGATCGGCCGGGACGTCGACGAGCTGAAGGCCAACGGCCTGGCCGGCACCCCGGAAGAGGTCGCCGAGAAGATCGGCCGGTACGCGGCGGTCGGCAGCGAGCGGATCTACCTGCAGATCCTGGACCTGGACGACCTCGACCACCTGGAGCTCATCGCCTCCCGGGTCGCCCCGCAGCTCGGCTGACCGACCGGGTTCCCGCCGCGCCGGTCCGTACCCGGCGACCAGCGGTCTTTACTCGCCCTTGGGAATGCGTAATGCTCCAAGGGGAGGAACGACGGGGGGAGGGCCGGTGGCCAGGACGAGAACGGTGGAGGCGGCGGCACCACGGGTGCCGCCGCCCCGTGCCGCCGCCGAGCAGGCCGAGCAGGCGGTACGGGCCGAGCGTGTCGAGCAGGCCGAGCGTGCCGTACGGATCGAGCCGGTGGAGCGGGCCGTGCGGGCCGTGCGGGTGCAGCCCGGCCTGCACGACCTGCGGCCCGGCCCCGTCCCGGCGGCGCTGCACTACCCGGCCGGCGACCTGCTGGTCGTCTCCGGGCTCCCCGGCAGCGGCAAGAGCACCCTGATGCACCGCTGCGTGCGCGCCCCGCTGGTCGACTCCCAGCTGGTCCGCGAGGAGTACGCGGCCAGACTGCCCGGCCGCCTCCCGTACGCCCTGTACCGCCCGCTGGCGCGGATCGCGCACTACCGGCGGCTGCGGCGCGCGGTGCTGGCCGGCGGGCCGCTCGCGGTGCACGACTGCGGCTCGCTGCCCTGGGTGCGGGCCTGGCTGACCCGTACCGCCGCCCGGCAGGGCCGCCGGGTCCACCTGCTGCTGCTGGACGTCGACCCGGCCGAGGCGCGGGAGGGCCAGCAGAGCCGGGGCCAGAGCGTCTCCGGCTACGCCTTCGCCCGGCACCGGGCCGCCGTCGACCGGCTGCGGCGCGGGCTCACGGCGGCGGAGCGGCCGCCGGACGGGTGTGCGTCGGCCGTGGTACTCGACCGGGCCGCCGCGCGCGCCCTACGGGAGATCGTCTTCGTCGCGTCGTAGTCTCGGCGAATCCGCGCCGAGCCGGGCGGGCCCGGTGGACGTCCTCGGGCGGGGCGCGGCCGACACCCCGTCAACTCCCCTGTCAGGAGCGCAGATGCGCCGTACTGCCCGGGCGCGTTCGCGTGCCCCCCGCCTGTTCCCCTGCGCCGCCGCGCTGGTCGCGGCCGCAGGCCTCGGCCAGCTCGCCGCCCCGCCCCCGCACTCCGCCGCCGCGACCGCCACCGCCGCCACCGCGGCCTGCGCAGGGTCCGACGCCGCCGCCGACGCCGCCGCCCGCAAGCCGGCCGGCAGCCAGGCCGGGCGGGACCCGAACGCCGTCACCGCCGCCGAGGCCCGCGCGATGCAGGCGGACCTCGACCACCGGCTCGCCCAGCTCTCCTCCGCCCACGCCCGGATCGGCGCCCCGACGACCGTCCCGGTCTTCGTCCACGTGATCCACGCCGGAGACACCGGCCGGCTCGACCGGGGCGTCGTCGCCGCCCAGATCGACCGCCTCAACGCCGCCTACGGGGGCCAGGGCGAGGGCAACACCCCCAGCCGGTTCCACTTCGAGCTGGCCGGCACCGACTACACCGACAACGCCTCCTGGTACGACGGCATCACCCCCGGCTCCTCGGCCGAGCAGGCGATGAAGAGCGTCCTGCGCAAGGGCGGGGCGGGCACCCTCAACCTCTACACCGCCAAGCTCGGCCAGTCCCTGCTCGGCTGGTCGACCTTCCCGAACGCCTACCGCTCGAACCCCGCGGACGACGGCGTCGTCCTCCTCGACGCCTCGCTGCCGGGCGGCTCCGCCACCCACTACAACGAGGGCAACACCGCCACCCACGAGATCGGCCACTGGCTCGGCCTCTTCCACACCTTCCAGGGCGGCTGCCTGCCCCCGGGGGACTACGTCGACGACACCACGCCCGAGCGCACTCCCGCCTTCGGCTGCCCCGAGGGCCGCCACACCTGCACCGGTCCCGGACTGGACCCGATCCACAACTTCATGGACTACAGCTACGACTCCTGCATGACCCAGTTCACCCCCGGGCAGGTCCAGCGGATGTCCGACTCCTGGGCCGCGTACCGGAGTTGAGTCAGCAGAAGGTGTCGACGTAGCGCAGTACCCGGCCGTCGCCCCCGCGCTCCCGGAGTGGCGGAGAGGCGAGGAGGCCGGCGAATCCGCCGGTACGGCGGCGCGGCTTGCCCGGCATCCGGGCATTCTCGCAGAACCTCAGACCAGTCGGGCCTGCTGCAATCGATCCGAATGTGAAATGCGATCGCGGCGTGGCAAATGCTGGCTGCTCAGGCGATTTGATCTATGTTCGGGGTGTCGGGACCGAGTAGGAGTCCGAGCAGGAACAGAGCGCTAAGGAGTGACGCCATGAGTGCCAACCCCCGGATCGTCGTCGGCGTGGACGGCTCGCCCGCCTCGGAGCAGGCGCTGCGTTGGGCGGTGGGCTACGCGCGGGCCGTCGGCGGGACCATCAGCGCGATCGCCGCCTGGGAGTACCCGGCGTTCTACGGCTGGGCCGGGTCGGGCGTGCCCACGGCCGAGGCCTTCAACCCCGAGGAACTGGCCGGCAAGACCCTCTCCGACACCGTCGTCAAGGTGGTCGGCGACGACCCGGGCGTGCGGATCAGCGAGAGCGTGATGCCCGGCAACGCCGCGCAGGCCCTGCTGGAGGCCGCCAAGGGCGCCGCGCTGCTCGTCGTCGGCAGCCGCGGCCTCGGCGGCTTCTCCGGCGTGCTGCTCGGCTCGGTCAGCCGCCACCTCACCGAGCACGCGCCCTGCCCGGTCGTCGTCGTCCGCGAGGGCCAGGCGCCCGCGGCCGAGTAGCCCGCAGCCCTCGGCCGGGTGGCCCACGGCAGGGCCGCCCGCGCTCCCGTCGGGTCGCCGAGCGGAGGAGGATGGAGGCATGCCAGAAGGTGACTCCGTCTACCGTGCGGCGGCCCGGCTGCACGACACCCTCGCCGGACAGGTGCTGACCAGCGCCGACCTGCGGGTGCCCGCGCACGCCACGGCCGCGCTCGCCGGCCGCCGGGTGCTGGAGGTCGCCCCGCGCGGCAAGCACCTGCTCACCCGCCTCGAAGGCGGCCTCACCCTGCACACCCACCTGCGGATGGACGGCCGCTGGGAGGTCTACCGGCCCGGCGAGCGCTGGGGCGGCGGCCCCGCCTGGCAGATCCGCGCCGTCCTCGGCACCGACCGGGGCACCGCCGTCGGCTACCGGCTGCCGGTCGTCGAACTGCTGCGCACCGCCGACGAGCAGCGCGCCGTCGGCCATCTCGGCCCCGACCTGCTCGGCCCCGACTGGGACCCGGTCGAGGCCGTCCGCCGACTGCGCGCCCACCCCGGCCGCCCGGTCGCCGAGGCGCTGCTCGACCAGCGCAACCTGGCCGGCATCGGCAACGTCTACGCGGCCGAGCTGTGCTACCTGGCCGGCGTCACCCCGTGGACCGAAGTCGGCCAACTCCCGTTCCCCGACCGGCTGGTGGAGCTGGCTCGGGAACTCCTCGACGCCAACCGGCTGCGCCCCGGCCACATCACCACCGGCGACACCAGGCGCGGCCACCAGCACTGGGTCTACGGCCGGGCCGGCCGCCCCTGCCCGCGCTGCGGCACCCTCGTCCGGACCGCTCGCCAGGGCACGCCCCCGCAGGACCGGGTGGCGTACTGGTGCCCCTACTGCCAGCGCGGGCCGGCGCCGGCCGGTTCGGCCGGTTCGCCCTTCAGGTCCGCTCGACCAGGGCCGGGTGGCGCGGGTCGTCCACCCGTACGGTGACGTCGGCGGCCTCGGCCGGGACGGTCTCCGCCTCGTAGCGGGCGAAGGCGGGCAGCGTCCACTGCTGGTCGGCGGGCGTGCGGCGGGCCAGGGCGGTCGGGGTGAGCGCCAGATGGACGGTCAGCTCCAGCGGCAGCCAGCGGCCGAGCAACAGCGCGCCGTCCAGCAACAGCACGCCGCCGGGCGGCAGTTCGGTGTACGGCGCGCGGGTCGAGCGGTCCGTCACCGGGTCGCGGAGCGAGGGCAGGACACGGCCGCTGCCGCCGGGCTCCAGCGGGTCCAGCACCTCCCGCAGCAGGGCGCCGTCGTCCAGCCAGAGGTCGTGGAAGGCGTCCGCGTCCTGGTGGCCGTACTCCAGGCGGATCGAGGCCGGGCGCAGGAAGCCCGCCGCCGACACCCGCAGTGCGGGGCGCCCGCGCAGCCGCAGCGGCTCCACCAGGGCGTCGGCGAGCAGGTCGGGGCGGGCGGGCCCGGCGCCGTCCACCGCCACCCGCAGCCACCGCCGGCCGGTGCCGGGCAGCGCGGTGATGCGGTCGGCGAGCAGTTCGGCCAGCCGTTCGGGGGAGATCGGGCGTACCTGCATCAGGCCATCCTGCCGTGCCGGGCGGGCGTTCGGGTGAGTCGGTCGGGCGGGCCGTTCACATGGGTTGTTCAGGTGGGTCGGTCAGGTGAGCGGGAGGGCGTGCAGGACGTCGTCGTGGCCGGCGTACAGGTGGCCCGCGTCGGCGGCGAGGGACCAGACGTCCTTGCCGGGGCCGGAGTCGCGGAAGGTCCAGCGCGGCCGGCCGTTCGCGGTGTCGATCGCGCAGACCCCGGCGGCGGCCGGGCCGGGGACGAACAGCGTGCCGCCGACCACCAGCGGGTGGCTGCGGGTGTCCAGCAGGAACGGCAGCCGGTACGACCACTGCAGGGCGCCGGTGGCCGCGTCGTGCCCGGTGACCAGGCCGTTGTCGCGCGGGAGGTAGGTCCGCGGGCCGTCGGAGACCGGGGGCATCGCCCGCCACGACTCGTCCCGGGCGGGGGAGACCGTCCAGGCCGGCTCGCCGGTCGGGCGCAGCGCGCGGACGCCGGCGCCTTCGGGGACGTAGATGTTCGCCGGGCCGCAGATGCACCAGCGCAGGTCCTCGGCGGTCGCCTTCCACAGCTCCCGGCCGTCGGCGGCGTCCCGGACCACCAGCTCGGCGCGGCCGCCCGGGCTGCGCACGTACGGGATGCGGCCGCCGAGGGCCGTGACCGGATCGACCGGATGCTCGTCCTGGTCGGTGGGGAGGTTCCAGAGCACCGAGCGGTCCGAGATCCGGATCGCGAAGATGCGGTTCTTCACCGTGGGGGACTTCTCCCACCCCGGGCTCCAGGCGGAGCCGTACAGGGTGTCGTCGTCGCAGCCGACCAGGTGGACGGAGCCCTGCAGATCCTCGGGCAGCGGCAGGCTCCAGTCGGCGGCGGGGTCGCTGAGGTGGCGGGAGTCGAGGTGGCCGGGGGAGGTCGTGGTGAAGATCCGGTCCGGCCCCAGCACCACCTTCGGCAGCAGCTCCAGATCGCTCGGCCAGTCCCTGCTCGGCGCGTCGAAGGTCAGCAGCCGGGCGGCGGCGCCGGTGGCCGGGTCCACGACCTGGAGCCCGGTCCGGGAGAGGAACACCGGCCCGGTCGCGCGGCCGGCCAGCCGCTCGGGCGTCATCGCCTCCGGCCCCCGGTACGTCCACACCGGGGTCGGCCCGGACAGCGGGGTCGGCTGCGGTTTCGGCGGCGGAGCCGGCTGGTCCGCACCTGAACGGCCGAACGCCCACACCGCCCCGCCCGCCGCCAGCACCCCGGCGCCCGCCAGCAGCCCGCGCCGGCTCAGCCGCGGCCCGTCGCCGCCCCCGCCGACCACGTCCTCGGGGGCCTGCGCGGCGCCGTCCGCCTCCCCGTCCCACTGCCACGACGCCTCGCGCACGGCTCCCTCGGACGATGGCGACTGCATACCGGCTCCCGCTTCCCCCCGGGGCGCCCCTCGCGCCACCACCCGCCCGGAGGATATCGAACAGGCCCCGGACCACCCGAAACCGCCGCGGTGAGCCGGGTGTACCGGACAGGGGAGCCGTTCACCGGGCCGGTCGGGGCCGTGGTGCCGGACGCGGTGGAGGCCGACCTCTCCGGGCTGTGCGCCGTCAGCCGTTCGGGGGGTGGTCGGCGAGGTCGGCGAGGACGTCGGCGTGGCAGGGGAGCGGGGCGCACCAGCAGCCGAGGCGGTGACCGCGCAGCGCTGGGACGAGGGCGAGCAGGTCGGGGCGGGCGAGGAGGTAGGCGCGGTACTTGACGACCATCTGCTCGCGGGTGAGGTCGGGGCCGGGCCGGTAGGGGCAGTGCAGCGGCGAGTCGGGCAGGTGCCAGCCGCCGCGGTGCATGGCGCGGCCGACGTAGACGACGTCGGCGTAGGCGGGGTCGTCGCGGTGGCCCTTGAGGTTGACCACGGTGGTGCGGCCGGGCTTGCTCGGCATGCCGTCCATGCTGGCGCACGCGGGGTGGGCGGGCACCTCGGGCCGGAGGCCGGCCGACCGGGGCTCGCCTTGACACGCCCCTGGGCCCGGCGTAGCAAAAGAGCATGCGCCATCCGCACGCGGAGGGCCGTGCCCGGCCGGTGCGGCCCGACCCGCACCGGCCGCAGGAGCCCGACGCCGCCCCGGCGGACCACGAGCGGGACGACCTGCTGACGGGCGCCGTCCGCCGGGCGCTCGGGGACACCGGAGCGTACGGCGTGATGCTGTACCTGCGCTCGCGGGACAGGCGTTCGCTGGTGATCTGCACGATCGCGGGCGTACCGCTGTCGATCATGAGCCCGTTCCGGCGGATCGCCGCCGCCGGGCCGCTGCCGGTCGCGGTCTGCTTCCGCACCGGGCGGACGATCATCCTCTCCGACACCGAGGACACCATGCGGCGCTTCCCGCAGCTCGCGGTCGGCATGCCGTACGACTTCGCCTCCGCCTGCGTGCCGGTGGCGAGCGGGGGAGAGCGGTTCGGGGTGATCAGCGCGCTCTGGCCGGCCTCGGCCGAGGGCGTGCCGGAGGGTGCCCCGCGGCGGCTGGTGGAGGTGGCCGAGCGGCTGGCGGCCGGGCTGGCGGGGCTGGCGGCCAGCGGGCACCCGGTGGAGCCCGGCGCCGACGCGGCCGTGGTCGAGCTGCCGTCACCGTCCGCGCCGACCACCCGGGTCGGGCTGTTCGACTGGAACGTCGCCACCGGGGCGCTGGCCGCCGACGAGCAGTTCCGTACGATCTTCGGCTTCGGCCCCGGCGAGTTCGACGGCACGGTGGCCTCCGTGGCAACCCGGATCGCCCCCGGCGACCGGCCCGAGTTCCGGGCCGCCGCCCGGATCGCGCTGGTCCGGGGCGAGGTGCTGGCGGCCAGGGTCCGGGTGCTCGGGCCGGACGGCCACCCGTACCCGGTGGAGCTCTGGGCGCGCGTGCCCGCCATCAGCGACGGCCGGACCCACCTGGTCGGCGCCGTGCTGGACACCCGCACCCTCACCGCCGCCGCGGCCGCCGTCGAGCGGCTGCGCGACGGCGTCTTCTCGCTCGACCCGGACGGCCGGATCAGCTACGCCAACCGCAGCGCCGAGCCGCTGCTGGGGGCGCGCCGCGAGGACCTGGTCGGCCACCACCCGTGGCACGCGCTGTCCTGGCTCGCCGACCCGTTCTACGAGAACCGCTACCGGGCCGCCGTGCTCTCCCAGCAGCCCACCGCCTTCCTGGCCCTCCGCCCGCCGGGCAGCTGGCTCGCCTTCTCGCTCTACCCCGACGCGCACGGCGTCACCGGCCGGGTGGTGGCCGCCGAGCCCCCGCCGGGTACGGCCGAACCGCCGACCGCCGCCCCGCCCGGTGTCCGGTCCGACCTGCCGACCGGCGTCGGCGGCACCTACCACCTGCTCCAGCTCGCCAGCGCGCTCACCGAGGCCGTCAGCGTGCGCGACGTCTGCCGGGTGGTGGCCGAGGAGATCCTGCCGGCCTTCGGCGGCCAGGAACTCGCCATCTACGGGGTGCGCGACAAGCACCTGCACCTGATCTCGCAGAGCGGCTACCCCGAGGGCTTCCTGGACCGCTTCGAGGGCACCCCGATCGCTGCCCGGATCCCCGGCGCGGAGACGCTGAGCACCGGCACCCCGATCTTCTTCGAGTCGGTCCGGGAACTCGCCGCCGCCTACCCCGGCATCGCGCTCGACGAGATGGGCGCCTGGGCCTTCCTGCCGCTGATCGCCTCCGGCCACCCGGTCGGCAGCTGCATCCTCGGCTTCGACCAGCCGCGCCCCTTCACCGCCGAGGACCGCGGCCTGCTCACCGCCCTCGGCGGCTTCATCGCCCAGGCGCTGGAGCGGGCCCGGCTGTACGACGCCGAGTTCGCCCTGGCCCGCGGCCTGCAGCACGCGTTGCTGCCGCACCGGCTCCCGGACGTGCCCGGCATCCGGATCACCGCCCGCTACCTGCCCGGCACCCAGGGCATGGAGATCGGCGGCGACTGGTACGACGCGATCGTCACCGGCGGGGACGTCACCCTGGTGATCGGCGACGTCGAGGGCCACAGCGTCGCCGCAGCCGCCGCCATGGGCCAGCTGCGCAGCGCCGTCCGCGCCTTCGCGACCAGCGACGAACCGCCCGACCAGGTGCTCTGCCGTACCAACCGGCTCCTCCTGGACCTCGACCCCGGCCTGCTCGCCAGCTGCTGCCTGATCCGCCTCACCCCCGCCGACGGCTCCGCCCGGATCGCCCGGGCCGGGCACCTGCCGCCGGTGCTGCGCCACCCGGACGGCCGGGCCGAGGCGCTCGACGTACCGGGCGGGGCGCTGCTGGGCGTGGACGACGAGGCCGAGTACCCGGTCAGCGAGCTGTGCCTGGCGCCCGGCTCGGTGCTCGCGCTGTACACGGACGGGCTGGTGGAGGTCCCGGCGGCGGCGATCGACCAAGGGGTGGACCGGCTGCGGGCCGCGCTCGCGCGCGGTGGGGCGGACGGGCCGGAGGACCTGGAGGGCCTGGCGGAGCGGGTGCTGCGCGAGGTCGGACCGTCGCACCGGGTGGACGACGTGGCGCTGCTGCTCACGGCTTTCGGCTGAGGGCCGGGCCCGGCAGCGGCGACTTTCGTCGGTGGCGGCGGCGACGAACGGTGGCGGCGGCCGGGCGGAGCGGCCCGCTAGCCTCGACGGGTGGATGCGATGGCACGGGCCTGGAAGAAGGCGGTACGGACGGCGTTCCCGGGGCCCTGGCCGCCCCGGCGAGTGGTGGGCCAGAGCGCGCTCGCACTGCTGATGGGCGGGTTCGCGGCCCTGCTGGAGGCGGCCGCCGGCTCCGGACTGGCGGTGCCGGTCGGGCTCGGGACGGCGCTGCTGTGGGTGCTGCGTCCGGCGTTCCCGGCCCCCGTGCTGATGCTCGCCGCGGCCGCGACCGGCGGCTCGCTCGGGACGTTGCCGCTGCTGGTCTGCGCGGGCTGGACGGTCGGGGCCAGGATGCGCCGGGTCGGCGCGCTGGTCGGCACCTTCGTGGTGAGCTGGGTGCTGTTCACCGTGACCGGGGTGCTGAAGGACGCCGGCTCGGCCTCGCCCAAGCTGATCTTCGGGCTCTCGCTCGGCGCCTTCCTGCTGGTCGCGGTGCTGCCCGCGCTCTGGGGCCGCTACCGGGCGCAGCGCCGCGCCCTGCTGGACGCGCTGCGCGAGCGCAACGACCAGTTGCTGCGCGAGCGCGTCATGGTGGTGCACCAGGCGCGGCTGCGCGAGCGGCACCGGATCGCCCAGGACATGCACGACAGCCTCGGCCACCAGCTCGCGCTGATCTCCGTGCACTCCGGCGCGCTGGAGGTGGATCGTACGCTCAGCGACCGGCAGCGGGAGGCGGTCGGGGTGCTGCGCCAGGCGGCGGTCGCGGCGATGCGGGAGCTGCGCGAGGTGGTCGGCGTGCTGCACGACGAGTCGACGGCGGTGCCGCCGGCGACGGGTGCGGCGCCGGTGCGGGGCGGGGTGGACGGGATCGAGGGGCTGGTGGAGTCCTCGCGGGCGGCCGGGGCGGAGGTCACCTTCTCCCGGGAGGGCGAGCGGCGCCCGCTGGCCGCGGCGGTCGACCACGCGGCGTACCGGGTCGCGCAGGAGGCGCTCACCAACGCGCACAAGCACGCCCCCGGCGCACCGATCACCGTCGCGCTCCGGTACGAGCCGGACGCGCTGGTGGTGGAGGTCGTCAATCCGTGTGCGCCGGAGCTCGTGGGCGTGCGCGTCGGCGTGGGACCGGCGGTCAGCGGCGGCCAGGGGCTGACCGGTCTGCGCGAGCGGGCCCGGCTGGTCGGCGGCATGGTGCACGCCGGTCCGACGCCCGAGCAGGGCTTCCGGCTGGCCGGTGTGCTGCCGTACGAGGGGTCGGAGGGCGCGGGCGACGGCGATGCGGGGGCGGGGATCGCCGGGGTCGACGACTGGGTGCTGGACGGCCTGCCGCCGGTGGACGAGGAGCGCGACGGTCGGCGCAGCCCGGCGATCGGCTGCGCGGTCGGGGTGGGGGTGGTCGGGCTGACCGTGCTGGGACTGTTGATCTGGGGCGTGCTGGCCTTCATCCAGGGCACCGACCACGCGACGGTGCAGAAGCAGGTGTACGACGAGATCCAGATCGGTACGCCGGAGGCCGATGTGCTGCGCCGGCTGCCCCCGGGAAGCACCTTCTTCACCGAGGCCTACAAGGGCACCGGGCCGACGCTGCCGGAGGGCGCGGACTGCCGCTGGTACCTGTCCAGCGACCTCAGCGAGACCTGGGGCCAGGACAACGTCGTGCGGTTCTGCTTCAAGGACGGGGTGCTGGTGGACAAGCAGCACTACCTCACGAAGTCCTGACCGGGTGGAACGCCCCGTTCGGCCGGGATGTGAGGATGGTGCTCCTGCCGCAGCACCGTTCGAGGGGAATGACCAGCCGTGATCCGAGTCCTCGTCGCCGACGACGAGCCACTCATCCGGGCCGGGATCAGGATGATCCTGGGCTCCGCCGCCGACATCGAGGTGGTCGCCGAGGCCGCCGACGGCCGGGAGGCGTTGGAGCTGGCGCGGGCGCACCGGGTGGACGTGGTGCTGCTGGACATCCAGATGCCGGTGATGGACGGGCTGACGGCGCTCGGGGAGCTGCCGAAGGTCGCGCCCGGCGCGCGGGCGCTGATTCTCACCACCTTCGGGGAGCGCGAGAACGTCCTGCGCGCCGTGACCGAGGGCGGCGCCGGATTCCTGCTCAAGGACACCGCGCCGCACGAGTTGATCCAGGCGGTGCGTGCGGTGGTCGGTGGGAACGCCTTCCTCTCCCCGGCCGCCACCCGGCACATCGTCGACTCGCTGGCCTCCGGGCGCAGCGGTTCGGTGGCCGCCCGCGGCGCGGCGGCCCGGCGCCGGCTGGAGGTGCTCACCGCACGTGAGCTGGAGGTGTTGGCGCTGCTCGGCGAGGGTCTGTCCAACGCCGACGCGGGGGCGCGGATCCACATGAGCGAGGCGACGGTGAAGACGTACGTCAGCCGGATCCTGGCCAAGCTGGGCTGCGAGAACCGGGTGCAGGCGGCGCTGTTGGCGCGGGACGCGGAGCTCGGCGACCGGGACTGAGCGTGTCGATTCGATGACGGAGCGTCGTGGGTGTGGCGGATGCCACCCGGCGGCGGTGCGGAACGGGGAACTCCGGGTTCGGCGGTGACGGTGCGTCGTCGGTTGATTGCCGATTGTTGATGGCGTGCGCGGCTTCACGGATGGACAGATGTGAGCGCGGGCACGGGAATTGACCATTTGATCTTGAGAATACGGTCAAACCTGGTCGAACTGGACGCAGTTCCTTGATCGATACCGACGGTAACAGTCAACTGACCTGCGGGGAGCAAGAATTGCTTGCTGCACCCCGGGGTGGCCCGTAGCTTCATTGGCGGTGCAACGAGCACCACCCGGGTTCACCCCGACGCACGGCCCGCCGACTGACCCCCGGCGCGAGGGCCGTGCCCGCCGACGCGACCGGCTCGAACAGGCCGTCGGCGAGTGGAGGTGGCCGGGGCGGCACGGCACGTCCGACACGTGTCCGGCCGCCCGTCGAGTGAGGTGAGCGCGACGACCGGCCCGTAGTGGGTCCGGTTCCGCATGCCCGCCCGGGGCTTGTCGAGAGGACTTACATGACTTCCCGTCACGAGACCGCCGCTGCCACCGACACCACCGCCACCAAGCGCAACCGCGTGCGGATGGCGGTCGTCGCGGGTGCCGCCGTCGCGGCCCTGCCGGTGGCCGGCCTCGTCACGGCCACCTCGGCCTCCGCCGCGACCACCTCCGCCTGGGACTCCGTCGCCCAGTGCGAGAGCGGCGGCAACTGGAGCATCAGCACCGGCAACGGCTTCTCCGGCGGACTGCAGTTCACCCCGTCCACCTGGGCCGCGTACGGCGGGACCGCCTACGCCTCCCAGGCCCACCAGGCGACCAAGGCGCAGCAGATCACCGTCGCCGAGAAGGTCCTCGCCTCGCAGGGCCCCGGCGCGTGGCCGGTCTGCTCGGCGAAGGCGGGCCTGAGCAAGGGCGGCGCCCCGGCCGCCGTCGACACCTCGGACGCCGCGCCGTCCAAGCCGGCCGCCAAGGCGGCGCCCAAGGCCCAGGCGCCCAAGGCTCAGACGTCGCAGACCCAGACGCCGCAGGCCCAGCAGGCGCCGAAGAGCAAGCAGGCGCCGAAGCCGCAGGAGGCGTCGAAGCCGCAGCAGTCGGCGCCGTCCTCGGAGAAGAACACCTCGCGCGGCGGCTACACCGTCAAGAGCGGCGACACGCTGAGCGGCATCGCGGCCAAGTTCGGCACCGACGCCGACAGCCTGTACGGCAAGAACGCCCGCACCATCGGCGGCGACCCGGACCTCATCTTCCCGGGCCAGGCCCTGGCCCTCTGACGCCCCCTCGCCCCTGCGGCTCCTCGCCCCCTCGCACCCGCGCCGAGCGGTCGCCCCTCCCCGGGGCGGCCGCTCGGCGCGGCGCGTGCGCGGGCGTGAGGTGGTGGGCGCGGGCGTTCGGGGTTGTAGTTGAAGATTGAACGCGACGTCTGAATACCGCCGGATCCTTCCGGCGTCGTCGTCGAGGATCGAGTCATGTCCGCGATCGGAACCAGGGGTTCTGGTCGGAACGAGTCGGACCAGGTCCGAACGAGGAGTTCTGGAGATATGACGATGAACGGCGCGACGAAGCTCGACGGCAAGGTGGCCCTGGTGACCGGCGGCAGCCGGGGGATCGGGGCGGCGGTCGCGCTGCGGCTGGCCGAGGACGGTGCCGACGTCGCCCTGACCTACCAGGGCGGGGCCGAGCTGGCCGAGGAGGTCGCGGCGAAGATCACCGCGATGGGGCGGCGCGGGTGGGCCGTCCGTGCGGACAGCGCCGACCCGCAGGAGGTGCGGGCCGTGGTCGCCGCGGTCGCGGAGCGGTTCGGGCGGCTGGACGTCCTGGTGAACAACGCGGGTGTCGGTGTGCTCGGCCCGATCGGTGAACTGCCACTCGACGATGTCGACCGGGTGCTGGAGGTGAACGTCCGGGCGCCGTTCCTGTTCGCCCAGGCGGCCGCCGCGCACCTGGCGGACGGCGGGCGGATCGTCACCATCGGCAGCTGTATCGCCAAGCGGGTCGCCTTCCCCGGCGCCACCCTCTACGCGACCAGCAAGGCGGCGCTGATCGGCCTGACGAAGGCGCTGGCCCGGGAGCTCGGCCCGCGCGGGATCACCGCGAACGTGGTCCACCCCGGCCCGATCGACACCGACATGAACCCGGCGGCCGGCCCGGACGCCGAGTTCCAGAGCGTCCTGACCGCGCTCGGCCGCTTCGGCACGGGCGCCGACATCGCCGGCGCCGTCGCCTTCCTGGTGGGCGAGGACGGCCGGTACGTCACGGGCGCGGAGCTCGCGGTGGACGGCGGCTTCGCGGCCTGACGGTCCGCGGGACGGACACCGGCCCGGTGGTCGCACCACCGGGCCGGTGTCGCGGCGGGCGGTTGTCGGTGGGCGCGTTTACGATCGCCCGGTCCGACTCGTGTTCCCAGCTGTTCCGCCGACCGAGAGGTGTGCCATGACCGCAGCGGAAGACCCGATCGAGCTGCTCGCCCGGGCGCTGGCGCAGACCGCCGGGCTGATCGACGGCGTCGGCGTCGAGCTGGCCGGCCACCCGACGGCCTGCCGGTCCTGGGACGTCGGCGATCTGATCAGCCATCTGCTGTTCGACCTGCGGCAGTTCACCGTCCGGGCCGAGGGCGGGCAGCCGGACTGGTCGCAGCCCTTCGAGCGGGTGGAGGAGGACTGGTTGCACGCTTTCGAAGCCGGCGCCGAGGCGCTGGTCGGCGCCTGGCGGGAGGCCGGCGACCTCACCGGGACGCTGGAGATCCCCGGCGTCGGCGCCCTGCCGGCCCGCTTCCCGGTGGACCAGCAGATCGCCGAATTCGCCGTCCACGGGTGGGATTTGGCCCATGCCACCGACCAGTCCACGGACGGTCTGGACCACGAGGTGGCCCTCGTCGCCCTCGCCTGGGCCCGCGGCGCGCTCAAACCCGAGTACCGCGGCGGCGAGGAGGATCACCACGCCTTCGGCCCCGAGGTCGCCGTGCCGGAGGACGCCTCGCCGTACGACCGGCTCGCCGGCTTCTTCGGCCGCGACCCGGAGGGCGCGCGGTAGTCGGGGTCGGTGACCGTCGGGTCGATCGGGACAGCCGCGTCGCGGCGCGCCGTCAGCCCGAGGCCTGCCGGGCCGCCGCCTGCTTGATGGCCTCGCGGATGCGTGGGTAGCTGCCGCAGCGGCAGATGTTCTGGATCTGGTCGATGTCGGCGTCCGTCGGGTGCGGGGTGCGGCGCAGCAGGGCGACGGCGGTCATGATCTGGCCGGGCTGGCAGAAGCCGCACTGGGCGACGTCGCAGCCGAGCCAGGCCTCCTGGACGGGGTGCAGGGTGTCGCCGTCGGCCAGGCCCTCGATGGTGGTGACGCGGTGGCCCTCGCAGTCCTTGACGGAGCGGGTGCAGGGCTGGAACTCCTCGCCGTCCAGGTGGCTGGTGCAGGCGCGGCAGACGCCCACCCCGCAGCCGTACTTGGGGCCGGTGACGCCGAGCTTGTCGCGCAGCACCCAGAGCAGCGGCATGTCGTCCGGGGCCTCGACGGTGACGGGCTGCCCGTTCAGGACGAAGGTGTGGGTGGGCATGGGGAGTTGGCGTTCCTTGGTCCGGGGGGTCAGAAGTTGATGGGGAAGGAGCGCGGGCTGGTGCCGGTCGCGCGCGCGTAGGCGTTGGCGACCGCGGCGGAGGCCGCCGGGACGCCCAACTCGCCCGCCCCGCCGGGCGGTCCGCTCGGTGGCATGAGGTGGATCTCGACGACCGGCGGGGTGTGCCGTTGTTGGGCGTACCGGAAGTCGGCGTAACTTCCCTCGCGGACGGCGCCGTTGTCGATGTGGTTGCCCGCGTGCAGGATCACCGAGATGCCGTCGATCAGCGCGCCCGTCAACTGGGCTTCCAGGCCGGTGGGGTTGATGACCCGGCCGAGGTCGGCGGCGATCACGGCCTTGGTGACCCGGGGATTGGTCGGGTCGGTGGCGTCCAGCTCGACCAGGTAGGCGGCGCACCCGCTGTTCTCGTCGTGGTAGCCGATGCCCTGGGCCTGGCCGGGGGGCATCGGGCGGCCCCAGTTCCCGGCCTTGGCGACGGCGTCCAGGACGGCCCGGCCGGCGGCGCTGCGCAGTCGGGCGCGGCGGAAGGCGACGGCGTCCTGGCCCATCCGGCGGGCGAGTTCGTCCATCATGATCTCGTCGGAGACCCGGACGGTGCCGGAGTAGACCGACCGCCAGCTGCCGGTGGGCACGTCCAGCGGCACTTCGGCGAGCAGTTGGGTGGGGATGCCGACGTTGTACGGGTTCTTCTCGCTGAGCAGGAAGAAGGCCTGGGCGAGGCTGAGCCCGGCCAGCGAGAGGTTGAAGCCGGCGCCGGTGAGCATCTCGCCGAGCCCGTGCCGGAAGTCGGTCTTGACGGTGGCGGCGCGGTGTTCGTAGCTGAGTACCTGGCCGAGTCCGTAGGTGGCCCGGATCCGGTGGTGGCTGGCCGGGCGCATCCGGCCGTGGCGCATGTCGTCGTTGCGCGTCCACATGAGTTTGACCGGCCGGCCGGCGGCCTTGGAGATCTGGGCGGCCTCCAGGGCGGCGTCGAAGAACAGCCGCCGGCCGAACGAGCCGCCGCCGCGCACGACATGGACGGTGACGGCGTCCTGCGGCAGGCCGAGTTCGGCGGCGATGGTCTGCTGGGCGATGATCGGGGTCTGCGAGGCGAACCACAGCTCGGCCCGGTTCGGCCGCACGTCGGCGACGGCCGTCAGCACCTCCATCGGCGCGTGGTTGACGAAGGCGAAGTCGAACTCGCCGTCCACGTACGGGGTGAGCAGCGGCGGGATGAGGAACGGCGCGTGGGCGGCGCGCAGTTGGGCGCGGATGTCGGAGGTGGACAGGTGGGCGACCGGCCCCGGGTTCCACGAGGTGCGCAGCGCGTCGCGGGCCTTGAGGGCCTGGTCGAAAGTCTCGGCGAGGACGGCGACGCCGCTGGGGATCTGTACCACGCCGAGCACGCCGGGCATGGTGCGGGCGGCCGAGGCGTCCAGGCTCCGGAGGGTGCCGTTGATGGTGGTGGGGCGGGCGACCACGGTGGGGACGGCGCCCGGGATCGCGAGGTCCCCGGCGTACTTGGCGCGGCCGGTGACGATGTCGCGGGCGTCGATCCGGCCGGTGGGCCGGCCGACCAGGCGCAGCTGGTCGGCGCTCTTGGGGCTGCTGGACACGGCCGGGACGGCGATGGCGGCGGCGTCGGCGGCGAGGTCGCCGTAGCCGGCCCGGCGGCCGTCGGGGGCGAGGACGGCGGAGTCGGCGGTGCGCAGGGTGTCCGGGGGAACGTTCCAGCGCCGCGCGGCGGCGGTCACCAGCCGGGCGCGGGCGGCGGCGGCCGCGGCGCGCACCGGGTCGTAGAGCGAGCGCACCGAGTTGGAGGCGCCGGTCAGCTGGTTGAAGAGCAGTTCGGGGCGGCCGTCGGAGAGCGGGACGTCCACGTCGCCGAGCCGGGCGTCGAGTTCCTCGGCGACGAGCATCGCGATGGCGGTGGTGAGGCCCTGGCCGACCTCCAGCCGGGGCAGGTGCAGCACCGCGCGCCCGGCGGGGGTGAGTTCGAGTACCAGCAGGTGCGAGGTCGGCAGGCCGGCGACGATCAGCGCGTCGCCGAGGTCCAGGATGTCCGGGATGCCGGGAAGGCCGATCAACTGCGAGGGGGCGGCGGCGTCCTGGGCGGCCGCGGCGGTGCGGACGGCGGCCTGCGCGGTGGCGGGCGCGGCGGCGTCGAGGCCGAGCCGGGCGCCGACGGTGAGGGTCGGCGCGGCCAGCAGGTAGGTGAGGAAGCGGCGGCGGGCCGTGCCGGCGGCGGCCTGCGCGGGTGCCTCGCACGGGAGGCCGGGGGCGTCCGAGCGGTCGGTGCCGCCCGGGCGGTCGGTGTCGTCCGAGCGGGCGAGGGGAGTGCTGATGGGAGAAGCCCTTCGAGCCGATGACGGAGCCGATGACGACGGCGGACCGGACGGGCACGACGGCGCCGGGCCCGGTGCCGGATCGCGAACGCCGTTGAGCATAGGAGGGCGTTACTGACCGGTCAATACGGTCAATGTTGGCCCTCCGGTGGGGTGGTCTCCGCTTGGCGGGGGCCGGGCGGAGTGGATTCGGAGCGGGTACGGACGGCGCGGCGACCGTGCGGGCGAGGCCCGTTTCGGGTCCGTGGGTGGGGTGTTCGGCAACTGTCGCACGCGGGTTCAGCCCTCGCCCGCCGGTGCGGCGGGGGTGGGAAGTGGCCCAGGAAAATCCTTGATCACTGGATCTTTCGGCTGGGCCGGTTCCTTCCTAGGCTGGACCGCGAACGGTTGCGAACACCCGGCCCGCGCGCCGCCCCCCAGCCAGGAGAGACGTGTCGACCAGCAGTGCCCCGGAGCCCCGAATCATCCCGCCCGCAGGACCCCAACGGACGCTCGCCGCAGCCCAGTTGGCGAGCGCCGTCGGGGACGGCGCCTACTACACCTGCTCTGCGCTCTACTTCACCCACGTCGTCGGCATGTCGGCGACCGCGCTCGGCCTCGGCCTCGCCGTCGCCTGGGCGCTCGGCTCGTTGGCGGGCGTCCCGCTCGGCCACCTGGCCGACCGCCGCGGCCCGCGCCGTACGGCGGTGGCCCTCGCGCTGGCCACGGCGGTGGTGGTCGCCGCCTTCCTGGTGATCCGCTCCTACCCGCCGTTCCTGGTGGCGGTCTGCCTCTACGCGACGACGCAGTCCGGGCTCACCGCCGCCCGGCAGGCGCTGGTCGGCGCCCTGGTGCCGCCCGCCCGGCGCACCGCACTGCTCGCCCACCTGCAGTCAACCCTGAACGGGGGCCTGGCCGTTGGCGCCGCCATCGGCGGCATCGCGCTCGCCGTCGGCACCCGGGCCGCGTTCCTCGGCGCCTTCGCCGTGACCGCCCTCGGCTTCCTGGCCGGCGCGCTGATCCTGCTGCGACTGCCCGAAGTCCCGCCCGCCCCGGCACAGTCGGGCACCGGGCCGCGCCTCGCCGTCCTGCGGGACCGCCGGTACGCCGCCGTCGCGCTGGTCAACGCCGTGCTGCTGCTGCGGATGCCGCTGCTCAGCCTGGTCATCCCGCTCTGGATCGCCGACCGGGCGCCCGGCATCGGCTGGCTCGGCTCGGCCCTGTTCGTCCTCAACACCGTGGCCGTGCTGGGCTTCCAGGTCCGGGCGGCGCGCGGCGTCACCGGCCTGGTCTCGGCCGCCCGGGCGGTCCGTTCGGCCGGGTCGGTGCTGTTGGCCTCGTGCGCCGTGTTCGGCCTGTCGGCCCTGGACGTGCCGGTGTGGGCGGTCGGCGCACTGCTGGTGGCGGCTTCCGTCCTCCAGGTGATCGGGGAGATGCGGCAGTCGGCGGGCTCCTGGCAGATCAGCTTCGACCTCGCCCCGCCCGAGCGGATCGGCCAGTACCAGGGCTTCTTCGGCACCGGCGTGGCCGTCGCCCGCACGCTCGGGCCGCTACTGCTGACCACCCTGCTGCTGGACGGCGGGCTCGCGGGCTGGCTGGTCCTGGGCGGCCTCTTCCTGGCGGCCGGGCACGCGATGGGGCCGGTCGTCCGCTGGGCCGAGCGCGACCGCGGCCACCCGGCGCCGACCGCGCCCCCGCGACCCGCCGCAGCCGTCGGGACGTCCGCAGCCGTCGGGACGTCCGCAGCCGTCGGTTCGTCCGCTGCCGTCGGGGTGGCGGCGACCGAGGGCCCATGAGCGACCGAGGCCCGAAGCGGGGCCCACCGCCGGCGCCCGGCCTGGCCCCGGCTGTCGCACGGGCCGTCGCACGCGCCGACCGCGGGCGCTCCGGGCGCACCCGGGACCGCTCCGAGCGCCGGGCGGAAAGCGGTGGCCCCGGGCCGCCGACCGCTGGCATGCTGGCCGCGTGGACCGACCCCAGATCTGGCTCGACTTCGCCCCCGAGCTGCACCTCTTCGTCTCCGGGCCCCGGCGGGCGGGCCGCTCGGCGCTGCGCACCGACGGCACCTCGACCCTCGGCCACGTGGTTGAGTCGCTGGGCGTCCCGCTCACCGAGGTCGGCAGCCTGCTGGTGGACGGCCGCCCGGTGCCCGACTCGTACGTCCCGGTCGACGAGGAGCACGTCACCGTCCGGGCCGTGGCCAGGCCGCAGCCGTCGCCCGTCCCGCCGCGCTTCCTGCTGGACGTCCACCTCGGCACCCTGACCCGCCGGCTGCGCCTGCTCGGCGTCGACGCGGCCTACGAGAACCCGGACATCGGCGACGCCGCGCTCGCCGCCCGCTCCGCCGCCGAACAGCGCGTCCTGCTCTCGCGCGACCGCGGACTGCTGCGCCGCCGCGAACTGTGGGCCGGCGCCTACGTCTACAGCCACCGCCCCGCCGAGCAGCTGCGCGACGTACTCTCCCGCTTCGCGCCCCCGCTCGCCCCGTGGAGCCGCTGCACCACCTGCAACGGCGTGCTGCGCGAGGCCGCCAAGACCTCGGTGCTCGAACAGCTCCGGGACGGCACCGAGCGCTCCTACGACGCCTTCGCCCAGTGCGTCGACTGCGGCCAGGCCTACTGGCGCGGCGCCCACCACGCCCGGCTGGACGCGATCGTCACCGAGGCCCTGCGCGACTTCGGCGATCCGTCGGAAGGCTGACCCGGCAGGCCCGCGACCCTGAGAAAAGCGAGGGTGGCGGGTGCCCGGCGCGGCGTGTTCCCATCAGCGGTGGGGGCGGGACCGAGGTACTCCGTCATGCGAGAGAGGCCGGGTCGGATGAGCAATCAGGTGGGTCAGCAACCGTTCCAGACAGCGGACGTCGGTGACGTCCCCCTGGTGACGGCCCCGGACGGGTCTGCGGTGTTCCCGTTGCTGGTGCTGGACGGGCAGGGGAGCCTCGCGGTGTTCGAGCTCGCTCCCGGGCAGGTGTCGCACGCGGTGTCGCACGCCACCGTGCAGGAGCTGTGGCAGGTCACCGAGGGCAGCGGGCGGCTGTGGCGGCGCCAGGGCGGGCGGGAGGAGACCGTCCGGCTCGCGCCGGGGACGGCGGCCTCGATCCCGCTCGGCACGGCCTTCCAGTTCCGGGCCGACGAGGACACGGACCGGCCGCTGCGGATCGTCGCCGTCACCATGCCGCCCTGGCCGGGGACGGACACCGAGGCCAGGCCCGAGCAAGGCCCCTGGAAGGCGACCGCCCGATGAGCCGGACCGGGGGGATCCTGCGCCGCCCGCCGCGGAGCGGCGGTTGCCGACGTTCCGGCTGAGCATGAAGCGCAACCGGTACATCGCCGCCCGGCCGACCGGCACGTACGGGAGGCTCCGTCGCACGCGACCGGGGGAGTACCTGCTGATGGACACCACTCGGCTGGACGTCTTCGCGCTGGACCCGGTCACGCTGAAGTGGGTGCAAGCGGAACCGACCTGCACGATGGACTGGTACGACAGGTGCGTCACCGGCATCCGGGTGACCCCGGCCTCCACCCAGTGGATCGACGTCGCCGCCGTGCTGTTCCAGACCTACCGGCTCGGCCTTGGGGAACAGAGAAATCGGGGCAGCAGCGCTGCTCGATTACAGATTCGCCTTCGAGCGTGGCGGTGCCCTGTCAACATCGGCATATGACTGACAGCTCATCAGTATCGGTGCCGGCTCTGGAGTCCGGGCCGCTGTTGCTGTGGGCCCGGGATGAGGGCCTGGTCGCAAGCGCCCGCGAGGTGCGGCGGCTGGCCGCCATGCGGCTTGAGGTGCTGGCCGGGGGCGCACTTCCCGGGCGTGATGCAGCGGATGTGCTGCTGACCGCGCAGTGGGCGGTGTTCATCTGCTGGGTGGACGACCAGATCGACCGGCGGGGTCTGGGGTCAGTGCCAGGCGAGCTGGAACGGTTCACCGCGGCGCTCCGCGCAGTGCTCACGCCTGACGAACCACCGGACGTGTCGACGGCGCCCGCGGAGGTGCTGGCGCGACTGTTGGAACGCACGGCGATGGGCATGCCGCCTGCGTGGCGGAGCCGGTTCACCACCGACTACCTCGACTTCCTGCGTGCCTGCGAGGAGGAGGCGGCACTGCGCCGGGCCCGGGCCGGTCTGCCGCTGGCGGACTACCTCGACCTGCGGCGCCGCACGATCACTCTGCTTCCCATGCTGGACGTCCTGGAACGTACCGGCCATGCGCCCATGCCGGAGAACGCCCAGCTGGCAGCTCAGATCAACGACCTGCGCCAGGCAGTGGCCGATGTGGCGGGCTGGGCCAACGACCTGGCCTCGGCTGCCGATGACGCGTCCGCCGGCCAGGACAACCTGGTGACGCTCCTTGCCCGGGAGGACGGCTGCTCCACAGCCGAGGCCCGGGCGCGCGTGGCCGCGATGGTCGAGGAGCGGCGGTCGGGACTTTGCTCAACGGCGCAGGCTCTGCGCGCGACCCCGGGCCTGTCACCGGCCCGAATCCAACAGGTAATTCGCTACGTCGACCTGACGGAGCGGTTTATGGCTGCCATCGTGCACTGGTTGACCATCACCGGGCGCTTCGCCGACGTCTCCGATCCGGCCCCGCCGCCCTCCTGAGCGCTTCCCCGCCCCGACCTTCGTGCACAGGCGGCGACAGGCCGCGACCGACGACGAACGGACCCCCTATGCGCCTCGCCCCGGTACCCGTCGGCCAGCCCCGCTGGCCCGCCGGCGCCTTCCCCGACCACCTGGCGACCGCCACAGCACGGCTGCGCCGAAACGTGGAGGACCGGGTGGGTCCGGACGGTGCGCTGCGCGATCCGTGCCGCAGCCGCGTGCTGGAGTCCGCGCTGCTGCTGGCGCTGCTGGACCGCACCCGCCTGGAACCGGCCGCCAGGAATCGTCTGGCCGCGTACCTCTCCGCGCACCGCGACACCCCGGAGCCCTTGGACCGCCTGCTGGCCCAAGCCGCCCTCGACGGCCGGCCACAGGAGGCCCACCTGCTCGATATGGACCAGTTCCTCGACCAGGCCCCGGCTTTCACCGGCCCCCGCAAGCGGGCACTCCTGCAGGCCGTCCTGGTGCTGCTCGGCGCCGCGCCCACCGGGACGATGCCCGGCCCCGAGGCGTTCCCGGCGAGCGCTCTGCACGCCTGGGCCCGGGTCCAGGTCACCGCCGTCAAGGCCGTCCTGGCCCACGCACACGGCCTGCCCCATCTGGTGGAGCACCGTGATCTCGACCTGCTCCGTTCCACCCAGCGGCCGGGGAGCGTGTGGGAGGGCAACATCCTGATCCACGTGTCCGTGTTGCACGCCCTGGCCCGGTTTCCCGGGCACCACCGCATCGTCGCTGCCGGGGTACGCACCGCGCTGAAGCACCAGCGCCCGGACGGAGGTGTGCCGTTCATTCGCGACGAGGACACCTGGGTCACCGCCACCGCCGGCATCGCCCTGCACACCGCCGGAGTCTGCGCACCGGTAGTCAACGCCGTCGCCCGCCGCCTCATGGACCTGCAACAGCCCGCCGGAGGCTGGTCCTACAGCGAAGGGGTCGAACTCGCGGACGTGGACTGCACCTCGGTCGCCACCGAAGTCCTCCACCTCACCGGCCCCGACACCCACCGAGTACCGGTCGCCCGCGCAATCGCCGCCCTGCACGCCCTGCGCGGCCCCGACGGAGGCTTCCCCACCTACCTCGCCGGCGCCCCCTCCGAAGCGGGCATGACCGCTGCCGCGATCAACGCCCTCGCCACCCAAGGCCCCCGCCAGCAGGACACCGTTGCCCGGGCGCTGACCTTCCTCGCCTCCCAGCAGCGCGCCGACGGCTCCTTCCCACCGGACTGGAGCCGCAGCCGCCTGCACACCGTCTTCCGCGCAGCCCTCGCCGCGAGCGGCGGCTCCACCACACCCGGAACCGCCGTCCGGCGCATCACCGAACGGGCGCTGCGCCTGGTCCAGGAATCCCAGAACGCCGACGGCGGCTGGGGACACCGCGACGGCACGCCCAGCGACGCCCTGAGCACCGCCTACGCGCTGACCACCCTGGCCGCCGTCGGTACCCGCGACGCGGTCTGCCACGCCGCGCGGGGCGCGGCCTATCTCCTGTCCCAGCAGCGCCCGGACGGGTCGATCGCGAGCATCCCGGACTCGATCGGACCCCGCCCGTTCGGGTTCACCGTGCCCGTGCTCGCCGACGTCTTCTCCCTGCTCGCCCTGGGCCACCTCGCCCGCCGTGTCCAGCCCGAGCCGACGATCAGCCGCGAAAGCCGGGAACCTCCGCACAACGCCTGGCGCCCCGCCGCACCCGGCCCGGCACCCGAGCAGGCCGCGAGCGTCTGAGGGCCGCCCCGGGACTCAGCCTCCGACCGGCCCACCGCGCCGAACACCGACCCGCCATCCGGCACATCCACGACCACAGCCCGGCACCGACTTCCACGATCCCCGACACCGGAGACGTCATGCCCGACGCGAACGCGACCGACCCCGTCGCCGAGTTCTACGACCAGCTCACCGACCTGGTCGCCGCCGCCTACGACGGAAACCTCCACCTCGGCTACAGCCCCGACCCCGACGACCCCAGCACCCTCGAGGCCGCCCCGGACCTGATGACCGACGAACTCATCCAACGCCTGAGTGCTGGCCCCGGGCACAGGGTGCTGGACGTCGGCTGCGGAACGGGCAAGCCCGCCCTGCGGCTTGCCCGAACGAGCGGCGCGAGCGTGGTGGGCATCTCGGTCAGTCGTCACCAGGTCAACGTCGCCAACGCCAACGCCCAGGCCCAACAACTGCACGAACAGGCGAGCTTCGAGTACGCCGATGCCGCCCAACTCCCCTTCGCCGACGCATCCTTCGACGCTGCGTGGGCATTCGAGTCCATGCTCCACATATCCGACCACCACCAGGTCCTCTCCGAGCTCAAGCGCGTCCTGCACCCCGGCGGACGACTCGTGATCGCCGACTTCGCCCTGCGAGGCCCCGTCGACGTCCACGACCTGCCCGTCGTGGACGCCTTCCGTGCCACCAGCCGGGTCGCCACACTGCGCCAGATCGACGACTACCCGGCCCTCATCGAGACTGCCGGGCTGCGGCTGCTGGACATCACGGACATCAGCGACCACGCCCGTCCCTCCTTCGCCAAGGTCGTCTCCGACCTGAACGCCGCCCGCGACCAATTCTCCGCCCACATCGGCGCGGACACCTTCGACGCGTTCGTCGGCAGCGTCGCCGCCTACGGCGCACTGCCACAGGCCGGCTACGTCGTACTCACCGCGAGCAAGCCGTGACCGCCCCCGGCGGAAGCCCTGGTTCGCCACACAAGGAGGAGGCCGCCCGATGGCCCGGACAGCAGCGTGGGACCGTGTGCTGGTCCTCGGCGGCGGCTACGCGGGCCTGCTCGCCGCCCGCGTCCTGGCCGACCACTTCCGCCACGTCACCGTCGTCGAACGCGACCCGCCCCCGCCGCGGGACAGGAAGCGGCCACCCGGCCCGGCGTCCCGCAGGCCCACCACCCGCACGCACTGCTCGACGCCGGAGCTCAGCGACTGGAGAAACTCTTTCCGGGCCTGCGGTCCGAACTCGTGGCCTGCGGCTGCCCGGTGGCGGACTTCGCGGCCGCCACCCCCTGCTCGACCGCGAACCCGCCGGGTCGCGTATCGGTGTCGGCGGCCGGCCGTACCGGTCAGCTTCCTCCGACGACGAGCTGGTCCTACAAGCCGACCTGGTCGTGGACGCCACCGGCCGCGGCGCCCGCCTCCCGCAGTAGCTCGCCCAGGCCGGCCACCGCGTCCCCGAGAGCACGGTGGTGGACGGCAAGGTCACCTACGCATCCCGGCAATTCACCCTGGAACCCGGCCCCGACCAGGACTGGTTCGCCTCCTACCAACCCACCCTCGCCCCGAACTCCCCGCGGCGCCGCCGCCGCCCGCATCGGCCCCCACCAATGGCAGCTGGCCCTGATCGGCGCCGCCCGCCACACCCCGCCCACCGACGACGAAGGCTTCCGCGCCTTCGCCGCCGCACTTCCCAACCCCTCGGCTGCGCCGCGGAGGCCGCTCGCCGTGAGGGGCGCCTACAACATGTCGTTGGTGCTGACATGCCGTTGTCGCGGGTGAGTTGGGCCATGTGCGCGCCGTCGATGAACCAGCAAGGGACCAGCACGGCCTGCCGGAATCAGCCCAGTGCGCGGCGTCCACGGCGTGCGCCGAGCTCGGCCATCTTCTCGCGCAGCCGCCTGGCCAGGTGCTCGGCCGTCTCCCGACGCACGTCGAGAACGGCAGTGTCTGTGACCCTGGTGGACACGTGAGGCCCCTCGGCCGGATCCGATCTTCTGCGAGATCGTCCCCGCCAGGGGCCTGACGTGTGGCCGTAGTTGACACCCCGTCGTGGTGACGGTCAGCGGTCAGGGGGTCGGGGCGACGGTCAGGCAGGAGGTCGAGGGGGGTGCGGTGAATCCGGTGCCGGTGACCGTCGCGGTCTGTGCGGCCAGGCAGGCCGGGGCGAGCATCGTGAACTGCACGAACCCCGCGCCGCGCGCCGTGTCCAGGGTGTCGAAGGCCTGGGTCCCGGAGATGTTGACGGG